>DUBV01000083.1:5066-7336 GCA_012960105.1 Thiotrichaceae bacterium | reverse complement strand
AAATAAACAAAAAATATCCAAGCATAATTTTTTGAACCTGATTTTTTCTTGTCAGACATTAGCTTTTTTTAAAATTGAGTTGAATAGATTGATAGTTAAGGTTTAAATTGTACTACAGCGGTAAACGAGTTAGACCAACAACTAAAAATAAAAACTGGAGAAAATAATGGCAGAAGAAAATAATGGCAGTATCGTATTGGGTATGTTCTGGATGTTCGTCATTTCCCTTCTGTTATTCTGGTTGCCTGGAATTGGATCATTAATAGCAGGTGTTGTTGGCGGTAAACAAGCTGGTGGTGTAATTGCGGGTATATTAGCAGCGCTACTACCCGGCATAGTTGTCGCACTCGGTTTATTCTTTGCGGGAACGATATTGACCACATTGCCAGTCATCGGCGCGGTACTCGCTGGCGGTGGATTATTGCTCTATGTCCTCTATATTCCGCCTCTTCTAATCGGCGCACTTATCGGCGGATTACTTGCCTGATAGCGTTGTTTTACCTAGATAAATTCGGAATTTTTTCATATATTTCGCTACTAGGCTGAAAAATCGTCAAGAAAGCGCTTTTTTTCATCTAAACCCACAATATATAGTGTTTTCAAGCTATTTTTACACTACAATTTGTAAAATTTTGCAGATATAAGCGGGTTTCCGTAAAAACATCATTGCAACAAATTGTTACAATTACTCTCTCGGATTATTAGGACTGATAAATGGCTCGTTTTCTGTCAATCGCCCTACTTTCATTTTGCTACATCCTTACCGCTCAGGCTGATATTTTCAGTGCAAGTAATGCACTTTCACGTGGCGATTATGAAACCGCAGTCAAAGAATTTACTCGACTTGCAGAAAAAGGCGATGCTAACGCTCAGGCAAATCTCGGTTATATGTATTATGCCGGTGAAGGCGTTCCACAAAGTTTTGAAAATGCCGTTTTATGGTATCGCAAAGCGGCAACTCAGGGAAATAAAGATGCGCAATATAATCTTGCTGTTTCCTATGCATTTGGCGAAGGCATAAAACAAGATTTAACCGAGGCCGCTATCTGGTATCGCCGTGCAGGCGAACAAGGCCATGTCGTTTCCCAATACAGTTTGGCTATTTCTTATGCTTATGGTGAAGGCGTTCCACAAGATCAAACCGAAGCAGCGCGTTGGTTTAAAAAAGCAGCTGAACTAGGTTATGCCCGTGCGCAGGTAAATTTGGGCAGCATGTATCACACCGGTGAAGGTCTTGAACAAGATTACTCAGAAGCCGCTCGTTGGTATCGTTTGGCTGCAGATCGCGGTGATGCCACCGCACAATATAACCTCGGTACCATGTATCGTTCAGGTAAAGGCCTTGAACAAAACTATGCTCAGGCAAAACGTTGGTTTAGACAATCTGCTGATCAGGGTTATGCAGCTGCACAAAATGAACTAGTTAGTCTGGAACGTTCAGCCGCAGCCAACGTAGCAACACGCACTATTCAAGCAAAACCGAAATTACAAGCCGTCAAAGAACAAACACCTGAACCAGAAGTGACTCAAAGCAAGAAAGCGACAACCACACCGAATCCTGTCGAAGAAAAAGCAGCCGTTCAAAATAATCAGCCTAAAGAAACAACGCAATCAACAACGCAGAATACTGACAATCAAAAAAAGAAAGCTTTGTTTAGTGTTGATAAAGAAGGATTGTTGTCACTAGATCAATCTGAGTTGGATATTGCTGAAAGCAAACCTGCAACTAAGCCAGAAACTAAAGTATCAGAACCTGAAAAAGAGCCTTCCCCTCAATTTGAAGAAGCTGTTGCTGAAACAGTTCCAGAAAATAAAGTAACTACTGAAGTTGCTGACACTGTAGAAGAAGTCGAGACCACAACAGGCTCCGCAGGAAAATCAACTTGGGATGTAGGCGATAAAAAAGCGTCAAGTGAATATGATAACAGTGAAGCATTCGGTGGTTTCTTTTCGGCAATAGGTCGAGCTTTCTCCGGCGGTGATAATAACGATGACGAACCTGAAATAGAAACGGCATATCTCGACAATACCGTATCGACCACGGAACATAATGAACAACGAGCAGTCGCTGAAGCCAAACTTGAAGCTGAAGAGGCTTTGGAAAAGGAACAAGCTGAAACTAAAGCTAAACTTGAAGCAGAAGAAGCCTTGGCGAAAGAACAAGCTGAAACTGATGCTAAAATTGCGGCTGAAAAAGCCTTGGTAAAAGAACAAGCCGAAGTTAAAGCTAAACTCGATGCAGAAGAAGCCTTGGTAAAAGAACAAGCTGA
>DUBV01000083.1:0-4990 GCA_012960105.1 Thiotrichaceae bacterium | reverse complement strand
GAAAAAGCCTTGGTAAAAGAACAAGCCGAAGTTAAAGCTAAACTCGATGCAGAAGAAGCCTTGGTAAAAGAACAAGCGGAAGCTAAAGCCAAACTTGAAGAAGAAGCTTTGGCAAAAGAACAAGCTGAAGCTGATGCAAAAATTGCAATTGAAGAAGCTGAAATTAAAACTACATTCGGAACCTCAGGTAAACACAGTTGGGACACAGATAATAAAAAAGCACCGAGTGAATATAATGCTAATGCGCCAACCGAAGGTTTCTTCGAAGCAATAGGCCGCGTATTTTCAACTGGCGATAGTGACGAACCTGAAATAGAGACTGTCTATATCGATAACACCGCTTCCACACTAGAGCGTGAGAAACAGCAAACGATAGTAGAATCCACAGCAAGCGAACAAGTTATTGAGCCTATAGAAGAAACAACTAATATTGCTGAGCTTAAAGAAGAAAGCAGTCCCATTGAAGCTGTCGAAGAAGAAAATAATACTGCCGTTAGTTCTACAAAAACAGAACCTTCAGCTATCCACCGTGCATTAGGTTTACCTACACCAAATAATAAACCGGTATCTTCCACTAATCTTTTCGATAGTCTTATTGCCAGTGAAGAAGAGAACGAGACAAATACTGCTCTTACTGAAAAAGAAGATCCTGTTGAAACAACAGAGGTAGACGAACCTGCGGCAGAATCTGAAGAAGTGGTAACCGATGTCACCGAAACTGAAGAAATAATGACTGAAGAACCTGTAGTGGCAGATAATAATTGGACCTCCAGTACAGCAAAAACAGTTGAAGAAGCAGAGCCAGAAACAAAGCCTACTAAAGGCTTCTTTTCCAGTATTGGGGATTTCTTTTCTGGCAAAGATGAAACTGAAAATACACTAAGCGAAGAAACTGCTGTAGAAAACAATGCAGAAGAAGTGATAATTGCAAAAGTGGAAGAACCTGTTTCGGTTATAGAAGTAAACGAGCTTACTCAAGAAACTGAAATTGATTTAAGCCAGTACAGTATTGAAGCAGGTCGACGTGCGTTAACTAACAATGACTATGATGAAGCTTTAAAACAGTTTGACCCTTTAGCAAATGCCGGAAACAGTGAAGCTCAATCTTATTTAGGCTCGCTATATTATGTTGGCAAAGGAGTAACTAAAAATTTAACTGAAGCTTACAATTGGTATAAAAAATCAGCTGATCAAGGTAATGAAGATGCTCAATACAGTATTGGCAACATGTATTTATTAGGTGAAGGCGTAGAACAAAATAACACTAGTGCTACAAAGTGGTACACCATGGCTAGCGAACAGGGTCATATTGCCGCCAAGAATAATCTTGTAAGTTTAAAAAAACTTGAATCATTAAACCGCGAGAATCAATTAAAACTAGATGCATTAGCAGCTGAGCAAAAAGGGCAAGAAGAACTCGACTCTATGCCGGTACAAGAATCAGAAATTGTTAATAACGAAGAAAAGAATCCTGAGTTATTGGGTTTATCTTCTGAATTAATTGAAAATGATTCGACAAAAAACGACTCGATACAAGAAACATCACTACCTGAAGTAGTAGAACTTGAAGTTCCAGAAATAAAGACTGACACCGAAACTGTCAAAAAGACTGTTTCAATAGGATCATCAAGCAATGAAGCTCCTGAAACAAATTCGCTTAATGAAGAAACAGGAGTCACAGACAATGTAGCTTCTATTGATGAAACTCAAGCAACAGAAAAAACACCTAGCTTTTTTAATAGTTTATTTGGAAGTAATGATGTCGTAACAACTAATGAGACAAATACTGCCAAACCAGAAACGCTAAAAGAAACAAAAAGCAATGATGTCGACTTAGCTGAAAAAGAAAAGATTGCTATGCTCGAAACAGAATTAGCAATAGAAACAGAACAAACACCAGTTAATGTTGATGAAATTATTGTAGAAACACGCACAGTTAGTGAAATAAAAACATTACGGCCATTAGCTATCCAAGGCGATCCAGAGGCTCAATATAAACTTGGCTCACTTTATTATTCCGGCAATAGTGTAAAACAAGACTATTCCCAAGCCGCACTCTGGTATAGACGAGCAGCACAACAAGGCAATGTTGATGCTCAATATAGTTTAGGAAATATGTCATTAATGGGCGAAGGTATCACACAAAACAATAGTGAGGCCGTGCGTTGGTATACTCTGGCAGCTGAACAAGGACATGATTCAGCAAAACATAATCTTGAAAACCTTCAAAAAACTCAAACAAGTAATTCGCAAACTGATACAACAAATAATACTGACAAATTAATAAGTCTTGATAATACGATTGAATCTACTGCAGCCTCAAAAGAAAGTGGAAAACTAGAATATGAACAAGGGCTAACCTATGCCTTTGGTGATGGTGTCGCGCAAAATGATCGCACGGCATTTAATCTATTTTATGAATCTGCTGAAAAAGGCTATGTTCTTGCACAATACAAACTTGGTGTCGCTTTTTCCTATGGCGAAGGTGTACGACAAGATCAGAAAAAAGCAGCTGAATGGTATCGTAAATCGGCAGAACAAGGTTATACCATTGCACAAAGAAATCTGGCGACTATGTATCTTGATGGTAAAGGCGTCGAAAAAAATAAAGTACAAGCTCTGGCTTGGTATCAAGTTGTAGCTAAAGCCGGTAATGCAATGGACTTACGCCGTCGAGATATGCTTAAAAGCCAATTAAGCAATGTAGAAATATTAGAGTCTCAAGAACTGACAAAGCAAATATCAAACCGTTTAGCAAACCCTTCTTTATAAACTACTTCGAAATATCTACTACCTCGTGCTAGCTTACTTATTTTCTGGCATCATTAGTCAAGGAGCCTCTAATTAAGTCATGAATCGACATCTTGCGATTAAAATAGCCTGTTTCTGCGTTGTAAAATTTCGCAATAGCCATGCTATTACGCGCGTTTCACGCCTTGAACCGGATAACTCTAACCAGCAACCTGTACGCCCCAGACTCAATCAGAGACTCCTTAAATGAATGCTCCGGATATAAACAACGTAATTGAAATTGAGGGTTTGAATACCTGGTACGGTGATAGACAAATATTGTCGGATGTTTCATTACACGTTGCCCAAAATGAAATTATGGTCATTATGGGACATAGTGGTTCAGGCAAGAGCACGCTATTAAGACATATGATTGGTTTGGATAAAGCCAGATCAGGTTCTATTAAGTTATTGGATAAAGAAATCACCAATATAAGCCGTAAAGAGCTCCATAACTTACGAAAACATATTGGTGTCGCTTTTCAAAATGGCGCGTTATTTAGTTCCATGTCACTTCAAGAAAATGTAGAGCTACCTTTACGCGAACATACAAAACTCGATAAAAATACAATTCGCATCATGTCTCGGTTGAAGCTTGAATTGATGAATTTGAGTGAAAGTGAATCTTTAATGCCTGCTGAACTTTCTGGCGGCATGTTAAAACGCGCAGGTTTGGCAAGAGCTGTAATTATGGATCCTAAAGTTCTATTTTTTGATGAACCATCGGCAGGACTTGATCCGGTAACCTCTGCCGACCTGGATGATTTAATCCTACAATTACGCGATGCATTGAATATGACCATAGTGGTCGTTACACATGATCTCGATAGTGCATTTAAAATTGCCGATAGAATTACGGTGCTTGGTGATGGACAGCAAATCATAACTGGCTATAAAGAAACGATTCGTAATTCTCTCGACCCACGAATTGTTAATATGCTTGAACGAAAAGCAATGCACAATACACTCGATGCAGATGATTATTTAAATAAGCTAACACGCAATTAATCATGATAGAAACCCAAAAAAGGCATCCTTTAACCGCGATAGAAGATAGATTAATTCGATTCGGTACTGCCGGTTTATTTCTGCTCGAAACAATTAAAACAATAGTCTCCCCGCCTTATTCTTTAAGACCGTTAATAAAACAAATTGCATTCATCGGCGCTCGTTCGATGTCAGTGATTATTGTTGCTGGCTTATTCGTAGGAATGGTCATTGCTTTACAATTTTATGACACCCTACTTCGTTTTGGCTCAGTCAGCTTACTGGGGTCTGCTGTAGGCTTAAGTTTAATACGCGAACTTGGCCCAGTAATAACCGCACTCATGGTCATAGGACGTGCTGGTTCCGCCATGTGCGCTGAAATAGGTATTATGCGGGTAGATAACCAGATCGATGCCTTGGAATGCATGGCCATTGATCCTTACCGTTATTTATTTGCCCCAAGAATTCTTGCCGGTGTCATTTGCGTTCCCATATTAACTGCCATATTTATTCTGGTAGGCATATTTGGCGGTTATTTCGTCGGTGTTATTTTGTTCGGTGTTAGCCCCGGTTCTTATTTTCAAGGTATGTCCGATACCATACTCAACCGAGATACCTTAATGGGTTTTTTGAAATCAATCGTGTTTGGCCTATTGATAGTATGGGTCGCATGCGATAAGGGTTTTAATTTACATTTAGATAAACGCGGCGCTTACGGTTCAGAAGGCGTTAGCCGCATAACAACGGAGGCCGTTGTCATTTCTTCAATGGCCATTCTTTTTAGTGATTATTTACTCAGTGCTTTGATACTGTAAACTGCCATTATGAACGAAAAACAACATACAGAATTACTTGTCGGCATCTTTATGCTAGTCGGCATTATAGCCATCAGCTTTTTGGCATTACGCATGGGCGATGTCGCATTATTTGATAGCGATAATTATGTTATTCAAGCTAAATTCACTTCGGCATCAGGCCTAAGAGAAGGCGCTTATGTTGAAATAGCAGGCGTTACCGTCGGCAAAGTCAAAAAGATAGAATTTGATCCCGACAGTTTTCTCGCCATCGTTGATATTAGTTTACCAAAGTCGATCATCGTACCCGATGATTCCATCGCATCGATTAGAACGGCAGGCATTATCGGTGATAAATTCATGAAAATATCCGCTGGCGGTAGTGATACTTATGTCGAAGCCGGTATGGAAATTATTGA
>DUBV01000082.1 GCA_012960105.1 Thiotrichaceae bacterium | reverse complement strand
ATACACGTTCATCAACATAAAACTTATGTCCGGCAAACCAGGCTTGATTAACAAGGTAGGCCACAGGAACACGTTGGTTAATACGTTTTTCGACCAAGCTTTCAATATGTTCAATAATATTATCAAGTAGTGGCTTATCTAAAGCTTCTTCATCACAATCAAACTCAAGACCCGCTGCGATCATTACCAGATAGAATGCTTCATCCAGTGCATTATCAGTACCGTGACCGTAATAGAGATCAGCTTGATTGAATTGTTTTTCTGTACGCTGGATCAATTCGCGCACACTGAATGAATGTGTCACTGTAAGTTATTAAAGTGCTATATAACCAGGAATATTTTCAAGATCGATATCATCAATTTGTTTTTCGCCTAGGTATTTATTGGCGTATTCCAGATAGATTTTATCATTCATAAAAATATCAAATAGATCTGCATCAATATGATTATCTAGTTTCATCTGCCCTAGAATTGTTAATGACTGAGATAAAGACATGGCTTTTTTATACGGTCGGTCACTTGCTGTTAAGGCTTCAAATACATCAGCAATAGCGATCATTCTTGCTTGAACAGACATTTGCAGTTTGGTTAATTTATTCGGATAACCTGTGCCATCCATTTTCTCGTGATGACCGCCAGCAAACTCCGGTACTCGTGTAAGGTGTTTAGGATAAGGTAGTGACTCAAGCATTTTAATGGTAACGGAAACGTGATTATTAATAATTTCTCGTTCTCTTACCGATAATGTTCCGCGACCTATTTGTAAATTCTGTATTTCTTCTTTAGCTAATAAGTTAACAGTTTCACCTTCTGGATCGACATAGGTTCTTTCTGCTATCTCTTCAATCCGCTTGGTATCTTCATCTGATATCGATTCACCGCCAACATTATATCGTCGTATATCTTCTCTTTCCTTGACCAAGGTCATTAACTCATCTTGTAGTTCTGTATCATTCTCTAATTCCTGATCGATATCAGCCGAAGTATCAGCATTTCTTAATTTAGACTTCAGTGACTCAATAACAGCATCACGTTTTAATATTTCAAATGACATATCTACTAGATTGATACGATCAAATATTGTTTCCAGCTTCGTGCCTTTATCAACCACATATTCCGGTGTGGTGATTTTTCCACAATCGTGTAACCAGGCAGCAACATCAAGTTCATATATTTCATCTGCGGTCAGACTGAAATCTTTTAGCGGACCGATTTTAATTTTGTTGGCTGCCACTGCCAACATATTGGTCAGCACCGGAACGCGTCGACAATGACCTGCTGTATATGGTGATTTTTCATCGATCGCATCAGCAATAAGTTGAATGAAGGCATCGAATAGATCTTTTTGTGCATCTATTAAAGTTTTATTCGTAATCGTCACTGCGGCTTGCGAAGCCAGCGATTCAACGACTTGTTGACCTATTCCTGAGAATGAAATGACCTTCTCCGTCTTAGGATCAATTGCGTTGATCAGTTGCAGAACTCCAATGATGTCATTTTCATGATTAGTCATAGGGACGGTTAGAAATGAAGTAGACCGATAGCCCATCTTGCTATCGAAGTTACGCGTACCGGAAAAATCAAATTCTTCACTGGCATAGGCATCCGGAATATTTACTGTTTCGCCACTAATAGCAGCACAGGCCGCAACCATATGATTATTAGGTTTACCTTCATCATCAAAAAGCGAGAGTGGAGGAAAAGAAATTTCTTCGCCGCTGGTGCCGCCTTTGTGGACTTTCAGGGAACGATTATGCAGCGTTTCAAATTTAAGATGATTGTCCTCAGTGCGACTATATAAGGTACCACCATCGGCATTGGTGATTTCCATGGCTTTAACCAGAATAAGCTCTAATAAACGAGCGTGATCCTTTTCTGCAGATAGCGCGATACCAATTTCATTTAGTTCGCGGAGTAGACTCGAAATATTTTTTTCAGAATATTCCATAAGCTTCTATTAAGGTTCCATATTTCATGGGAGGTTTTATTTCATTCTAGGACATGAACCACAAAGAGTGAAATAAAAAATGGGGCATCACTGCCCCATTCCCAATTTAACGATATGTTGAGCTTAATTCGCCAATGTTACGATTAAGCTATTTAGTTTATTTACAAAACTAGCGGGATCATCTAATTGGCCACCTTCGCTTAATAAGGCCTGGTCAAAAAGAATGTGCGACCAATCAGCAAATAAATCTTCATCTGCTTCATTGTCTATCTTTTTAACAATCGGATGATCCGGATTAATCTCAAGTATAGGTTTGGAGCCGGGTATGCTTTGTCCCGAGGCCTTAAGTATCTGCTCCATCTGTCGACCCATATCATGCTCATCCGAAACCAAACAAGCCGGTGAAGTAGTAAGACGTGAAGTTGCACGTACTTCTTTTACCTTTTCATCGAGAATCTTACCAATACGTTTTGCCAGTTTGTCGTAATCCTTATTCTTTTTCTCATCCTCTTTCTTTTCATCTTCATTCTGGATATCACCCAGATCAAGCGCACCCTTATTAACTGATTGTAATGGCTTACCATCAAATTCAGTCAGGTGTGACGTTACCCATTCATCAATAGGATCGGAAAATAATATTACTTCGATACCTTTCTTCTTGAAGATTTCCAGATGCGGGCTGTTCTTGGCTTTTGCATAAGTATCTGCTGAAACAAAATAAATTGCCTTTTGGCCTTCTTGCATGCGTTCCACATAATCTTTCAAAGATACTTTTTGATCTTCGGTATCTTCATGAGTACTAGAGAAGCGGAATAGGTTTGATAAGTCTTCTTTATGATCCGGCGCATCGATAACACCTTCTTTTAAGACCTTGCCAAAAATCTTCCAGAATTCTGCGTACTTTTCCTCATCCTTCTTAGCCATAGTTTTTAACAAGCTAAGTACCTTCTTGGTACAACCTGAACGAATCGAATCAATAACTTTATTATGTTGCAGGATTTCACGAGAGACATTCAACGGCAGATCATCAGAATCAACGACACCGCGTACAAAACGTAACCACGATGGAATGAGTTGATCGGCATCATCCATAATAAAGACACGTTTAACATAAAGTTTTATGCCATGACGCTGTTCTCTATCCCATAAATCAAATGGTGCGCGTGCGGGAATGTATAAGAGTGAACTATATTCTAGTTTACCTTCTACCTTGTTATGAATATGTGCCATTGGGTCTTCAAAGTCATGACCGACATGTTTATAGAATTCATTATATTCTTCGTCGCTAATATCTTTCTTGTTGCGAGCCCATAAGGCTGTAGCACTGTTTACAGTCTCTTCGACCACCTCATATTTAGGTTCTTTTTTCTCAACTTCTTTCTTTTCGTCTTCTTTTTTGTCGCCTTCTTCTTCAGGTTCTTCAATTAGTACTTCTTTATCCATGACAATCGGCAAAGAAATATGATCGGAATACTTAGTAATAATGCCTTTTAACTTATAGTCATTTAGGAACTCATCCATATCATCACGTAAATGCAATACCACTTTGGTACCGCGTTTAGCGACATCGAGCGTTTCTACGCTGTAATCATTTTCACCTGCAGAGACCCATTTAACACCTTCAGCAGCATCGAGTCCGGCTCGACGTGTAGTCACTTCAACTTTCTTCGCCACAATAAAACAAGAATAAAAGCCAACACCAAATTGGCCGATAAGTTGAGAATCTTTGGATTGGTCACCAGTGAGTGCTTCGAAAAATTGGCTGGTACCTGATTTGGCAATGGTACCGAGATGTTCAATCACATCATCACGTGACATACCGATGCCATTATCGATAACGGTGATGGTTTTTAAATCCTTATTAAACTCAACTCTAATCTTTAATTCAGAATCACCTTCATATAGACCGTCGTTTTTTAATGCTTCAAAGCGTAACTTGTCTGCCGCATCCGAGGCATTCGACACCAATTCACGTAAAAATATCTCTTTATTACTGTAAAGAGAATGAATCATGAGGTGCAGTAATTGTTTGACCTCGGTTTGAAAACCTAACGTTTCCTGTTTTGCTTCTACAGACATATTTAATTAAACCTCGATAATGATATGCAAATATTAATAAATTCTTTGTGTGCCTATATATAAGGGCTATAAATTATTTTTCAAGCGTAATAATTTGTGAAAAGAGAAAGGGAAAATTTCTGCATCCATTCAAATATTAATGGATGCTCATTTGATAAAACGCTATCATGTCCTTCCATCGAAAGACTTCATTTTAGCTGTGTTTAAAACAGCTATGAAAATGACAAATAGTATTATTAATCAAATAGTTAATAACTAATTCACAGTCTATGCCAAACTAAAAATAAGCAATAACTACATGATAAAATCACTGTTTTACTTATTACTATTAGTCACTATTACAGGGTGTAATAACCAAAACATAGTTCATGATGAACAAACTCCCGAACCAGAACAGATTGAAACAGAAATAGCACCAGAACCCATCGACACAACAGCATTGGAAGATGAGGCAAAATTTGCCTATTCAGAGCAAAACTGGGATATCGCTGAAATTAAATACAATCAGCTTATCGAATTAGAACCAGAGAAAACCGACTATTGGTTTCACCTCGGTAATATTTACGCTTCAACGAGTCGAGTCGAGTCTGCTATTCATTCGTACCGTCAGGCTATCATTCGTGATTCAAAAAATATTAAAGCCTGGAATAACATGGGCATTTCACAATTACGTCAGGCTACGATTACATTTTTAAATATGCAGGATCAGTTAGATAAAGATGACCCTCTTAATGCCCGAATCGATCTTATTGTAAATAAGATTTCTGGACTGATGGAAAATGAATAAAACTATGCTGAAAAATAGAATAAGAACATTTCAATGACAGTTGAGTCACAAACTCAACAACATACTCCTGTTATGCAGCAGTATCTCGGCTTCAAGGCTGAGCATCCCGATATGTTGTTGTTTTTTCGTATGGGTGATTTTTATGAGCTATTTTATGAAGATGCAAAGAAAGCAGCGCGTTTACTAAACATTACCCTGACCAAGCGTGGCAAATCTGGCGGTAATGCCATACCGATGGCAGGCGTGCCCTATCATGCCGTTGATAATTATCTGGCACGATTAATTAAACTTGGTGAGTCCGTCGTTATCTGCGAACAAGTCGGCGATCCAGCTCTGAGTAAAGGTCCTGTTGAACGAAAAATCGCGCGTATTATTACTCCCGGAACCATTACCGAAGATGCCTTATTAAATGAACGTGTCTCGAATATTCTGTTATCACTTTGTAAAATAAAACAACACATCGGTTTAGCCAGCGTAGAACTGAGCAGCGGTCAAATTTCTCTTTTAGAAATTGCAGCGAGTGATTCTTTAGATGACATTATTGAACAATATCAACCGGCAGAGATTTTAATCAGCGAATCTTTTGAGCAAGACTCATTCGATAGCCAAAACAAAACGATAACAAAACGTCCTGACTGGCATTTTAATCCTGCGACTGCCGAATCAATTATTAAAGAACAATATAAGGTTAAGGATCTGAATGGCTTTGGTTGTGAAGACATGTCGTCAGCTATCGCTGCACTGGGATGTTTAATCCAATACCTGAACGACACACAAAAAATTGGCTTACCGCATTTACAGGCACCCAGAATAAATATTGCCGATGACATCGTACAAATCGATGCAGTATCTCGACGTAATCTGGAAATTGAAACTGGATTGGTTGAAGGTAAATCTCATACTTTATTAAATGTGATTGATACTACGTCTACTGTAATGGGCGGGCGTTTATTACGTCGCTGGTGTCAACAACCTATTCGCAATCATGACACTTTAAGATTGCGCCATGATGCGGTTGAAAATTTATTAAACAATCGTTGCCATAGTGATTTTCATGAAAGCATGCGTGGCATTTGTGACATCGAACGCATCATGTCACGTGTCGCTTTAAAATCGGCAAGACCGCGCGATTTGATACAACTCCGCAACAGTCTGATGCTATTACCTGAGATCAAACAAGGACTAGTGAAAATTGATAGCCCAAGACTAGAGGCGCTGTCTCAGAATATCGATTTATTTTCTGATTTACTTGCAACACTGAATAAGGCCTTAGTCGATGAACCACCGGTTACTATACGCGATGGTGGTGTTATTGCAGACGCTTATGATTCAGAACTGGATGAATTAAGACAACTCAGTAATGATGCTGGGCAATTTTTAACTGATCTGGAAGAACAAGAAAAACAACGCACTGGCATTCAGGGATTAAAGGTTGGTTACAATCGCGTACATGGTTTCTATATAGAAATAAGTCGCCTGCATTCGGCGAATGTTCCCGACAATTATAATCGTCGGCAAACATTAAAAACGACTGAGCGTTTTATCACGCCTGAATTAAAAGAATTTGAAAATAAAATTCTTAGTGCCAAGGGTAAATCTTTAGCGCGCGAAAAAATTCTATATGCACAACTACTCGATATTATTGGCAGCAACTTATCCGAGTTACAACTTTGCGCTTCTGCTTTAGCTGAGTTTGATATTTATCTTAGTTTTGCTATTAACGCTGAAACATTAAATTTTACTGCGCCACTGCTAACTAATGATCAAGGCATTAGTATAAAAGCAGGGAGGCATCCGGTTGTAGAACAAATTCAATCTGAAGCTTTCATTGCTAATGATTTAGACCTGGACACTGAACATCAGATGCTGATCATTACTGGTCCCAATATGGGCGGCAAATCAACTTATATGCGACAGACCGCTTTGATTATACTACTTACTTATATCGGTAGTTATGTCCCCGCAAAGAAAGCTGTCATAGGTCCAATTGACCGCATCTTTACCCGTATCGGTGCTTCGGATGATCTTGCCAGCGGTCGTTCTACCTTCATGGTGGAAATGACGGAAACAGCTAACATATTAAATAATGCGACAAATAATAGTTTGATTTTATTGGATGAGATTGGTCGCGGCACCAGCACTTATGATGGACTAGCATTAGCCTGGGCTTGCGCGATGCATCTGGCAAAAATAACTCAAGCTTATACTTTATTCGCCACGCATTATTTTGAATTAACTTCACTACCAGAACATGAAAGTAATGTAATAAACGTACATATGGATGTTGTTGAACATGGCGACGAAATTGTTTTACTGCATTCAGTAAAACCTGGTCCAGCAAACCAGAGTTACGGTATACAAGTCGCTGCGCTTGCAGGCATTCCTAAAGCAGTTATTAATGCAGCCAAAGAGCGTTTGAATGAAATCGAGCAACAAAATCCGATAGAGAATACAAAGATACCGCAAGCAAATTTATTTGATGAAAAAATATTAGATGTAGAACCAATTAATAAAAATCCGTTACTGGAAAAATTAAAATTAATTGACCCCGACTCAACAAATCCAAAACAAGCATTGGCATTATTATATGAATTACATAATATGCTGGATCGCTAATCTAATTTAAAAAACTCAGTAATAAACTAATTACACCTTTATGCTAAACCTATCTCGCTTAAAAGAGCTGACGCTTTTTAATTTCATCTATTCGCTGCCAACGGTAAAAAGTTTGGCCTTTATCCTTCCTTACTTTTTTTTCTGGTATATCTTTTTTGAAAAAGTAAGTGGCTTGGCTGTAGAAAAGATACAAAGTGCTCAAGGTATATTTATTGCTAGCTGGGCTTTAGAAAATCAGGGTTTAGCGATACAAATGTTTGTTGATCGTCCAGCAAGTTTATCTGTGTTTTTACTAGCGGCCATTACTACTATGCCCTTGTCTATGCTACTCGCAGCTAACAATCAATATTCCAGTGACGCAAGCAGAGGCGCTTTTCGATTTATCTTAACGCGTACAACTCGAACAGAACTTTATTTTTCTCGATTTATAGCTGTAACTTTATTGGTATTTAGCTGCCTGTTTATTACGACATTATGTGCCGCTATACAAGCATCACTAAATGAAGAAGCTGAGCTAAAGAATATTATTACTTATGGATTACAGATCTATACCTTGCTGTCGTTTTACAGTCTGCCTTTCATTGCCTTTATGTCATTCATATCCGTCATATCGCGTTCGGCGTTCGGCTGTTTATTTTTTGGTATGATGTTGTACGTTTCATTATTAACTATAAGCTATTTATTAAAAGACGATTTGAGTTACTCCATCTATTTAGTTCCTAGTTCCATAAGAATTACTTTAATCGATGTCACTACAGAAAATATGTTTACTTCAATTGCAGCGCTGACTAGCTACACGCTGGTATATTTTTCCTTCGGCTGGTTTATCTTTAATCGGAGGGATGTGTGATGGATTTACATATCCAGTGTAAGGCATTAACAAAATATTACTCAGGCATTAAAGCGCTTAACGGGTTTGATCTTGAACTGAACGTCAACCAACCTATCGGTATTGTTGGACCAAATGGTGCGGGCAAGTCTACTTTGTTTGCTATCTTGTCCGGTTTTATAAAACCAACTTCTGGAGAAGTTCGTATCATGGGCGCGACACCAAACTCTCCGACAATCAAAGGAAAACTATCCTTACTACCTCAAGACACTGCAATGTTTAAAGGTATCGATGTATTCTCGCAACTCAAACATTACGCGCGTTTACAAAACCTGAATAAACAGCAAGCAATCAAAGAAGTGGAGCATGTATTGTCCTTAGTTCAGGCTTCTAGCTTTGCAAAGCAGTTCCCGGAAACATTAAGCTTTGGCCAACGTAAACGTGTGATGTTGGCACAGTCTCTTATTGGCAAGCCCGAACTGATATTAATGGATGAACCAACATCGGGACTTGACCCTATTGCGGCAACAGAAGTACGAAGTCTATTGAGGCAATTAGGTAATGAATACAGTGTCATTATCAGCTCACATAATTTAGCCGAGATAGAAGATATCTGTAGTGACATTGTCATTATGAACAAAGGAAAATTAGTGACTCACTCCAGCCTCTCTGAATTAACCCGTAGCAGCCAATGTTTTAGTCTCATGCTGGAAAATACTAGTGATGTCCATTTATCAGAAGTACTCAAAGAGCTAAGTGGAATTAGTAAGATTGAAAATGACAAAAACGATATGAAGTCCTGGCTAATTTATTACGATGACAGTTCCGCAGAACAACTACAAATTAAAATACTGACTAAACTGAGCGAACATAATATTGCCGTATCAGAACTAAAAAAAGGTAAGGCACTTGCCGACGAGATTTTAGAAGTTATTAAGAACGATAATTAATTAGACTTTATGGGCATTAATTACTCTAAATCAGCGCTTTTATGAAGGGCAATGAACGAGTATGATGCGTTCTTTTTAGAATATTGAATATAGGTAAAAACGATGACATTTGTTGTTACTGAGAGTTGTATCAAGTGTAAATATACTGATTGTGTTGAAGTTTGCCCTGTGGATTGTTTCCACGAAGGCCCGAACATGCTCGTCATTGACCCCGATGAATGTATTGACTGCACGTTATGTGAACCAGAATGTCCAGTTGAAGCAATTATGTCTGATGAAGATGTTCCTGAAAACAATCAGAGTTTTATTGAATTAAATGCTGAATTATCAAAGGCTTGGCCTGTAATCAACGAGTTGAAGCCTGCGCCTGAAGATGCCGATGAATGGAAAGACAAAACAGATAAACTGGCGCTACTAAAACGCTAACACGGTTTTCTTGGGGATAGATTTCTTCTGTCCCCTTCAATACCAAGCTCTACCTCCAAATTAGCTCAAGATTTAACCTTAAGATTCCGATAACCCTGACGATAGGGCATTAGATGTGATCTCTAATGTTTTGGTTATTTCGTTTGTTTTGGCAAAGTGGAATTTGTATGGCGAATAAATTGTCAGATTGGATTAAAGCGTTCAGTAATTGTGAAATCCCTGTGTTATATCAAAGTAAACGCAGAATTCATGAGTTACAGGAAGATGAGCAGGACATTACCGTCACTGTACTAGCTGATATCGCCCGGCAAGATCCCGGCTTTTCCATTCATCTCTTACGTCAAGTAGGTCGTGCCAGTAAAAAAGAAATTACCAGTATCTATCATGCAATAACATTGATAAGCATTCCTATCGTAATAAAGATGCTGACGGACTTGCCAACGCTAGAGAAAGTCCTCGATAATAAAACCATATCAACAATAATTCATATCTACGCCTACCAACATCAAACTGCTTACATGGCCAAACAATGGTCTATCTTACGAAAGGAATCCGAAAATAACGAACTCTTTACCGCAGGTTTGAATCGCAGCTTTTTCAGTTTCATGCTACATGTCATTGACTCGGACATGGCCAAACAAATAGATAATATTTATTTTTCAGCAACTGAGAATTATCTCTCAAAAGAAAAAGAGTTGCTGGGTAACAGTGTCGATGAAATCTCAGAGGCTATTGCTAAACACTGGCGGTTACCCGAATTAATCTGTGGAAGTTATTCTGGCAAACATCATAATCCGAAAATAACCGGGATACGACTTGCGACAGAGTTGATGCATGAAATATATAGCCGTTCGTCAACTCACTATACTGATAATTTAATCAACCGCGTTGCCGAATACATGCGCGTATCTGTAGAAAGGGCTCCGGGGAAAGTAAATCGAATCATTATAAGTACCATTCGTGACAGTCAAAAATACTTACCTTATCAACCTTTATTACTAATCATGATGAGCTACCCGTCATCCATAATAAAAGAAAAGAACGAAATAAAAGCAAAAACCAAAGAGATTAAAAGCACATCAAGTAACACTGTCTTTCCTGAATGTATTGAATTGCTCCGAGAAAAAAAATCGAGTAAATCTGTCCCCGAATTGATAGAAATAACGATAAAAGCTATGAAAGACGGCATAGGTTTTTCGCGCGTACTATTTATGCCTTTTGATAAAAAAGAGAAATGTCTAAATGTAAAATTTCAATTACTAGATAATGAACTTCCAAGTCTTAAGCAGTTAATAATATCGATGGATTTAAATAAACTGTTTAATCAATTATTAATGAAAGAACAAACCCTTTGTATAAATCCCAAAAATCAACATAAATTTATTGAATCGCTTCCTTCTGCTTTACGGCCAATGAAATCATCAGCGACTATTATTGTTAATTCATTTTATATAAATAATAAAGCAACCGGCTGTTTCTATGTCGATTATGGCAATACCGACAAACTACTCAGCACAAATGACTTAAAACTTTTCAAGGTTATTTGCACTGAACTAAAGACAGCGATAGAGTCTACTTTAATTAAAAAGAATTCCGTAAAAAAAGTAGCCTAACACCAATGCACTAATTGTGAGACAAGGAAGGATGTCCAGAATAATATTACTCATCACCTTATTTTTTCTGCAAATAAACACAGCCAATTCTGAAGTTTATAAATGGCTCGATGAAAATGGAAAAACTGTTTATGGTGACAAACCTACTTCAAATAATGTTGATGAAATAATAATTAAAAAACCACCAAAGCAAGATAAGCATTATCAAGAACGATACAAGAAACAACAACAATTGCTCAATGTCATGCAAGAAGAACGTGATGAAAAAGTTTCTCAAAAATTAGAAGAAATGGATAAGAAACAAAAGAAAAAAGAAAAATGCGCTAAATTAATAAAAGAACTACAGGAAGCAAAAGACGCAAGCCTTTTATATGAGGATACTGACGATCCTAATAACCCAAAAATTCTATCCGACGAAGAACGTAAAGCAGAAGAAGTGAAATACGAAAAATATATTAAAGAAAACTGTCTATAGTTTATTGGCAAGCAAGCTCCTGTTCTTCATCATCACCCTCTTTACCATCACCCTCTCTACCATCTGAACCGCCCTGACCAAGTATCTTTTTAGTATCAACGGTAACAATAACACTGGTGGTAGTTTTGGTTTCAAGTTCCTGAATAATTCCAGTTGAATTCAAATTGATTTGGTAGTTACCAGCAGCGGGAAAATCAGGTGTATTTGTAAACGTATATGATGTTGGCACGGTGACATTAGAAAAATCACCC
>DUBV01000081.1 GCA_012960105.1 Thiotrichaceae bacterium | reverse complement strand
AAAGATTCAAAAATTCCTGAATTAGTTCAGCAAACAACATCGCTCCCTGAGCCAAGTCCAGCTACGCCACCAGAGCGTTACACGGTTGTTGTAAACGAAGTGCCGGTAAAAGAATTATTATTTGCCTTAGCACGTGACGCTAAGGTGAATGTCGATATTCATCCTAGTATTGAAGGTGTGGTTACCATTAATGCAGTTGAACAGACTTTGCAGCAGATTTTAAAGCGGATATCTAATCAGGTCGATATGCGTTATGTGCAAGAAGGCGATAACCTGATTATTTCGCAAGACACGCCATTTTTACGTACCTATAAAGTTGATTACGTTAATTTATCTCGTGATACGATAAGTTCAAGTACAGTATCAACACAGATTTCATCAACGAGTGGTGGTGATGCTGGATCTAGCGGTGGTGGTGGTAATAACTCAACAACGGATGTTACTACAGAATCTAACCATCATTTTTGGGAAAGATTGGTTACTAATATATCAGCGATACTGGGTGAAGAAACGAGTGCTGCATCAGGCGGGGATATAGTTGTAACTAATACCGTTATTCCTAATCCTGAGTCAGGTCTTCTGACGGTGAGAGCCACAGCTAAACAGCATGAACAAGTTCAATCTTTTATTGATCAAGTGCTTGTTAGTGCAAAACGGCAAGTTTTGATTCAAACCACCATCGTTGAAGTAACATTAAGCGAAAAATATCAGGCGGGGATAAACTGGGATGTTCTGAGTCGGGGTGCATTTAGTATCGCATCATCAACGTTGGGTGGAGTACCGGTATTTATTGCTGGAGCTGCTGCAAGCAAATTCGTGGTTAAAACAGATGACAGTGATGGTAAAACCGATAGTATTTCAGGCACAATAACGCTGTTAGATGAATTTGGTGATGTGAATATATTATCCAGTCCTCAGATGATGGTTCTGAATAACCAAACGGCTTTATTGAAGGTGGTAGAAAATCTTGTTTATTTTGAAGTCGATGCAGAGGTAGTGCCTGCAACAGTTGTGGGTGCTAATGATACAGTAGCAGTAGATACTACTGCTTTAACTGTGCCCGTCGGTCTTGTTATGTCTGTAACCCCGCAGATAAATGTTAACGGAGTGATAACATTAGTTGTGAGACCAACAATTTCACGCTTTGTAAAAAATGTTACTGATCCAAATCCAAATGCAACTTTCACTCCTACAAGTCCTGCAGGTGCCGACACCGTTACAAATGCGATCCCACAAATTGCAGTCAGAGAAATGGAGTCTGTTTTGAGCTTGGTAGATGGTCAAATTGGCGTGCTAGGTGGGCTAATGCAAGATGAAATAAGAGATAATGATGCCGGACTACCAGGGGTTAAAGATGTGGGTTTTTTCGGCCGGTTATTTAAAACCGTACAAGCAGAATATTCGAAAACAGAATTGGTTATTTTTATAAAACCAACAATTATCCGCAGCCCATCTATTGATGGTGATCTAGAGGAATATAAAAAATATCTATCCAATGGTTATAACCCGGTGAGCAGAAAAGTCGAACAAGGAGATGATTCCTAGTGAGCCTCTTGATGGATGCCTTGAAAAAGGCAGAAGCAGAAAAGAAGCAAGCAGCGAAGAGACTTCAAGATGTTGATATTGGGGATAGGGAAATCACCGGTGAAAATATTATTTCTGATGACGCAAGGTCTAATGAAGATAATGATTCTGTACCAGAGTTATTTACTGAAACAGCACAGCTCGCACTTGAGCCGATTGTAGATCAAAGGTTTGTCGAAACTGAAGATCCAGTATTTGTAGATCATGATGATAGTAATGATGAAGTAGAGATTGTTTTAGACACGCTTTCTGAAGATTTAACTCTGGAAAATACTATTGCCGAAGGAATCGAGAGCGATAATGAATCATTTGAAGAAAGTATTAATATTAGCGATCTTAACGATACAACGATTATTGAAGGCCTAAGTACAGAAAACGCGTCTGCTCCGTTCGATGATACTTTTAACGGTGTATTAGTTGATGAAGAGGATCCGGACACAGATGTTTATGAAGAAACCCTACCAGGTGTTGCTGCGGAACAACTTGTAAAAGATTTGGGTGGAGGTCAGTTTCAACCCACACCCGTAGCAGCAAAGACGATGTTTTCTGCAGGAAGAACTAATAATAATCAAAGTCCTTTTAAATGGGGTGCTTTTATTGTTTTGTCATTATTGGCATCAGGATCATTTGCTATTTTTTATTATTTTACAATCACTCCTGTTTCCAGAAGTTTACCTTCACCATTAATTACTCGTGGTATTGAGTCTAGCGATGTTGAAGTTGTGACATTAACACCTCAGGCGGTAGAAACTGAAGTTGTTTCTGGAGCAATTATTAGCATTGCTGTTGAAGAATCACCAATTGAATCTGTCGGAGAAACAAATGCAGTACAGCCAGTATTAGAAGACACACAGACGAAAAGAATAGTTGCTGATCTGGATGTGGCTGAAAAAATAGATATAAAGCAATTAATCGCTGATGAAATTAAAGCTTATGAAAATAGAACTAAAGAAAATGCTTTAATAGATGCAAAACAAACGGATATAAAAACACAAGAAGAAATTGAAAAAGTTAATGAAACTATTGTTGATAAACCAGTAGTTGAAAATAAAAAAGCGATTGCTAAAAAAATGCCTGAGCAGATAGCAGAGCAAGCTCCAGAAAGTATTCAGTTTAATGCATCATTAATTAGTATTAGTAAAAGTAAGAAATTAGAGCAAGTAAATACAGTAGTGAAGCAAGCATTTAAAGCGTATCAAGATGGTCGTTATGATGCTGCGAAATCAATTTATGAAAGTGTTTTGATAAGCGACCCTGACAATCGTGATGTGCATCTTGGCCTCGCTGCTATTGCGATTAGTAATCAGGATAGAAAGAACGCGTATACACATTATGTTCATTTACTGGAATTAAACCCTGCTGATAGCTTAGCGATGAATGGTTTAATTAGTTTGTCGAATAGTGCCGATCCGGTAAAAGATGAAAGTGCGATTAAATTGTTAATACAGCGAGAGGGTGATGTCCCTTATTTATATTTTTCATTAGGTAACATCTATGCGAAACAGCAAAGGTGGCCTAATGCGCAACAAGCATTTTTTGATGCTTATCGATTAGATAATACAAATTCTGATTATGTATTGAATTTAGCTATTAGTCTTGATCAAATAGGACAATACGATTCGGCGTTAGGCTTTTATGAAACCGCAATTAATCTATCACAGAATTCATCAACAACATTTGATCCAAATCCTATCAACAATCGCATTTTAGCGTTATCTAAGTTAATTGAATCTAAGTTGTGAAGGCGGCACAAAAAAAACATTTTAGACTAGGTGAAATCCTTGTTAAGAAGGGTGTCACTACACACGATCAAATTAATATTGCTTTAACAGAGCAAAAGCGCAGTAAAGAACATTTAGGAAAAATTCTCGTTCGTTTAGGATTCGCAACAGAGTCTATTATTCGCGATGTTATTGGCGGTGTTATTGGTCAAGAAAGTATTGATCTTAATACAGCAGTTGCCGATGGCGATGCTGTTCAGATGATTCCAAAAGATATGGCAAGACGCTTACACGTACTTCCTGTTACTTTCGATGCTCAGCGGCGAATATTAACGTTGGCAATGGCAGATACATTTAATGTTGTTGCGCTTGATCAAATCAATACACACCTTGGTGGTAATGCCGAAGTTATTCCAGTGCTTGCTAGTGAAGCAGAAATTGAAAAGGCAATCGATCAGTTTTACGGTTTTGAACTTTCTGTTGATGGTATTTTGCATGAAATTGAAACTGGCGAAATTGACTATCAAAGTCTAGATGCTGAATCAGATGAATATAGTCAGCCAGTTGTTCGTTTAGTTAATGCTCTACTTGCCGATGCGGTTAAACGCAATGCCTCAGATATTCACTTTGAACCTGAAGATGGTTTTCTTCGCTTTCGATATCGTATCGATGGTGTATTAAGACAAGTTCGTAGTCTGCATAAAAATTATTGGTCAGCTATTGCTGTACGAGTAAAAGTAATGTCGGGGATGGATATTGCCGAAACTAGAGCGCCACAAGATGGGCGTATCTCTCTATCTCTATCAGGTCGACCAATTGATTTTCGTGTTTCAACATTGCCGACAGTACATGGTGAAAATATTGTATTACGAGTATTAGACAGACAAAAGGGTATCGTTTCTTTTGATCAACTCGGTTTAAAAGAAGAAGCACAAGATACACTTAAACTAATGGTTGCCAGACCAGAAGGTATTATTCTTGTGACTGGTCCAACGGGTAGTGGAAAGACAACCACGCTTTATTCTATTCTGAATTATCTTAATACTGAGTCAGTAAATATTATGACTCTGGAAGATCCTGTTGAGTATCCGACCACAATGATTAGACAGACTTCTGCTAATGAAACGTCGCGTCTCGATTTTGCTAGTGGTATACGTTCTTTGATGCGTCAAGACCCGGATATTATTCTTGTTGGTGAAGTACGAGATGAGGATACCGCCAGCATGGCATTTCGAGCAGCAATGACAGGCCATCAAGTTTTTTCAACTTTGCATACCAATTCAGCATTAGGTTCTATTCCCAGACTAATTGATATTGGTGTTAAGCCGGATATTATTGCGGGCAATATTATCGGTATTATCGCGCAAAGATTGATCCGAAGTTTATGTAAAGTTTGTAAAGAACCATATGCTTTAAGTGAACTAGAACGTGGTCTACTTGGTTTGAAATCAACAGACAAACAAAAAGAAATTTACCGCGCTAATGTTTGTTCTGTATGTGAGAACCAAGGTTACAAAGGAAGGATAGCATTGCAGGAAGTTTTACATTTTGATTCAGATATCGATGAATTAATTGCACGTAAAGGAACGCAACGAGATTTATTACGTATGGCTTTATCAAAAGGTTTTAAAACTTTAGCGGATGTAGGTGCAGGGCATGTATTAGATGGGTCTACCAGTTTGGAAGAGATGTCCCGAGTTGTTGATTTAACCGGCAGATTAAAATCGAACTAGTTTATGCAAGCTTATCAATATAAAGCGATTGATGAACGTGGCCGAATAAATGTTGGTCAGGTAGATGCCGCTAATGTTGCGGATCTGGAAATGCGTCTCACTAAGCTGAAACTTGATCTAATAAATTATAAAGAAGTTAGATCTAAAGGGCATACAGTTACAGGTAGTGGGATTAAGCGTCGAGATCTTATTACATTCTGCTTTCATTTTGAACAGACTTCACGTGCGGGTGTTCCTATTCTGGATAGTTTACAGGATCTAAGAGATAGTAGCGATAACCCCAGAATGGCCGAAGTAACAAATGCGATGATCGAAGCCATCGAAGGTGGTAAAACTTTATCAGAGGCGATGGCTGATTTTGAAGGAGTATTTGGGAAAATATTTACCAATCTGGTTAGAGCGGGTGAACTATCAGGTGAGATAAGTAAAGTATTTGAAGAGCTTGGTGCCAGTCTCAAATGGCAAGATGAACAAGCGGCACTAACTAAAAAACTAATTACCTATCCAGCTTTTGTCGGCACAGTTGTTGGCGGCGTTGTTTTCTTTTTAATGACCTATTTAGTTCCAGAATTATTACGCTTTATTAAAACAATGGGGCAGGAACTCCCAATGCATACCAAGGCACTTATTTTCGTATCAAATATTTTTGTAAATTATTGGTACATATTATTATTTCTACCAATTATTATTGTTATAACGATAAAAGTCGGAATTAAAATTAGTCCTGCATTTCATTTAAAATATGATGATTTAAAACTAAAAATTCCGATAGTTGGCCCGATACTAAAAAAGATTATATTAACTCGGCTTTGCAGTTTTTTTGCCATTATGTACTCATCAGGTATTACAATTATTGATTGTATTAGAACTGGTGAAGAGATTGCCGGTAATAAATCTGTTGAGCGTGCGATGCATCAAGTAGGGCAGTCCATTACTGATGGCACGACCTTAAGTGACAGTTTTGAAGCGGCCGGTTTGTTTCCTCCTCTGGTACTGCGAATGATTCGAGTTGGTGAAAATACTGGTGCATTAGAAGATGCTTTAGCGAACATTAGTTATTTCTATACACGAGATGTCAAAGAATCTATTGAAAGACTTCAATCAATGATCGAGCCAGCAATGACTATTGTATTAGGCTCTATTATTGCCTGGGTTATGTTTTCGGTTTTAGGACCTATTTATGATCTCATTACAAAAGTCAAAATCTGAGTTTTTTAATAGACGCGCACTATTTATTAGTGCTGAAAAAATGTCTATATACCATTGGGAAAAAGGCCAATTAGCTAGCTCATATATATTCGATACGGATGATGCGGGTCGTAATAATTTTATACGCTATTTGCAAGAAACAGAAAATTCACCTGTTACTATTTTGCTTGATGTTATTGAAGAAGAATTTCGTCAGGATACTATTCCCCATGTTTTTGGAGCAGATAGACTATCTCTTATCAAAAGAAAGCAAGGCCGTTTATTTCGTGATTCCAATTATGTTCATGTACGCAGTCAAGGTCGTGAAGAAGAAGGACGTCGTGATGATCGTTTGTTATTCGTAGCGTTAACTAAAAATGATATTATTAAGCCTTGGGTAGAGTTACTGGAAAAATATAAAGTACCTTTGAAAGGCATACTTTCGGTACCATTATTATTAGAGTCATATATTAAAAGCTTACCCGATATTTCAGAACATGCTTTGCTTGTAACTATGCAAAGTATTAGCGGATTAAGGCAGACATTTTTTCAAAATAATGAATTAAAGATTAGTCGTCTTTCAAAATTACCGCGTTATGGTACACAGTCGTATGCACCAAGGATTGACTCTGAAGTAGAAAAAATTCAGCGTTATTTGGATAGTCTACGTTTGATCCCGCATGATGCTTCTCTTGATATTTACATTGTGGCAGATAAAGCTACGTTGAAAGAGTTAAAAGAAAGAAACACATCAATGCAAATGGTGCGTCATCATTATTTCGATGTTGACCAGTTATTTGGATCTAGTGGGATAGAAAAAAATCAAGAAATTCCTTTCTGCGATCAATTGCTTATACATCATTTATTGGGAAAAATGCCAAAAAATTGTTATGCCTCTTCTCGAGAGATGCGTTATTCGAAGATGCGTAATATGCGACATGCTTTAAATATTGCCAGCGCAGCATTACTCGTTTTCGGGTTTATATTCAGTGCTTTTTATTTTATGGGAGGACTAACTTATAAACAGGAGAGTGAGGCATCAAAGAATAAAGCAGACTTTTATCAAGTGCGATATGAGTTAGCCAGAGGGCGTTTACCTAAAACGCCTGTCGAACCCGCGCAGATTAAGGTAGCAGTTGATGCCGTTGTTACTTTGAATGAATATAAATCGACACCGTATGAAATGTTAAGTTTTATAGGTAAAGGACTAGAGAAGTTTCCAAGCATTAAACTTGATGATTTAGACTGGAGTGCCAGTTTGGATCCGAATAAAGGGACTGCATCTTCATCAGAAGATGATAATAACCCTTTGTTGAACAACCTTCTTGATGAAGATAATGAAACTAAATATTATCAAATTTCTAACCTTAAAGCGCATATAGAACCATTTAATGGTAATTATCGTGAAGCAATAGCTATAGTTAATAAATTTGCGGAAGCACTACGTAGTTTTGATTCTAGTTATTCAATTAGTATTGAATCATTCCCACTTGATATAAGTTCAACTGCAACATTGGAAGGTAATGCCAAGACTTCAGGTAGAGAAGCCTTATTTTCGCTACGTGCAGTAATAGGAGTGAATTAATGGAAGAAAAGAGTAGTGATGTAGATTGGACGATCCTTAAAAAGCCACTGAATATTTTTGGTGTCTGCTTTGCGATAATAAGCATTTTAATTAGTGGAAGCTATTATTTTAATAGCAAGCTAAACAAGGAATATAAAAGCAACAAAAGTATCTTCCAATCTATCAGTCGACGCTATCTTGATGTTGATCAGGAAGAAAAGTTATTACGCGATTATTATCCAAAATTTATATCATTGTATGATAAAGGAATAATTGGGCGTGAAAAAAGATTGAATTGGTTAGAGGCACTACGCCAAGCGGGCGAAAAAATTAAGATACCTTCTTTAAATTATTCAATAAGTTCTCAAGAAGAACATATTCCTGAATACAATATTAATTACAGCGGCTATACATTATACCGTAGCAGTATGGAGTTAAATCTGGGGTTATTGCACGAAGGAGATTTATTTAAATTAATAAATTATATAAATAAAACTGCTGATGGAATCTATACCATATCCGAATGTAAATTTAGAATGAAAGGCAATAAAATCAAATTTGAAAAGAATGCAGATAATATTTCTGTATCCTGTTCATTAAACTGGATAACCATCGATCTTGCTAATGGCGAGGGAATTAAAATCGGATGAAAATTTCTTATTTATTCAGGTTATTAATATTATTAAACAGCTTTATTTTTGTCAGCCTTGTCTATGCGGATAACTTGGGCAGGATATTCACCACGGCAGATGAAAGAAAAGAGTTGGAAAAAATAAGGCATACAATAATAAAGCCGAAGAAAGTTGAAGTTGAAATAGTAAAAATTGAAGAAATTATCGAACCTATCGTCGTAGAAAAAGAAATCATCGTGCGTGATGCGATTATATTAAAAGGCCTGGTGCATCGTAGTGATGGAAAAAATACAGCATGGATTAATGATGGGAATACCTTTGAGGGTGACTTGGAGTCACAATATATTCAAGTCCCTGATGATAAAATCAAGTCTGACCAAGTGACCATCATCATGCCTGATGATAGCACCAAAGTTGAATTAAAAGTTGGTGATGTTTTTATACCAAAGCCAATAGAAAGAGATATCGTTGAAACAGTTGACCCTGTAGACGATAGATAGTCTTGAGAAGGTGTATGGCCTTACAGTTATCAATAAATAAAAAATCACAGCAAGGTGCGGCATTATTGTTATTTATGTTAGCTCTTGTCTTGGCTTCATCTTATTCCTTACTTAGTAAATTAAATTCGGCTTCAAAAGTACATGCTAGACAACAGGTAACTAGTCGTGCATTAGCGGAAGCAAAAGCTGCACTAATTAGTTATGCCATCACATATCCTGATCGAGTAAATTCAAATTTTGGTCCTGGATATTTACCTTGTCCTGATATAAATAAAAATGGAAGTGCAGGTGGAAGTTGTTCATCTGGTGGTAATACAACTACAGGACGGTTTCCCTGGATTACGCTTAAAATGAATGATCTTAAAGATAGTAGCGGTCAGAGTCTATGGTATGTTTTATCAGATAATTTTAAATATAATCCTAAACTTGAGCCATTAAATAGTGAAACAGAAGGGCAGCTTAATATAGACGTAGATGCAGATGGCGACATAGATGCTAGTGATATCAGTGATGTAGTTGCTATCATAATTGCACCCGGTGCACCAATAAATAACCAGAGTAGAGATCCCACTGAAACGGTTGTTGCTACAGAAATCGCTAATTACCTTGAAACTGACAACGCTGATTTTGATACAAACTTTGTGTTACCGGATACTGTTAATGTTAATGACAGGTTAGTTTTTATTACTCGCGAAGAATTGATGAAACAGGTTGAAAAACGTGTGCTGGGCGAAGTTAAGAAAATTCTGTCAGATTATAAAACAGCCCAAGGGGCTTATCCCTGGTTGTCAAAGTTTGCTGATCCAGGCGCGGATAGAAGAAGATTAACAGGCACTGCAAGTAATGGCAGTAACTCCACTACCTTAGTTGATACTTCAAATGATTTTGTTGAATGGGGAGTGACATCCGGTGATGTGGTAAGGAATACTACCGATGGTTCTATAGGATTTGTCAGTAGTCGTGACAGTAGTAGCCAGTTAACGATAACCGGTATGTCACTTGGAACAGAGAATGAATTTGTTGAAGATGATGTCTACCATATTAAGGTGATGGATATTCCCACTGTCTTTTCAGGAACAGCAACTTCGGGAAGTAATGGGCTTGTACTTGAAGACGATACAAAAGATTTTGATGATATAAAAATAACCGCAGGTAATATTATTGAGAACGTGACGGACGGCTCCAGCGGCATGATCGTCTCGGTTGATGATGATGAGATTACCATTGCATCGCTAAATGGTGGCACAGAAAACGATATAGATGATAATGACGTTTACCGGATACGTACAAATTCTGGAACAGTGACATCAGCTAGTACAACAACACTAACAGATACGCAGAAAGATTTCGTTATCGCGGGTATTGTAGTTGGTGATCTTGTTTACAACATAACTGATGATTCGTATGGAACTGTTACGGCAGTTGCTGCCACAAACTTAACAGTTGCGCTCAAGTTTGGCAGTGAAAATGATTTTGATGTTGGAGACATTTACAGCATATCCAGATTTAACCCGTCATTAACAACAAGGAAGGGGCACCTTGCTTTTCATGAATCGGGAGAACTTTTTCAAAGTAGTTTTGGTGTAGATTGGTCTACGACAGGTGCAACATCTTTAACTATTGCCGGGGCGGGAAATAATACGGATTACTATACGGGTTTGGCATCTTCCGTCGCAACATCAGTTGGTACGGTTTCAGCTTCCATTAATGTTGCGGCCAGTGATGGTGATTGCATATGGTCACATCAAGATATTGCCGAATGTTATGGTGAATATACCGATACAGTGTTTTTCAGTGGTACAGCAACAGCGGGCACAAACAGTTCAACTCTCATTGACATCAGTGCTGATTTTCTGGCAGTCGGAGTAAAAAGTGGGGATAAGATTGTGAATTCATCTAGTGGTGGTGGATTTGAACTTGCATTCACTAATGGCTTAAGCTCAAGTACGGAGGGTATAGAGTCAGAAGAAGATGATGTCGAGCAACAAGGAAGTACTGGTGAAATCGATGAAGATGATCTAACTGTAATTGTGGAATCTGGTTCATGGAAAGACGGTACCGCTGCGGGCAAATTCATATTTGATTCATATGAGGGTACTTTCCAGGCAGGCGTAGTAGAAGGATCAGATTCTGGTGGGACTGCTACCATTACAGGCGATGCAACTGCGATTGCCACCACCGAAGGTATAGTTAAAAGTGTAACCACTGCAACAACACTTGTATACGAGGATATAAATGGATTTACTGGCTTGGAATTGGTTGACGGTGACGACTATCGAATTCATATTTCAAGCTCAATTACTAGTGGTACAGTAAAAGATGGCTGCTGGGTTAGTTCGGGCTCATGTGATAGAGATGATTTCTGGATTGAAGGTTATGTAGATTGGACATTTTCTGAAGCAGGCGACGTTATTAAAAACACTGCCTCAGGCGGTATCGGAACAATACTTGAAGTTTATAATTGGCCTGGTGGCGGAGATGATGGTATGTGGATACGTGTAAGCAAACTGGAAGGCGGAACCAATGATTACTTTAACGATGATGATGCCTACACGATCTATCATAATTACGTAGACGAAAGGAAATATAGCTATCGTCTGCGCTATAGCGGTTTTAGCGAGGCAAAAACCAGTGGAGAAATCCGTACCAGGGATGTGTGTGTAGGATACGATATTAGCGCGGTAGATGATTGTGATGACACTGATCCAAGTAACGTGGCGCTTGATTATGTTGAAACAGGCGCCACAGGAGTTGCAACTGCCGACACAGATACAAACGGATTAACTTTGGAAGATACCACGATAAATTTTCTTCAACATAAAATCAAACCCGGCTATGTGGCACTGAATACGACAGATGGATCTAGTGGAATAATTAGTAGCGTTACTTCAACCCGAATTACGGTAACTTCACTGACAGGGGGAACCAATAATATTTTTGTAGTAAGTGACGATTATAAGATCACGATGCCTTGGGTTAAAATATCCGATACAGACGAAGACAATAATCAGGCAGGATTTGCATATTTATCAATTCCTACCAGCGGTGCAACAGGGAATATAAAAGTAGTTGGTATGGATTATTATTTGCGCGAAGACGATGCTGAAATACCAGGCTGGTTTATAGCAAACAACTGGCATCATTTAATTTACGTCGCTTTTAGTGGCGGTGATGCCCCCGGTGGTGGCGCAGTCTGCGTTGAAGGCACGAACTGCTTAACTATAAATGACGTTCAATCAGCTACACCA
>DUBV01000080.1 GCA_012960105.1 Thiotrichaceae bacterium | reverse complement strand
AAACTAAAGAGGAAAAAATGAAAAAACAAAACATTACATTATCGTTTGCATTAGCGGCGATATTTTCAAGCTCGGTGGTATTCGCTGAAGCTGAAGTGACCGGTAAGATTGTGCATGAAACTGCAGCATTTCTAGAAAGTGGACTTGGTATTGGTGCAGCAACAACGTCAACACAAACTTCTGATTCACATGGTCAAGATGTATTTAAAATGGCTACACATGCAAAAGTTTTCGTTGATGGCGATGCTAGTGAAGATATAACTTATCATGTTGAATTAAATGCATTTAAAGATCTTGATTCTGATACTATTGGAGATTATGATTCGAATGAATCATACACACAGCGCGATCTTCTTCGTGAAGCATACATAGATACAGAGACTAACGGAATCTCAATTCGTGCAGGTAAGCAGCAAGTGGTTTGGGGTACAGCTGATGGTATGAAATTATTAGATGCAATTAACCCGACTGATTATTCAGAGATGGCTCAAAATCAAATGGAAGATTCACGTATTCCAGTTTGGATGCTAAATACTGAAACAGATGTTACTGGTGGCGGTAACTTGCAATTTATTGTTTCTGAAGGAAAGTCAAGTCATTTTGCTGGAATGGGTGACTCATCATCAACTGCTGCAAGTACGCATTATTCAATCAGTGACAGTGGCCACGCTTTTATTATGAAGGGTGCTGACACAATTTCAGGTAGGGTAAATGGATTAATTAATGTTATGCCTGCAATGGCTGGTGTTGCAAATACATTTCATGGTCTTGGTAACTCGAATGGAATGAGTATGGCATCTGTAGATAGCTTTATGACTAACGGCGGCGGTCAAGCGGCGGTTTTTGCAGGGATTTGTTCTGATGGCGCAACAACTACAGTTAGCTGTATGGATGCAGTTACAAACAATGCGGCAAATGAAGCTGGCACACTTGCAACTAATAATCAACACGCTCAAAATCTATTAGATGCTCAAACGGCAGATGAGTGGACTGAATTAAAGGCAAATCCAACACAAACATTTGCTTATATGCCAGATGCAACTTTTGCAACTTTTGATCAGTTCGTAAATGCTACATCTAAATACCTTGTTAATCATGACAGTACTCCAACATTATCTGCTCGTTATAAAAATACAACAGCTGATGGCATGAATTATTCTGTGAATATTATTCGTGGTAATGATACAAACCCGTATGTTGACACTAGATGGGAGACAGCTGCTGGTGTAACTTTAGTAGAAACAGCATCGACAGCTAGTGGCTATATAACAAATAATTTGGGCGATGGTACTACAGTTGGTGGGTCTGTTGCTGGCGATCCAGGCGCTGTTTTTGTAATGGAAGAAAAACTGAATAAGATTACCCAAATTGGCGGTTCATTTGATACAGCTATTGAGACGGCGACATTAGGGCCTGTGGTATTGCGCGGTGAGGCTTTGTATCAAAAAGACGTTATGTCACCAGTCGTTACCCGTAAAGATTCAACTGGAAAAGACTTAAACCATGGTTTTTTAGTTAACGCATTAAAAATGGAAAAAGGCAATCGTTTTAAGTACGTTTTAGGTGCTGATATTACTGCATTAACAAATATGATGGTGTCAGTTCAGTTTATTCAAGATAGGAACCTTGATTATATTGATATTGGTAATAAGGACGCTACTAACTGGAAATACACAGCTGATATGGCGACGATGCATTTAACTAACAACTTACATCAAGCCGAAGAAAACAAAGAGTTCTACTCTGTATTCCTTTCTAAGCCATTTGGTGCATCAGGTGAGCATAGATGGAATAATATTGTTATGTTTGAAGAAAATGGCGGTCTTTGGAATCGTTTAGATGCTGAATATTCAATTAATGATGATACTCAAGCGACTATTGAGTTAAATAGATACTGGGGTGATGTAAATACTCAGTTTGGTCAATTGGCTGAATCATCTAATGTTCAAGTTGGCGTTAAATACTCTTTTTAAGATTGTTTAAAAACCTTAAAAAGCCTGCATTATTGCAGGCTTTTTTATCTCTACTAAGAAAATAAGAACTTAATAATACAGTTGTAAACAATAAAA
>DUBV01000079.1:1806-2073 GCA_012960105.1 Thiotrichaceae bacterium | reverse complement strand
AATTAAACACTCTTAGAAAGAGTATTTAACACCCACTTGGATATTAGATGATTTTGCTAATTGGCCAAATTGAGTATTTTCGTCACCGAAGTACTTATTAAACTCAACAGTCGCCTGAGTATCGTCATCAATTGAGAATTCAGCATCTAAACGGTTCCACTTACCACCGTTCTCTTCAAACATAATGATGTTGTTCCAACGATGTTCGCCTGAAGCACCAAATGGCTTAGATAAGAATAAAGAATAGAACTCTTTATTTTCTTCAGC
>DUBV01000079.1:0-1691 GCA_012960105.1 Thiotrichaceae bacterium | reverse complement strand
TCTACATAATCAAGATTTCTTTCTTGAATAATTTGTGCAGAAATCATCATGTTTGTCATTACTGTAATATCAGCACCAATTACATATTTAAAGACATCGCCTTTTTCCATTGTCAATGCACCTTGTAAATCACCATAGCTTAGCTTTTTACGATCTAAAATTGGTGACATAACATCTTTTTGATAAAGTGCTTCACCACGAAGAACAACTGGACCTAACCCTTTAGTTTCAATAGCTGTATCAAATGAGCCACCAAACTGTTGAATCTTAGCATGCTTTTCAACAAAAACAAGATTACCCACCCCTTTATGCGTGTGCATACCATAATTAACCTCATTATATGTTTGCCCTGCAGTGGCTGCATCAGCTGCAGTTTGGGTAGTGAATAAATGCACCGTTGTTACATCACTACCTGCAGTAGTCACAGAGGTTGTGTCAATTGTGTTATCGCCCATTTTATTTTGAGCTGTTACCGTCGTACCTACATACAATTTATTGCCACTTGTGTCTTCCCAATGCAAGTCTATGTGTGGATTGGTATCCTCTCCTTTTAGATAATTAAATGAATAATTAACGCCATTAGTTGTAGAATTCTTATATTTCAATGCAGTATTCGCCCCACTAGAATCTTTAACTCTATATTCTGTTTTCATTGAGCCCATAGTATCAAATGTAGCAAACGAAGTAACCGGCATATATTCAAACATCTCTCCAGGTGTTGAAAAGCTCGCACCTGTAGCATTACACAAGTTAGTAATTGTATCTTCTGCATGCGCAGCACCACATAATCCAGTCCAACTTGTTGGAGATGCACCACCTTCATTAAACACTAATGAATTATTGTTAACATAATCATGTACTGTCTGGTTAAACCCTCTATAGTTGGTTGCAGCAGTCGAAGGCGTTTGCCTACCTAGCTGACCTTGTCCACTTACAAACATACCACCAAATCTGTTTGTAGCTACTTTACCTAGCATAGGCGCCATATTGATAAAGCCATCAGTTTTACCTGTAATGGTGTCGACACCTTTCATAACAAAAGCATGCTTTGCATTGCCATTTGTGTGGGCCGTGCCTGATGCACTTGCTTTTCCTAAGCCAGCAAAAATACTACCTTTTGGCTCAGATATGATAACTTGAAAGCTTCCACCATCTGCAACATCTTTTTCGGCATTAACCATCCATACTGGAATGCGTGAATCTTCCATTTGGTTTTGCGCCATCTCACTATAGTCTGTCGGATTGATTGCATCTAATAATTTCATGCCATCGGCTGTACCCCATACCACTTGCTGCTTACCAGCACGAATTGAGTAGCTATTAGTCTCAGCATCAACATACGCTTCACGAAGTGCGTCACGTTGAGTGTATGATTCATTGCCATCATATTTTCCAATACCTTTAGAGTCATGCATTAAGTTTAGCTCTACGTGGTAGGTTGCGCCTTCTTGCAATTGATCAACTTCACCATCAATATAGATACGGGCAGATGTTTCTATTTTCATCGCATCTTTACCATGTGTGTTTGCAGTTTGATTCCACGTGTCTTTAGCACCAATGCCTTGACCCGAGTTAGTAAATTTGGCACTTTCATGCACAATTTTACCGGTTACTTCAGCTTCAGCAAAAGCTGTTGAAGCTGAGAATACCGCCGCTAATGCGATCGATAATGTTATGTTTGTTTTTTTCAT
>DUBV01000078.1 GCA_012960105.1 Thiotrichaceae bacterium | reverse complement strand
CTGCTCGAGTAATGATGGCAATTTCATTTAACGTGTATTCACGTTCTAGATCACGTAATGAACAGTTATCTAGAGCGCTCTGATTAACGCGTTTCATTTCCTCGTGTCGAAATGACTTGTCCATTAATAATTTAATCAGTTTTGGATAACTCATAAACGAGCCACCATTAGGATGATCAGTTGATAGTAATACGCGCCAGGGGTCTTCTGACATTAGGAATAATTCCAGACCAATCGCCCATTGCAGGGTATGTATGAAAATGTGTTCCTGATACTGAAAAGGGACAATACCGCAACCGCTTTCACACTCAGTATCTGCATTGATCCATTTACCTTTGGTATGACCCTTCAAAACATAAGCCAAAGGTGCGTCTGCTGTCATGATGGTTGCTTTACCAAACATGACCTGACCAACATCACAGGTAATATTCGGATGATTATTAACGTACTCAATAATTTCAGCAGCTTTAGAAATCGGATTTTTACCAAGTTCACCGCCATAGCTGTGAAATTGGATATGCGCGAGATGTGCACGCATGTCACCTGCTGTTTTCATGGTTTCCAAGGTAGTGGTGTAATTTCCACTATGTCCGAGGTTGTTGCAATGTATATGTGGAGGTTTAGGAAAACCTTGTTTGTTAACAGAGATTATAAAGGCTTCGATGATTTTGCGTGGAGTTAGTCCTTCATCAGTCTTCTCATCAATATCAGATACATTCGAATTCTTTTTGCCTTTCCAGGGTTCATCACCACCGGGATTAACCAGTTTTACCGTATAAGCTTTGGTCGCATTGACCCACCAGGCAATCGCTTGATCAAATTCTTCTATACGATCATCACGAAGTAATTGTTGCAGGAAAATATTGTTGCCGAGTAAGACATAAAAACCTTTATCAATGACCGGCGTATCATGGAATTCTTCAAGTACGTGACGTGCTCCAATAGGGGTGACGGCGGCTTCCATTGCCGTTGTATAACCCATAGTGGCATAGCGATAACCAGTAGCAAATGTAGAAGGTACAGTCCCGCCAGTACCTGATCGTGTGAACGGAGTACCAGGATGCACATCATGACGGTGATCTTCGGGTTGTAATTTTCTAGCGGCGTTTACTTTTGTTCCGGCTATATGACAGTGGATATCAACGGCGCCGGGCATGACAACCATCCCTTGAGCATCAATGACTGTTGCATCATCGGCTACTGAATCGACGATCTTACCATCACTAATACAAATATCTTTTACTTCGCCATCAATATTGTTAGTCGGGTCATATACTCGACCATTGATGATGCGTATGGATACCGCCATCAAATACCCCTAAATATTATCTTATATTTTTATTGAGTAATTTTACGATGACTGTTTATTGCGATTTTCTAATCAAAATGTCTTTAAAATACTTAGTGCTACTAATGACCTTTTGCTTAGTTTGTATTTCTCGTAAATGCTCTCACTAACTTCAGTAAAATCAGTAATACAAAACTACCACGTTTCTGTAGTAATTTAAATTTAAAGTGCTGCCTTTATTAATTTTAATTAAATCTTTGCTGCCACTTTTGCTTCGCCGCTTGCGCCAGACGCGTGATGTCTTGCAAATACTAATTCTTGAACGCGTTTTTTTATTCCTGTTAAGATTGTTTCGTCATCTGGAAACGGAGATTCAAATGCTGGCCGTAATGTAATAGGCACATCATCCATACGATAAACAGTACCGGTCGTATTGATACCATAAGTCGATGTCTTAAATGCAACGTGTGCATCTTTTGTTGTTTCAGTACGTTTAGTATCAAGTGCGACGACTGGAATACTTTTTAAATGATCAATTGCTTTCTTAGGAAAATTTGAAGCAGGATCAGATGCGACGATTAAAGCTGCATCGGCATGACCATTAGATAAGGTATCGACGGTGGTAAACTCACCTGGATTAAAACGTGGAAAACCACGACTAAAATTAACTCCGAAAGGATAACCTGTCTGCCAGGAAACAACATTGTCGGCACCGGTTACATTACCATGGCCACGAACAGGTTTTGCGACAAAATGTGTGAATTCATTTAAATCAGTTGCTAATGCGAGTAGGGCGCCTGAATTGAAATGACGACCACGTGTCATAGTTAGCCCCATACCAAAGAAAAGCACACCAAAACGGCAGTTTTTCATACGATCAACCAGATCTTCCAATGCTTCCAATGGCACACCAGTAATTTCTTCTATATTGCTCGCCAATTTTTTACCTTTTACTAGCGCTCTTAGTGCCCATAGGACTTCAAAGTCTTTGCCTAGTTTTGGTTTGATTAAGATATTTGCTACTGGAGAGCTTTTAGTTTTACGTACATCGACTAATACTATAGTTCTATCTTTCTTGCCGCCTGGGGTAAACATACCCTTCGGTGTGACAGCATAGCGACCAAAATGTCGTGGATGAGATTCTGCCGGATTACCGCCCCAATAAATGACTAAGTCTGCTCTGTTCTTAACTTCTCCAAGAGTACTGGTACTTTCTCCAATTCCCTGAAATGCTAGGCCTGATGGTCCATGGCATACGGATGTTGTGGTATCAATATTGCCTTTTATGTAGTCAGTAATAGCAACGGCGACGCGTTGTGCTTCACTGGTGGTGTCACTTAGTCCGTAGGTAATAGGAAATTTCGCTTTGAAAAGAGTTTGCGCGGCTTCTTCAACGGCATCTTCAATAGAGACCTCTTTGCCATCGATCATCGCTGCTGGTGCGTCTTCGATGGTGTGTTCTAAAAACCAGGCCTTGCCGAGTACACAGGCGTTTTTTGCTTTAACAATTCGTTTTTCTTCGACGTCGACATGGAGTTCCATATCATCACAAACACAGCCACAAAAGGTGCAAGTGGCATCTTTAACAATCTTGATATTTTCACTCATTCGGACTCATCTCAGCATAATCCAGATTCGATAGTATGCAATTATCTAACAATTTTCTCAATTTCTACTTCCATATGTTTGGATAAGGGCATGCCGGAGCCTGCTGTATCACTATCCATTAACTGACTGGAAGGAGGGCCATAGGGAATAACCAGTGTGCCTACAGGCACTTCTTCGGGCTTTTTCGCCAAGCAATGCACTATGGTTTCGCCAATTTCGTTTTTTAAACGAACTTCATCACCGTCGACCAATTCGAGTTTTATCATGTCATCGGGATTCATTTCCAAGGTGGTGGTCACCTGAATGTAGTCTTCCTTGAGTTTACCCTTATTCAGAGTCGTGCCTTGTTTGCTTGAGCGAACAGGAATAAGAATCATTTTTTCTGACACAACAGTCTCCAAAATTAAATGCGAGACTGATTATAATCATGACTGTTGGGGTAGGGCAATCTCATATCATTAATAATATGAAATCTTCTTGCAGCGCTATCTCAAATCGCTAACTTACAGTATCATAAGTGGTTTTAGCATCGCACAATCTCACAAAACTTTTCTATGAAAAATACTAAATCAAATGTAAAGACAAAAACGATTAGCGTTCTGGCTCCAGCTCGCTTGCATTTAGGTTTTCTGGATATGCACGGTGGACTGGAAAGGAAGTTCGGTAGTTTAGGTCTGTCAATTTCCAATGTTGAAACATCACTAACTGCTGAGTACGCCGATGATATTGCTATTACTGGGCCATCTTCCAAGCGCGCAATAGATTATGCAGAGCAAGTATTGTCGCATTTTGGTATTGATGGCGGCGTAAAAATGACAATTAAATCTGCAATACCTGAACATTCTGGATTAGGTTCAGGTACACAATTATCTTTGGCTGTGGCCACAGCGATATCTAAGTTATACGACATATCAGATCATCAACCTAGACATTTAGCTGCAATACTACATCGCGGTGCACGTTCGGGTATTGGAATAGGCACCTTTATGTACGGTGGTTTTATTGTTGATGGCGGCAGAGGTGAAAATACTGAAGTACCGCCAGTTATTAGTCACATGCCATTTCCAGAACATTGGCGCATCGTGTTGATATTTGATGATGAAGCTGAAGGTATTAATGGCGTACCTGAACGTCGCGCTTTTAATACCTTGTCGCCGATGAGTAGCGAGACAGCCGGAGTACTATGCAGACTGACTTTAATGCAGGCATTACCTGCCATAAGTGAAAATGACTGTGACCGGTTTGGCGATGCAATAACCCAGATACAAAATATAGTCGGTGATTATTTCTCTCAGGTTCAAGGCGGTCGTTATACCTCACCTTTCATGAACTCCATCCTTGAAAAAATGGCAGGTGATGGTGCAACTGGTTTAGGGCAAAGTTCATGGGGACCGACTGGCTTCGCTATTTTTCCCAATGAACCTATGGCTTTTCAGGCATTGAAAAAGATAAGAAAAGAATGGAGGTCTGAATCCAGATTGCGATTTGTCATGAGTAAAGCATGTAATACCCAAGCTGCAATTACAGTAACCGAGTCAAAGCCGTCTAATCGGGACGAAATTCTAAATGTAAAAAACCTATAAATAATCAGGAAATGATAAAAATGAAAGATCCGTATTTGTTACACATGTTTAACCCGACCAAAAATGTTAGTCCATTTGATGTCAATATGGCGTATGAAGCTCAATTTGATGGCGTTATCCCTTATTCAGAGGTGGCGTTAGATGACATTCATGCATTAACGCAAGATACAATTTTTTCTCGTGGTAAAAAAGGTGTTAAACGAACCGGAATATTTATTGGTGGTAGAGAATTTGGTTTGGCAATCGATATGCTAAATCGAGCAAATACAGCGATGGTACCTCCTTTTGAAGTATCAGTATTCGCCGATCCTAGTGGCGCGATAACGACTGCTGCAGCACTAATGGCTTGCATAGAAGTTGAGTTGAAAAAGAAAGGCGAAGAGGGTTTTAATGGGAAACGTATTGATATCATTGGTGGCACAGGTCCTGTCGGCGTTTGTGCAGGTATTTTGGCGGCTAATTGTGGTGCTGAAGTTTATTTAACCAGTCGTCGGGGAACTAAAGTCGCAACGGAATATGCTTCTGAATATAACGCTCGTTTTGGTGTCGACATGTATGGTGCTGATAGCAGTACTGATGACAAGATCATGGAGTTTCTGACTAAAAGTAATATTGTGATTGGAGCAGCGAAAGCAGGTATTCAGGTTTTATCTAAAAAACAACTGGACCAAGCTTCAAATTTATTAGTTGCTGCTGATGTTAATGCTGTTCCACCTTTGGGAATCGAAGGAGTGGGTGTACACGACATGGGGGTAGAGCTTCCCGACACACCAAAAAAAGCAGTAGGTCTTGGTGCTTTAGCAGTAGGTGATATTAAATATAAAGTTCATTTTACAATGTTTGAAATGATGAAAAATACGGATACGCCACTTTATCTTGATCATGAAGCTGCATTTAAAGTTGCAAGAGAATTTGCAGCAAAGCTTTAAATCAAGTTAAACAGAGTTATAGCTCAGCTATAACTCTGTTTTCAGAAATTGTTCTCGGGCGATGATTCTTTGGTGATTGTTCTATGATCGATTATCTTATTGTTGCACGTTCTGGCAGAGCAATAGCTGCTTCAGCTAAACAAGCGGGTTATAAGGTAAGCGTTGCCGACTACTTTGCAGATGAAGACACAAAGTCCTTATCTGAATCTGTTCATCAGCTTCAATACCATTGTGATGGTTTTGAAATCGAATCATTACTAGGTCATATAGAGGACGTTATTTCCGACTATCCCGATGCGAAGCTTGTTCTCGGTTCAGGGTTTGAGGATAGGCTCGAGTTGCTTGATAGCGTAGGTAAATTAGCTCCTGTGTTGGCCAATTGCAAAGGGACGGTTTTGCGTTTGAAAGAACCGATAAGTTTTTGTGAAATATTAGATAAAGAGGGAATTAAGCATCCTCATACAACATATTCTCGACCTATAGACTCGAAAAAATACTTGGTGAAAAAAGTTGCTGGTATTGGTGGAGAGCATGTAAGTTGGTTTGAAAACAATCTAGCTTATGATGAGTCTGGTTTTTATTATCAAGAATACATCAAAGGTATAGTCTCTAGTGTGGTTTTTCTTGCTGATGGGCTGCATGCGCACATTGTAGGTTTTAATCAGCAATTACAAACGGATCAATTTGTCGAGATGCCTTTTTTATATCTAGGGGCAATGACTACTAATGAGGTTTCGCCACAGCATAAAACGATTATTCAGAAAATCATAAATAGCATAAGCGCGGAGACTGGGTTAAAAGGACTTTGTGGCCTTGATTATATTGTTGATGAATTTGATGAGGTTATTGTATTGGAAGTGAATCCGAGACCTCCAGCGACATTTGAATTACATGAAACAACACAGTCCTTGTTTGATGCGCATTTGTCATGCTTTGATGGACTACTGACAGATTATAATTGTCTAGATGGTGAGGAAGATAAATATAAAGGATATGTTATTTTTTACGCTAACAAGGAGATTAAAATTAGCGATAAAATTGTCTGGCCGTTGTGGGTGAAAGATCGGCCTTCATCTGAGTCTGTAATAGCGTTGAAATTTCCTGTCTGTACTGTGCATGCAGAAGAAAATTCTATGGACAAGCTTAAATCCGTACTATTTAATCGCCTAAAAGAAATTGAATCGATTATTGTGGCAATGCAAAATGCTGCATAACATCATTAAACAGAAATATTTTGAGGAAAACTAAAGTGAATCAGGAATTATCATTACCTAGTCTTAACAAATTGACGGCTCCATTAGTTGAACATTTAGTAACAAATGCCGGTTCATTACGATTGGCTGTATCTGAACAGGAAAATGGTTGTCGAATTATCGATGCCGGTATTAATGTCCCTGGTGGACTTGAAGCCGGTCGTATTATTGCCGAAATATGTATGGGTGGTTTAGGCACAGTAAAGCTACGCGCTTCAACGAATTTTCGTAATTGGTCATGGCACCTTGATGTACATAGTACTAATCCTGTTTTGTCATGCTTAGGCAGTCAATATGCAGGTTGGAGCTTGAGTCATGGTGAGGGCAAAGGATCATTTAACGCTCTTGGTTCAGGACCTGCTCGTGCTATGGGCAGTAGCGAAGAACTCTACGATGAACTGGGTTATCGTGATTCTGGTGATAAAGCTTATATTGTTATCGAAGCGGATAAAGTTCCTCCCGTTGAAATAGCCGATAAGATAGCTGAAAAATGCGGTATTCCTGCTTCGGCTTTAACTATTATTCTAACACCAACGTCGAGTCTGGCGGGTTCTGTACAGGTTGTTGGCAGGGTGTTGGAAACGTCACTGCATAAAGCGCATGCCTTACATTTTCCACTGGATAAAATTATTGATGGCGCGGGTAGTGCGCCAATATGTCCTCCTTCAAAAGACTTTCTAAAAGCAATGAGTCGAACCAATGATGCAATATTGTTTGCTGGGCAAATTCAATTATTTGTTGAAGCCAGTGATGATGATGCTGAAGAATTGGCAAATAAATTACCAAGTAGCGCATCGAATGATTATGGCAAACCTTTCGGTGAAATATTCAAAGCAGTTAATTACGATTTTTATAAAGTCGATCCTATGTTATTTAGCCCCGCTCGTGTTGCTGTTAGTTCACTAACCACTGGCAATACCTTTCATGCGGGTAAAATTGATCTAGATTTATTAGATAAATCTTTTAATCAATAGAAGATTAAGCTGTGACTGATACGCAAAGAAAGATTGCGATCATAACTGATGATCCGGGTTGGCATGGGCGCCAATTAACATCTGTTCTAAAAAATCATGGCCTCGATAGTCAGTATGTCTCATTAACGGATTGTGTTATTGAAATAAGCGGGGAAGGCTCAGAAATTTCTTTTCCAGGATTCACTCAATTGCCACTGGGTGTTTTTGTTCGAGGGGTTCCCGGTGGCAGTATCGAGCAGGTAGTATTTCGGCTAGATATTTTACACGCCTTGCATGATATGGGCGTAACAGTCTTTAACACTCCACGAGCAATCGAGCGCACCGTTGATAAGCCGCTTACCAGTCTTTTATTAAGTCGTGCCGGTTTACCGACGCCTGCAACATGGATATGTGAATCAACAGAACATGCCAATAGCATTTTAGAAAAAGAAACCAGTGATGGAAGTCAGTTGGTACTTAAACCACTTTTCGGCTCACAAGGTATAGGTGTTCATCTCGTCGATAAACACACTGGGCTAATGCATGATGAGAAATTTGCAGGTATTTATTACCTGCAACGTTTTATTGAAAGAAAAAATAGTGAGTTTACCGATATACGCGTATTAGTTGTTGATGGTGTAGCAAAAGCAGCCATGTTACGACGCGGTGAAGACTGGGTTACTAATCGTGCTCAAGGTGCGAGTTGTGAAGCAATTAATATTGATGCAGAAATAGCACACTTATCTGAAACAGCCTGTAAGGTTCTGGATATCGATTATGCTGGGGTTGATCTTATGCAAGATAAGCATGGCCAGTTTTATATCATTGAAGTGAACAGTATCCCAGCCTGGTATGGTCTGCAGGATGTAGTGGAATTTAATATTGCATCTTGTTTAATAGATTCATTCGTAAAGCGCATTGCTGAGAATAATCAGCTTAAAAGCGTTCGTTTGAAATAAGCATAGATGAATAGAAATGAATTAGAAGCTTCTGTATTGGCTAGCTTCAAAGGCGAGATTGAGGCTTTTAAGCCGGGTAATGTCAGTGTCTATGCCGAAGGCCATGATATGACAGTCAGAGACTTTATCGATAGTGCTGAAGTTTCTAGCCCAATACTGTGCCAATCGGCAACAGGTCTAGGACAGCGTGTTTTAGAAAGTGTTAAGGCAACACGGGCGGCAGTTGGCTGTAATACAAATTTGGGTATGTTGCTGTTGTTTGCGCCGATTATTATGGCTGCGGAATCAGATTTTTGTGATATTGATGGCTTACGCCGTAATCTGGAAAGGGTTTTGGAGTCATTGTCGCAAAAGGATGCTGATCAAGTTTTTGAAGCAATTCGGATAGCAAGTCCTGGGGGGTTAGGTAGTACAGAGAGTCAGGATGTTAATAAAAGCCCTGATTGTTCTTTGAAAGAGGCGATGGAATTGGCTAGTGGAAGGGATTCTATTGCGTTGCAATACACGAATAATTTCAAAGAGATATTTGATCTTGGTTTTCCTTCCATTAAATGCTTTGACAATTCATGGAATAGTGTAAAATGGTCGACCGTTTCGTGCTTTATGATGTTTATGTCATCGATTGTCGACTCCCATATCAAACGTAAATATGGGGAGCAACTAGCCGAACAGATAAGAAGAAAAAGCACGGTTATTGCTGAAAAGTTACATGAAGCTTCGGAACCAGAAACAGAGCTAAATCTGATTAAGGGGTTTGACGAAGAACTTAAAGCAGAAGGAGTTAACCCCGGGACCAGCGCTGATTTAACGGCAGCCAGTCTTTTGGTCTATACTCTGACCGGAAAAAAGAATTTATAAAAAAATGCGGACGGGAAGACTTGGTCTTTTTGTCAGTAAAACTGGATGGGGATGATTGATTCCTTTTGATTAACTTTAAATAACAATATAGGAAGGCGGCGATGTCAATATTAGGAAAACTCATTGGCTTTCTAGTTGGTGGAGAAAGAAAAATGGCAGTTATTGATAGAGTACTACTTGGTGAGGCATTAGTAGGTGACGGTAATGAAGTTGCACACATCGATTTAATGATGGGTCCACGTAACAGTGCAGCTGAATCAGCATTCGCTAACGCGTTAACTAACAACAAAGATGGTTTCAGCACTTTATTAGCTGTTGTTGCTCCAAACTTACTTTGTAAACCAGCAACTATTCTTTTCAACAAAGTAACCATTAAAGGAGGAAAGCAAGCTGTACAGATGTTCGGTCCTGCTCAACGTGCTGTTGCTATGGCTGTTATGGATTGTGTTGAAGATGGCACTATCCCTGCTGACGAAGCTGATGATATCTTCATCTCTGTTGGTGTATTCATTCACTGGTTGGCTGATGATGATGCTAAAATCCAAGAATACAACTATGAAGCAACTAAGCTTTCAATCAAACGCGCTGTTGCTCGTGAGCCAAAATCTGCTGAAGTATTAAGCAAGAAAGGTTCTGCTGAACATCCATTCGCAGCTAACTAAGATATTTCTGAAAAGAAATAATTTAGTAGTTTGCTGAATTAGATTTCAGTGATGTATTAAAAGCCCCGATTCATCGGGGCTTTTTTTATTTACACGGATGTAATGTATATCTTTTGTGCAGGAGCACACAAAAGATGATGTCCAGGATGGACAGTATGTCGCGAGAGGAGCAGGAGTCCGAAGCGACGTTATTTATTTAAAATTCTTCTAAATCTTCCTTTGTAATTGCACCAGTATGTAGAGCAGTAGCTAGTAATACGCCTTTAACGCCAGTCGAGTTTAACTGCATGAGATCATCCATATTCCTTACTCCTCCAGCAGCATAAACCTCGTTGTTTCCTGCAAGTTTTAAAACACTATTCAAGCACTGTATATCGATTCCTTTATCTGAGCCAACTCGAGAAAGCATCATTACAATAAGTCGTCTAGTCCATAGCGTCGTATCTTGCATTAGATAAGGGTTTTCAATTAACTCATTATCAATATAGTCCAGAGATAATATGAGTTCGGTTCTATTCTTGGTTAAGTTTATGAGTTCCTCTCTAGAGAGTTTATTTTCTGAGCCTAGGACAAGCTTAATATTCTTAGAAGAATAATTAGACCGTTCTTTATTAATCAATTCAATACCGGCATCTAGCCAGATCTTACAGTCTGGATTGTTTTTCGCTATATTTTCAATTATATGAAAATGATTGCCAGTATTTTGTATGGCATCAAGATCGGCAATATAAAACGTTTTGAAAGGGTATAATTCCAGAAAAGAAGAAACTACGACTTCGGGTTCCGCGCTTGTAGTAATCACAGATGCGATCGGTTGATATGTAGTACGCAGCCCTTGCTTTGCATGAACAACTAAGCCACTACTTAAATCAATTACTGGAATAATTAACATACAATATATTTATGCGTCATTTTTTGTTTGAGTTTATCACAGGCGGCGGTCTCTCTGGGCAACCCTTATCAGATGCATTGATCGGGGAAGGCGAAATTATGTTGCAAACCTTGTTGAATGAATTAAGTGAACTGGAGATGTCAGAAATATCATTAAGTAGAGATAGTCGTCTCGATTTAATTGATAGAGAGGTTAAACAATATGTTATTGCAGAAGCTATAGAAGAAAAATTACCTGAATTCCTTAAGAAATCTGATGTGTCATGGTTGATTGCCCCTGAAACAGATAACTGCTTAATAAGAAGTGCTGAATTATTTATTAAACATGGAAATATATTTATTGGTTCCAGTCCCGAGGCTATAAAAATAGCAACGAGCAAATATTTAACAAATAAAAAACTGGCTGAAGCAGGGATAAAAGTTGTTGCGACACAGTGGTTAAATGAAGCTATTCTTGAGAGTGAAAAGGCTTGGGTTGTGAAGCCAGATGATGGGGTAGGCGGCGAAGGAACTAGATTGATTAATAATAAAAATGATTTGTCTAAATTAATTAATGAAAAAGTTTCTGAAAATCTGATTGTGCAGCCCTATATAGAAGGTAAGCACATGAGTATGTCTTTATTGGTTTTTAATGATGATGTTCAAATTCTTGCTTGTAACAAACAGTATATCGATGAGAAGAATGATTCAATTAAGCTGGTTGCGATTGGGGTTAACGAATGTTTGTCGTTTAAAGATGAAATGTTAAAGCTGGCAAAAGATATCGTTTCTATAATATCGGGCTTTGCTGGATACATTGGCGTTGACTTGATGCAAGTAAATAACAAATTATATGTACTTGAAATTAACCCTCGATTTACAACCGCATATGCAGGTATTTCTGAATCAATTAAATGTAATGTGACGGCTAAAATATTAGAGACCTTCCTAAATAAAAAATTACCGAATATTGATTTAGACTCAGCTAAACCAGTAAGAATAAATGTATAATTACGTCCAGGGATGGACTGTCATGAAATTTGTTCCTGACACCAACAGTAGGCGCTTTAGGCGTTTCATAAGTGCCTACATCCGTGTAGGCAATGGCGCGAGACGCTTACATGGATGTAAGCGGTAGAGCGAAGCATAGTCACATGAATGTGACGTAGTAGAGCAGTGCAGGAGCAACTGCCGAGGAATCCGAAGCGACGTTTTAAAAAGAATATAATATTAATATATATGTTTACTAAAAAAGAAGTACATTCTTAAACATGGGAAACTCTAATTTTATCGGCTGGGATATTGGTGGCGCACATCTTAAAGTTGCCAGTGTTAGC
>DUBV01000077.1:1330-2120 GCA_012960105.1 Thiotrichaceae bacterium | reverse complement strand
CAATCAACCAAATCATCTTTTGAGCCATCATCTGCAATAATGACCTCGAAATCTTTAAAACTTTGTCGCTCTAAAGATAAAAGGCATAGTTGCAGGGAATTCAAATAATTGTATGCTGCAACAATTACGGTTATTAACGGTGGGGCATTATCTTTCATCGAATATTAAGTATTACATTAAAAATTTCATTTGCAACGAGGCCACTTCCAGACTCAGTAAAATGACAGTGATCATAATACATCTCCCGTTCATCCATTTTCTTCGCTGAAAGTCTTAAAGCGGGTAAAAAATATACTAACGCCATATCATTTTAGGCAAACTAAAATCATTGTTTTTTTACGGTAAACCGTTCTTTCTGGGCTGCGGCAACAACATCCTACCAACAATCAGGATCGCTGCACTGTCGCGTAATACGCAGAAATTTCAAGGATGATCATAGCGCCCTTACTGATAAGAAATGAATATTGAATGTTTTTATTATACCTAATTCCTACTGCACTAAATCTAAATAACGCCCAACAACAATACCCAGCGCACATGACCTTGCAATACTTTGTCTATTCTTTAATGTTTGATTTCGTTCCTTATTCTCTGCCAAAAACTTCAACTGTGACTCTACCGCTATAAACAAATCTTGTTCTGTAACTGGGCTAGAGACAATCCCTCCTGTTTCAGGATCTTTAATCATTGATGACGCACCCGCTCCCTCTCCGACAACAACAGGCAAACCAAAACTTAAAGCTTCAATTACAACTGCTCCAAATGTTTCGAATAGCGACGGCAGAACAAA
>DUBV01000077.1:0-1133 GCA_012960105.1 Thiotrichaceae bacterium | reverse complement strand
AAGCCTTTAATCTTAAACCCTGACCCCACATGTAACAGAACCATCTTATCTTCTACTTCCCACTTTGACCGCATTTTATTTCGAAAAGAAACATTACATTGTTGTCCCTCAAACCGCTGACAATCTATTATCGGCGGTATAACGATAAAACGATCGGAACTAACCGGATAATACGCCTGTATTTGAGACTTTCCCTGTTCTGATAAAACAATAATTAAACCCTCGTTTTTCTCTATATCGGCAAATAACTTTTTTTCTAGGAAATTTATTACCCAATGCAAGGGATTTAGAAAAACTGAAAGGCGATCTTTCAACGAACCATGACTAATCCGAAAATTTAACCATGCACGATGACAAGCATTGCCAGCGCGGTAAATATCCGTAGAAAACACACGGTCAAACGAAATAACTTTATCGTAATTTTCTCGCTCCTTTTGCAGAACTCGATCTAAGAAGAAAGCAAAACTAATCGTAGTTAACCAAGATGAAAAGCTAAAACATGACACTTTCCTAACCTCAAACTCCACATCATCTTTTGGCCAAGAATGTGTAAAAATTGTTACTTTATGACCCGCCTTTATTAACTCTCTTGCCAATAAGATCGCCTGCCTTTCGTAACCGCCAAAGGCATTATATTTCCTTAAAACAATAGCCACTTTAGCCATAGGCTCTTTCATAAAATCATAGCTGTTCAAAATTCATCGCATGTAATTGCGTATACACTCCATTTTTGGCGATTAATTCTTGGTGATTACCCTGCTCTACAATTTGACCCTGATCCATCACTAAAATAACATCTGCATTCTGTATAGTTGATAGACGATGGGCTATCACGATGGTCGTTCTTTTCCCTGTCAATTCATTAAGCGCTTTTTGTACCAATTTTTCCGAGTTAGTATCTAATGCCGAAGTCGCTTCATCTAGAATTAAAACAGGTGCGTTTTTTAAAAAAGCTCTTGCAATAGCCAGTCGCTGACGCTGTCCACCGGAAAGCTTTAGACCTTGCTCCCCAATCTCTGTGTTCAAGCCATCGGGTAACCTCTCAATAAATTCCATCGCATAGGCATTTCTTGCCGCATGAACCACTTGCTCTTCTGAAGAGTCCTTTAAAGAACCATAAGCAATATTATTCC
>DUBV01000076.1:749-2128 GCA_012960105.1 Thiotrichaceae bacterium | reverse complement strand
GTTTCCTTTAATGAGTCTGGGTTTTATATGTGCTTATCTGTATGACACCGCATTCTGGCAGCGAGCGCTGGTTTTTGTTTCTACCATACCGATTGCTTTATTTATCGTATATCCGCCAGCGGCCACTGAACTTGGTGTTAGCCGTCTAATGTATTTAATTGAGATGTGTAAATGATAAAAACAAGAAAACCTATATTGGTAACGGGTTCACATAGGTCAGGCTCTACTTGGGCAGGAAAGATGTTGGCAGCGTCACCGCATACCGCATATATTCATGAACCATTTAATATCAACCACAGATGTAAATGGACTTCAAGTCCATTTAAAAACTGGTTTCAATATATCTGTGAGGAAAATTCAGATCACTATGAGGCTTTGCTTGACAGAGTCGTTCATTACAAATACCCACTAGGTGACAACCTAGTAAAGGTGAGAGGAGCCAGGGACGTTGCGAAAATAACCCGAGACCAGGGGATGTCCCTGTTGCATAAAATAAATAAGGACACCCCCATCGTGAAGGATCCGATTGCTCTCTTTTCTGCTGATTGGCTAAGCAGAACATTCGATATGAATGTTTTAGTTATGATCAGACATCCGGCTGCATTTTGCTCAAGCCTTAAATTAAAAGACTGGAAATTCGATTTTAACAATTTCCTGGATCAGCCTCTGCTAATTAATAGATACCTTGGCAAATTTGAAGAAGAAATTTGTGAATGCGCACAAAATGAAAAAGATATAATTCATCAGGCAATATTACTCTGGAATTGCATCCACTACACAATAAATATCTATCGAAAGAATCATCCTGAATGGCTATTCGTAAGACACGAAGACTTGTCCCTTGATCCAGTTACTCAATTTCACCTGATCTACGAAAAATTCGGCTTGGAGTTCACGCATCAAACAAAAGCAATTATTTTGGAAAGTTCTGATATTCATAATCCCATTGAGCAGAACTCTGCAAATGAGTTCAAACGCAACAGCAAAGAAAATATTTATAACTGGAAAAACCGACTAAGCCAAAATGAAATAGTGAGAATTAAAGAAAAGACGTCTGAGATTTCAAACCTGTTCTATGCTGAGCACGAATGGTAACGGCTAACAATGTGCTGCACTGGGGGCAATTCCGCTGCGCTTCATTGCCCCCAGTGAGTTTGGTCGTTATGTAATAAACGAGCCAGTATGAAACTTAAAGTTTCACAACAGGAATGTACTAAATAGCCATTCGTGCTATTGGTTCATCAATAGCTTAATAATTTACACGGAATTTTCTAGATTTAAGAGGGCTTTTTATGAAGAATAAAACTGAGAATCTGGCTATTGTAAGCAACCATAGCTTTGCAGCATCAAAAGTAGTTAATCTGCATCACTATGATATT
>DUBV01000076.1:0-505 GCA_012960105.1 Thiotrichaceae bacterium | reverse complement strand
CCCTTAAAAAATGCCAGCATTTATCAACAGGCATTAACCATGGCTTATACCGACTCTTTAACTCAAACTAATAACAGAGCAGCATTCAATGCCTCTATAGCAAGAGAAATGTCATTAGCACATAGAAACGCTAATCATTTATCTGTTGTTTTTCTGGATATTGATCACTTCAAGCATATCAATGATAGCTTTGGTCATAATTGCGGTGATATGGTATTGATTTCTGTAGCCCGTTGCATAATAGACACCGTTAGAGAAAGTGATATTGTTTTTCGCTATGGCGGTGAAGAATTTGTAATACTCCTGAGCAATACAGATCTGGATAGCGCTCAGGTAATGGCCGGTAGAATCCTGGAATGCATAGAAAACCATACCTTAGCTTGCGGCCTGAACTTCATCAAGTTCACTGCGAGCATGGGGGTGAGCTCACTCAGAAGAAACGACTCGATTGATTCATTCGTTAAAAGAGCTGATCAGGCCATGTATCACGCCAAACAAAACGGCA
>DUBV01000075.1 GCA_012960105.1 Thiotrichaceae bacterium | reverse complement strand
TTCAAACCATTTTTTTATAAGCAAGTAAGAAAAATTTCATAAAAACTAAAGAGGAAAAAATGAAAAAACAAAACATTACATTATCGTTTGCATTAGCGGCGATATTTTCAAGCTCGGTGGCTTTTGCTGAAGCAGAGGTAACTGGTAAAATTGTGCATGAAAGTGCAGTATTTACTCAAGGTGGTATTGGTATTGGTGGAGCTACAACAGCAACACAAACAGCTGATTCACATGGTCAAGATATATTTAAAATGGCTACACATGCAAAGGTTTTTATTGATGGCGATGTCAGTGATTCAACCTACCATGTTGAACTAAATGTATTTAAAGACCTTGATTCTGACGCTGTTGGCGATAATGATTCGAATGAATCATATACACAGCGTGATGCACTTCGTGAGGCTTATGTAGATTCTGAAGTAGGTGATTTTTCAATTCGCGCTGGTAAGCAGCAAGTAGTTTGGGGTACAGCTGATGGTATGAAATTATTAGATGCAATTAACCCAACAGATTATTCTGAAATGGCGCAAAATCAAATGGAAGACTCACGTATTCCAGTATGGATGGTTAATGCTGAAACTGATTTAGCGACAGGCGGAAGCTTGCAATTTATTTTAGCCGAATCAAGATCGCATAATATTGCTGGTATTGGCGAAGCAAGTGCAAAAGGGACATCCCACACTAATGGCGATTCTGGACATCCGTTTATTATGAAAGGAGTAGATTCTGTTACTGGTAAGGTTAATGGATTTATGAATGTAGCACCAGCATTAGGACAGGTTGCTGATTTCTTTGCTACATATGGCGGTGGAGCTGCAGCTTTAAGAACCTATACAACAGCACGTGTTGCAGATTATATTAATGACAATAAGTACCGTGTAACACTTGGGACAGGTTCAACTGGTGAAGCTAACTTTAGAGGAACTTGTAATGATAATGGCGATGGTAACGCCTCATACTGTCAGGCTAGTGATATGAATTATGTTTCTCAGAATAATAGCGCAGCAGTAGACCACGTAGGTGTAGGAGATATTGGTAAAAACAACGATGTTACAAACATTATTGATTCGACAAATACTTCAAGTGCAAACTGGGATGTTGTAAATCCTAATTCTGCGTTCGAGTATATGGATCAAGCTGCTTTTGCAACATTTGCTGCATTTCAAGAAATGACATCGGAATACCGTGTTAAAGATGAAAGTGGAGAAAATGTAGGTTTTAGAGTAAAGAATTCTTTAGAGAATGGCCTTAATTATTCACTAAACTACCTTTATGGTAATGATCCTAATCCGCATATTGATCTTCATTGGGAAGATTCATCAGATGGAACTAAACTGTATGCTTGTGAAGATAACGCTACAAGAGCCGCACTTACATCTGGAAATATTGACGTAGGCGGTACAACTCAAGCAGCTACAACTGTAACTCGTATGCGCTTATTTAAGACAGCTGACTGTTCAACAACAATGCATCAGTTTGAAAATGATGGTGCTGCAAATATTGTTTTTGTTCAAAAAAGAAACAAAATACATAATATAGGTGGTTCTTTTGATACCGCTATTGAAACCAAAGCTTTGGGTCCAGTTGTTTTCCGTGGCGAAGGCTTGTATCAAAAAGATGTCAAAAGTCAAACTATCAACCTTGCAAAACTTAAAATTGGTAATTTTACTGAAGCATTTAAAGCCGAAAAAACTGATTACCTTAAGTATGTACTAGGTGTAGACATTACAAGACTGACAAACATGATGGTCTCTGCTCAATTTATTCAAATACGTAATCTTGATTACATTGATGAAACTGTTAATGCTAACGCAAGTAACACAGATGTTACTGGTGCAAGATATCATGCTGATCAAACGGTGATGCATATGTCTAATGGTTTTAAAAAGGCAGAAAAGAATAAAGAGTTTTATTCATTCTTTTTATCTAAGCCATTTGGTGCATCAGGTGAGCATAGATGGAATAATATTACCATGTTTGAAGAAAACGGTGGTCTTTGGAATCGTTTAGATGCTGAATTCTCAATTGATGATGATACTCAAGCAACTGTTGAGTACAACAAATATTGGGGTGATGAAGATACTCAGTTTGGCCAATTAGCTAAATCATCTAATATTCAAATTGGTTTTA
>DUBV01000074.1:291-2212 GCA_012960105.1 Thiotrichaceae bacterium | reverse complement strand
ATTCAAAAAGGTTTAGTGGTAACACTAAACCTTTTGTATATAAGAAGTAAAAAAAAACAATTAAAAAAAAGAGGAATAAAATGAAAAAACATAACATAACATTATCGCTAGCACTAGCAGCGGTATTCTCAGCTTCTACAGCATTTGCTGAAGCTGAAGTAACAGGTAAGATTGTGCATGAAAGTGCTAAATTTACCACATCAGGTACAACTATTGGTGCAGCAACTGCGCAAAACAAAGACTACTTTAAGCAAGAAACTTCTGCGCGTATCTTTATTGATGGTGAAGTTGACGAATTACAAGATGGTGCTACATACCACGTAGAATTACAAGCTTTTAAAGATGGCAAGGCTGGTACAAACTTCGATGGAAATGAAACAGACACTCAGCGCGACGCACTTCGTGAAGCGTATGTTGATGCAACGGTCAATGATTGGTCGATCCGTGCGGGCAAGCAGCAAGTGGTTTGGGGTACAGCAGACGGTATGAAATTATTAGATGCTATCAACCCTACGGATTTTTCTGAGATGGCACAAAATCAAATGGAAGATTCGCGTATTCCTGTATGGATGATTAATGCTGAAACAACTAATGAGGATGGTTCAGAGTTTCAAGTTGTGGTTTCACAGCCAAAAAGCAATTTTATAGCAGGGCTATCCACTATTGAAAATAATTCAGAAAGGTCTGTTACAGCTACACGAAGTCAATCTACTGGCATGGCAACAGCAATGGTTCATAACATATCAGCAACAGACCAAGGCCAAGCATTCATCATGAAAGGTGTCGACTCTATATCTGGAAAATCAAATGGTATTTTAAATATTGTGCCTGAGTTGGCAGAAGTTGCCGCTACATTTGGACGACTGTCTGCGGGATTTGCTTACAATGATGGCGTTACTGCTCTTCCATCGTACCATTTAAATAATTGGGTTCATGCAACTGTAAATGATTTTGTAACTAATACTGGTAATGGTTCTGCTTTTGGTGGTGCGTGTCCTAATATTGGTGTAGGTGCAGCCACTACAACCCCTTCTTCTGCATATTGTTTGCAACAGATTGCAGCTAATACTAACGAAAGTCAGACAAATTTATTGACTGGCATGGATAGTACAGCAGTAGGTTTTACAGGCGCTTATTCGGCGGGTGAATCAATTGTAAATACCCAAAGTACGGGTGGTGGCTCAAATGTTACTGGTACATGGGATGCTACAACTCCAGATACTACTTTTGAGTATATGCCAGATGCATCATTCAAAACTTTTGCTACATTTAATTTAGCTAAAACAAAGTACGTCCGTGAAGATAATGATAGCGACCAAAATATTTCATTAAGGTATAAAAATAGCACTCAAAATGGTGTCAATTACTCTTTAATTTATATGAATACGTTTGATGCTAATCCACATATTGATCTTGAATGGCAAAATGCTGCTGGTGCAACGTTAACACCAGAGCTTACTAAGCATGCTGGAACTGGCTATGTTTCAGTTGGACTTACGGATACTGGAACAACAGAAGCTGAATCTACATTGGCTTACGGTTATGTTGGTAATGCAACAACAAGTGCTTTTACGATTACTAATCCAGTAACATTAGTCTTGAAAGAAAAACATGCAAAAATTCAAAATATTGGCGGATCGTTTGATACGGCAATTGAGACAGCTAAATTAGGTCCAGTTGTATTACGCGGAGAAGCTTTGTATCAGAAAGATGTTATGACTCCTATAGTTGATAAAGCTCATATGTCAATTGGTAATATGACAGAAGCGTTTACTACCCATAAGGGTGATAAATTTAAATATGTGCTTGGTGCAGATATAACAGCACTTACCAACATGATGGTTTCAGTTCGCGATGACTGTGCCTCACTGAAGCCGCCTTCGTAGGAGCAATGTTGATGAAACAACTTTTTGGCTCGATT
>DUBV01000074.1:0-281 GCA_012960105.1 Thiotrichaceae bacterium | reverse complement strand
TTTCAGTTCAGTTTATTCAGGAGCGTAATCTTGATTTCGTTGACACAACTTCAACAGTCGTTGCAACTGACGGAAGTGTTAGTACGGTTACAGGTGCCAAGTATACTGCTGATATGCCAACTATGGCAATGGACAATCAATATCAAAAAGCTGAAGAAAATAAAGAGTTCTATTCTTTGTTCTTCTCTAAGCCATTTGGCGCTTCAGGAGAGCACAGATGGAATAACATCTTTATGTTTGAAGAAAACGGTGGTAAGTGGAATCGTTTAGATGCTGAATTC
>DUBV01000073.1 GCA_012960105.1 Thiotrichaceae bacterium | reverse complement strand
TGTTCTACACTTCGCTTACTTGTCATCATCGTTTCCTCTCAGGTTAACGATGAACTAAAACTATCTCTTAGGCAATCAGGCTATTTGGTACACATGGTGCTGACGGGGTACAATCAAGCACATTATGACGCTTTGACTGCATTGCCAAATCGATATTATTTTCAGGACAAGCTTCGTCAGGAAATTGAACGCGCGAAATCAAGCAAATTGAATGTAGCCGTGCTTTTTATAGATCTTGACCGTTTTAAAAGTGTTAATGATTCTTTAGGGTATGCGGTTGGCGATGATTTGTTGGTTGAAGTCTCTGGAGTACTGATGAAGTGCAACCATTTATTTGATTCAGTCTCTCGTTTTGGTGGTGATGAGTTTACAATTTTGATTTCAGGTTTGGATGATAATGAAATTAAAGAAAGAACCGAAAAAGCAGCCTCCAAAATAATTCGTTTAATGTCTCGTCCTGTCATCATGAATGATCGTGAGTTTCATATTAACCCGAGTATCGGGATTGCGAGTTTTCCCCATGATGCAGAAAATGTTTCTGATTTATTAAAAAATGCTGATGCAGCAATGTATGTAGCAAAAAGCATTACTACGGGCACGGGTAATTATCAGCACTATAAAAAACAGAAGAACAATAAAGCACTTGCGTTGTTAGAACTCGAGAATGATTTAAGGCATGCGCTTGAGCAAGATCAATTTGAATTATATTACCAGCCAAAAATTAATTTTCATGATTGCATGATTTATTCTGTTGAAGCATTGATCCGATGGAATCATCCTGAGCGGGGAATGATAGGGCCAAACGTCTTCATTCCTCTGGCAGAAGAAACCGGATTGATTACAGACATTGGTTATTGGGTAATGAAGTCGGCTTGTAAACAAAGCAGACTTTGGAACGATAATGGTATTCGACTTAATATAGCTGTAAATATTTCGACAGACCAATTTAGGCAGCCAGGATTGTATGAGAAAATCACAGCTATTCTTGATGATACAGGTGTTGATCCAGAAACTATTGAACTTGAAATCACGGAATCAACAAGGATAGAAAATTTCCCGAAAACAATAAAACTTTTGAATCAATTTAAGAAGCATGGCTTAAAAATATCGATTGATGATTTTGGTACGGGATATTCATCGATGACCTATCTACAAAAAATACCGATAGATAAATTAAAAATTGATAAATCTTTTGTTGATGATATTAATTTAAGTGATGATTCCGCATCTATTATTAAAGCAATTGTCGCTTTAGCCCACAGTTTGTCATTATCTGTTGTTGCAGAAGGTGTTGAAACAAAAGCACAATATGACTTTCTTGACGCCATTAATTGTGATGAGGCTCAAGGTTTTTTTCTATCCAGACCATTGCCTGAAAATGAGTTAATACAGCATATTCTGTTGTATAATGTCCAATCTGAAGAAATCGATTAATTCCAACTATTTACGAGAGTTTAGTACCCATGAGTGAGCAATATACTGTTGCGGCAATGTATCTATTTGTCCGTATTCCTGATTTTGAAGCCATCCAACCAAAATTACTGGCTTTTTGTCGAGGACAAGAGATTAAAGGTACGTTATTACTTGCAGAAGAAGGCATAAACGGCACAGTTGCGGGCACACGAGAAGGAATTGATGCCTTATTGAACTACCTGAAATCCGACGAACGATTGGCTGGTATTGAGCATAAAGAAGCATTATCAGATGATTTGCCATTTCATCGTATGAAAGTGAAGCTTAAAAAAGAGATTGTCACAATGGGGCAACCTAATATTAAGCCTATCGATACTGCAGAAGTCCGTGTCGAACCAAAAGATTGGAATGCGCTAATTAGTGATCCGGAAGTCTTAGTTCTAGATACACGTAATGATTATGAAATACAAATAGGTACATTCAAAAATGCCATCTCGCCAGACACGACGAATTTCCGCGAATTTCCTGATTATGTAAAAGATAAACTCGACCCAGCTAAGAATAAAAAGGTGGCGATGTTTTGTACCGGCGGTATCCGATGCGAAAAAGCCTGTGCTTATATGAAAGAGCAGGGTTTTGATGAAGTCTATCAATTAAATGGTGGTATTTTAAAATATCTGGAAGAAGTAGAATCTGAAGAAAGTCTTTGGGAAGGCGAGTGTTTTGTATTTGATTCGCGTGTTTCTGTTGACCATGAGTTAGCCGAAGGTAGTTACCATCAATGCTTCGCCTGTCGTCGTCCTGTTTCAA
>DUBV01000072.1 GCA_012960105.1 Thiotrichaceae bacterium | reverse complement strand
TTGCTTTTTTCAAAGCGCGTGCAAGCGAACCACTAATAAGACCAACACCAATGATAGATAAATGATCAATTAACATAGGAACCTCTGAATAAGTCTGGGCGAGTTAGATTGAGATGAAAAATGTGCCAGGTCAAGGCGCGGAACGCACGTAATAGCACAGCTATTGCGAAGTTTCGCAACGCAGAAATGGCGTCTTTTTCGCTCAAGCTGGCCGGTCATGACTTGTTTAGAGGTTCCCATACTACTTGCTCAATATTTTAGCCAGCTCATTTATAAAGCGACTGTTTTCTGATTCTGTTCCAATACTAATGCGTAAATGATTCGGCATACCGTAGTTTGCGACAGGTCGTACAATAACGCCTGCTTTAAGTAAGCTCAGATATATATCATCCGCAGGTTGTTCAAAATCTACACAGATAAAATTTCCTTTTGATGGGATAAACTCCAAACCCATATCATCAAATGCCAGCATCAACTGTTTCATGCCAGACTGATTCGAAGTAACACTACGTTGTATATAGTCCTCATCTGCTAATGCCACTACTGCTGCAACCAATGCCAGACTATTATTATTAAACGGTTGGCGCACACGATTTAAAAGATTCGCTATATCTGGGTGCGATAAAGAATAACCTATGCGCAACCCAGCTAAACCATAAGCTTTAGAAAACGTGCGCGTCACGATCAAGTTTTTAAAATCATTCAACCACAAACTACTATCAGGATAATTTTCTTCGTTGATGACATATTCAAAATAAGCTTCATCAATTAATACAATTATATGTTCAGGTACATTTTCCAAAAACGATTTTAAATCAGATTTATTTAACCATGTCCCTGTCGGATTATTCGGGTTTGCAATAAATATTAATTTCGTTTTATTCGTAATCGCTGCCAATATTGCTGGCAAATCATTTCCCCATTCACTGGCAGGCACAACAACATGCTCTGCTCCTACTGCTTGCGTAACAATCGGATACACCGCAAAAGAGTGTTGCGAATAAATAACTTGATGTTCTGTAGTGACAAAAGCACGCGCTACCATTTCCAAGATATCATTTGAACCATTACCTAAAGTAATTTTATCCGTATCAACATTATGTTTATCAGCAAGTGCTTTTTTTAAACTAAAGCCATTACCATCTGGATAACGCGATAAATCTGTAGTCGATGCAATAGCATTTAATACAGATTGACTTGGTCCTAAAGGATTTTCATTCGAAGCAAGCTTAATGATTTCATCCAAACCCAACTCACGTTGCAATTCATCGATAGGTTTACCTGCGGAATAAGGATGAAGACCAGCAACGCCTTTTGTTGCCAAACTTAATAAGTCACAGGACATACAATAGGCCTACAAAACTGCTTTTGGATAGGAGCCAAGCAATTTGACCATAGCTGCGCATCCTTCAAGTTCAGACAACGCTTTCTTAACTGGCGCATCATCAGCATGGCCTTCAATATCAGCGAAGAAAACATAGTCCCACATTTCACGACGAGAAGGTCTAGATTCGATACGCGTCATACTTATGTCGTTATCAGCGAAACAACTCAACATCTTATGCAAAGCACCTGGTTTATTTGGCGCAGAAAAAAGTAAAGAGGTCTTATCAGTGCCACTTGCTGAACACATAATTTTTCCTATAACAAGGAAGCGCGTTGTATTATCAGGTTCATCTTCTATGTTATTCGCAAGATTATTGAGTTCATAAAGTTCACCCGCTGATTCACTTGCTATTGCCGCAACATGTTTCTCTTTGCCTGCCATTCGTGCGGCTTCTGCGTTACTTGCTACAGAAACACGTTCAGCTTTAATTAAATGTGTATCTAGCCAGGCACGACATTGCGCTAACGCTTGTTGATGTGCATAAACCCGTGTGATGCCTTCAGTCGCTTCATCTTTACTTAATAAATGATGATGAATGCGTAGTTCCACTTCACCACAGATTCTTAATTTAGAATCATTAAGCATATCCAAAGTATGGTTAACCACACCCTCGATAGAATTTTCAATCGGCACCACACCATAATTTGACGCGCCCGATTCCACTTCACGGAAAACCTGATCAATGCTACCGAATGCAGTGGTATTAACGGAATGCCCGAAATGCTTCAGCGCTGCAGATTGAGTGAAGGTTCCTTCCGGCCCCAGGTAGGCAATATCTAATGTTTTTTCCAATGCCAAACAAGCAGACATAATTTCTCGAAATAGACGTGCCATTTCTTCTTCAGATAAAGGGCCTTTATTCTGTTCAATTACTTTTCTTAATACCTGAGCTTCACGTTCAGGACGATAGAACACAGCAGATTCTGGAGAAAAACTTTTAACTTCAGCCACTTGCTGAGCACAACGCGCACGCTGACTTATAAGCTCAAGCAATTGCTTATCTAATGCATCAATATCATCACGCAGTTGTTCCAGATTTTTATGATTACTCATGACCTAATGTGTCTTCTTATAATTCTTATTAAATATTTTCTGAGGATTATTTTTTAACTAACTCTGTGTCCGTTCAAATTCTCGCATAAAATCGACTAACTGTTTTACGCCAGATTCAGGCATAGCATTATATAGACTCGCACGCATACCACCAGCCAAACGATGGCCTTTTAAGGCATGCAAACGGTTAGATTCAGCCTGTGTCAGGAAATCCTCAGTCAAACTCTCCTCGTTTAATGAAAACACAACATTCATATTCGAACGATATCTACTGTCTATATTATTTATGTAAAAAGACGAAGCATCTATAAAGTCATACAACAATGTCGATTTACGCAAGTTAGATCTTTCCATTGCCGCTACACCACCATGCTGTTTTATCCAGTCAAACATCAAACCGACCATATACCAGTTAAAAATTGGTGGTGTATTCAACATGCTTTTACCCTGTGCCTGCAATCGATAATCAAATAAATCCGGGGTAAATTTTATAGTCTCACCCAGTATGGATTTATTAATAATTAATATGGTCATTCCAGCAGGGCCAATATTCTTTTGAGCTGCTGCAAAGATAATTCCATAACGGGAAACATCAATTGGCTTCGATAAGATAGATGACGTCATATCAGAAACTAACGGCACATTACCAACATCAGGAACCGTATTAAATTCAAGTCCATCTACGGTTTCATTATCCGTGTAATAGACATAGGCTGTATCAGGATCCAGTTGCCAATCATTTACATCAGTTATCGTAGTAAAATTTGATTGCTCAGATGAACATACAATATTGATATCAGTATATCGCGTGGCTAAAAGCATGGCCTTGGCAGACCAGATACCTGTGTGCAAATAATCTGCTGAAGTTTTACCTTGCAGAAGGTTCATTGGAATCACAGAAAACTGTTGTGTCGCGCCACCGGCTAAAAAAAGCACGTGGTAATCTTTTGGAATATTCAGGATATCGCGTAGGGATTGTTCCGCATGTTCCGCTATGGTTTTGAAGTCATCAGTACGATGACCGATTTCCATGACTGATTTACCAGTACCTTGCCAATCCATGAATTCAGCTTGCGCCTGAAGCATGATCTCTTCAGGTAACATGGCAGGACCTGCACCGAAATTTAGAATAGTACGACTCATTAAAAGCGAGCCTTATAAGCTAGAAAATAATCTGGAAAGAATTAAACAAATTTTATGAATCTTGTTCTGGAGATTGTTCTTCTTGAACATCATCATTGTCACTGTCACTGGTATTCTCTCTGCTACTAGTGGCATCAGCGACAGTACTAGAAGTATCAACATTAGCATCACTATCGTCGCTACCACTTTCTCCATTGCCTTCAGAGTCATCAACTATTTCAACAATGCGTTCAAGCCCGGCCAAGTGTTCACCTTCATTAAGATTAACCAATCTAACGCCTTGGGTATTACGGCCAAACACGGAGATTTGGTTAACCGGCGTTCGGATTAACGTACCTTGATCACTAATCAACATTATTTCATCTTCATTCTCAACGGCTACAGCACCAACAACAGCACCGTTTCGCTCAGAAACCTGAATTGAAATAACGCCAACACCACCACGCGATTTTTGCGGGTAATCTTCAACGGCAGTACGTTTACCGTAGCCATTTTCAGTCGCCGTCAATATAGTTGTTTCTGCGTTCTCGACAATAATCAATGAATTTACTTTTTTACCATCACTTAAACGAATACCGCGTACACCTTTAGCCGTTCGACCCATAACGCGTACATGTGATTCAGGAAAACGAACAACCTTGCCGGCATTACTGAACAACATGATGTCATGCTCACCATCAGTTATTTCAACACCGATTAATTTATTGCCTTCAACTAATTCTATTGCGCGCTTACCACTGGTTCTAGGACGTGCAAACTCAGTTAGAGAAGTTTTCTTAACGGTGCCATTTTCAGTTGCCATGAAGATGTATTTATTTTCATCGTATTCTCTGATTGGCAGGATCGCATTAATCTGCTCACCATCTTCTAGCGGCAATAAATTAATAATAGGTTTACCGCGTGCGGTACGACTGGCTTGAGGCAAATCATATACTTTTAACCAATAGACTTTACCGCGACTTGAAAAACACAATATCGTGTCATGTGTACTGGCGATAAATAACTTATCAATGAAATCTTCATCTTTAACCGAAGTAGCAGACTTACCACGACCACCACGACGTTGTGATCGATAGGTATCGATCGGTTGTGATTTGGCATAACCCGCATGCGACAAAGTAACCACCACATCTTCTTCGGTAATTAAATCCTGCATGCTTAAATCTTGTTGCGTATGAACAATTTCGGTTTTGCGTTCGTCACCGTAACGTTCGAGTATGACTTCCAATTCTTCGCGTATAACCAGCATTAATCGTTCTGGACGCGAAAGAATGTCGAGTAAATCAGCAATCGCTTCTAATAAATCACCGTACTCTTTCAGTATTTTGTCTTTTTCTAGTCCGGTTAATTTTTGTAAACGTAATTCGAGTATTGCTTGAGCTTGCTCTGGAGATAAATGATAGCCATCATCAGATAATCCATATTCACTTGGTAAATTATCTGGTCGCGAAGCACCGGCACCGGCCCCTTTTAACATCTCAACAACGGCTGCCGACTCCCAAGTCTCCGCTAATAAGGCAACCTTGGCATCAGCCGGACTCGCTGATGCTTTAATTAAGGCAATTACAGGATCGATATTTGCCAAAGCAACCGCCTGCCCTTCTAATATATGTGCACGAGCGCGCGCTTTGCGTAATTCAAATACAGTTCTTCGAGTAACAACTTCACGACGATGACTAATAAAGGCTTCCAATAAATCCTTTAAATTCATTAAACGCGGTCGATTGTCGGTTAACGCGACGATATTTATGCCGAACACCGATTGCATAGAAGTAAACTTATATAAATTATTCAGCATCACTTCTGCGGCTTCACTACGACGTAATTCTATAACGACACGCATGCCATCTTTGTCTGATTCGTCTCGTAACTCTCTTACACCCGTTATCTTTTTGTCTTTGACCAGATCGGCAATCTTTTCAACTAAACGCGCTTTATTAACCTGATAAGGCAATTCGGTAATAATGATCTTGCTTCCGGAATCTTTCTCTTCGATATGAGCACGGGCACGCACATAGATTTTGCCACGTCCGGTTTCATAAGCTTCACGTATACCCGAGGAACCATTAATGATCGCGGCAGTAGGAAAATCAGGCCCAGGAATATGTTCCATTAATTCCGGAATAGTTAAATCGGGGTTACCTATTAAGGCTAAACACGCTGTAACAACTTCCGTCAGATTGTGTGGAGGGATATTCGTTGCCATACCTACAGCTATACCACTAGAACCATTAACAAGTAGATTGGGAATTCGGGTCGGCATAACTACCGGTTCATGCTCAGAACCGTCGTAGTTTGACGCAAAATCAACTGTTTCTTTATCGAGATCTTCTAAAATCTCATGCGCAATTCTCGACATCCGTACTTCGGTGTACCTCATTGCCGCGGGGGAATCACCATCAACGGAACCGAAGTTACCTTGGCCATCAACAAGCATGTATCGCAAAGAAAAAGGCTGCGCCATACGTACCATCGTATCGTAAACTGCAGTATCACCATGAGGGTGGTATTTACCGATAACATCACCAACAACACGCGCCGATTTTTTATAGGGTTTGTTGTAGTCATTACCCATGACCTTCATCGCGTATAAAACACGACGATGCACTGGTTTTAGACCATCACGCACATCCGGTAAGGCACGACCAACAATAACGCTCATAGCGTAGTCCATATAGGACTGGCGCATTTCGTCTTCTATATTGACGTGGGAAAGTGCACGCGCAAAATCAGGCGGTTGGGAATCAGAATCGGACATAGTTTATCGATGGAAAAGGAAGCAAAAAACGCCTTTATTTCTAGTAAGTTTCAAAGCGTAAACTCTATCATAAATCGACCATATCCCCTACCTAATTTTTGCTTTTAAATGACTGATTTCAGGTCGGATTTAGCCAAACAAAGCAAGCATTTTTTCGGCATCTGGATCTTGCACAATTCCCTTCTCTGTGACGATCACATCGACAAGTTTTGCCGGGGTAACATCGAAGGCAGGATTAATAGCTTCAATATCATTTGGCGCAACGCAAATACCATTAAAATCGGTTATTTCAGTCGTATTTCTATACTCAATCGGAATGTCATCACCCGACTGAATCCGCATATCTACAGTCGAAAACGGCGCAACCACCATCACTTTCACACCATGATATTTTGCCGATATCGCATGTGAGTAGGTACCCACTTTATTTGCCACATCGCCATTTGCAGCAATACGATCTGAACCGACAATTAGCCAATTTATATCGCCGCTTTTCATCAAAGCAGAAACAGCAGAATCAATCACTAAATTCACCGGAATATTGTCCTGTTGCAATTCCCAACTAGTTAGCCGCGCTCCTTGCATCCACGGGCGCGTTTCGGATGAATAGACCTTTTCAATCAATCCATTTGTGTGTGCCGTTCTAATCACGCCTAAAGCCGTACCATAGCCGCCAGTAGCCAAAGCACCTGCATTGCAGTGTGTGACCACCTGACTGCCCGAATTGATTAATTCTGCACCGAGTCGCCCCATCTCATGATTCGCGGCAATGTCTTCATCATGAATACGAATTGCCATCTCTAACAATACAGGTTCCGGTTCGCCTTCAATAGATTCAAATGCTTTACGCATTTCGGCAATCGCCCAATTTAGATTTACTGCAGTCGGTCTTGAATCAGAAAGTATTTTAAGCTCAGCTTCGATAACGTCTCGCCAATTATCTGATGCAGCTTGATAAGCCGAACGTGCAGCAAGTACAACCGCGTAAGCCGCAGCAATACCTATTGCTGGTGCACCACGAACGATCATATCTTTAATCGCATCTGCAACTGCACTGGCTGAATCATAATCCAGATAAATAATTTCTCGGGGTAAAATTCGTTGATCTAATAAGATTAGCTTCCCATCATCCCACTTAACCGCAGCAAATGATTCGGTAATGTTTTTTGAATTATAAAGTGTCAATTAGTTATTCAGCCTGTTAATGATTTATCATAGCGTATATGAATATTGATACTCTTATACACGCTAAATGGATTATACCGGTTGAACCCAAAAATACGGTTCATGAAAATTATTCCGTTGCAATAAAAGACGGAAAAATAGAAGCCATACTGCCTACCGATAAAGCACGCGCTAAGTTTACCGCAACAGAAGAGCACAATCTGGGCAATCACGCATTAATTCCCGGCTTGGTAAACGCGCATACCCATGCAGCGATGAATTTGTTTCGTGGCTTGGCAGACGACTTACCATTAATGGATTGGTTGAATAATCATATTTGGCCGGCTGAAACAAAGTGGGTTAATCCAGACTTTGTTAAAGATGGTACTGAAATCGCGATTGCGGAAATGATTCGTAGCGGTACAACCTGTTTCAATGATATGTATTTCTTCCCAGACCAAACAGCCGAAGTATGTACTCACGTCGGCATGCGTGTTGTTGTCGGTTTAATCTTGATCGATTTTCCCACCGCTTGGGCAAAAGATGCGGATGAATATATTTTTAAAGGCGAACAAGTACACGACACTTATCGTCATGATCCCTTAATCAACACCGCCTTTGCACCACACGCACCGTATACGGTTTCAGATGAACCTCTAAAACGAATTAGCGTCATTGCCGAAGAATTAGACATACCTATTCACATGCATATACATGAAACCGCATTTGAAGTGGAACAAAGTATCGAACTGCATGGCAAACGTCCCTTACAACGTTTATCCGAATTGGGTTTACTCAGTCCTCGCATGTTAGCTGTACACATGACGCAATTAGAAAAAGCAGAAATAAAAGAACTCGCCAAACTCAGTGTCAGTGTTGTTCATTGTGCCGAATCAAATTTAAAACTCGCCAGCGGTTTTTGTCCTGTAGGCGAACTAGTAAAAGCCGGTGTCAATGTTTGTCTCGGTACCGATAGCGCAGCAAGTAATAATGATTTAGATATGCTCGGAGAAATGCGCACCGCCGCCCTACTCGCCAAAGGTGTCTCCAACAACAGCACCTGTCTCGATGCACACACGACATTAAAGATGGCAACATTAAACGGCGCAAAAGCATTAGGACTAAATGACACTATCGGCTCATTAAAGAAAGGCAAACAAGCCGACATCGTTGCGATCGATCTAAATCAACTTGAAACAGCACCACTATACGATCCAGTATCGCAAATTGTTTATTCAGCGAATAGACAACAAGTCAGTGATGTCTGGATTGCAGGAAAGCAGTTATTAAAAGACAGGGAATTAACTAATATGGAATATTCTAAGTTGATGGAGAAAGCTAAAGAATGGGAAGTAAAGATTAAAAATGAATAAAATTTATTTACTCTGTTCTTCTTCATAAATATTTATGAACCCATCAACATTGGGCATTACTACTTTCGGCAAAGTAGATGCATTCATAACATCATCCTTACCTATAAGATGATTCAAATACAAAAGATAAGCAGTGACAGAATAAACTTCATCATTACTTAATGATCCCGGTGCTGTCATCGGCATGGAACGTCGCACAACATCAAATACAGTTGTTGCATAAGGCCAATAACTTCCTATGGTTTGTTCCGGATATTCACTATCTAAACTCATTTGTGCGCCGGCCAATTGATCAGCGGTTGAACCGAGTCCATTCTCTCCATGACAAGCAATACATTTTTGTTGATAGATCTTTTCGCCTTGAGCAACACTACCCTCACCTTTTGGCAAACCTTCACCATCTGGGAAAACACTAATATCCCACTTGGCTATTTCTTCAGGCGTGATGGCATGACCAAGGTCAGGACCTTGCATTGATTCTGCGTATAGGAAATCAATCCCAATCGCTATCAATACTGATATCAGAATTATCTTTTTGTGTTTCATCTTTTTCATAAACATGTGATACGAAACCATCGGTATCAACTTGCCAGCGAGTTATTGCGTTGTAGTGAAAGAAGCCTTTTCGACCTCTTTCTTTAACTAATTTATTTCTTTCTGGTTGTTCATAGCCTGTTTCATCGGTTACTCGACTCATTATTACCGATTGCTTTCCATTCCAATGCCAAGGCAACCTAAAACGAGTTAATGAACGATCTAGTACAGGTTCTTGTAATTCTGCTTCTGCCCATGTTTTACCAGCATCGGCAGACACTTCAACTTTACTCACTTTGCCTCGACCCGACCAAGCCAAACCGGTTATTTGATATAAACCTTTCTCTTTTAACAGCATGTGTGCTGATGGTGAGGTGATTAATGATTTCGCTTCGATAGGAAAGGTAAATATTCTTGCCTTACCGGAAGCTTGTAACTCGGTATATTTTGACGTTTCGTTGCGTGCCATCACTGGACGGTTAGTGACTTTTAATCGTCGTAACCACTTCACATTTAATACACCTTCCCAACCGGGAACAATTAGACGTAAGGGGTAACCATTCTCTGGACGAATACGCTCACCATTTTGATAGAGAGCGAGAAAGGCATCATCTAATGCTTTTTCAATGGGTATCGACATTTGCATGGCAAAGGCATCTGCACCTTCTGCAATAATCCATTTTGCTTTTTTTCTTAATCCAACTTCATCTAACAAAACAGATAATGGCACGCCTGTCCATTCGCTACATGAGACCATGCCATTGAAGTAACCGGCTTCTGCTTGCGCAGGTAATTTATTCCAACCGGCATTACTGTTACCGCCGCACTCAATAAAACAAATTTTGGATTGCATCGGATAACGCAATAGATCATCAATACTGAACGTTAAGTCATTTTTAACTAAACCATGAATTAACAAGCGATGTTTTTTTGGATCGATTTGCGGCACACCATTATGGTGGCGTTCATAATGTAAACCATTCGGTGTAATGGTTCCTTCCATTTTGTGTAATGGTGTCCATGAAACACCATTACCGGGAACAACTTGATTTGGCGAAGGATAACGGACTACGTCATCTTCATGCTTTGATGGCATACCATAGATGGAAAATGGTTCGCCGGGAGTTTTCATCCACGGAAGATCAGCGGGGTTAATTTCTGTTTTCGGAGTTTCTGATTTAGCCGTCGCTAATGTAGTCGACGTAGCAAGTGTTGTAATAGCGCCAAACTGCAGACCTTTTTTTAAAAAAAGTCGGCGATCAAGTAAGCCGTTACCGGCCACCTGATTTTCTTCCAGTACTTGATCGTTAACACGATCCTTAGTCATAAATTTATCTCACTTAATAGGTACAGCTATATCTGCATGATATATATTATACGTACAAGAATAAACTTTAAGCAGTCAGGGTAATTTATTTTATAAAGACTTATCACTTACTGACTACTTAAGTTGTGATATTGATTAAGCAGATTTAACTTCGTAAGTATGACTAAACTCATTCTTTTTAGTATCGGTTCCTTTAACTGTCATCACACCTTCTTTTTCTGGTACAAAGTAAAAACGTAACGCAGGATCCATACTGACAGTAAACGTTAAATAAGCTTTTACAATAAGTTTGCCGTTGTATGTCACTTCTAGCGTATCGACGAACCAAGGAGGTGGAATGATGCGTGAACCGATTTTGAGAGGCGCCAAACCGGTAACATTGGGGTGACGTACTTTTACTTGCATTAAGTTAGGCTCTCCCATGATTAAATCACCAACAACCTTCATTTTCATTTTTCCGAGTAATTTTCTTGATTCTGCCGCGCCTGGGGGTGGTGGTGCGGAGCAGGCGCCCTTTGCTCGAACAAAGCTTTTGCTCATATACAGTTCGCCGGTATTCAATTCTGCAACGGCACGTACATAGGCAAAGGTATCAACACGAATACGCATAGCAATATCGGCTTTGCCACTATCCTGTGTAAATTCAAAGATGCCAGCTAAGGGTAAAGGATTCATATCAACGAAAATATGCACTTTCTTGATATAGCGTTCTTTTGTCTGTTTTATTTTGGTATGAAGGGAAATTGGAACAAGTGAGGCATCTTCCGCAGTGTAGGGTGCTTTTAATTCAATTATGTCCTGAGTTGCACCTTCAATTATCTCTCTATCCTGAAAGTTCTGCGTCCTTATGTTTTCTTCCCAAGCTTTATCAGATATTTTATGTCTAAAATCGGCTGGCATAACGTCTGCTTGTACTGAAAAAGAAATTTGCATTAATAAAATGACAATCAATGCGTTGAATGTTGTTAAAAATTTCATTATGCAACCTCGCTTTAATTCGCTAATTTAGATATAAATTAGCTTGTCGTTAATTCTTATCCATAATTTAAGCAGACTTCATGAAGAACTTCTATAACCTGAGTTACATTATGAGGAATTTTGGCTGTATTTGTTGAGTTTATCTCGATTAATAAGCTGAATTTTTCCACGTTTGTTCTTTATCCAGCTCTTATGCTCCCATTCATTGAGATAGCGACTTATAACTTCGCGAACACTACCCATAATCTAGCGCCAATTGTTGATGCGTACTGTGAACTATATTGTCTTCATCAGCAGTTTTTAGCAAATATCTCGCCAATCGTATGTCAACTCGGCTAAATGCAACTTCATTTACCAAGGTAATCAAGTCAAAAAGCAATTCTCCATAATTGTTGTGTACGAACTCCCTGAAACGCATTGATTGAGCCATTAAAGCATTAAATTTATTCTCAGGAATTGCGGCTAGTAGCGTGTCCTGTTCAGCAATACTTTCGGCAGGAAAAGTTGAATTCGCCATTAAACAAGACGTTGTCAAAACACATGTTTGTCCAGAACTAACCTTGTATAACAAAATTTCCCTGCCGGTTTCTGAACTCCGATAGACGCGAGTTTGACCACTTAGACACATTAGGAAATTTTTACAATCCCATCCAGGCTGATAGGCAATATCTCCTTGGGAGAGTCGTTTAAACTTAACAGCATCCTTCAAAAACTTCTGGTGATCTTCATCTAGTTCCAGTAATTCTGGAAATAATGCCATCCATTGTTCAATGTAATCTGAGTTTTTCACAAGCCACCTGTTTTTATTTTTTGGTATTAACTCTACATTATCTTCAGCATGATTTATGTTTAAACCAAATCAGCTTTATTTAGTACAAATACTCCATCACCACCATTCTCAAACTCCAGCCAGATAAAAGGCAGGTTTGGATATTGTTCTATTAATGCCTCTTTGCTGTTACCGACTTCAACAGCAAGTATGCCGCCCTCATTCAGATGTTCCGAAGCTTGCTTCAGAATTTGTCCAACTAATTCCAAGCCATTATCATCTGCTTCAAGTGCATGTCTTGGTTCATGTAAATACTCTTCTGGTAAAGATTGCATTTCATCGTGTCCTACATAAGGCGGGTTACTAATAATTAAGTCATATTTTTTGCCTTTTAATTGCTCGAACAAATTTGACTTAATCACATGCACTCTTTCTTGTAGTTCATGTAAGGCAACATTTTTATTGGCAACATCGATAGCATCATCATCAATATCGACGGCATCAATAACAGTCTCTGAAAACTCATAAGCACAGGCGATTGGAATACAAGCACCACCCGTTCCTATATCCAAAATTGTTTTGACTTGAGAGTATGATATCCACGGCATGAATTGAGATGTAATCAATTCGGCAAAAGGTGAGCGAGGTATTAATACACGTTCATCAACATAAAACTTATGTCCGGCAAACCAGGCTTGATTAACAAGGTAGGCCACAGGAACACGTTGGTTAATACGTTTTTCGACCAAGTTTTC
>DUBV01000071.1 GCA_012960105.1 Thiotrichaceae bacterium | reverse complement strand
TTAATATTAACGTCGTTGTAATCCCATTCCTGGACTTTGTCCCATTTGGAAAACCAGCTTAGAAACTCATCGGCTTGCTCACCCCAAAATGCATCCGCATCATTAACGGATCGCTCATACATTTCATGGTATTTATCAGAATCTATATGCGCTTTTTCTGCTACATTTTTGGGTACTTTATATAATTTAACTTCTGACATTAGAATAATCTCTTTTTATTCTGCTCAAGTTAAATGAGACAGAAAATATTTTCATTATAAGAATTAACTTACTAAACTAAATCAGTCTATACACACCTAAATTCTCAACCAATGGTTATAGACTTTAATGTATAAACCAAGTCATAAACACTTACAACTCTCAATCTTTATAGTGTTGCATATTGCAACATTGAATGAATGATTTTAATTTCTAAATTAGAAATTTATTATTTAGAAAATACTTTTTTCAATAATTCGCTAGTACGTGCAGCAGGATTATCTCGAATTAATTTCTCTTCATCTGCAACCAGACTAAACAGACCTGCTATCGCTTTATCAGTAACATATTTATCCAAATCCAAAGATTCAATATCGATAAACTTCGACATCATTCCTAAATTGTCGATTAAAGCCTTGTAACTTTCTGTTACACCAACGCGATTAGTTGCCTGTTTTACTATGGGTAAAAATTCTTGCTGTAAGCGCTTACCATCTTTCTTCTTTAGATATTCAGTCGCTGCATTATCCGAACCTTTTAAAATAGAATAAGCATCTTCTATAGACATAGATCTAATGGTATTACTGAATATAGACATTGCTTTAGGCGTTGCTTGTTCTGCCGCGCGGTTTATAGATAAAACAAATTGATCAGCAATTTTATCCTGACCTAATTTTCTTAACCCAGATTCGACAGCTTGAAGTTTTTCTGGCATAGGAATTTTTAACTGAGGGTGTTTTAGAAAGCCATTCTCTTTGCCCAATACATTAACCGCTGTTCGACTGCCTTTAATCAAAGCTTCTTTCAAACCAGAAACAATTTCATCATTACTAAGACTATTAGTAATATCCGATGTACCTGAGATCTTTGATGATTCCTCCTTGAATAATTCGAAAAAATCATCCCAGGCAGCAGACACATTTACAGTCAACCCTGCTATCCATATAAATAATAATAATTTTAAAACCATTCTAATTTTTAACATTGTGGAATATTAACTTTGTGAGTAAATAAAAAAAGGGGCAACCATAACGATTGCCCCTTATTAAAACTAAAAATACTAAAAGTACTTAACGTGCCAAAACATCCACACGACGGTTTTTAGCGCGGCCTTCGCTAGTGTCATTCGAAGTAACTGGGCTATTTTCACCCTTACCAATAACACTAAAGCTAGAAGTAGACACACCTTTAGTAACCAGATAGTTCTTCACTGATTTAGCACGTCGTTCTGACAAATCCTGATTATAAACATCAGAACCTTTGTTATCAGTGTGACCCACTACAGTAAAGTGTGTACTTGGATGCGCGTTTATTTTGCCAACCACACTATCCAATATAGATTTTGCGGTATTGGTCAATGTCGCACTATTGAACGCAAAATGAACACCTTCTAAAGAAACAATCTTAATTGAGCAACCTACCAAATCAACAACGTCACCTAATGGGGTTTCTGGACATTTATCCAGGTAATCTGGAACACCATCACCATCATAATCTTCCGTACAACCGCTACTATTAACAGGCACTCCGAGTGGCGTTCTTGGACACGCATCATCTGCATCGACTACTCCATCACCATCCTCATCATACCAATAGATTGTGTCTGCCGCAGCTGGAACTGGAGCTGGAGCTGCACCACAATTAGAACCAACGCCACCATTACTCGCGCTCCAACAATCTCCAAAACCTGTTGCCCATGACTGATCTTCAGAAGCTCCCCAATGTCCAGGATGGGCACTGGCACCACCAACAAATACAACCATCGTTATTACTAATAAATATAATTTTGCTGTTTTCATTTCATTCCCTCTCCTAATTAATGTTATTTTTACTTATATTTTACGTCTAAAGTTTATTTAGTATTTCAGTTCACTACTATAGTATTAATCTGGTTTTATTGCGTATTTAAATCTGGTTTTATTGCGTATTTATTTGAAACATAATCATCGACAATCTCTTGAAATTCTGCAGCGATATTTTCTCCGCGCAATGTAATTGTTTTCTTTCCATCAATAAATACCGGAGCCGCAGGTGTT
>DUBV01000070.1 GCA_012960105.1 Thiotrichaceae bacterium | reverse complement strand
AAACTGACTCTCTAGGACGATCAATTGAAGCATTGAATGACTTATTGGCTGACAATAAATCTATCGATTCAGATCCTTATCTTCTGGGTAAGAATTTCACAGAAAAAACCCTTGAGGAAATTGCCAGAAACTTTGGTAATAGCTTCATCGTCGCCTTTGATGGTATGGAAGCAAATAAGTGGTCGGGGCCTGTTGAATCATCCTTTGGACATCACTTAGTGTTATTAAGGGATTATCGGGATGGTTTTTATCCGTCTTTTAATGAAATAAGAGATCAAGTACTTAGTGATTATCTTACCCTGAATAAAGAGAATGCCGTAAATCAATATATTAATAATGTTAAATCTGAGTACAGGATCATTATTAATCCGAATTTAAAGTTTTGATGTCTAATCTTAGGCTGTGCAGTTTACTGTTCATAATTATATTTTCTCCTTGTCTGAGCGCACATGAGTTTAACCCAGCACACCTTGTTATTGATGAAATAGCTGACAATGAATATCAAATTAACTGGATGTACCCTATTAAAAATATTGGCCCGAGGGCTGAAATTATTTTTCCTGAGACGTGTTCAAGTGAAACTCAATCTCCTTATCAGCAAGGCAAGTATTTAGTTGAGAAGATTGATTTAATTTGTATCGAATCCTTAAAAGGTCAAACCATAGAAGTTAAAAACCTGAGCGTGCTTACCGATGCTTTGGTGACCTTTACTGACCGCAATAACGATGTGTTTGAAGGTTTGATGAACCTTAAAGAGCCAAGATTACTGGTGCCCATAAAAAAACAATCCATTCCTTCAAGTTATCTTACTCTTGGCATCGATCATCTTATTAGCGGTGTGGACCATATTCTATTTATACTGGGTTTAATGTTCCTGGTGTCCGGTACTCTAAACCTGATCAAGACAATAACAGCATTTACCGTGGCGCACAGTATTACATTAGGGCTTTCCGTTATGGATTTGATTTCTTTACCTCGGACCACTGTTGAAGCTGTCATTGCTTTGACCATAGTCTTTTTAGCTTTAGAAATTGGTGAGAATAAACAGTACAAATCAACGCCATGGTTAATCGCATTTGGATTTGGTTTGCTGCATGGGCTGGGCTTTGCTAATGCCCTCACTGAAATAGGCATAGCAAATGAGCAACTGCTTCTTTCTTTGCTCTTTTTTAATCTTGGAATTGAAGCAGGTCAGTTGTTAATGATTCCTATTTTTGGTGTTTTAATTTGGTTGGCTTATAAATTCAATAAATATAATGAATCAGCGACCTGTGTTTCATATGTATTGGGTGCAATGGGTTTTTTCTGGCTTATTAACAGAACCGTTGGAATTATTTACTAAGAGCATATAGACAGGTACTAAAATCTTTTATCAATCAAATAAATAATAGTAAATAAGTTGCAACATTCATTATAATGAGTCACTTATTAAGTACGGAGTGGTAGTTCAGTTTGGTTAGAATGCCTGCCTGTCACGCAGGAGGTCGCGGGTTCGAGTCCCGTCCACTCCGCCAGACTTTTATAAGAGTCTTAATAAGTTAAAAAATAATAACAAGGGTTAATGATGGCTGAGGCAGTAATAGTAGATAGTGTGAGAACAGGATTATCAAAATCGTTTAAAGGCGGTTTTAATCAGACACGTGCTGATGATATGACAGCACACATTATAGATGCATTAATGGATAGACACCCAAGTGTAAATCCTGAGACAGTCGAAGACGTGATATTGGGCTGTGGATATCCGGAAGGGCCTCAAGGTAATAATATAGCTAGAACCTCAGCTGTGTTATCCAAGCTACCTATCAAAACTGGAGGCACTACAGTTAATCGTTATTGTTCATCTGGGTTACAAACCATTGCTATGGCAGCGACTCAAATACAAAGTGGTTTTGCTGATTGCATCATTGCCGGCGGGGTTGAGTCGATTAGTACCACACATGGTCATATTAACGAATACATGTTTAGAAATGAGAAAATTAATGAGAGTGTGCCCGGTGTATATCATGCCATGGGCATTACTGCTGAGACCGTAGCGAAACGATACAATGTTACTAGAGAATCACAAGATGAATATGCTCTATCGAGCCAGCTCAGATGTGCTGAAGCACAAAATCAAGGTTTATATGATGATGAGATTATCCCTATGAAAACTCTGATGATGGTTAAAGACAAAGAAACCGGTGAAATCTCTGAAGTTGAAACTGTGGTGGACAGAGATAATTGTAATCGCCCCCAAACTACTCTA
>DUBV01000069.1 GCA_012960105.1 Thiotrichaceae bacterium | reverse complement strand
GGACTTAGCGAAGGGCAGGCAGAATCTAAAGCAGAGTCACAACAGCTTTTTCAAAAACTCGAAGCCTTATTTAATTCATTAGCCGATCCAATTTCACAATTAGATGATGAACTGGAAACCAGTATTGCAGAACTAAGTTTGGTAATTGCCAGACAACTAGTGCGGCGAGAAATAAAGAGCGAACCAGGTGAAATTGTCGCTGTGGTAAGAGATGCAGTACGTGCCTTACCCATTTCTACAAGAAACCCTATCATTCACTTACATCCAGAAGATATACAACTTGTGCGTAATGCTTTGTCGCTAGGTGATGATGAAAAATCATATCGCTTGGAAGAAGATTTATTATAAACTCGTGGCGATTGTCGAGTCGAGACCGATTCATCGCATATTGATGCCAGTGTTGAAGCACGTTTGAATGCTATTGCGGTTCATATGTTAGGTGATGAACGTAAACATGATAAGAGAGAATCTGACGATGTCACTTGAATCTGATCGACGACCTGTTTGGAAACAACGAGTAAATAGATTAATCGAAAAAAATCATCAGGCAGTACCATTGGCCGTACAAGGCAGGTTGACCAGAATGGTCGGTTTAACTTTGGAAGCAGCAGGTTGTCGAGCCGCCATCGGTGATTATTGTCAAATCAAAAATGATGAGCACACTTCTATTGAAGCAGAAGTTGTCGGTTTCTCTGGTGATAATATTTTCCTCATGCCAACTGGTCAGCCACATGGTTTATCACCCAATGCGCGGGTGATTCCTTTAGGTCGAGCCGGTGATGTTGCTGTTGGTCCTGAACTATTAGGACGCGTTATTAATGGTGCGGGACAACCAATTGATGGTGGTCCGAGTATTAAAACAAAAGAAAAAGTGCCTTTGAACGGCAGATCGATTAATCCTTTAAAGCGTTCAAAAATTACTCAACCCATGGATGTTGGTATTCGTACGATTAATAGTTTTTTTACGATTGGTCGCGGTCAACGTATGGGTTTGTTTGCCAGTAGTGGTGTGGGTAAGAGTGTGTTGCTAGGCATGATGACTAAGTATACCGAGGCAGACATCACCATCGTAGGCTTAATTGGTGAGCGTGGACGTGAGGTTAAAGAATTTATTGAAGAAAGTTTGGGACAAGTCGGTTTATCTCGATCGGTTGTAATAGTCTCTCCTGCAGATGACCCACCATTAATGCGTTTACATGGCGCTTTGTTGGCAACCAGTGTCGCTGAGTATTTTCGAGATCAAGGCAAACATGTGTTGTTGTTAATGGATTCAATAACACGGTTTGCACAAGCTCAAAGAGAAATTGCGTTGGCGATAGGTGAACCTCCTGCAACACGAGGTTATCCTCCTTCAGTCTTTGCTCGATTACCACATCTAGTTGAACGAGCGGGTAACGGTGCAGATGGACAAGGTTCAATAACGGCAATATATACCGTATTGACCGAGGCAGATGCTGATAATGATCCGATTGCAGATGCAACAAGGGCTATATTAGATGGTCATATTGTGTTGTCTAAAAAAATAGCAGAATCAGGCATTTATCCGGCTATTGATCTGGAACTGTCAATTAGTCGGGTAATGACTTCGATCACAGATAACGAACACCAAAAGGAAACACTTTCACTGCGTCAATTAAATTCTGTTTACCAACAAAATAAAGATTTGATCAGTGTTGGTGCATATCAACCGGGCGCCGATGCGCAGCTTGATCTGGCAATAAAATTGCAACCTAATTTCTTAAAGTTCATCAGTCAAAATATGAATGAAAAAGTGAACTATGCTGATTCCTTACAGCAACTAAAAGAATTAGGAATGGAGTTTAGCCCTGACTTAAATCAGGATAGTACAAAGTTGTTAACTGAACAGGTGTAATAAATGACTCGATCACAACGGATTAAAAAAATTGTTAGTTTATCTGAAAAGAAAGAGCGTATTGCTGCACGGCAGTTTGCTGCGGCACAAAAAATATTAAATGATTTCAAGAAACGATTAACTCTGTTAATAGATTATCGGCAAGAATATGCCGAATTTATGAAGCCAGGTGGCGCAGCTCAATCAGTAACATCAATACGCGAGCGTCAGGCATTTATCATGCAGATTGATATGGGTATTCGTATCTTAAATGAACAGATCGCACAACAAGAAGCAATGAATATATATGAACGTGATAAGTGGTTAAAAGAAAAACAACAACTCGATACGATGGAAAATATTTATCAGCGTTTCCATAAAACAGAACAACAAATTTTCGCTTTACGTGAGCAA
>DUBV01000068.1 GCA_012960105.1 Thiotrichaceae bacterium | reverse complement strand
GAGCGATTTTTTGCTTTGGCTTTTTGCAGATGTGTTATCAGGTTTATTTCACCTCGACTTAAATCACAAGTTGATAACATTTCGTCTTCTGTTGCGCCGCGATTAAATAAAGCGATAGCTTGTTTATATCCAGAGTTACCCGGCTCAGCTACTTCCAGTTTATCCTGTCGTTCAGTAATATTTTGAAATTGATTCTGGTGTGTATGTAATTTTTCGGAGATGCCACGACTACATGAAAGCAAGGCATTCATTTCCCCGTTTAATTGATTTATTTGTCGGTATTGTTCATGCGTTTGCTTGCGCAAACGTAAAGTAGAAACCATTAACATAGTTACAGCAATACACAAAACTAGTGGTAACAAATTATAGAGCAGCTCGATAATTGTAAAACTCATGTTGTTATACCTTTTAATATTAATCCTTAATATATAGGTGAGGTATACCATCCCTGGCATACCTCATGACAGAGACACATTACTTTTTTGTAAATACAAGCTGCTCTTCCTGAGAAGCTCTGTCATCTCTTATGCAGAAGTGAGAATACATCTATCCTTCTCCTACATTTTAATAGGTGAGGTACACCATCCTTGCTATACCTCATGACAGGGATACATTAACCTTGTGGGTATCAGTTGTATCCCAAACCCCTCATCCTGAGAAGTTCCGCCATTCTTATATATATTCGTTTACATGCTTTTCTGAACTTTCTTGTCTTTGTTCCGGCAAGCCTTTACCTTTCTTTTTCTTACGTTGTTCTTTTTTATCTGGGTCTTTTTTAACTACTCGTATTGGAACAGTTTGAATCGTTGGTTTTATCGAGCCCAGTTCTGACATTTATTTATATGGACTTTTAAAATCCACCCATCGCATCCAGTTCACTTTCTGAAAGCATTTTATCAACATCGATCAAGATCAATATTTCATCACCTCGGCTATGTACACCCTGAATGTATTTTGAGCTTTCATTGTCTTCGCCAAGGTTTGGCGTTGTTTCAATTTCAGAACCTTTTAAGTTAACGACTTCTGCAACAGCATCGACAAGTATACCTATGACCTTTTTATCAACTTCAGTAATAATGATTCGTGTTGAATCATCAGGCTCTTTCTGAGGCAAACCGAAACGATTTCGAGTATCAATAACCGTAACAACATTGCCACGTAAATTTATAATACCCATGACATAGATCGGCGCACCAGGGACAGGCGCAATCTCAGGTAAGCGTAATACTTCCTGAACTTGCATCACATTAATGCCATAGATTTCTGAATCTAATTTAAATGTGACCCATTGAATGACTTCATCACTTACATTGTTACCGTGGCCACTCATTGTCGCACTCATTACTATTTCACCCCTGTGTATTTAATACTCTGTCAAAATTCCGTCTAAATTCCTTGTCTTAACTGATACTTGCATTAGCCATGCCAATATTTAGCGTCTTCAATTAAGAAAGCAGAACGATTAAAGTCCTTAATCAGCTGAATTTTCAGCACTTTAAGAATAAATGCACTAATCAAGCCAGTTAGGGTAGGATTAAAATTCAACGAGGGAAATATTATGGCAAAAGGCAATAACTTACGTCTTGATGAAATCAAAAACAGTTCGACAAAAATCAAGGATGCTTGCGCACGAATTTATCGACCGGGGATGTCACTACAGGGGTCGATACAATATCTTATTGATTGGGTTGGCGATAAAAATAGTTTGATTGGTGCCGCTAGTGTTTCCTTATTGTTGACGTTGTGGGCATTTTCATTATTTGCCTTTTTCTTTGCTTGCTTGTTTTCTGTTTGCACATCGATACTCATATTCATTGCTGCAAAACTTATTTTCTATAAACCAAAAGAATATTCCATCGAACTTGAGGGAGAAAATACTATTCTGTCTTTTGTTAAAGATGTGCATATCAATGGTGAAAGCGAGATTGTTATACATTCTCAACCTGGTTATGGAAAAAATAAAAATACTTTTGTTATATTGGAATTATCCAATTCTGTTTCAATTCTAGACTGCAGAAATATCACTTCGGTAACAGATAAAAGCTATCGCGATATTGAAATTAAATTTTTCCACCCCGCTGAAATTGATTATTCAATCAGTTGTTCTTCAAAAGAGGGGAACGTTATCTTTGAAGTATTAGAGCAGACAGCAGATCAATGTCGTGTGAACTTTCTAGACCCGGTTCGTAAAAATATACGAATAGACTTCACATCCTCCTAAAAGACCTTTGCACAAGCGGGGATTTTGTTCTCTAGCTTGGCAAACACGT
>DUBV01000067.1 GCA_012960105.1 Thiotrichaceae bacterium | reverse complement strand
AAATCTGTTTTAGGGCCCGTAGCTCAGTTGGTTAGAGCATCCGACTCATAATCGGCAGGTCGAGTGTTCGAGTCACTCCGGGCCCACCATCTATACAAATAAAAAAGGCAGTGCATATACATGCACTGCCTTTTTTATTATCTATCTTTATCTAGACTCTATAGTTATCTTATCTACCGCCAGCAGCCAGTGCCACTGAACCAATTAATAAACCAATAATGACGCCTAATGGTATTTTCAATAATTCGGGAGATGTCGTGGTATCTACTTTCTTTTCTGGTTCGGCTGTTACTTCCGGAGTTGCTTGAACTTCAGCTTCAGCTACAGTTGCATCAACTGCTTCTGCTGGCGCATCTTCACCTTCTGCAGCACGATAAGCATAATATGTTTCGGTATAATCGACGCCATTAAGCCTGATAGATTTTAAACCATATTTATTCAGTTTCAGATTAAATACAGCTGGCTTAGCTGCTAACTGATTCATTGTCATCGATTCACCCGGTTGCATCAGAGTTCGATCCAGTCTGAAACCAAAATCATGCTCCACCTTAGTAGACTGCCCAGCATCAAATGTCATATTAAAATAAAACATTCCCTGCTGATCCATGACAGGTTCAATCGCATGTGAATTCACTGACACGATAATCAATGATAGAAATAACCCGAACAACCTAGACATAGCCCACTCCCCTTTTGATTTGGACTTAACAACTAAGTCTAGATTAATGAAAATAGTCAGGAGTGTAAATACCGTAGAGCTTAAATAACACCATTGCCCGTCTATAATCTCAGGTTTCATGTGTTTTCGGCTGTTCCTCGGATTCTTTCTTTAGTTCTTTTTCTGAAGGCATTAACTCCTCAAGAGATTTTTCCAACTCATGCAAGAATTCATCGAATATATTTTTCCATTCAGGAAGTTTTTTAATTATTTCTTTTTCAGCTTGCTCGATGTTCGATTTAATTTTAGGAACGACCTTTTCCTGAATTTCTTCAGCTTTTGATTTAATTTCCGGAACAATTTTTTTCTGAATCTCTTTAACAGATTCCTCTACACCTTTTGCAACTTCTTCAGACATTGCCTCTAAGCCATCAAATATTTCTGTCACGCTTTTTTTCGCCACTAACTGAAGGATTGTTTTTCGATAATCCACTTTCCAAACATCATTGTTGTTCTCCAGATAGGAATTTACCGTGTAATCATGGAGTTTATTATTTGAAGAGATTGTGACTGTTGTTTCTACTTCAGCTAAATCACCATCAATAATTATTCTGCCAAAAGCGATCGTTGTTATTTTTTCAAAATGTTCAATATCGACAGACTTATCTATTGAATTAACCAAGCTATATTTTTTTACTAAAGCACTATTTTTTGTTTGTATGCCTAACCAGAAATGCTCGCTAACCTGTAATGGTGTTCTTGTAGATTCACACGAAAATAACGTGCTACATAAAAATAAGAGCGTAATTAAAAAAACATTATGATATCTATTCATGCTTTATATTGCCTTTAAAGAAACGGTTTGTTATATATTGCTCTTCCATATCTCATAAAACTAACAATAGTATGAAGATTGAGACCATGGCTTCACCTATTAATTGCAATAATCTATTGCAATGCGCTGCACTCACTAAAATTAATGTACAAAATTACCGGCGAAAAACTTATCCCAATCTATAAACTTATGATTTTTATAAACAATTTTTATTACACGTATGGCACAGCTATTGCATTTTAATAGCTATAATCAGTATTTAGCATACTCGATTATTATTTGATTTGGATAATAATTGATTTTTTTTATTAAGTCCTAGTGCCGATGTGCCGCTTATACTGGTAATGCTTCTCAAAAAGAGGCTCATGAGCCTCATTTATGGGCAAAAGGAGAAAGGTATGATGACTATTTGGAGTAAGGAAACAATACGGAGTGCTAAGCACCTCATACTCCTTCTATTGCTCTGTATATCCTGCCTTACTACCTCAAACAACTCCCAGGCAAAAGATAAATCATATCCCGGCAAGTTGATTAATGTCGGAACTCATCGTTTACACATTAACTGTGTAGGAACAGGAACTCCTTCTGTCATTATAGATTCTGGCATCGGAGGTTTTTCTCTGGAATGGTTCAAGATACAAAATAACTTAGCGAATGACGTTAGAGTTTGCACTTATGATCGTGCCGGTTATGGTTGGAGTGATCTTGGCCCTAGACCTAGAACAACAACACGTATTGTAAAAGAACTTAGAACATTATTAAGCGAAGCAAAAATTCCAGGACCTTACTTACTCGTTGGCCATTCTTTCGGTGGTTATAATATTCGTTATTTTGCCAGTGAATACCCGGAACTTACCGCCGGACTCGTATTAATCGATTCATCACATCCGCAGCAATTTAATACAGAAGAGTTCAAACGCATTGAACCAAAAGAAAAAACAAAAAAATATAAAAACAGCATTAATATTCGTTTAATACGCCCCATTATTGCGGATAATTATCCACATCAAAAAAAGAGAATCGCTTATCGCCTGATGTCATCTATGAAATCAATTAGCACATTAATGAATGAAATGGATTTTATGGAGGTAAGTGCTCAACAACTTGCCGGGCGCAAGGATCAACAGCCTTATAAATTCCCGGTAATTATTATTACTCGAGGCAAACGTGTTTGGGCCAATAATGAACTCGGTGATCGACGCGAACAACAATGGACAACTCTACAGAATGATATGGAGAGTATTAGCCTCAATTCAGACCATTTTTTTGCTTACGATAGCGGTCATGTTGTTCATCTAGACCAACCTAATCTTGTATCAGAAAATATTTTACTAGCAGTAAACAAATCACGTGTTCAAATGCTTGAAAAAGAATTATTTAAAAAATTCGATATTCGTCAGGCAAGCTACTCAACAACGCCTTCATTTACAACGTCTGCTACTGAATTTAAATTCTATGACAATAGACAAGAAGCATTCTTAAATCTTAACGAACCACTTCCACAAATAATGTTTCACACAAAACTGGGGCATTTTGCAGACGACTTTGCATCCTTCCTTCATTAAAATCAGCCACATATAATTTAGCATATCAGGCAAAACTGTTTATTCTCAGTCATTTAACGCTATAATCGCTGCTCGCGAATTATCCAATATTAATTGTAGGAATACGCTAGAACAATGACTGACACATTATTCAGTAAAATCATACGCCGTGAAATACCGGCAGATATCGTTTATGAAGATGATTTGTGTCTCGCATTTAGAGATATAGACCCACAAGCACCTCTACATATTCTGCTTATTCCTAAACAGCCAATTGTTAAAATCGCGGATGCAACAGAATCGAACCAATCTGTATTAGGTCACCTTCTTCTTAAAGCAGGAGAAATTGCAAAAGAGCAGGGTTATGCAGATGCATTCCGCCTCGTGATAAACAATGGTGAAGGTGCGGGACAAACTGTGTTTCATTTACACATACACATTCTTGCAGGTCGTGCATTTAGTTGGCCTGCAGGTTAAAACATAACAATAATAGATAGAGTATTATGAATTACAAAACTGATGATTTAAGAATTGAATCAATTAAACCCGTCATATCTCCAGCCGTTATCACTGAAGAAATTCGGATAACAAAAGAGGCCGCTAAAACAACAGCGCTCACACGTAATGCGATTCATGACATATTACATGGGGAAGATGATCGCTTAATCGTCATCACTGGTCCTTGTTCTATTCATGACATTGACGCGGCAAAAGAATACGCAAATAAATTAAAACCGTTAATAGACGAATATTCTGATGACCTATTAATTATTATGCGTGTCTATTTTGAAAAACCACGTACCACTGTTGGTTGGAAAGGCCTCATCAATGATCCTGATTTAGATGATAGTTACAACATCAATAAAGGCTTACATTTAGCTCGTCAGCTATTACTTGACTTTAATAACATGGGCATACCGGCAGCGACGGAATATCTCGATTTGATTACGCCACAATATGTCACTGATTTAATTAGCTGGGGAGCAATTGGTGCGAGAACTACCGAGAGTCAAGTACATCGCGAGCTGGCATCAGGCTTATCCTGCCCTGTTGGCTTTAAAAATGGTACCTACGGCACGACTAAAATTGCAGTCGATGCTATTGGCGCGGCAATACGACCACATAATTTTCTTTCTGTAACGAAAGAAGGCAACGCCGCTATTTTTAATACTACGGGTAACCCTGATGTTCATATGATCTTACGTGGTGGCCAAGAACCTAACTACGATAAAGAAAACATCGATAAAGTTTGCAAAGAAATGGAGTCTGCAAAACTCACGGCAAATATCATGATTGATTTAAGTCATGCTAATAGTAAAAAACAACACGATTTACAAATTGAAGTGGGTAATAACGTGGCTGAACAGGTTGCAAATGGTGACAAACGAATTATCGGGGCAATGATAGAAAGCCATTTAGTTGCCGGAAGACAAGATGCAAAACCTGGGCAAGAACTTGTCTATGGTCAAAGTATTACGGATGCCTGTTTAGGCTGGGATCATACCGTTGAGCTTATAAAAACATTGGCAACGGCCAGTAAAGCTAGACGTAATAAATAATAGCCTCGATGGATAAAATTATTAGCCTGACGCTTTCTGACTAGAAAACTGTTTCAAAAAAACTGAAATAAAGTAAGAAGCACAGGCTAATAAAACGATAACCGAGCCTGTTGGTAGGTCTGGTGCATATGATATAGCGACACCACTTATGCTAATAACTCCGCAAATTATAGAAGACAAAATAAACATCTTGTATAAAGAAGTGACATATTGATTCGCAATTGCCGCTGGCAACGTTAATAAAGCAATTACCAGTATTAATCCAACTAGTTGAATCAGAATAACTATGGTTATTGATATTAAACATAAGAGTAAAATATAAAAGAACTCAGTGTTGATTCCATGTAATCTTGCGAATTCTTCATCAAATATACTAAGTAGAAATAATTTGTAACAAATTAATACTACGGTTAAAACAAGAATATCCAATAACAACATGAGTAATAAATCATTACCTGTAATCAATAATATATTGCCAAACAGGTAACTCATCAAATCCACATTGTAACCAGGTGTCCGAGACAAAAATATTATTCCTATCGCCATTCCTGCAGACCAGAAAGCAGCTATCAAAATATCTTCATGCTCTTTCCAACGAAGATTAATCCAGCCAATTAATATACTCGAAACAAGTGCCGCTATCATTGCACCCATAATAGGTGAGGCATTATAAAAATATGCCATGCCCATCCCGGCTAAAACGGAATGCGCTATTCCACCCGTCAAAAAACTAATCTTCTTTACGACAACGTAACTTCCAATAACGCCACAACCAATACTAGCCAGGAGACAAGCTATAACTGCGTTTTGTAAAAACGTATATTCTGTTAATGCAATTAAAAATTCAGACATGTTAATGGTGATGATGGATCATTTTTACAGGAGCGTCATATAGCTCTTCAATTATCTTGCCACTGATTGACTTAGTATCATGACAAACCAGAGTTCGATTTAAACAGGCCACTCGATCAACATAACCTGATATAAATGCAATATCGTGAGAAACAACAATAATGGTCATGTGCTCACTATAATTTTTTAGTAACGAAAAAATATCTTCTTCAACTCGCATATCAACATTCGATGTTGGCTCATCTAATATTAAAATATTTGGTTGGCAGACTAACGCGCGCGCGATCAAGACTCGTTGTAATTGACCGCCAGACAATGCTCCTATTTGTCTATTAGCAATATCCTCAATTTCCAATGCTTGCATTGCCTGTTTTGCACTCGCTACTTCATCTTTATTAAACTTAAAAAATTTAGAAGCAGGCGTAATATGCCCCATCATAACTACTTCTTCTACTGTTATAGGGAAATCTCGCGCAAAAGTAATATGCTGGGGGACATAACCAATATGATGACGTTTATGCTTGCATTCATTGTTATATTTTTTAATCGTTCCTCTATCCGGTTCTAACAAGCCAAGGACTAATTTTAGTAAAGTGCTCTTGCCACTAGCATTAGGCCCAATAATACCGATAAACTCATCTTCATATATTTTTAAGGATACATTTTCTAACACCGGCACAGTGCCATAGTTAAAACTAACATTATTAATATCGATGACCACCTTAGTCATTCGACAGTCCTTTCAATATTTTATCTGTCACGTCATTCATGTTTTCAATGTAATTAAATGCTAATGGGTCAAGTTCAAAAACTTCAGCTCCGATTTCTTTCGAAATTACCTTTGCTGCTTTAGCATTAAATTGAGACTGTACGAATACTGCTTTAATATTTTTTTCTTTAGCAAATTTAATTAACTTCACCATCGATTTAGCCTGAATCTCTTTTCCTTCCTGTTCAATAGCTGTTTGTGTCAAACCGTATTCATCTGCAAAATATGTCCATGATGGATGGGAAACAATCAGATCTCTTTTCTTCAAATACGATATCTTAGATCTGATCATATTATCCAACCTTTTCAATTCACCAATATAATCAATCGCTGATTCTTCATACGCACGGCTATTTTTGTTATCCATTTCACTCAATGATTTTTCAATCAACATCACTACCTGCATTACCTTTCGGGGACTGGTCCATACATGTGGGTCGGTATATCCATCATGGTGAGAGTGACCATCTAATTTTGATATCGATTCGCAACATTCAATAACAATCAGCTTAGTATTACTTTCTTTAATTTTCGTTAGCCATACTTTTTCAAACGGCACCCCAATACTAAAATAGATATCCGCCTTAGCTAGCGCCACCATTTGTTGTGTAGTTGGTTCATAAGTCGCTGGATTTTGACCAGAGCCAACCATCACATGAACATCAACGTAGTCACTACCTACCTGCTGTACAAAATTTTGTTGCGGCAAAATACTAACAAAAACATTAACTTTATCTTTGGCAATAACACTTGTTGTTGCCGTAAAAAACAAAGCCGCGATTAAACTGAATCTTTTTATATATATTTTTATCATTTTCTCGAATCACGACATTCTTGACAATGGCCTTTTATTTCGACCATTTCATTATCAATTTTGAACCCAAAATGGCTGGCTTTTTTCTGTATCAAACCACTAATGTCAGCATCATCAAGTTCAGCTACTGAACCACAATCATGACAAATAAAAAATTGACTACTATGATGTTCCTTTGGATCGCCACAACCTACATAGGCATTCAAGGATTCGATTTTATGAACTAAACCCTGTTCCTGAAGAAAATCCAGTGCACGATAAACTGTCGGCGGCGCAGATGACGAATGCCCCTGTTTTAGTTCATCAAGAATACCGTAAGCCTTCACTGGCTCATGACTCTGCCATACCAATTCCAGCACTCTTTGTCTTAGGGGAGTTAATCGTAAACCTAAAACATCACAATGTTGCTTTGCTGCCTTTATTGCAGCCTGAAGACAATCCTGATGTTTATGCTTAGCGGGTTTAAAAGGATTGATTATCTTGTTTTTTTTCATGCTGTTGTAATTAACGCTCATTATGTAATGTTATAATGTAACATTATTGTTGGGTTTCATAGTAGTTTTTAATACAATGGGCTAATAATTACTTTTATATTGAAATAGTTTAGTGAAGCCTGAAGCTGAAAATAAAATAAATCATGACCAATACCTTGATGCTAAAGGCTTGAATTGTCCTTTACCTATCTTAAAGACCAAAGTACTTCTAAATAAAATGCAGGCTGACGAAATCCTTTTTGTAGAAGCGACAGATCCTCATTCTCAAGTCGATTTTGAAGCCTATTGTGCTCGTACTGAGCATACAATCATTAAGTCTGATGTCATTAATGAGGTTTATCGTTTTTATATAAAACGCACCCAAAATCCTAAGGTGATTTAACTTTTATCTCGATAAATATTTTCATATTATACCTATTTTAGAGTAGAGTTGTTTTTGTGTAAGTTATTAGTAAATAGGAAGAAACAATGTCAGGGAAACGAATACTAGTCGTCGATGATGACCATACAACAGCAAATGTCATGCAACTCTATCTTGAGAATTTTGGTTTTATCGTTCCCGAAATTACCCACTCCGGCGCAAAAGCGATAGAAAAAGCAAAAGAATTAAAACCGGATCTGGTTTTAATGGATATACGACTTGGCAAGGGACTCGATGGTATCGATTCTGCAGAAGCCATCATGAAAGAACTGAACATCCCGGTTATCTATGTCACAGCATACAATGATGAAGAAACGCTAGCACGGGCACAATTAACCAATCCCTACGGCTTTATCAATAAACCATTACGAGATACCGATTTAAAAACAACGATTAGATTTGCACTCGATAAAAATAAGAAAAACCCTGCTAAAAAAGACAGTCCCTTACTCGAAGATGTCTTGCATCAAGTCTATAGTTTAACACCAGCTGAATCTCGTGTGGTCTCAAAACTTTTGGATAACCCTGACGTTGAATCAGTAGCAGATGCACTACATATCAGTATTTCTACCGTCCGTACCCACCTTAAACACATCTATCGAAAAACAGAGACTAATCGTCAATCATCACTCTTTCATAAGATAATTACTGGCCCTGTCGCAATGATTATGCGCACTGGAGAAACTGAACCCGAAAAATAATTGAAGTCTTTATCGGCTAAATATACCTGTTACAGAGCTATTTCCTTAGTAAATTCAAACATTCAATCCATCTAAAACAACTTGATTAAGCGCTAAAGTTTCTCGGCCCCTAGTCGATATATTTACTAACAACGGTAAATTAACTCAAGGTGTACATTGTGATTCAGCTACCAACATTAAATTCAGATAACGTACTATCATTACTTCATCTAATGCCGGTGGGTATTTTTCTTGTTAATTCAGATAGTCGAATCATCTGGGTCAACAAAACACTCTGTGAACAAGTTGGTCTTGAAGCCAGACAGCTAATTGGCCATATGCGTTCTGAATTGCCAGGGACCAATATTTTCCCAATATCCGAAAGAATCGCCCGACAGCATATCAATAGTCCTAATAATGAAACCCTATTTAATTTCAATTATCTGTCTAAAACACTAGAAGCAGAGTTTGAAGATATTGCTGAAATAGGCTGTCTGGTTAAATTTAATAATCTTTCTGAAAATCAAATGCAATTTGGTTTTGAACAGGTTGAAGAGCAAACTGGTCTGTATACCCGACATGGAATTTTGAAAAAATTATCCCTGCATGTTTCTCGCAGCCGACGTTATTTCAATCCACTTTCCGTCATTATGCTAAGAGTGGCACCTGATTCTGATATAAATAGTGAAAGTATAAATCATGCTATCGCCATGATACTCAGAGATAAATTACGCTGGGTAGACGATGTCGGCCATTGGAATATGTCTGACTTTCTACTTATCTTGCCAGAAACGGGGGAGGAAGCCGCACAAAAGCTCGCCAGAAAAATAAAATTTCAGCTCAATCGCTTCAAACTACCTGACAATCACAAAAAGATCCCAACATCGCTTGCAGTATCATCTTGGCGTAAAGGTGAAGATGAATCGAATCTGCTAAAACGCGTTGCCGAACAGTTAAACGAACATCGCTACAAAGCACCTACGACTTCTAAGATCTTATAATCATGCGATACCTTGGCGGTTGCGCCGAGCATAATTGAAGCCGAACAATACTTTTCAGCGGATAACGAAACCGCCCTTTCCACTTGTTTAACCTTTAAATCAGTACCCGATATCTTGAAATGGATATGAATCTTGGTAAAGACCTTAGGTTCAGTCTCAGCACGTTCTGCACTAATCACAACTTTACAATCACTGACGTTTTGACGTGATTTTTTCAAGATAGAGATAACATCGTAACTACTACATGCCCCTGTACCCAATAACAGCATTTCCATAGGTCTCGGGCCAAGATCACGCCCCCCACCTTCAGGTGGTCCATCCATAACTACCTTATGTCCCGACCCTGATTCACCAATAAATGCTGCAGCACCAGCCCAACTAACCTTAATCTCCAATTTAATACTCCAAGCGGTTGATTTTCTAGGAAAAGAGTAACATAGTTCATACTTAGTTAGCAGCTGTGAAATAGTCGGAGAACAATAATTATGGCAATACCCACTACTAAGGAAGTAGATACAATTACTTCTCGCTTTCTCGAACATTGCCACCATAAAACCTATGCTGCCAAGCAACTGATCATTAAAGAAGGTGATCCTTCACATGATCTGTATTTCATCACTAGTGGTTCTGTAACCGTGATGATTGAAGATGTTAAAGGTAACGAGATCGTATTAGCTTATCTTAACGCTGGTGAATTTTTTGGCGAGATGGGACTATTTGGTAAGGAAGATCATAGCCGCACTGCTTTTGTTCGAGCTAAAGAAAAGTCAGAAATTGCCAAAATCAGCTACGAAAAACTACAAAGCTTAAATAGCCTTTTCCCCGACTTACTGTTTTCAATTGCCTCACAAATGGCCATCCGCCTACGGCGTACCAGCCGTAAAGTCAGCGATTTAGCTTTTACTGATGTAAAAGGTCGTGTTGCACGTACTTTACTGGATTTATGCAAAGAACCCGATGCCATGACCCATCCTGACGGCATGCAAATCCGTATAACTCGGCAGGAATTAGGGCGAATTGTAGGCTGTTCCCGAGAAATGGTAGGTCGCGTACTAAAAAGCCTGGAAGAAGACGATCACCATATCTCAGTATCAGGAAAAACCATGGTAATCTTTGGCACACGCTAACTAAAGAAAATGAACGGGATAATTAACGGCCTCCGGTAATCCTATTCTTGACAATCCCTCCCAGAGAAAAGACAATCCCGTTCCTTATTTTTAATCCATTAAAATAAGCGCAGAATTCAAACATGGCTATGTAGCTCAGATGGTTAGAGCACAGCACTCATAACGCTGGGGTCGGTGGTTCAATTCCACCCATAGCCACCAATTAAATCAATTACTTAGCTTCTAAACACCCTCTTTCTATAATGTCCAAAAACTAATATGGTGCACTGGTGGTGCAAGGACACACCCACCCCAAGGTTAACCTATGGATTATTGCTATTACCGAGGCTTGGTGAAGCCAATTTCAAATGGCTTTTATACCTGATATAACCTTATACATTACCCTAGTAGAACGCTAAGTTAACGCTAATAAAAGGATAACATTGAGATAAGGCAGCACTGAGTTAACACTAAGGTTACTGGTAAGTTTGGGGTAAGGTTTTCTATGAGTTTCCTGACACTATAAAAAAGCACGCTTACCTAGTAACTAAGGTGGGATATAAATCGGGTTAACGTCTCTACTCAATACAGGGTATGTGTTACTGAACTTCAAAGAGAAAGCCTAGCTTTTGGATATTACTAGGCTAAGTTATTAAAGGAGGAGAAAAACCACAGAGACTTTTATAGGGAGGGGAAAACCCTGTGGTTAAATAACTTCAATATGTTAATTATAGTAAGTCTTGCTCACTCCCACCTAAAAGACAGGTTCAAAAATGAACCTATTTTTCACACTTATTGAAAGCTTTGTTTTAATCAATGAAACGGAATAATAGTGTTTATATAATCAGGTTAGAAGAATCACTTACGCGCACACTAGTAAGGGAACAATTAAATGGCTTGGATTGCAGGAATAATCTGTCTAATTATCTTAATAATATTTTGGAGGTTTTTTTGCCTCTAGGAGTTTTAATTTCCCTTGTCATTTTTTTATATGTTCAAGATGAAAAAGAAAAAGCAGCAATAGTTCTAAGTGAAAAAATATCTCAAGCTAGGTCAAGTGCTACTCCTGAAGGTAAACAATGGCAAGTTAGTTAGTTAGTTAGTTATGATAATGATCCTGCATCTGGTAAAGAAGTAGCCCGTACAGCTTATATCATATAAAATGACACTCTTTTTTCTCTTTGAGTTAACATGCATTGACTGTCCTTATTTCGAAATATCTGAGTATAAGGATATTGATGTCAAATTTAGTGAGGCTAAAACTTCAGTAAAATGGATATTAAAAGTTATACCGATAGCGATGATATTTATATCCCATCTTATCAAGCTAACTATTCTGATTATTACAATTACGAAAAATTCATTTCAGGCTTAAAAGGTAGCGAGGCCGTAGCAATAAAATTACCTGTTGTGAGTCAAGCGACTCGTTACAGATTCTCGGATCGAAAATGAATCCCAAAGACCCTCACGACTCGAATAACCAAATCGTTGGCGTGGTCGGTGTCGGCCAGGACATTACCAAGCAGCGCCCTCCAGGCGAAGGGGCCGAGCCGCCAAAGTGGCACCGGCTGTATTTCGCGCTGGCGGGCTTCGACGTGTTGACGGTGTGCCTTGGTCTGTTCCTTACCGTTATGTTGCTGGCGCTCTTCAAACAGTCGGTCAGCATAAATCAGGAGTGGACTGACCGCTTGGCTCTCTATTCGGAGATCAACCGCCAGGCTCAGAGGTTGAATGCGCCCGGGAACAACATCTTTTACACCAAGGACGTGTCCTTGGAGTCTACTCTGCTTTCAGAGGCTATGGCGGCGTATCAGCTCCTGATCGTCCGGGCACGCGAGGACGTTGAAACGAACGTCGAGCCAGCTCTGGCCGGTTCGATCTTGCAACACCTCAAGGACGTTGACTTCTCAATAACCGAGATGGTCGCAGACGCGAAGCAAGTCCTAGAGCTCTTTGAGCTGGACCGACGGGTCGAGGCCGGCGAGCGAATGGCAATCATGGATCACAAGTACGCCGGCGTTACCCTTTCGCTCAATGCGATAAATGCCAAGATCCTTACCGTCCAGAGCGATCTCTTTGCTGCACAGTTCCTCCAGGCGAAGCGCGTTGAACGCTACGGGTACGGCATAGCCGGGTTGGTAGTCTTCATGGTGCTTGGCGTCGCAGGCTACGGGTACAGGGTGCAAGGAGCTCTCGCGAAGGCGTTCGCCGAGTCTCAGAGTTTCAGGTACGAGCTCGAAGCGGCCAACGCGGAGGCCACGGAGTCTGTTCGTATCGCCAAGGCGGCCTTGGTGCACTCTGATGACCTGACGGCGCTGATCGACACAGCAAACGCGCCCATCTTCGGTATTGACGCGTACGGCCTAATCAACGAATGGAATCAGAAAGCTGTAACCATTACCGGCTTTAGTAAAGAGGACGTCATGGGTCGGGACTTGATTGAAGACTACATCATGGATGAATATAAAGAGTCGGTTAAGCAAGTGCTCGAAAAAGCCCTGCAGGGTATTGAGACTAGCAACTATGAGTTTCCACTTCATGCCAAGGAGGGCGGTGCCCGGGTTGATATAATGCTGAACGCGTCATCGCGTCGGGATGCAGAGGGCAACATCGTTGGCGTTTTCGGGGTCGGCCAGGACTTTACCGAACTAAGGGCAAAAGAGAGCGCCCTGAATCAGGCACAGAAGATGGAGGCGGTGGGTCAGTTAAGCGGCGGTATCGCCCATGACTTCAATAATCTGCTGAGTGTCATCAAAGGCAATTTACGCTTCCTGCAAGAGGACATGGGACAGAGCACCGATGAAATTAAC
>DUBV01000066.1 GCA_012960105.1 Thiotrichaceae bacterium | reverse complement strand
AACTCCCACTTTCAGAATAAATGGCGAAAACCCGACCGATGGGGATGCTGATATCTTTTCTTCAGCCGACGAAAATATTACCGACAGAACATTAACAAATACCCAGGTCACCTGGGGGACATTTGATTGTGATCGTAATCACGACTCCAAGACGACGGATAATAATCTGAATACCATCGTCAAGGAGATTGTTGATAATAGCAATTGGGTCTCGGGTAACAATATGGCCTTTATTATCGATATTTTCGGTTCTAGGGACCGACCTATGGACACGCGCGATCATAATGCCGCACGTGGACCACGTCTCAGCATCAAATACCAGGCAACTGGAGGTACGGGCTTCAAGACCGTACGCCAGGAACTGATTGAGCAAGTCAATAATTTCCCAATCCCTGACTGGACGCCGATTGTGGAAGTACTGCATGAAGCGGCACTGTATTGGCGTGGTGATGATGCTAATTACGGTCGATTCCGTGATGGCCTAAGCACGACCCGTCTTAGTCATCCTGCAACCTACTGTACGGCAGCTGGGAGTTGCGGTACTGCGGATGCAGCAGGAAATCCATCCTTTGGTGCGACCTTCCCTACCGGTTGTACTGATGCCAATTTTGATGCTTCAGCTTGCAAGACACGACGAATTACCAATGCACCGGAATACATCAGTCCGTTTAGTTCAACTCTGACATGCCAGAGTAACTATCAGGTACTGCTAACTGATGGCTCAGCCAATAGTAATGGCCTGACTTCATCAAGCAGCATCAGTTATCTAACTAGCTCCTGTGCTACTTCGGGTACGAATCGCGGCACGTACTCATCCGGCGAGAAATGTGGTGTTGATATCGTTAAATTTATGAATCAAAACGATCAATCTAGTGGCCTTGCAAATGACCAAACAGTCACAACCTATACTGTCGGCTTTAATACCGGTAGCAATGCAACAAACTATCTCAAGGATCTGGCAGAAGCTGGTAATGGTGAATTTTTTGAAGCCACCACAGCGGATGATTTGGTCAATGTCTTTACTGAAATTCTGACGGACGTCAAAAGTGACCCGACCTCATTTGTCGCACCGTCGTTGGCAACAAACGCCTTTAACCGTCTGTTAAGTCGTGATGAAGTCTACTTTGGTCTGTTTACTCCTGATTTAAACACACGTTGGTTAGGCAACCTTAAAAAATATAGGGTCTGTATTGATTCAACTACGGGCTGTACATTGGGTGAAATTCTTGATGCTGATGATAACAGTGCGATTAATAGCAGCACAAATAAGTTCAGTACTACGGCAAAGAGTATCTGGTCTGATGCTATTGATGGTTTAACGACTACTATTGGCGGTGCTGGAGAGCAGATGGATGATTACGCCAGTACAACTCTACGCACTATTTATACCGAAACAACTACTGGCACTGGCATCGGTGCAGCGCCAGCAAACGGTATTTCACTCGGTGGAGCTGACTTTACCCTGACAGCAGAGACTTGGAATTCTACAGAAATGGCTGATGTGCGCACACGTGCTTGTACAACTGCCTCAACGATAGCTGGTTCTGGATGTGAAGCTACAATGTTGTGGTTATTAGGTAAGAATGTCATCGCCGCTGATAGTGATACAGATACATCTACCAGCACACGCTGGACTGTAAATGATGTACTACACAGCTCACCTCAAGTCGTAACCTATGGCGGTTCAGACACCACATCGCCGGCGGATGGCACTATTGATGTCTTTTTCGATAAGTTATTATTTGGCACAAACGAAGGTGGTCTGCGTATGGTCAATGGTTCTACAGGTTTAGAAGAATGGACCTTCTTGCCTCAGGAATTTATCTCCAATACAGAAACCTTATTCAATAATGCGGAAAGCGATCATACCTATGGTTTTGATAATACAGTGACCGTTAGACAATTTGATAAAGACTTTGATGGCACTATTGAAACTGGTGATGGTGATTTTGTAAAAATATATTCCGCCATGCGTCGTGGTGGTAATAATATATATGCCCTTGATATCAGTGCCAACCTGGCATCTGCCAGTGATAAAGTTACACCAAAATTCATGTTTCGAATAGAAGGTGGTTCAGGTGACTTCTCACGTATGGGGCAAACCTGGTCACAACCGAGAACAGCCACAATTCTTACGAACAATGGCACGAAAGATGTACTGATCTTCGGCGGTGGCTATGACACCGGCCTTGATTCGGGTTTCGGTACAACAGCAACGGCAGGTTCAGATAATATTGGTAATGCACTCTTTATAGTTGATGCTGATACTGGTGAAAAGATTTTATCTATTAGCGGTAGTGGCTCTGGTGCTGATGTCATAGTCCCTGATATGCATTTCTCTGTTCCTGGACGAATCACTATCATTGATACCGATAATGACACTCTCGATGATCGACTCTACTTTGGAGATACCGGTGGTCAGGTATGGCGTGTCGATCTTGCCAATGATCCTGAAGATAGCGTTGTCGGCCTTTTGGCTACAATTTCTACAGATGATGGTGTGACCACGACAAATTCTGCTGATGAGCGTCGTTTCTTTGAACCACCTTCTGTCGTTCAAGTAATAGATAATACCTTTTCTGACACCAGCGAATATGACTATGTATTAATCGGTAGTGGTAATCGTTCAAACCCACTAGGTTCTAGTGTTCAAGATAGATTCTATGGATTTAGGGATAAAATTATTGGCGACATGACAGATACGAATGATGATAACATTGCTGACTCATACCCAAATGCAATTGGAACGGCAACACCATATACAGCAAGCACGCTTGTGGATATAACATCTCTTGTACTGGATACATCGGCAGTGACGAAGTCATCTAATGGCTGGTTTTTTGATTTTACTACTTCCGGCACATCAAATGAGAAAGTATTATCAGCTCCGATTGTTATTGCAGGTAACGTTTTCTTTACCACTTTTGAACCTGATGTGACGATTAGTTCGGATCTATGTTCGACTAACATTGGTGGAGGTAATGCCTACGGCTTTAATATTCTTACTACAAATGGTGCTCTCGATTGGGATGTCGACGGCGATATAGATATGGCGGATCGTAAACTTACACTTGGTGGTGGGATACCGTCTGACGTCGTGCCCATCTTTACCAAAGAAGGTGTTGTTGGTATTGTTGGTATCGAAGGTGGTGCAGCACAACTTGGTGTTTTAAGTGAATTGCCACGCGTCCGTACTTATTGGTACGAGGACTCATGATAGCTTTGGCAGGGTCGGCCATCATATGGCCAACCCTGCCTAACTTACTAATTATATGTTGAAGTCATAATATTAGCGTTACAATAGACGCAACTTAATAACAGGAATATTGCATATGAACGATAAAAATACTAATAGCGCTTACATGCTACATAAAAAGTCGTTGGGTTTTACACTCATTGAATTAATGATAGTTGTAGCAATAATTGGCATATTAGTCGGAGTTGCCCTACCTGCTTATCAAGATTATGCCAAACGTGGTAATCGAAGCGAAGGACGCGCTTATCTGATGAATGCTGCTGCACTGCTGGAACGATATTATTCGGATAATAACGTATATGCGACAGCAACTAATACTATGCCTACCTCTGTGGCAACAGCTGCTGGGCAAACAAGTGAAACGGGGAAATATACCGGTAGCATGACCGTTGCCACTCCTTTTCAGACCTATACTGTAACGGCAACCCAAAATTTCAATGACACTGATTGCGGCAACCTTACTCTTACACAAGCCGGGGTTAAGGGTAGAACCGGTACTGCTATGAGCGTAACTGATTGTTGGGGAAAATAATAAATACTGCTTAATTAAATCAACATACCCATTAATTAACACCACACGTCGCATTACATATGTGTACTCATGTGATTTTCATTTATGATATTTAATACAATAAGTATACCTCTTGTTAAAAAAATACTATTGAGCTTGGCTATTGTCAGTTTAGCTTGTGGTTGTTCCGAACAATCTGATAACAACAATAATATTTCTGACAACACGCCCAATACATCAATATCAAATAAGGTAGGTGAGCAACTAAACAAGAATGATGCTCTACCAATAACGGAAAATAAAAAGGAAAATCAAACTAATAAATCAGATGGTTTGCAAAAAGACTCTCTTGAATATATTAAACAAGAAAAATACTTTGATGCTTTACATAGTAAAATTACATCAGGCACGGCTTCTTTTAAAGAAATACGACAAGCACTGTCAGACCGTAATATTGCAGCATTAACCAATACCGTACATGCGCTTTATTCTATGCGTATTCACCGTCATGTACATAAGTTACTGTACGACATGTGGGATCTTAAGAAAGAGAAGCATCCCGATTTATCATGGGACTTAATTGCTAAAGCGCCAACACGTATTGCCTTAGCAAGCACAATCAGTCGAATACAAATTAGTGAAACGCATGAATACAAAAACTATATACGTTCTCATAAATATGACGAACATGAATTTCATAGAGCACAAGTGGTTGTTTCTCTAGGCCTAAATGGCGATCCTGTAGACGTACCCTATTTAAAAGAAATGGCTGAAAGCAATAATACTTATGTTGTTCAAAGTGCAATAACAGGTCTTGCTTTTATGAATAATATACAAGCTCGTGATGCACTTGTTGAAGTATGGAAAAACTTTCAAAAAGACACAAGAGCCGATTTAATACTTGATGTTTTGGCTAAGGCATATGACTGGGTTCCTGTAAGCAAAAACAATTCCTGATAACCGAATAATAGAAATTAATTACACGTTTCATTCATATAAGCTCGTGCCTTCTTGATTTCTGCCTGTCTTGCTTCCTCTGCCATAACACTCGATGAGCCATCTTCATTCGATATTTTTACTCGCGGTCTTTGATAACTTGCAAGTCGTGCCTTGGCTTTCTGGCAAGCTTCTTTTTTACGAGTTATTTCTTCTTCTGATTTTTGTTTTTCTTCTTTTGCAGCAATTCTATCGTCACGTAATTTATCAACCTTATTTTTTTGATTCTCTAATACCTCTGCGGCACCTTTTGTATCAACAGTTCCTGGGGGGTTGATTATCTCAATATTCGTATTATTAACTGGTGGTGACTGTGAATAATGTGTATTTCCGTCCTCATCAACCCATTTATACATTTCAGCATTAATACCAAAACTGAGAAAAACACCAGTCAATATCAAACAGACACGTGGCAAAAACAAGGTTTTCTTCATGACAATGAACCTTTTAAAAATATTTGTGTATAATTAAGTATACGACTCTATAAATGTTTTGTAATCATTTGATTAGGCATGTTTTATTATATTTAGTTCAGTATTAAGGGATCAACATAACGAGGATTAAATTATGGTTTCCAGACTATTTCAGGCAGGGATAGTATCTCTTGTATTATTTTCTTTGGTGAATGTTCAAGCTGCTGTAAAAATTGTTGAATGCGAAGATGAAAAAGGAAATCGCAGTTTTCATAAAACATGCCCCCCCAATTCAACGATGATTGGTGAAAAGAAACTTAGTACTGGAGTAAGTTCAGATAATACTAATAAAGTAAATATTGAGGCTATTCTTTATACTATTCCTGATTGTGAAGCTTGCGAAGAAATAAAAGAATTTCTTGGCACAAGAAATATTCCAATAACAGAGAAAAATGTTAGTGATAATATTGAGTTACAAAATGAACTAACTGATTTAACTGGAGCTCTTAAAGTACCGACAACTGTCATTGGCGGAGAGGTTTTGACTGGTTACAGTCGTTCTAAAATCTTAAGTATCCTAAAAGCTTCTGGATATAAGGACAAAGACGATTAATTAAGCAATTTCTTTTTCTTTAAGTAATTCCTTCGGTAAAGAAAAAACAACCCTCTCAATAATTCCGGGATTTTCTTCGACCATGTTTGCGCCCCAGTCTTTTAGTTGAGTAATAACTTCTTCAACTAAAATTTCTGGAGCTGATGCACCCGCTGTTAGACCGATGTTCTCTACACCATCAAGCCATTCTTTTTTGATTTCTGACGAGTCATCTATCAGATAAGCAGGGACACCTACTTTTTGAGATAATTCCATTAATCGTGTTGAATTGGAGCTATTTGGAGAACCAACAACTAAAATCAAATCGCACTTCGAAACTAAATTCTTAACTGCATCTTGTCTGTTTTGTGTGGCATAGCAAATATCTTCTTTCTTGGGTCCATCAATACTTGGAAAACGTCTTACTAATGCATCAATAACTTCAGCAGTATCATCCATTGATAATGTTGTTTGAGTTACAAAAGCCAATGTTTCGGGGTTTTTTACTTGTAGTTTCAGTACATCTTCAACAGACTCAACTAAGTACATTCCACCTTTACCATTTGCAGGCATTTTATACTGTCCAATAGTTCCCTCTACTTCAGGATGTCCTTCATGACCAATCAAAATACATTCTCGTTCTTCATCCTGATACTTACCTACTTCCATATGCACTTTTGTTACTAATGGACAAATTGCATCGAATACTCTGAGCGTTCTACGAGCAGCTTCTTCGCGTACTGCTTTTGATACACCATGTGCACTAAATATCACAGTTGAATCGTCCGGAACTTCGTCTAGTTCATCAACAAACACCGCACCTTTCTCTCTCAAGGAATGCACGACATACTTGTTATGTACAACTTCATGGCGAACATAAACCGGCGCACCGAACAGTGTTATAGCTCGTTCAACAATTTCTATGGCACGGTCAACTCCTGCACAAAAACCACGTGGATTAGCGAGTAATATTTGCATCTAACATTTTTCCTATAAAATCTATTTTTAAAACGTATTCTTACAATTAATAATTTTTGAAAATTATATCAATATATTAGCCATCATTCTCACTATCATCAATCCAGATAGCATCAATAATCAACATTACTGCACCAATAAATATCGCCGAATCCGCAATATTAAAAGCAGGCCATGGATTAAAAATCCTCCACGGCATGAAACCTAACGAAACATCAATAAAATCAATCACATATCCGAGAGCCACTCTATCCCATAAATTACCCAAAGCACCACCTAGCACGAAAGCTAAAGCGAAAAACAACCATCGTTTATTAGATGGTAAACTAGTCATCCAGACAACAATAAAGATACTTACCGCGGACGCCAACGTGATAAAAAACCAGCTGCCGACCTGATTCAAAAAACTAAACGCAGCACCGGTATTATGCATAAGAGTAAAGTTAAAACCTGAGAACAACGGAACCGGCTGATGAAGTATAAGTTCCTGCACAGCATAGTTTTTTGTTAGCTGGTCAAGAATTATGATGAACACTGTCAACGCCAGACCTTTAAGCATACGCGCCATAATATTATCCATACTGTCCTGCAAATAACTTATGCATATTGTCTGCTTTCACCTTCACCATCAACATTATCTACACAACGTTGACATAACTCAGGATGCTTTTCATTACTACCAAGCTCTTCTCGATGATGCCAACAGCGGACACATTTATCATGCTTAGATGCTGATACCTGAATAAATAAATTTGGAATTTCAGACTCAATCGTTTCTGCTGGTTTTTCTTCTAGCGTATGTAATCGCGCATAGGAAGTAATTAAAACAAAACGTAGTTCATCACCAAGTGCTTCAAGTTGTTTTTTAATATCCTCATCACAATAAAGGTCAACTTCCGCATCCAAAGATCCACCAATCATTTTATCTACTCGTAATGTCTCAAGTTGTTTATTCACTTCATCACGAATTAGCATAAGACTATCCCATTGAGATTGCCTTTCTTTAGACCCGGATTCATTAATTTCTAATTCATACCAGCTTTCAAAGAAGATAGATTCACTTCTTTTTCCGGGAATATGTTTCCATATTTCAGCAGCTGTAAAACTCGTAATCGGTGTCAACCAACGAACCATCATTTCTATGAGGTGATACATCGCTGTCTGTCCTGAACGTCTTGCCAAACTATTTTCAGGAGTTGTGTATTGTCTGTCTTTAACAATGTCCAGATAAAAACCGCCCATTTCTACCACACAAAATTGATGTAACATTTGATAAATCAAATGAAATTCATACTTATCATATGCAGTGATAATTTCTTTCTGTAATCGTGCAGCATGTTCAATTGCCCACTTATCCAAATCCAACATATCTTCATAAGCAACAATATTCTTTTTCGGATCAAAACCATCAAGATTAGATAGGAAATAGCGCGCGGTATTTCGAAAACGTCGATACGCATCCGATGTTCGTTTAAGTATCTCATCCGACACACTCATCTCGGTACTGTAATCCGTTGCAGCTACCCACAAACGTAATACATCAGCACCCAATACATTCATCACTTTCTGTGGTGCAACAACATTGCCTTTCGACTTTGACATCTTCATGCCTTTGGCATCAACAACAAAACCATGTGTTACAACTTTTTTATATGGCTGCGCTCCATTGTTTACAGCAATCGAAGTAAGCAGAGAAGATTGAAACCAACCACGATGTTGGTCAGAACCTTCCAGATAAAGATCAGCAGGAAAATTTAAACGCTCATCCACATTTAACACGGTGTCATGAGTAACACCGGAATCAAACCAAACATCCAGCGTATCAACAACCTTGCTATATTTATCAGCATCATCACCCAACAATGTTGCGACATCTAAATCAAACCAGGCATCTATCCCTTTTTCTTCAATTAGTTTGGCAACTTTTTCTATTAACTCTGATGTGTCAGGATGTGGTTCCTGTGTTTCTCTATCAATGAAAACAGCAATCGGTACACCCCAGGTACGTTGACGAGAGATACACCAGTCTGGACGGTTTTCGATCATGCCATGTATACGTTCTTCACCCCATGATGGCTGCCAGTTAACATCTTTGATTGCTGTTAATGCCTGCTTGCGCAATCCATTACCATCCATGCTAATAAACCATTGCGGTGTCGCACGAAAAATAATCGGCGTCTTATGTCGCCAACAATGAGGGTAGCTATGCAATAAATCTTCGTGATGTAATAAAGCACCTTTTTCTTCCAATACATTCAATACAGATGCATTTGCTTTAAACACATACTCACCAGCAAACAATTCTGTATTGGGTAAGAAACAGCCGTTATCACCAACAGGATTATCTATTTCCAAACCGTAACGTAGACCAACAACATAATCGTCCTGACCATGACCTGGCGCTGTATGAACTGCACCAGTGCCCGCTTCCAAAGTGACATGTTCACCTAAGATGACAGGTACGATACGATCATAAAAAGGATGTTGGAATTTTAATCCTTCAAGCTTAGAACCTGTAGAAGACCCTATCACTTTAAAATCTTCAATACCGCAACGTGACATAACATCTTTATGTAAGCCTTCAGCTAATATCAATGCCTCATTATTTACTTGCACTAAAACATAATCGTATTCTGAATTTACCGCGACAGCCTGGTTTGCTGGCAAGGTCCATGGCGTTGTTGTCCAGATAACAACTGAAACAGATTCAAGTTCAACATCCGCAGCAAAACATTTTAAAATTTCAGCTTGTTCAATTGCACGAAATCGAACATCTATAGCTGGCGATGTTTTATCTTCGTGTTCAACTTCAGCTTCAGCCAAAGCAGATCCGCAATCAGTACACCAATGCACAGGCTTCACACCTTTATGTAAATGACCTGCTGAAATAATTTTTCCTAAAGACCTAACGATATTCGCTTCGGTTTTAAAATCCATCGTCAGATATGGTTTATCCCAGTCGCCTAACACACCCAAACGTTTAAAATCTGTACGCTGTTTATCTACTTGCTTTAATGCATATTCGCGACAAGCATTACGAAATTTATCCGCATCAACTTTTACACCGGCCTTGCCTATTTTCTTTTCAACCATTAATTCGATAGGTAAACCATGGCAATCCCAACCAGGAACGTATGGCGCATCAAAACCATTCAAGCCTTGCGACTTAACAATAATATCTTTAAGAATTTTATTAACCGCATGACCGATATGAATATCACCGTTCGCATACGGAGGGCCATCGTGCAAAATAAACTTTTTAGCGCCTGCTCTTTTTTCTCGAATTTGTCCATACAGATCATTTTCATACCAGTCTTTCAATACTTCAGGTTCGCGCTGAGCAAGATTGCCTTTCATCGGAAAAGCTGTCTTTGGTAAATTCAGTGTGTCTTTATAAGTCGTCATTTCTTCTTTCGTTATTCTTAAATAATTATTTTTGTTACTGCTGTCCTGTTATCACGTCGTTTCCGCGCAGGCGGGAACCCAGTGGGTTATGTCATCATGCTAATCAATGATTCACTGGATACCCGCCTCGGCTCTGACTCCTGCTTCGCTCTCGGCTGCTGCTCCCGGCACAACTCTACCTCCTGCATCCATGCAGTCGTACTGACTATATCCGTGTAGTCGTACGCGGGTATGACGTTGTGATTTAGTGATTATTTTTTTGGTTCTGGTCTTTATTGCTTGTTTAACTTCAAACTCTGCCTAGCATTTTCTATATCTTTTTGTATTTGTTCTACTAATTCTTCTTCCGTACTGAAGTCGCCTTCTCCACGTAATTTTTCCAGCAATTCAACCTGCAAATGACGACCGTATAAGTCATCATCAAAATCCAGAAGATGAACTTCAAGAATAACACGTTTACCTTTATATACCGGTCTTGAACCAACATAGACAACAGCATCAAGTGGCTTATCATCAATACCAAATACCCGTGCAGAAAATATACCTTGTACGGGGGATAAATACCGATGCAATTCTATATTAGCCGTAGCAAAGCCAAGCTCGCGTCCACGTTTATCACCATGAACAACTCGACCACTTATTCTGTAGGGACGACCGAGCAAACGCGTTGCCTTATTCATGTCGCCGTTGGCAAGCGCCTGACGTATCAAGGTACTACTCACTCGTTCAGAATCACAAGTAAATGAATGCGTCATATTCACTTCAAAATTCTTTTCCTGCCCTACACTCAGCAGATACTGATAATCACCTTCTCTATCTTTTGCAAAGCGAAAATCATCACCAATGATTAATTTTTTCAATGCTAATGCATATAATAAAATATCATCAACAAACTCGGCAGCTGATAAATTTGCAATTGTCTCATCGAATCTTAAACAGACTACGCGATCGATATCATGAACAGAAAACTGCTGCAGTTTTTCACGCAAGCGCGTTATTCGTGAAGGCGCTTTATCAGGAGAAAAATATTCTATCGGTTGTGGTTCAAAAATAACGACCGTTGACAATAAATCCGCATTTTTTGCGCTTTCTTTTAACTGATCTAACACTGCATGATGTCCTAAATGAACACCGTCAAAATTTCCTATCGTCGCAACACAACTTTTCCGTTGTCGTCGCAAATTAACCAGTCCGCGAATAAATTCCATATCCTATCTTCAGAGTCCGTAGATTATACCGATCATTGCTGCGCTGTCATGTTTTGCCAACGTAGCCCCGTCAGCCAAAGCACGCCAAAATAACAAAGAAGACCCGCCACTATCCATAACGATAAATTCCATGCTCGTTGTATCAGCCCCCATGCAAACCATTGATCAGGCGCATCTATGAAATAGAAAATCAAAAACGCCATCGCAGCGGCGGCAATAACAATTTGCAAAAAAAACTTAATCCAACCAGATACAGGTTTATAAACAGCCTCTTTCTTCAATAACAAAAACAATAATAATGCCTGTAAACAAGCCGACAATGATGTTGCTAAAGCCAGGCCTGCATGGGCAAACACACCGACTAATAAAAAGTTAAGTCCGATATTCGCGACCATGGCTATGGCTCCGACTTTCACCGGCGTCTTAGTATCTTGTCTGGAGAAAAAACCCGCAGCAAAAATCTTAATCAAAATAAAAGCTGGCAAACCTAGTGTATAGGCCAACAAACTTTTTCCTGACATGACGGTAGCATAAGGCGTGAATTCATCGTATTGGAATAATGTCGCCAATATAGGTACGGCTAGCACAGCCAAAGCAACGGCCGCCGGTATAGCTATTAAAAAGACCCATCGTAACGCCCAATCCAGTGTGTCAGAAAATTTTCCAGTGGCTTTTTTTGCGTGCTCACTGGATAAATTAGGTAATAAAACCGTAGCTAATGCAATCCCAAAAACGCCCAATGGGAATTCAACCATACGATCAGAATAATACAACCATGAAATACTGCCATCGACGAGAAAGGAAGCAAAGATCGTATCCACTAACAAATTAATTTGCACGATCGAAACGGCAAATAAGGTCGGTAACATCAATTTTAAAATACGCGTTACGCCTTCTTTATCTTTATTAAAGCCAGGACGTGGAAATAATTTGAGACGAAATAAAAAAGGAAATTGAAATAACAATTGCGCAATTCCAGCAATCAACACACCCCAAGCCAGGGCTGTGATGGGAATATCCATCATCGGTGCTAACCAGATAGCACAGCCAATGAGAGATAGGTTTAATAATACTGGCGTAAATGCCGGTATAGCAAATTGCTTATAGGTATTAAGAATACTCGCCGCAAAAGCCGTTAGCGAGATAAACAAAATATAAGGAAACGTTATCCTCAACATATCACTGGCCATAACATGTTTGGCTTCATCAAAACCTGAAGCAAAGACCATTATCAATAATGGCGCGGCGATAACCCCCACCAAAGTGACCAGAAACAGAACTAATCCCAATGTTGCTGAAGTTTGATCGACCAAGGCTTTTACTGCTGTCTCATCACGTTGTTCTTTATATTCAGCCAGAACAGGAACAAATGCCTGCGAAAACCCGCCTTCAGCAAACAAGCGACGCAAGAAATTAGGAATACGAAAAGCCACAATAAACGCATCAACCTCTGCTCCAGCACCAAACAGACGAGCAATCACAACATCACGTATTAGGCCAAATACACGCGAAACAGTGGTCATTCCACCTACGGTAAAGGTCGACTTGAGCAGCTTACGACTCATGCATCTGCTCTATAATCAATATTAATCGTAAACCTAGGAGCCTCAATTGAACTCGTTTTAGTGTGCGTTTTACAGGCTCAGTTGCGCCGACTAGAAAGCTGAACATAGTCATTCTATGTGAGGTTTTCGCCGTCAAGCAAATGAGTCTGTAAAATGTGCAATCAAATGAGTAGACAGACTTTCCCCGTGGCTGACCACCTAACACACTACAACGTTCTGTTTTTAAATACATAATTAAGGTTTCAGGTCGGTCAATTGAGGGTCCTAGGTTATATATGACATCTATCTAATTGTTTTTACTTATAATTATTCTGATTTTTGCTAGCATATCATATCATCGTCTAAAGATTGACAAATTGCCCCAATATCCGCATGATACCGCGCCTTTAAAGAATGAATTCAGGAGTTAAGTGTGGCCAATATTGCATCTGCAAAAAAACGAGCGCGTCAGGCTGAAAAACAACGTCTACAAAACGCGAGTCAACGTTCAATGCTTCGTACCCATATCAAGAAAATAACTAATGCTATTGAAGCAAATGATAAAGAAACTGCACAAAGCGCTTATAAAGTAGCATCGCCTATTATCGATGCCATGGTCACAAAAGGGATTATTCACAAAAACAAGGCTGCTAGATATAAGTCACGTTTGAATGCTCACGTAAAAGCACTCTGAGTATTAGCTAGCATCATTATAAAAAACCGGCTTTTAGCCGGTTTTTTTACGTCCATGGATGGGACCGTATGTCGCGAGAGGACACGACTACATGGATGTAGGAGGTAGAACGAATCAGGAGACAGAGTCGAGGAATCCGAAGCGAGCACATCAGTAAAGAGCCAAGTTTGGACATGGTCAACACACAAACGATGATGTCTACATCAATATCAAATTGTCCCGATGTATCAACT
>DUBV01000065.1:2079-2376 GCA_012960105.1 Thiotrichaceae bacterium | reverse complement strand
ATAAAAACTTTGTTGCTTATGATGGCGATGAACCCCCTTGGCTATAAATCAGCCTCGGCGCATCCTCGTGCCCGGTATCTGTTAAGAGCCCGGGGGTTGATGGATTGTGCAGGAGGAATAGCCTTGGTGAATTGCTGTTTTTTGTTTGATACTACAGCTTCATTCTTAAGTTCTCTGCTTTCGTGTGAGCACTTTGGCTGCTAGCTAAATAATGTTGCGGCCGGGTTTAAGCGCTATGCCCTGCTTAAATCTGTAGACGATACTTATTAGTTTATTACTAGCCCACCCTTGCGCCTA
>DUBV01000065.1:0-1802 GCA_012960105.1 Thiotrichaceae bacterium | reverse complement strand
CGCTACAAGCGCCAATTTTGGATGCTGCCAACAAATTAAGTGACAAGATAAGTCCCCGCCTCCTAGCCTTGAATGGATGTAAGAACATGCTTTAAGTATGTTAACCATTCAATGGGCTCATGCCCCAAGCCACACTCTTCAGCCAGTCATGCAATGCAATCGGGTTGACGAAACGAGTGCTATCGACTCACTACTGCTATTCAGATAAGCTTGCATGCAAAACGCCAGACCTGATGCTATAGCACGTTGCAATAGCAAGGTTTTTAACCTGGATCTGACATATGCTTAACTCCCTGATTGCATTAAATAAGAGCCAATAACAGCTATTGGATTACGTAAGGGCTTGAATCTAGTCGAACATTGTAGTTATAAATCAACGGAGTCCTACAATCTCACAAACTGTTGTGCTGATTACCAAGGTTTGTTGACAGTGATAGATATAAGGAGTATATGAAGTAAGAAACACAGGATGTGGAGTTAAAATTGACTTGATACCGAGGAGACAAAATCATGAGAATCCATCTAATTATTGCGGTTGTATTGGGAGTTTTGTTAATGACTAGTTGTGGTGACCAATTTTGGTGTGGGGACGATGGCTGTGCAGGACAGGAATCTCATGACCCTAGATCTCGTTAGGTTATTGCAAGCAATTTTAGTGCAGAGTAACAAGGGTTTTGATTTCCCTTGGTTTGGCTTTTTTGTCTGGCTCATCACCCAGAGGAAAATCCTTTACCTGCCCTTCTTTTCAGCGCCTCCTTTTTATTCTTTTACATTATGCCCTTTTTAACAGCAGTTTTTTTTGGATAAGTGGATCCTGTCTTCAATGTTGTTAGTGCTGTTTGTTATTGAAAAAAGACGGGATCAGATTAGGATATCTTCGGGTTAATAGCAATGCAAAAAAACGTTAATAAAACGCGTTTCACTTGTTTTCTTTAAGAGTGCCCGCGTAATAGGAAGGCTAAGTGCTTAATGAATAAGGCCTTGTGTATTTAATCACAAAATCTGTGGATAACTCTGTGTAAAACCTCGTAACAAAGTGCTCCAGGCCTTTAGATTATACCGGTTGATTTAATTTGGCTGTTTTTTATACACTTCATTAATAGTTATTAATTAACAGCAACTTATGCTTGTCAATAGTTTCCTGTCAGATTTTGTCAATAAAAAATATTGACAAAACTGGCATCACAAATGCTTTGTGTATAACGCCTTGATTAAGCTTCGCTGCAATAGGCAAGTTTTGGGTGATACAAAGGTGTTTAGTAAGTTGTTAAGCTCATATTTAGGTACTCACCATTCCCCGCTTATGCAATTGATGCTCCCATCTGAGAAGTCTACAGACACCCTTCCCTGTGAACCAACCGCCAATGTTTTCCTTTTTTAACTTGCAATTTTGACTGAGTTGAACATGGATTATTTAATAAAACAATGTCCTATAAATTTTCATGTTAGTTTTTAGAAAGACGCACTTAATTAAGAACTGCGACATTAAAGGAAGATCGACAGTGTCATTAAGACTTTCTATTCTCGAGGCCCTTAACACCCGTGAGATGGAAAAATCTACAATACTTGATTTATTCGATATAAAAAAACAGTACATTATTCAGAGTAAATGGGTAAAACATTCAAACCCACAACCTAACACTTTAACTGCAGGGTTTTTCATCACCGATCTAGGAAGAGATAAAATCAATAGCGTTATTCAGTCTAGAAAAACCATGTAGTAACCTCTTATTACTTATCTGTTTTATTTTCTTCTGATTTCATTTGCTTCCAGGCATTTAATTCACCCTCTAATAAAGAAG
>DUBV01000064.1:414-2400 GCA_012960105.1 Thiotrichaceae bacterium | reverse complement strand
TATTATTAAGTTCTTATTTTCTTAGTAGAGATAAAAAAGCCTGCATTATTGCAGGCTTTTTTAAGGTTAATTAAATAATCTTAGAAAGAGTATTTAACACCAACTTGGATATTATTTGAAGCTGATAATTGGCCAAATTGAGTATTTGCATCACCGAAGTAACTATTAACTTCAGCTGTTGCTTGTACATCGTCATTTATTGAATACTCTATATCAAAACGGTTCCATCTACCACCATTCTCTTCAAACATAGAAATATTGTTCCATCTATGTTCACCTGATGCGCCAAATGGCTTAGATAAAAATACTGAATAAAATTCTTTATTTTTCTCAGCTTTTTGTAAACCATTGCTTTGGTGTAATGTAGCTCTATCTCCTGTATATCTTCCACAGTTTGCACCGTACTCTGAATGACAAGACTGAGTTTCATCAATGAAATCAAGATTTCTCTCTTGAATAAACTGCAACGATATCATCATATTAGTTAATCTTGTAATGTCCACTCCTGCTACATACTTAAAGTAATCACCTTCAACCATAGACAAACCACCAACAAGATCACCATGACCAAACTTTTTACGATCAATTACTGGAGATTCAACATCTTTTTGATATAAAGCCTCACCACGTATAACAATAGGGCCTAATGCACTGGTTTCAACACCCATATCAAAAGAACCGCCAAGTTGTTTAATTTTATTCAAACTCTCAACAAATACTAATGTTGGATTACCGCCACTATTATCTACTTTGTTATATGCCGTATCTGCAGCAGCAGCATTAGCCAATGCTTGAGTTGTGTACAATCTAACCGTCAAGTTAGCATCAGTAGATCCTAAGTCAGCCGCACCATCGGTTCCTGTACTTGCACTACTTGTAGTACCAACATACAACTTACTTCCATTTCCATCTTCCCAATGCATATCTACCGATGGATTTGTATCATATCCATTCATATAATTCAATGAATAGTTAATTCCATTGTTAGTAGCGCCTTTATATCTTAAACCAACATTCTGACCACTAGGATCTGTAACGCGATACTCACTAGAAATAGATCCTAGTGTATCAAATGTCGCAAATGTCGCAGCAGACATATATTCAAACGTAGCATCTGGATCTGTAGTATCAAGTGTATCTGTACTACATAGGTTAGTTACTTGATTATTTTGACCATTACCGTTAGCTGCTACACATAAAGCTGCTCCCGATTGAATACCAAATGTACCAAAGGTATTACCATTACTATAATCCCATACTGTCAAACCAGCACCTGTGTAGTTTGTTTCTAACACACCAGAATCTTGCCCTGTTTTATGCGCACCACCAAATGCAAATGTAGCTACTTTACCTAAAGCAGGTGCAATATTTAAGAAACCATTTACCGCACCTGTAATACTATCAACACCTTTCATTTTAAAAGCATGCCCTTGATCTGCATTGTCTGCTTTATGGGTAGTTGAGCCTTTAGCACTAGCCTTACCTAATCCAGCAAATACACTACTTTTAGGCTCTGATACAACTAGTTGAAAATTTCCACCATTTGCTAAATCAGTCTCAGCATTAATCATCCAAACAGGAATACGCGAATCTTCCATTTGATTTTGTGCCATTTCTGTGTAATCAGTCGGGTTAATTGCATCAAGCAACTTCATGCCATCGGCCGTACCCCACACAACTTGTTGCTTACCTATGCGCATTGAAACATCTTTTAATTCTGCATCAACATATGCTTCACGTAAAAAATCACGCTGAGTATCTGATTCATTTGAATCAGCATCCCCAATACCATCAAAATCTTTAAATGCATTAAGTTCTACATGGTATGTTGAATCAGCAACATCGCCATCAATAAAAACTTTTGCTTGTGTTGCAGTTTTAAATAAGTCTCTTGCATGAGCAGAAGTTGTATTTGTTGCACTTGCAGCACCAATTACTTCTCCACTATCCGTATAAAACGCACTTTCATGCACAATCTTACCTGTT
>DUBV01000064.1:0-278 GCA_012960105.1 Thiotrichaceae bacterium | reverse complement strand
GAAAGTAAAACCTTCAAACCATTTTCAATTTATTTAATTTTCTTAGGCATCTTCTTTAACGTACGAGTAGACCATAAATTTTTCGCCTTATACTTATGATTTACTTTAGTAATCGTAGAAGGGATAAACGCCATGGTCTCATGGCCCGTTGTGTTTGTCTTGCCGTACCAATAACCCCAGTAGCTTGCACGTGGATCGTCTAAATTAGCAGATATCCAAGATCTGTCAATGGTTTTAATCTTATTGCCGCCTTTAAAATACTCAGTGCGGTAATCAGC
>DUBV01000063.1 GCA_012960105.1 Thiotrichaceae bacterium | reverse complement strand
TTTGGACTTGGTGGTATGAGAATGGAAAGAAGATTAGTGAAGGAAAATACAAGGAGGGTAAAGAAGATGGTCTTTGGACTGAGTGGTATGAGAATGGACAGATGAAAGAAGAAAGAAACTACAAGGAGGGTAAGGAAGATGGTCTTTGGACTCAGTGGTATGAGAATGGAAACATCAAAAAGACTAGTATTTACAAAAACGGTGAGTTCATAGAACAGTAAGTATTTTTATCAATAATTATTTAATTAACGAAATTGTGGAGAATAACACCTACCTTGATACGATATTCTGTCTCATTAGGTATGTGTTTACACCAATATTTACACCACAATAATAATAACCTACTGTTTTTATTAGATAATATAATATGTGACGAGGACTGAAAATCCTCGTGTCGGCAGTTCGATTCTGTCCCTGGGCACCATTTATTTCCTTTGAATCTAATCTCAGAGCTTATACCGAACCTATATAGTTGCTTTACCGTTATTATTTAGTTTCTACAACTTCATCAATATCTAAGTCCGTTCCAGAAATATTGTCAATGTCCAGATCCTGGGGAATATCAACCAGTTTACCCTCTGGAATATCGAACCAAGAATCCATAAACTCATTCTCTACCTCTCTTGCAATATTTCCTTCTCTTTTTGTTTCACCTCTTATTTCGATAGAAGTACCATCTTTCATTTCAAAGGTGACGATATAAGTTATTTTGAAAATTGCCATTGTGTCCCCTATACAAGCGTGTTCTAAATATCGTTTTGCTCTAGTAAAAGTGACCTTTCAGAGTAGCAGTTAGAAACTATATCGATTTATACAATTATTCGTCTTAGATAGAAGACAAGTCCGGCCTGAGTTATAGACTTTATTCAGTGGATTTTTCTCTAACCCTTCGTCTTATGTACGAAGACACCATTAAAGTCATCACCTGGCGGCTCTTCAATATAGTGCTCACACCGCTCTATATACATGTTGTAGATATTTTTATTGGTTTTATCAGGCCAGTTGTCCTGAATATCCCTGAAGATTTTTAATGCATCTTCAAACCTAGCATCTTTATAAGCCTCGATACCACTATCGTAATATTCCAACTCATCCAATAGTCGTTGTTTTTCCACCGCACCACTTATATCACTATCAGAACTCGAGATAACCGTATTACCTTCACTATCTACATCATATGAAACTGAACGTGTCAAATAGAGTGGCGTTTTCCATTGGGTCTTAGATAGATCTGCATAGTCGATTATTTGCCATATCTCAACAGGAATCGACTGTCCCTTAACGGTAACGAGATCCAGAAATCTAAAGATATATTTATCTTGTGGAATGCGGTCTTTAACATGGTTAGAAATATTGCACATGGAATTATAATATTTACAGAGTGCCTCAAGACGTGCGCCAAGGTTGATCGGGTCTCCAATTGCAGTGTAGTCACTACGTCCACTACTGCCCATTTCACCAATGATTGCGACACCTAGATTAATACCGATGCCAATCTCAATGGGTTCGACACCCATATCTTCAGCCATCTTGCATATGCTGGTAAAACGCTCATCTTGTTTTACCTTTTCGTTCAGGGGCGCTACCGCGTGGATCTGCTCCAGTGTTGCCTCAACAGCCTTTTCCACATGGTTTTTAACAACTGCAGGGGCGTTCCAGTAAGACATGATCGCATCACCGATAAATTTATCGACCGTGCCTTCATACTTGGTGATGATATTGGTCATCTCATCCATATACTGATTTAAAAACTGGATTAACGTGTTTGCGCCACCTGCTGCTTCAGATATATTGGTGAAGTTACGAACGTCAGAGAAGGTAACGGAAATCTCATGTTCCTTGGCGATAAAAGTATCCTTACCACTAGCGGCATTTTTGATGATGTCTTCCATAACTTGCGGGGAAACTTTAGAGGCAAACTTGCTTCTGATAAGGTTTTTTTGCCTGGTTTCAAAGAAATAGCCAGTATTAATTGATGCCAGGGCGCTCATTATCAAAGTGAAGAGTGGATAGAAAATACTTAGAATAATTCCCCCAGTAAAGAGTAGATAGTTAATGAAGTAAAGCAGTAAAAATGCTGTAACAGCAATGATAGATGGGAGAGCCAATGCACCACTGTATCCAATAGCCGTGACAACAACAATTGCTATAATGAGAATGATGACAATATTAAGTGCAGGCGCTACAGCGGGGATATGAAGGAAATCGCCCACAATGATGTTGTCAATTACATTCGCATGCACTTCCACTCCCGGGAAAACAGAATCATAGGGCATGTTTCTTATATCAAGAAGACCCGCAGCCGAGGTGCCGATAAGTACAATCTTGCCTTCTATATCAGCTGGGTTGAAGTCTCCTTTGATGATATCAACCGCGGAGATGTAGTCAAAGGTAGAAGACGGGCCCCTGTAATTAACTGCAATTTGACCATTTACATCAGTTGGTATTTCCTGTCCAGCAAGACTAATCGAGCGCACGCCCAATTCATCATAAATGACATCAATACGTTCTTCTTGGTAAGCCATGCGAACGAGTTCCAGGGCAAGAGATGGGTAGACATTGGAATCATATATAATTGCAAGTGGGACAGAACGGATGACTCCATCGCTATCAGGCCAGACGTTAAAGAAACCACTCGTGAGTGAGGCATTCTGGATTATTGGAATATTGGTAATGACGCCATCAGCTTCCGGAAGATATTCATACTCTCCTTTGTTTCTTTTGATAAAGGTTGCTGATATTTTTGGAGCCTCTTTGTTCTTATGGATTTCTCTCCCATCAAAATCAAAGATGTAGCCCAGGACGGTAGGTGTTTTCGCCACTGCAGAGGCCAACAATTCATCGTAGTTGATATGTTTATCCTTAGGCACGATATCCGCGATACCAAGCTCAGATAAAACGCGATGCGGGGATGATTTATCAGGCTCTGGGAACATAATATCTAACCCAATTGCACTAGCCCCTGCTTCACCTAAATTATTAATCATCTTGGCCACATCGTTACGTTTCCACGGGAACTGCCCTATTTCTTTGAGTGAACGCTCGTCGATATCGATAATCACAACTTGTCCAGTATGCTCAATGGTGCCACGGTTGATAAAGAGCATGTCTCGGAGTTTGTTATCAAAAACTTCAAATTGTGATGGGATCAAGACATATAAGGAAATGGATATCCCGGCCACAACGAGCCCTGGTAAGATATAGATAAAGATTTTTTTCACATTGGCTCCTAGGTTTAAGGAGGCGCTGGTAAAATAAAGAGCGTGCTTCCCATGGAAAGATTTTTATTGCTACTGGTATACCTAAAGCCAGTAGGCACGAATGTATATTTACTATTATGGCTAAAACATATACTTAATTCCACTGAGACGGATAGTCTGGAGATCTCTAAAATTTCGGGATTGCTTCGGTCGCTACATAGGTACTAGGAGAGGGCGTGAAAAAAGTGAACAAATTCTTGGGGTTAGTAGCCAGTGGTGCATGCGTGTCTTCGGCTGAAAATCCTCGTGTCGGCAGTTCGATTCTGCCCCTGGCCTCCATTATTTCTTCACTAATGTGTCCTGAAACTATACGAAGATTCGTTCAGGTTCACGCTAATGAAAGCGTCTTTTCGCGTAATTATAGTTTTTTCCCTCAAGATTTTCGGTAATCCTTTATTGCATATTGCTCATAGAAAAAAATGCTGCTGTTCATCCCGGATTATTTTTCATCACACAGCTGTGTTGGTGTGATCAGTCTAAAACACCATCTTTATTGACCTGTACCCTGATTGCTTACTTGTATGTCACCCACCGCTGCGAGTAGACTGTTCATTAATGAGGACAATGGTGTAGCGCTTGCTTATGGTCATAATAGTGTATTCTTGGTATTCAATTATGAATCGCATGTTCGCAGTTCGATTTTGATCTTGTCCCGGACCATTTTATTTTTAATATTCCTAATTGAGTTGCTTTCGAGAATATGTCTACTTAACTTTTAATTAAATATTTGATTTTTTATTAAGTTTTATTTGAAAATACCATTGCCCATAATGAGAATATATTAAATTGTCGAAAGGTATAAGATGAGTATTAATTTTAGACTTTTAAAGAACAGAGCGAATTATTCTAATCGCTGGTTTTCATTAAAAGCACTAGTTGTACTGTTGGTCAGTAAGTTTCTTTTGTGCAATATCGTGTTGGCAGTAGATTTTAGTGACTCAGGAGTAGAGGAGTTGTCAGATATAGAAGTAACTGAAGAATATGATAGTAGTACTCGTGTGTACACACAAAAAGGCGGCAAAAAATTTTTCACGGAAGCATATGGTAATGTAAAATCAATTCTGGTGATAGCTGAGAAAACTAAAGTCAACGGCCATCGCGACGTAATCAATACAAGATATATTTCAATGCCTCAAGGACATGTTGGTAGTTATATTCCTATATATGAATACACTTTCCCTAACGGTAAAACTTTTTATTATTTAGAGAGTGGAAAATTCAAGGCGCTAGCTTTTGAAACTGACTTCGGATCAGTAGTTATCGATACACTCGAAGGTAGCGCATTTGCTTCTCCCATGTTGTGGGGGCCGTATGATCAAGTGGCCGGTAGCGATAGAACATATATGCAAATGATGATTGGAGATGGAGGTAAGGATAATATGGGATCAATGAAGTCATCTTATCTCATTGGTGAAATGGCAATTATGGAAGAAGAAGATTATGTATTTTATGGAAAAGTATATGCTGATGCGGTTTTAGATACGATTAAATATTTTTAATATACTTAAAACGACCTTCTGAAAAGCATTTCCTTTAAAGCGTAAATATACAGGGACTTAAACTAGTAACATCGCACTTTCAATGTTGTGTTCAGACAAATTTCTGTAAGCCATGTTTATTATTATTGTGTAAGATGAGAAGAATTCTTCGAGAATTTTCGTGATTACTTTATTCCGTGATTCCTCTATTTCTTTGGCTCGTCATGGCGATATAAATTACATAGACAAAAAAAATATCAGATGTTTATGCTTGCTTATCAGAGCTTTGTTTTTGTCCCTGCCATCATTCATTGAATATCTATTCGCGACGGTTTAGATAGACTGAGTCATTTAGTAATTAGGATATCTACTTGTAATTATTACGTTATTTTGTATGAAACACTCAAATAGTAGCCAAACCGCATATCAGCATACTAATGCTCCCTCAGCATCTTCTACAGACGAAGTGAATGATCATGGTTGGGCAGAAGCAATTAACCGGATGATTGATCAGCGTTATGCTTTCTTGGCATTGGAATATGAGAATAATGGTTATTTATTCAGGGGAATGAGCTCCGGTTTTTTTGATGCTTTGCTTGAAAATAAGTTTTGGCATTATTCGGCTGATGATCGTGGTTCTAATTTTGAGAAGGAACTAGACGTTTTATTAATGTCACAGGATTTTTCTGACGCGTTGACTGTTTCAAAACTATGGGAGCAGAAGCTAGATGCTTGCATACTTGTGTTTCAAAGCGAGGTATTTAATCAGGCTCTAAGTGAAAAGAATGCCGCTATGATGGCAACAGCGGAGCCGGGCGTCGTTTTCAAATATCCCTTTTTAGTACGACCTTTATCTTTAGACGATATAGAGTATTTAATTATTTCGACGGATTTATTAGACGCTATAGGAAAACAGAAAAAATTGAGCCAATTTAGTGACATGCGTGATTCAGAATTTACTAGATTGACTACGTTACTCTCAGATTTACATGCTTCGGATAAATTAATAACTCCGGAATCTACAAAAGAAAATGATCCGCGGCAGCGTTCTAGTCTGGAAAAAAGCTTAATGAGTGCTTTATTAAACCGAGGAGTAGTCGGATCAACAACGATAAATACTAATCTTAAGCCCACCCGCCAATCTTGAAGGTTACCCTTCGCTTTAAAAACCTTGTATTTTCAAGTAATTTAATCATTCTTCAGTGAAGAATAATTAACATTAAAGCTTGTTAATAACAGGTCGATATCATTATAAATGCATCTTTATATCTGAAAATGTCACAGGTAAGTGTGTTTCGTATTAATGCATTAGGTGCAAATAATAAGGAAATATAGGGATAAGCTGAATTAAAGAAGTGGTAGAAGTGCAACAGGATGTTGAAAGTTATTACCAATAAATTCAGGGATAAAGCTATAAGAGATATTAATGGATTAATCGATCTGAAATAGTTGTTTAGAAACACTCTGTGAATAGTCAATATTCCCAGAGTTGTCTTTCAAGGATTAAATATGCGAGAAAATATAAAAAAGTGTTTCTTTTTAGCCTTGGGTTTTATAGCGGTTGGGCTAGGAATTATTGGTGCATTTGTACCTTTGATGCCAACAACCTGTTTCTTAATTCTAGCAGTCTGGGCATTTTCCAGATCTAACCCTGCTTTAAGTCAGAAAATTCTCCTGCACCCAAAATTTGGTCCAGTTATTAATAATTGGATGACAAATAAATCGATTAATCGAAAAGCAAAATGCACGATTAGTTTGTCTATTATTGCTGGATTTTCAATTTCTCTATTAGTTCTAACTCCTTCATTAACAATTAGTGCATTTCTGATATCTGGAATGTTGATGTTGCTGCTTTATATCAATACACGGTCTGAGCACCATGCTAGTGAGAATGATATAGAACTGGATTCGGACAAGCTACCTGCTCAAAAAGTTATTTCTTAACCATCGGCAAAGAATTAAAAGAGTACTATTTAGTTAAGAACTGAGCCCAGTTAAAGTCATTATCTGCAATAACCAGAAATGAAGGGTTTAAAAGTGATTCCTTGGTGTTGTATTCAAGTGTCTTGAAATTTGTATCTACAACAACAGCACCGGATTCTTCGACGATACATTGTGCAGCACCAGAATCCCATTCGGAAGTTGGTCCAAACCGCGGATAGATGTCAGCAGCTCCTTCGGCAACAAGACAAAATTTTAATGAACTACCTATTGCGAGAATTTCAGGATTATTTAATTTTGCTATAAAGGCTAGTTGTTGTTCATTACCGTGAGAGCGACTACCGGCGATAGTAATATTATTAAGATCTGTTTTTTTAGAAAAAATCTGAGTTGGCTCTTTATTTTGCTCATGTTTGTAAGCACCATTATTCAGAGATGCGCTATAGCTTATTCCTGTTACAGGGATATGGATGACACCAAGAATTGAGCGACCTTTTTCAATTAAGGCAATATTGACTGAGAACTCGCCGTTTCGTTTAACGAATTCTCTTGTGCCATCAAGCGGGTCGACCAACCAATATTGATCCCAGCTTTGTCGTTCACTAAAACTGATTTGAGAAGACTCTTCTGACAATATCGGGGTAGTAGGTGTTAATTTTGATAAAGCAGCGCAAATAGCATTATGTGCTGCCATATCTGCAGCCGTTAATGGCGAGTTATCCTGTTTTGTTTCAACTGAAAAATCTGTTTCATAGATTTCCAGTATTTTATCTCCAGCATCAAGACAAATTTGTTTAATCTCATCGACGAGTTTGCTTAGGTCTTGATGATTAATTTCATTCATTCGATTTGCTTTGTTATCCTTGTAAGCACAAATATCTATTTTACTTATCTTTAGGCAATATGAAAGACAACATTAACTGGAAATCAATTAAAACTGTATTGCTAGATATGGATGGAACGCTACTTGATTTGCATTTCGATAATTATTTCTGGCAAGAATACCTGCCTGAGCATTGGGGAAAAATGAATGATATGGATGCTGAGACTGCTAAGGCTCAGTTAAAAGATTGGTACTCAAAAGAGGCCGGAACGCTTTCATGGTATTGTCTGGATTTTTGGACAGATAGACTCAAGTTTGATGTGCTAGCGCTGAAAGCAGATGTAGAGCACTTAATAAAATATAGACCCTATGCAAAATCCTTTCTGGAAAAATTAAATAGAAATGCAGCTTATTCAATCATTATGGTAACGAATGCGCATGAAAACTTAATAAAAATGAAGGTGGAAAAAACCGGCATAGATGTTTTTTTTAAACGTATTATAAGTTCACACACAATAGGTCATGCAAAAGAAGAACAGGCATTCTGGGAAAAATTAAAGATAGAAAGTCCTTTTGACTTAAATGAAACATTATTAATCGATGATAATTTAACCGTATTAAGGGCGGCGAGAAAATTTGGCATTAATAATCTACTTACTATTTCTAAACCCGATAGCCAAAATGAAGAACAAGATCCTGAAGAGTTTGATGCAATAGATTCGTTTGAAAAAATTATTTTTTAGGGATATTGTTTAACGCATAACAAAAATCCCAAACTTGATGTTCCAGTCTTAATCCTCGCAATTCAAATCGTGTTTTAATACGCCAGTTAGGTCTTGGCGATGATTGTTTCTTGCCTGCCAAATTCATCAGGCCATCATTTTCAGTGAACGCATCTTGAATATGTAATGCGTAATCTTCCCAATCAGTCGCAATGTGAAGCCGACCATGTTGCGTCATGCTATTTATAAGAAGTGTGATGAGACTTGTATTTATTAATCGTCGTTTATGATGCTTTTTTTTCGGCCAGGGGTCAGGAAAAAAAATGAAAATCTGACTGATTGAATTATTTGGAATTTGATTATTTAGTACATCAATAACATCGTGATTAATAATTTTAATATTACTAAGTTTATGGGTTTCAATTTGATTAAGTAGGTGGCCTATGCCCGGTCGATGTACTTCTATCGCTAGATAGTTATTTTCAGGGTGTGCCATTGCATGATGCAGAGTGGTATCTCCAGTTCCCACTCCGATATCGAGTATCAGAGGAGCTTTACGGCTAAATAATTTTTCGATATTTAGTTCGGAAGTATCATAGTCAATACCATGTAACGCCCAATAATTTTCTAGTGCATACAATTGTGATTTTGTTAAACGGCTATCACGTTTAACAAAACTTCTTATGGTTCGTTGTTTGAAAGGAAGTTGGTTCAAGAAGAAATAGTGTTCAGAAAAATTGACCATCTAGTGGTGACGAAGCACTGGCATAAGCACGCCTTGGCATTCTGCCAGCAAGATATGCTTCTCGACCTGCTTCAATTGCTTTTTTCATAGCACTAGCCATTAAGACTGGTTTTTTTGCTTCGGCAATAGCGGTATTCATCAAGACACCCTCACAACCCAGTTCCATTGCTATAGTCGCATCTGATGCAGTGCCGACACCGGCATCAACAATAATTGGCACAGATGCATTTTCAATAATTGTGCGAATGTTATAAGGGTTTCGAATGCCAAGTCCAGAACCAATCGGTGCAGCTAAAGGCATAACAGCAACGCATCCCATTTCTTCAAAGCGTTTTGCCATAATAGGATCATCAGTCGTATAAACCATAACCTTAAAGTTATCATCTATCAGTTGTTGTGCTGCTTCTAATGTTTGTGGGATATCTGGAAAAAGTGTTTTTTCATCGCCTAGTACTTCAAGCTTAACCAGATCATATCCATCTAATAATTCTCTAGCCAACTTGCAGGTTCTAACAGCGGATTCAACATCGTAACAACCGGCAGTATTTGGCAAAAGTGTATATTTATCCGGAGAAATAACGTCTAGTAAGTTAGGTTCGTCTTTGTTTTGACCTATATTCGTTCGGCGTATTGCTATGGTTACAATTTCAGTTCCACTGGCTTCAATGGCATTTTTTGTTTCTTCCAGATCTTTATATTTACCTGTGCCGACTAATAGTCGTGAAGAATAATCAGAGCCGGCGATAGAAAGTTTATCTGTATTTAAATTAGACATAATGATTTACTTGGGCGGTACTAGCTTAGCCGCCACCAATTGCTTGTACGATTTCGATCTTATCTCCGGCGAGTAGTTCTGTTTTGAGATATTCGCTACGAGGAATAATACTTTGATTTATTTCTATAGCGAATTTGCCATCTAGCTTCAGACTGGTGACCAGAGTTTCAATAGTACAGTTTTGGTCTATTGAATGCGGATCGCCGTTGAGTAAAACTTCCATTGATTATAATAAGGTTAAAGCGGCAATACGTATTAATTGAGTTCTATTTCCAGGCCTTCACGTGCGACATGGCATTTTAGTGAAGCGCTTCGATCTTTAATTATTTCCTGACAATGTTCATAAATTTTATCAATGGCATCATCATCGTTATAAGGGTCATGATGATATAGATATAATTCCTTAACTTCGGCATCAATTGCATAATTTATAACGTCTACATAGCATGAGTGTCCCCAGCCACGCTTGGTTTCGTAATCTTCAGGGGTATACTGAGCATCATGAATAAGAATATCAGCGCCACGTATTGTTTGTAGTTCGTACCCATATTCTTCACGATTCATGGCTTCGAACATCTCTTGTTCTTCTTCACTAAACTCGGTCATCTTTTGTTTAATGGATTTATCAAGGAATTGACATTCGTTATCAGAAACATAAATTATTGTCTTATTAGCCACCTTGATTTTGTAGCCGTAAGTAATGCCTGGGTGATGAACGCTATAATAGCTAATATCAATTGGGCCACGGGTGAGGCTCGTTACTCTAGGCTCAATATAATCTACATTAGCCATCCAGGTTTCTGTTCCTACCGGAAAGTAAGGGGCTTGCATTTGAGAATCCAGATTTTGTTTTATTTCCTGGATTGATTCTCCGGGTCCAAAGAAATTGATAGTCCAGTCAGGAATAAATGCAGGGACAAAAAATGGCAGGCCACAGATATGATCCCAGTGGTAATGGGTTAATAGAATTAACACATCTTTATTTTTCTTTTGAGCTACAAGCTTATTGCCTAGAGGGATAATGCCGGTGCCGGCATCACAGATTACGGTATGATCATCCACCGTTACTTCAACACAAGAAGTGTTGCCGCCAACCTTCAAATGGGTTGAAAAGGGTGATGCATACGAGCCTCGTACACCCCAGAAACGGAGATAGGACTTTGTCATGCGCTATTCTTGATTAATTAGTATGGATGATCTTTATTTAAATATTCGAGAATTATATCTGTTATTGCTTTCATTGGCATCGGTTTGGTAATAAATTCTGATGCTCCAAGCTCATTTGCTACAGTTCGATCCTGGGCATAATCTTTCGAGGTAATCATTATCACAGGGGTATCTCTGTGCAGAGGTAATTTTCTTAACTCTTGCAAGAAAGTTAAGCCGTCTTTATCAGGCATTATAATGTCGAGAAACAACAGACTGGGCTTGTTTTCGTCAAGGTAATCCATTGACTCTTGAGCTGAGCTAAAAGTGATTAGATCAATTGCCAAGTTTTCAGTGCTGCGCTGAAATAATGTACGAACGGTCGCATTATCATCAACTACTACTACTGTCTGTTTAGAATCACTCATGTTTGATGTTTAGTCTGTATTCCTTTATGTATTTTATAAGTAAACTTATAAAGTTGCACTAACTCATTGATTATTATTATTTACATCATCTATTTGAGTTAATTTACCTCGTTATCACAATAGTTGTATTCTCAATGTTATCATTGATTTAGAACATACTCTAACTGTAAATAGTACACTAAATAGAACATGAGCCTATATCTAAATTTATTTAGCTCAACATTACATAAATTTAGGATGAATTTGAGTTTCGAATCGAATAATAGTAACTCATTTATTACCGTTTTATAGTTATTTTGGCAGTTATTTATGTGTTGCTTACGGAATATTAGGGGTGTTTGTAGATGTAGCTTCTTGCAGATCCATTAGCTTAGATTTTAGAACCGTTTTAATTGATCTCTCTATATTGAGTGAGAATAGAAGTTGTATCGGCAAGACGACCAATGAGGGTTTTTACAAATACTTTCAGAAATCGAAGTTGGGTTCCTTCCGCGGCACGGTCTAATGTGGAAGAGTTAACCTGTATTAAAGAAACATCGGTCTTTGCTACGACAGATGCTGAACGTTTAGCTTTGGAAAAGTACCCCATTCCGCCAAAACAGGCACCCTCTTGCAAAGAATCAATTTGTTGACCGTTTTTCTCAACAGTGACGATGCCAGACAAAACTATGTAGAAGGAGTGATCTTCAGTGCCTTCTTCAATGATATTAGTCTGGCTAGAGTATTTATGCCAATCACAGGCGCGAATGAGTTCCCAAATGTCAGCATCGGTAAATCCCTGAAAAAAACCTAAATTCTGGATAGTTTCAAATTTGTCTCGCAAAGCATCTTGATTTTCTACGTTATCAAGATCTTCAAAGATTAGTGCCAAATCTGCAGCAAGATCTAGTCCCATTGCATAACGTTTCTCTGGGTTCTTTGTCAGCATGCGTTTTAAGGCGTAATCCAGTATTTCTGGCACATCATTTCGAAAGTCAGTTAATGGGGGGGCCAGATGTTATTTTTTTGCTGATAGCATTCAGGTTGTCAGCCTTAAACGGGTGATAGCCTGTTAACATTTCGTACATAATAATACCCAGCGAGAAAATATCGGTATTAGTCGATATTTGCCACTCATTGATTTGTTCAGGTGACATATATAGAGGTGAACCGAGGAAACCATGAAATTGAGTTTCCATAAAGTCTTCACGAATGATCATGGCGATACTGAAGTCAGCAATTTTGATCTCCAGTGACTCTGTTTCCAGAATATTATTAGGTTTGATGTCGCGATGAATAATACCTTGGCGGTGTGCGTAATCGAGTGCCTTGGCTATTTTATATATGATGCCAACGACTTCACGTATAAAGAGTAAAGATTCTGTTTTGCAATAGCGGTCTAGTGTTTTAGCGTTATGTATGTATTCCATAACGAGGTAACAGTTTTCGCCATCAACATCGGCATCATGGATATTTAAGATACTGGGGTGGTCTAATATGCCGGCTGCCTGAGCTTCGTTGAAGAAAAGTTTTTTGAAACGCTCCCCCGTTTCTTTTTCACTTACATATTGGGGATGAGCAAGCTTAATGGCTACTATTTTATCAGCAAAAGGATCGTGAGCTGAATAAACAGTTCCCATACTGCCGCGACCCACTTCTTCAATAATTCGATATTTGCCAATTTTTCTGGAGATGTTGACATAGTTTTTGTGAAACTAGATATCTTCCATTTTTAGTTTTAACAACATGAAATCCAGATCGTTAGCTAATAAACGGTTACGAGCTTGTTGTAATTTTTCTGTGTTTTTGAATGGACCGACACGGACACGATGACGTATATCCTGCCCGTTGATAACGACTCGTTGGATGTCGGCAGTTACTCCCATCAGCGCAAGTTTAGCTTTTATTTGGTCGGCAGATTGGTACTGTTTAAAGGAGCCGACTTGTAACACAAACATAACGGGTTGTTGATCTTTCTGCGGGCTTGCTGTTATTTCTTCTTCTTCAACGGATTCCCATTCAGATATATTGACTTCTTTGCTTGGCAATATTTTATAAAAAGCGAATTGTGGCTCAGGTAATTGAGCAATGTTTTCATTTATCTTGCTATCTTCAGATGTCGTTTCGTTAACCAAGAGAGGGTTGTTACTGACAATAGTGGCGTTGTGCTCATAAAAATAAACGATAATGGCGACGAATAAGCCTATGGTTAAGCCTGTGATAAAAGAAAGCGCGTTACTAAAACGCTTTTTTAGTGGTTCCGCTTTTTTCTTTTTTATATTTTTATAATCTCTCGGCACTACATTACCTCTGGAGAACTTACACCTAATAAAGATAAACCATTTTTAATCACTTGTTTTGTTGCAACTACTAAAGCAAGTCGTGCATTTCTTATGACATTATCTTCAATTAAAAACTGACTAGCGTTGTAATAGGTATGAAAATCATTAGCTACATCTTTTAGATAATAGACTAATTGATGAGGTTCATAGGCTAGAGCTGCATTTTCTATTACCTCAGGATATCTAGCAAGTGTTGAAAGTAATTTGATTTCATGTGTTTCAGTTAACACTGATAAATCTGACAGGGCTTCTTCCTGATTATAGGTGAAACCCTTTTCCGGCATTTGTCTAAAGACGCTACAGATTCGCGCATGCGCATACTGTATGTAGTAAACAGGGTTGTCATTAGACTGTGATTTGGCGAGTTCCATATCAAAATCCAGATGCTGTTCACTTTTTCGCATAATATAAAAAAATCGTGTGGCATCCTTTCCTACTTCATCCTGTAGTTCTTTGAGCGTAATAAATTGTCCTGAACGCGTGGACATCTGTAACTTTTCCTTGCCTCGATATAATGTTGCAAACTGGACGAGTAATACTTCCAGTTTTTCTGGTGAAAGTTCCATCGCCTGCATGGAGGCTTTTACTCTGGTTATATAGCCATGATGATCCGCACCCCAGATATCAATAATCTTTTCAAAGCCGCGTTCTACCTTGGATAAATGATAAGCAATGTCTGATGCAAAGTAGGTCGCCAGACCATTTTCTCTAATTAGTACGCGATCTTTTTCATCTCCAAGTTTACTGGAGCGAAACCACTGTGCGCCGTCTTTTTCATAGATCCAGTTGTTATTTGTTAGTTTCTCAATACATTTGCTGACGGTGTTATCGTCGACTAACGAACGTTCAGAAAACCAGGTGTCAAATTCAACACCAAAATTGTTTAAGTCATTTTTAATAGTTGCTAAAATTACATTTAAACCTTCGTCAAAAACAATTCGATAATTTTCCTGGCCAAGTTCATCTTTGCAATAGCCAATAAGACCATCAATTTTTAATTCAGGGTCTTCTTCTGCAAACAGAGGAAATAGGTTTTCAGTCGTTGTGATGAACTTTTCTGCATGAGTTTTTTGCAAACTGTCAGCAATATCATTTATATAGTCACCTTGATAAGCGTTATCAGGGAATGGAATATTTTTGTTGTTAATCTGCAAGTAACGTAACCAGACACTGACGGCAAGAATATCCATTTGTCGTCCAGCATCATTCACATAGTATTCACAGCTTACTTTGTAGCTGACTTTTTTGAGTAAGTTAGCAACGACGGCTCCGTATGCCGCACCGCGACCATGGCCAATATGCAAGGGGCCGGTTGGGTTTGCAGAAACAAATTCAACTAATGTTGCTATGTTGTTACCAATACTGGAATCACCATATTGGTCTCCCTTCTCCAGAATATCGATAATGATAGATTGGTGCGTATTCTGTTTTAGAAAGAAATTGATGAATCCGGGACCGGCAATTTCTGTACGTTCTACGATGTCAGATTTAGGTAAGTATTTAATAATCTTTTCGGCTAGACCTCGAGGGTTAGTCTTGGCTACTTTTGCCAATACCATAGCGATATTTGATGCAAAATCACCGTGAGCTGAGTCTCGACTATTTTCAATCGTAATTTTGGGTTGTTCTATAGCGGGTATTATCTCTTCAGACTCGAGAGTCTTTAGAGAGTTAGCTATGAGTTCCTGAATTTGTTTTTTCACCGAGCGCCCTTAATAGTTACTGTATTTTCAAAAGTGGCACATTCTAGAGACTTTGTTTGTTAAGTAGAAGCTGCACCGTGTTATTTAATGACGGTTAAGCCAAGATTTTCCCAATTTTGCATACCACCGCGATACCATTTCAGTTTTTGCGGAGGGTAACCGAATCGGAGTAATGTTTTAATATTGGACGGTGATTGACCGCACCACATACCATTGCAGAATAGGACTAATGTTTTGACATTGGAAAAATCCCATAAGTTTTCAATGCTGACCGCACCAAATTTACTCTCCAGAATATCTGCAATTTGAAAAGGATCTGCTCCAGCTTCTGGTTTTAATAATGTCCAGGGGATATTAACCGAACCGGGAATAGTGCCTTTTTTAACCCAATCTTCTGTGCGCGAATCAATCACTAGGATGGAATCATCTCCGTTTGATAGGCGTTTTAAATAGTTCAGCATTTCCAATTCAGCAATAGTGTCGACACCCTCAGCAAGTTTGCTTGGTTGAATACAAAAAGGCGGACATTTTCTCGATGTTTTAGCGTAGTCAGGATTGATGGTGTTGCTAGCAGATTGATTTCTATGGATTCTGACAGACTTGCCGTTGTGTTTAACGTCGACAAAATCAATCTCATTACTAATAGCAACGTCTAAATCACCATCGGATGCTTGAGCAAAAAAACACAAGCATGAAAGAAGAATCAATATATTTATTCTGTATTTATTCATTTTTAAATTCCAGCTAAAGCTAAGGGTGCTTTTAAAAATAGTGATTTTTTCGCAAGATTGAGTGTATGAATAATACATGAAAATCTGAGCACAAGACTGACGAAAAGATTGCGGAAAAAGTGCATTTTTAAATGTGCCCTATGTCATGTCCTGAGGATCGATGTCTATTGACCAGCGAACTTTCTTAGCTGTCTTCATCTCATCAAGTTTATCCAGCCACTGATCTAAATGAGAGTGTAAGGATTTTCTACTGGAGGATTGAATGATTAATTGATAGCGATAACGGCCACTACGCTTTTCAATTAAAGCTGGAATAGGACCAAATAGTTGTAATGCATTCTGTGTCAGTAAATTTAATTGCATGATCGCATCATTTATAAAACGTTTTGCATCGTTGGCATTATGCGCCTCAGCCCGGAGGAAAGCCATGTAAGCATGTGGCGGTAAAGATGCGTGCTTACGTTCTTGTAAAAGAGATTTTGAAAAATAGTTATATCCATGTTCTATTAGTTGTTTAAATAATGGGTGTTCAGGGTTATGTGTCTGTACTACTACAGTACCTTCTTTCGAGCCTCTTCCTGTTCGACCGCTAACTTGCATAAAAAGTTGCGCCAGTCTTTCACTGGCCCGAAAATCAGTGGAAAACAGCCCGCGATCTGCATCAACAATGCCGGTCAATGTTACGTTTGGAAAGTGATGGCCTTTAGCTAACATCTGTGTGCCAATGAGAATATCAATTTCGCCGGAATGTATTTTTTCAAGGTATTCATTCATCGCATTCTTTTTACGTGTTGTATCACGGTCAATTCTTGCAACAATGGCTTTTGGGAATAACTCGGCTAACACTTCTTCAATACGTTCGGTACCGTGGCCAAGAAATAATAATTCTTCTTCACATTCAGGACAGTGCTTAATACTTCTTCTATTTGAATCGCAATGATGGCAAACCATACGGTTATTGTATTTATGATAGGTATAAGGTAGTTCACATCGTTCACATTCGGCTTTCCAACCACAGTGATGACAATATAAATGTGAGGCATAACCTCGGCGATTTAGAAACAGTAATACCTGATTCTTATTATTTAAATGAGTTCTTATTTCATCTACTAGTAATTGTGATAGTGGCCCAAACATTTTTTTACCGCGCACATCCAGTATTCGATGTGTTGGTGGTTTGGCTTCGCCGGCTCTGGCGGGTAATATTAAATGTTGGTAACGTTCTTTATTAGCATTGTGCAGTGTTTCCAGGGATGGTGTTGCTGAACCTAAAACTGCAGGCCTTTTATCGCGAGTTGCGCGAATAATCAGCATGTCTCTAGCGGAATAACGGAAACTATCCTGTTGTTTATAAGAAAGGTCATGTTCTTCATCAATGATATAGAGACCGGGATTTGCAAGCGGGGTCCAGACAGCAGAACGCGTGCCTAGTATTATTTTTGCTTTTCCTGTTTTGGCATCCTGCCAGTGCTTCGTTCGTTCAGTTTCACTAAGACCGGAATGTTGTATTGCTATATCCACTTCAAAGCGATCTTTAAAACGTTGTATTTGTTGAGGCGTTAATCCGATTTCCGGTAATAAGACCAGGCATTGTCTCCCTGCTTTGATTACGGGTTCCATAACCGACATATAGACTTCTGTTTTTCCACTTCCAGTTAGACCATCGAGTAGAAATGTTGCTGAAGATTCTAAGGAATTCAGGATTTCTTTTATTGCCGATTTTTGTTCTTTATTTAATTTAAATGGGCTTTTGTTTATTTTAATTTCTTTTTCAGCTGGCTCGATAGGATCTAATAATTCTTTGGTAATGAGTTCTTTTTTCTCAAGCGCCAGTAGAGATTGTTTTGCTCTTGGGTAGTTATTGTTTAATTCAGATTCATTAACAGCTGTTTGGCTTTGTTGAATGAAATTTAAAATCTGTGCTTGCTTTGGTGATTTGCTAATCAGGTTTGGATCGGTCGCGATGCCTTTTTCGGTTACCGACCAGACACTTTCCCGAAATAATTCTATAGCATTATTTTTTCTTAGCCATGTTGGTAAAGCGCTAAAAACGACCTCTCCAATTGGGTAATGATAATATTTACTTGCCCAGATAAGAAAATTTAAATGTTTTTTTTCTAGTATGGGATGCTTATCAATTACGACATTAATTTTCTTTAATTTGTTTAGTGGGAAATCGCTTGTATCACCTATAGAAATAATAATGCCGCTAACTTCTTTTCGCCGACCAAAAGGTACAGAGACACGAATACCGAGATGTAGATTTTTAATATCAAAACTATCAGGTGGCAGGTAGTCAAACAGACGTCGCAGAGGTGTTGCTATGGCAACACGTAATATACATTCCCTAGTCATTTATATTAAGGAACCTCTTGTTACGTTAACTCTGGCAAGCACGTGTACTGAGCGTTATTAAAATAATTGTTCAGGGATAGAACTGGATTCTGATTCTTGTAAAAAGATATCAGGTTGTTTTGTTTCTGCCGTTGACTTTGGCGCATGTTCTATTCGGAATACCTCAAATATGGCATCTGGATTATTTGCATTGGCGAGCTGTCCACTAACGGGATCGATACGAACATTAACCAGTCCTTTGGGTCTTTCCATAATTGATTCAGGCATGCCATCAAGCGCGACTCTCATATAATCAATCCATATCGGTAATGCGGCTCTCGCTCCAGTTTCACGGCTACCAAGAGGTTGAAATTTATCAAAGCCAACCCAGGCTATGGTAACAACATTTGAATTGAATCCGGAAAACCATGCGTCATGTTGATCGTTTGTGGTACCGGTTTTACCTGAAAGATCGCTACGGTTGAGTTGTAATGCGCGTCGGCCGGTGCCATGTTTTATTACGTCTCGCGTCATTGAGTTAGTAATCCAGATGTTTTGAGCGTTAACCACACGAGGCGCATATTGTATTTCTTCGGCATTAATTTCTTCTTCAATAATTGCGCTTATAGATTCATCACTATCTTCGTTTAGCGTTTCTTCTAATAACGTTTCAAGCTGATTTTCTTCCAGTTGTTCTTCATCAATAGAGAGTTCCGGTTTTTTCTCAGCACATTCATTACATACTACTAAAGGTTCGGCTTTAAAGAGTACTTCATCGCTGTAAGTTTTAATTTCATCTATGAAGTAAGGGTTGATTAGAAAACCGCCATTGGCGAAAACACTGTATGCTCTTGCCATTTGCCAAGGTGTTATTTCTGCACTTCCAAGCGACAAAGAAAGGTTGTGTGGGAGTTGGTCAGTATCAAAGCCAAAATTTTGAATGTGTTCAAGCGCGTAAGGTACGCCAATAGAATGTAGCAGCCTGATCGATACCAGGTTTCGGGAATGAGTTAATGCAACACGTATTCGAGTAGGGCCATAACTTTTATGACTGTAATTTTCCGGACGCCATTCATCTTCAACACCGGGATCGTCAAATACGATAGGAGCATCGTTAATGAGTGTTGACGCGGTTTTACCTGATTCAATTGCAGCAGAGTAGATGAATGGTTTAAACCCGGAGCCCGGTTGTCTACGTGCTTGAGTGATACGATTGAATTTATTTTTGTAATAATCAAAGCCACCGACTAAAGCTAATACGGCTCCATCATCCGGTGACAAAGAAACCATACCGCCTTCTACATCAGGTATTTGAGATAGTGCCCAGTCTCCAGTTTCGGTTTCAATTACACGAATAATATCTCCAGCTTCTAATATTTCTCCCGCTGTTTTTGGCTTAGTCCCACGTCGGTTTTCGCTAATATATTTTCTTGCCCATTCTAGATCTTGCCAATTGATCTCTATTTGTCCGATACCGGAAATAGTAGCACTAACCGATTGTTCATTAACATGTGTTACTAGAGCAGGATAAAGTTTTCCCAGCGATGAAAAACTTTCAAGTAAGACAGCAATGTCTTCTTCACTTTTTAATTCGATGTCGTCTATATGATGTTCTGAACCGCGGTAGCCATGTCGTTTATCATAAGCGAGCAATGCATTTCTTAATGCCTGATTAGCGGCATTTTGATTTCGATCGAGAATAGTCGTTGTGACGATTAAACCATTGTTGTAAATAGCATCGCCTTGTTTATCAAATAAATCGCTACGAACCATTTCTGCAATGTATGGTGCTTCTATATCAATAGTGGTTGTATGCAAGGAAGCGCTTATAGTCGATTCAGAAGCTTCTTTGTATTCTTCTTCAGTTATATGCGAAAGCGTCAGCATTCTTTGCAAAACATAATTTCTGCGAGTCATTGCTCGTTCGGCGTTACGGATAGGATTTGTTGTTGAGGGTGCTTTAGGAAGCCCGGCAATCATTGCTATTTGCGCTAGATTCAGGGAATTGATGTCCTTGCCATAATAAACTTGCGCTGCAGCGGCGACGCCGTAAGCTCGTTGTCCTAAATATATTTTATTCAGATAAAGTTCGAGGATGGCATTCTTACTGAGTTCTCGTTCAATCTTAAAGGAAAGAAATATCTCATTGAGTTTTCTGAGATAAGTTTTTTCTCTGCTCAAAAAGAAGTTTCTAGCGACTTGCATAGTTATTGTGCTGCCACCTTGTTTCTTTGAGCCTGTTTTTATTAAAGAGTAAACCGCTCTGGCAATACCATGCCAGTCGACACCGGGATGCTCGTAAAAGCGGTCATCTTCAGCGGCTAAGAACGCTTCAATTAATTTAATTTGAACATCTTCTATCTGTATAGGTGTGCGACGTTTCTCTCCAAACTCGGCTATAAGAGATGAATCTGCACTATAAACTCGAAGAGGAACCTGCATTCTGACATCTTTTAATGTTTCTATATCGGGCAGTCCTGGCACGATATACCACGACACAATTACGACAGAAATTATGCCGAAAACCATGATTGAGAGGAGAAAATTAAAGAAAAAACGCAACATCTTGTGCAAATAGTATCCCAAATACCCTATATGTTCTAATTTTTCACTAAATTGTAAAACTTAAGGTAATACGTTATATAAGTCTAAAAACTTATTGTTTTTTAATTTTCTCTTGGCTATAGTAGCCATAGGAACTTAATGTTCTTTATACTTATGGCGCATAACTAATGACTGCAGAAGGAAAAAATAGTGTTTTCGTTAAATAAAAAGTCAGCTCCTATCTTGGGTATCGATATCAGCGCAACTGCAATAAAGTTGCTCGAACTTAGCCGCAGCGGTAGTAAATACCGTGTGGAAAGTTACGCAGTTGAGGCTCTACCCCCTAATTCAGTCTCAGATAAGACTATAAACGATATTGAACAAGTCGGCGAGGCTGTAGCACGTGCTGTTAAGAAGGCTGGGACGCGCACTAAGAGCGCTGCTGTTTGCGTTGCGGGTTCTTCTGTTATCACTAAAGTAATCAGTATGCCGTCGGGTCTTAATGATGATGAAATGGAAAGTCAGATACAAGTTGAAGCCGATCAGTATATTCCTTTCCCTTTAGAAGAAGTCTCCATGGACTTTGAAATTATTGGTGAATCAGGGGAAGGCGCAGATAGAGTTGATGTCTTACTCGCTGCTTCGCGCAGTGAAGTAGTTGATAACGTCGTTGCTTCTATAGAACTGGGTGGGCTATCAGCGAAAGTTGTCGATATCGAAGCTTTTGCCATTGAAAATACAATTGATTTAATGAGCAGGGGGTTTCCTGCGGGGACATCAACTGATGCCATTGCTGTTGCTGATGTAGGTTCGGCAATTACTACTTTTAGTGTTTTGGAGAATATGAAAACTTTATATTCCCGTGAAGAAACATTTGGCGGTTCTCAATTAACTGAAGATATACAGCGTCGCTATGGGTTGTCTTATGAGGAAGCGGGTTTGGCTAAAAGACAGGGTGGGTTACCTGATAATTATGAACCTGAAGTATTAGAACCCTTTAAAGATAATATGGCTTCTCAAGTAGGTCGAGCTTTACAGTTTTTTTATGCATCAAGTCAAATCAGCGAAATTGATGTGCTGGTTCTTGCAGGCGGATGTTCGTCAATACCAGGAATAGCTGAGTTAGTAGAGTCGAAACTCGGTGTCAAAACTATCATTGCTAACCCGTTCGCAAATATGGCGGTTGCTTCAAGAGTATCGACAAGACACCTTACAAATGATGCCCCAGCAATGATGATTGCTTGTGGTCTTGCCTTAAGGGGGGATAGCTAATGTCTACAATTAACTTACTTCCTTGGCGTGAAGAAAAACGTAAGGAGCTACAGTCTCAATTTATCATGATGCTTAGTGTTGTTGCAGTATTAGCTGCAGCTGCCTGGGGTGCTGTGCACTATTATCATGTTCAATTAATTGATGTTGAAAACTCTCGAATTAGTCATGTTGAACAAAATATTGCAGCAGTTGATAAGAAAATTAAAGAAATAAAAGAACTAGAAAAAGAGAAAGAGAGGCTGTTGTCTAGAATGCGTGCGATTGAGCAGTTACAAGGGAATCGACCATTAATTGTTAGATTTTTTGATGAGTTAATAGCAAGTTTGCCAGAAGGTATGACGGTGACGAAAATAACGCAAAAAGGTGCTGGTCTTACGATTGATGGTTTAGCTCAATCTAATGCAGGTGTTTCCTCTTTTATGAGAAAGCTTGAGGGTTCTAAGTGGTTAGCTAACCCTAGATTGAAAATCATTAAGGAATCCAAAGAGGGCGGTAATAAACCAGTGAATAGTTTTACGCTTACTTTTTCTCAGGTGATTCCAAAGATTGTGGAGGCTGATTAACCCATGAGTTTAATAGATGATTTAAATAATCTCGATCCAAATAATCCGGGTGTATGGCCGGCGCCAGTAAAAACTGTTGTCTTTGCTGCTGTTTTCGCCGCAATATTGTTTGCTGGTTGGAAATTTGATATCACAAAACAAAACGAAGCATTGGCTGGTTTGGAGAAAAAGGAAAAAGAACAAATAGGTATATTGGATGCAAGGCAAAAAAAGGCTGCCAATCTAAATGCGCTTAAAGAGCAAATGAAGGAAATGCAACAGTCATTTGGTGACATGGTTAAGCAGTTACCTAACAAAACAGAAGTGGCTGGTTTATTGATTGATATCTCTCAGACTGGTTTGGCTGCAGGTTTGGAATTCAAACTTTTCCAACCTGGTGGTGAAAGCCCCAAAGAATTCTATGCTGAATTACCAATCAATCTTTCAGTTGTTGGAAGTTACCATCAGTTCGGGGAATTTGTTAGCGGCATTGCAGCATTACCACGAATTGTTACAACACATAATATTAGTATTGCTCCTGTGAAGGGTGGTCCAGCAGATACGCCTTTATTGCAAATGAAAGCCGTTGCAAAAACCTATCGCGCACTTGAAGAGAATTAAAATGAAACTTTATATTCAGATAAATAGATTCATTCAAGCAGTTATATGCTTATTGGCTGTAAGTTTTCTATCGGGTTGTGTATCAAGAGATATAAGTTCTCTTGAAGATCAAGTAGCTGAGATCATGGCAAGGCCTGGTGGTCGTATCGAGCCGTTACCTGAAATTAAACCCTATGAAGCGTATGCATATCAATCCGGGAATGAAGATGCGCGTAATCCATTCAAGCTATTTTACGTTATTAGTAAGCCTGAAATCACAGATGATGCCATTGTAGACGATGGCTTAACTGAAGAGATGGAACGCGAAATTAGAAATAGAAATCGTGAAGAACTTGAACAATTCGAACTTGATAGTCTGCGTATGGTGGGAACTATTGATAATGAAAGTAATAATTGGGCGATTGTTCTAGACCCTAATGGAGTTGTGCATCGTGTCAGCGTTGGTAATTACATCGGTGCGAATATAGGAAAGGTTATCAATATTTATGAAGATCGGGTCGAACTTAGAGAGATTGTGCAAGACAGTGGTGGCCGATGGGAAGAACGGGAAGCAGCACTCGCCCTAATAGAAGAGTGATCGATTACGTGGTGTTAAAATGCTTAGTAGCAGAAGAATTAAACTTAATTTCAAAGGTTATAAAGCCATGAAAACTAAATTAGAAGATTTATCGCACTTAATATTATGCATAGCCTTGAGTCTGGTTGGCTCGTCTGTCTATGCTATTTCATTAGATGATGTCAGTTTTGCCTCCTTACCTGGTGATCGAGCGCAAATTAAACTAGTTTTATCAGAAGCATTATCTGCGGATCCTCTGAATTTTACGATAGATAATCCAGCAAGAATTGCTATTGATTTTCCTGGCACAACATTAAATCTAGCTGAAAAAACTCAAACTATAGGTATAGGAATGGCTAACAGCCTGAGTGCTGTTGAAGCAGCAGGACGTACACGAGTGGTAATTAATTTGACACGTACAGTTTCATATACGATGGAAGTGATGGGTAATACTGTAGTCTTAAATCTGGAAAGTGGCGTAGAATCATCTAATCCGACTGGCTCAAGTTCATCATATGTGTCGTCAGTCGGAAGTATTGATGGTATCGATTTTCGTCGAGGTGAAAATGGCGAGGGAAGAATTATTGTTGATTTATCTAATTCTTCTATTCCAATTGATATGGGTGTAGAAGCCGGAAAAGTTATTGTCGATTTTCTTGATGCGCAATTGCCGTCTAATCTTGACCGAAAATTAGATGTCATAGATTTTGCAACACCAGTTAAAGAAATAGATACAGTATCGAGCGGTAATAACGTAAAAATGACTATCTCTGCTGTATCAGAAGATTATGAGCACCTGGCCTATCAATCAGATAATCAATACATAATTGAATTCAAGCCTATAACCAAAGCAGAAAAAGAAGAGCAGAATAAAGATAAATTCGGTTACACGGGCGAACGTTTATCACTTAATTTCCAAAATATTGAAGTCAGAGCAATACTACAGTTGATAGCTGATTTTACAGGATTAAACATGGTAACCAGTGATGCGGTTAGTGGTAATGTAACGCTGCGTTTGAAAAATGTTCCATGGGATCAAGCATTAGACATTATTTTAAGGTCGCGTGGTCTAGGTATGCGCCAAAGTGGTAACGTTATTATGGTTGCACCTTCAGAAGAATTGGCAGCTCGTGAACGTCTAGAGCTAGAAGCAAATCGTCAAGTTGAAGAGTTAGCGCCATTACGTACCGAATTTATGCAAATAAATTATGCAGATGCCGCTAATTTGATGGGGTTAATACAAGCTGAAGAAAATAATTTACTGTCTGAACGAGGAACTGTCTCAACAGATGAAAGAACTAATACTCTCATTATTCAGGATATATCTAGTAGTCTTGAAGCAATTAGAGGTTTAATTAGCGAACTTGATGTTGCAATTAGACAAGTTTTAATTGAATCACGTATCGTTAATGCTGATGAGTCATTTGCAAAAGATATCGGTGTGCGTTTTGGTTACAGTAAACATTCAAAACAAGGTACCTCAGATCGAGCAACAATTGGTCAAAACCCTGCAGACCCTTTCGTCGCCATCGGTGGTGGTCAAGCAGGTAATGTAGATTATGGTGGTACAACGACCTTTAATGATGGAACGAATGAAAACTATATTGTTGATTTACCTGCTATTCCTGGCGATGCTTCAGCATTAGCGTTAGCTATTGGTAAAGTAGGTTCATTCTTATTGCAATTGGAACTTTCAGCATTAATAGCTGAAGGACGTGGAGAAGATATTGCTAGCCCACGTGTAATAACATCTAACCAACATGAAGCCTTGATTGAATCTGGTGTTCAAATTCCGTATCAGGAAGCCTCATCTAGTGGTGCTACCAGTACATCGTTCCAGGATGCGGTTTTAAGTTTACGAGTGACTCCTCAGATAACACCTGATGACCGTATTATTATGGATTTAGTAGTAAACCAGGATACAGTAGGTGCTGAGTTTAATGGTGTTCCTGCTATTAATACACGTAGCGTTACTACTCAAGTTTTGGTAGAAAATGGTGAAACGATAGTCTTAGGTGGGGTATATACATCTACTGATACGACATCAATTTCAAGAACACCTTTCTTTGGTGACTTACCTTATGTTGGCTTTCTATTCAAACGGACTGCTGTTGATAAAAATAAGAGTGAGTTGTTGATTTTTATTACGCCTAAAATATTGAAAGACAGTTTAACGATTTAATAATAAAAAAATACGTTACATAATTTAGGGATGTGACCATTGGGTCACATCCCTTTTTTTGTTTATAGTGGAGTAATCTGCCATTACATAAGTTATTCTTGATATAGAGAAATATTTAATATTTAATTGGGCCGATGGGGGCAGGGAAAACGACGATCGGCAGGCAATTAGCAAAGAAATTATCAAGCCAGTTTTATGATTCTGATTATGAAATTGAACAGCGTACAGGAGCTGATATCCCTTTAATATTTGAGTTAGAAGGTGAAGAAGGTTTCAGAAAACGCGAGACTCAAGTGATTGAGGAATTGGTATCATTGAAAAATATAATCTTATCAACAGGTGGTGGTTCGGTATTATCACCGGTGAATAGAAAAGCATTGGAAGACAATGGAACGATCATCTATTTGAAATCAACGGCTGAAAAATTATTCAAGAGAACGGCAGAAGATAAGCGTCGTCCTTTGCTGCAAACTGAAGATCGACTAGGCCAGATAAAAAAGATTTTGAGTGAAAGAGAACCCTATTATCTGTCCATGGCAGACGAAATAATTGATACGCATGATTTAGGTATTAAACAAATAATAAATAAGATATTAAAATTAATAGAAACAAATGAAAGCAATTGAAGTTGATTTAGCTGAACGTAGTTATCCAATATATATTGGAAAATCTGTCCTGTCTGACAAAGCCTTGTTTGAACAACATGTTACAAGTAATCAGGTATTGATCGTTACCAATGAGACGGTTGCGGCTCTATATCTATCTCAAATTGAAAGTCATTTAAGTAATGTAAATTATGAAGCATTAATATTGCCAGATGGAGAAACATATAAATCTCTCGATAGTTTTAATCAAATAATTAGTCGATTGATGGAAAAGAAATACAGTCGAACCTGCATATTAATCGCATTGGGTGGTGGTGTGATTGGTGATTTAACCGGCTTTGCAGCGGCGTGTTATCAGCGTGGCGTTAAGTTCATACAAGTACCGACAACTTTACTTGCACAGGTTGATTCATCAGTCGGTGGAAAGACAGCAGTGAACCATCCCCTGGGTAAAAATATGATTGGTGCGTTTCATCAACCTGTTGCTGTATTTGCTGATACAGAAGTACTCTCAACTTTACCAGATAGAGAATTATCAGCAGGCCTGGCAGAAGTTATTAAATACGGAATAATTCGAGATATAGAGTTTTATGATTGGCTGGAAGAAAATATTGAATTAGTCAGGAAGCGTGATGATGATGCACTGGAATACATAATCAATCGTTCCTGTGTTAATAAGGCTGAAGTCGTTGCAGAAGATGAAAGAGAGTCAGGGATTCGAGCGATATTAAATCTCGGACATACTTTTGGCCATGCTATAGAAACAGCGTTGTCGTATAAAGAATGGTTGCATGGTGAAGCGGTTGGTTGTGGCATGTTAATGGCAGCAGATTTATCGATGCGATTAGGACTAATCGAAGAGGCAAAAGTTGATAGAATTCGATCATTACTAGAAAGAACAAATTTACCTACGCAAATTCATAAAGATGTGAGTCTTGAACAAATGCTTGAGAACATGAAAGTCGATAAAAAATCCAGAGATGGTGTTTTATATTTAATATTATTGAACGATATCGGTAATGTTTTTGTTACTTCTGACTATACCGAACAAGCTTTAAAAGAAACGATTAATCACTTTCTAAGCTGAGGACTATATAGTGGCGAATGAGTTAGCGATTTATGCGGCACGCTCCGAAAATTCAAAAGGACGCGTGCATAAGGATGATGGTTCCGAATATCGTAATGAGTATCAACGAGATCGAGACCGTATAATTCATTCATCCGCTTTTCGTCGTCTGGAATATAAAACTCAGGTATTTGTAAATCACGAAGGCGATATGTTTCGTACTCGTCTAACGCACTCAATTGAAGTAGCGCAAATAGGGCGAACAATTGCGCGAGCATTAAACGTCAATGAAGATTTAACCGAAGCAATTTGTTTGGCGCATGATCTTGGACATACGCCTTTCGGCCATGCTGGTCAGGATGCCCTGAACGCTTGTATGAAAGACTACGGCGGTTTCGAACACAATCTTCAGTCATTAAAAATTGTTGATCTACTAGAAAAACGATATGCCATCTTTCCCGGCTTAAATTTAACCTTTGAGACTCGAGAAGGAATATTAAAACATTGTTCAAAAAATAACGCTAAGACACTCGGTATAATAGGTGAACGTTTTATAAATAATGAAAAGCCGGGAATAGAAGCGCAGATAGCAAATATTGCGGATGAAATAGCCTATAACAACCATGATATAGATGATGGCTTAAGAGCCGGTTTGTTAGATATCGAATCACTACGCAAATGTGAGCTTGTCGATATTCACTACAAGAGAGTAAAAGAAAAATGGCCGGATCTAAGCGGTAGCCACTTACGTCATGAGATCATAAGAAGGATGATTAACTATGTTGTTAGTGACCTAATTGAAACAAGCGAAGAACTAATTACTAGTGTGAGCCCAATCGATATAGATGATGTGAGAAAGTGTGGTAAATCATTAATCAGGATGAGCAAAAAAACGGAGTCTATGCATAAAGCTTTGAAGAAGTTTTTACACGACAACTTATACCGTCATGAGCGTGTTAATCTTATGGCCGAGCAGGCAAAAGAAACAATAGATTATCTGTTTAATGCTTATATGACCATGCCAGAGTTATTAACGGATGAATTGCAGGCAGTAATAAGCTCCGAGTCAAATAAAATAGATAAGATGCAGACCACAAGGTTAATAGCAGATTATATAGCGGGAATGACAGATCGCTTTGCCTTTTCCGAACATGACAGAATTAGTAGTAATTAATGGGTAAGAAATATAGTTGAGATTTTACTCTAAAAATATTAAGCATCTAATTTGCAAATGGATTTATGGCTGAAGAAAAAAAACAAAGTAATTTTATTACGCCGGAATTAACACACCGTAGTGAGCTAATTTTGCATTTGCTGGAATACAGCGACAAACTTGTTGTTGTTAAAGGCGAGCCTGACTCAGGAAAGTCGACATTCTTCGAAGAATTAATCCGTAAAAACGAATCAAATTTAATCATCAGAAATTTGACGGGTAGTCCACTCACTAATACAAATGATATTTTTCAGGCTCTCATTGACGATGATAAGCATGATGCTTTACAAGAGCCAACATATAGTCAGGTAGAGTTAAATCAATGGTTAACTCGTTGCCAAAATAAACAACAAATTCCGGCATTATTCATTGATGACGCTGATCTTTTTGATGATGATTTATTAGGAACTTTACTTAATATATTGGATGCTTCCAATGAAGCTGCGGTCCTACATGTTTGTATTTTTTGCGAGCCATCATTTCTGGAACGGCTGGAAGAATCTGAAATAAATAAAAAAGATTCGGACAGTTTACATATTATTGAAATGCCTGGTTTAAGTGAAAAACAGGCAGAACAATATATCCATAGTAATTATCCATCAGAGGGTTCTACAGACTTTAAATTGTTTGATGAAAAAACCATTAAACAAATACATCGTATATCACATGGTTTACTCGGCAGAATAAATGCCTTGTGCGAACAATATTTAAATGACCCTGCAAAAAAACCAGAAGCGATAGAAGAAAAGAAAAAGCCTTCTTTAAATATAAATATTAAAGAAATTGTATTAAAAAATAAGTCGGTATTGATCGTCGTTACGTTATTAATGTCGCTATCAATTAGCGTTGCTATGATATTAAATCAAACAGACAACGTAAAACAAACTATAAAATTAGAGTTGCCAAAACTAAACGAAGATGAAGTTAATAACGATGACATCGTCAAAGTAGAAGTGCCAGAAGATATGGAACCAGAGCCGGTAACGATCGAAGAATTGTCGCCGTCGGTTATTGCTGAAATTGCGGATGACTTAAATAATAAAACAGAGGTGCTTGTTTTTAATGCGCAAGGTAACCTAATTGCTAAAGAATCTGATCTGGAAATAATAAAAATAAAAGAAGAACTCAAAGAAGAAAAGATAGTAGAGCAAAAAATTGTAGAAGAAATCATTAAAGACAGCGTGCCTTTTTCTAAATCAATCCCCGATAAGGAAATTATTCCCGAGCCAGAACCAGAAATAAATTCCGAGCCTATAGTAATTTCAGAACCTGAGCCAGAATCCGAAGCTGGACCTGAATCAGTAAAGGTTATAGAACCTAAACCAGAACCTGAAGTAGAAGAAAAGTCAGAAGCAATCAAAAAAGATATTAAGTGGTTAAAAAAACAAGATCCGAAAAAATATGTCTTACAGCTAATTGGTGCCTATGAACAAGAGACGATAGATGTCTATTTAAAAGCCTTTAAAAACAATGATGATAAAATAATATCATTTACGGCTCTAAACAAAGGCAAGAAATGGCATGTACTAATTTACGGTCTTTACGCTAATCGTGATCAAGCTGTCGCAGCGATAGATAGTCTGCCGACAAAAGCAAAATTAATGGCTCCATGGCCTAGAAGCGTCCAAAGCATTAAAGATTTGCTGTAATAGCCAATCTAAATAAGTACTAAATAGATATATTTTCGATTTAAATCTCTTAAGTTCTTTAAAAAATAGCTATATTGTACTCTAATTACGCAATACGCCTCTAAAATACTCTAAATCCATATTCAGCTTCATTTAAAGAATAATTACGCTTGCATCGTGACATAAACACGTTGCTTTACTATAATTCTCCCCCCTTTTCGTAAGGGTATGGAAAGCTAGATTCGAAATAAATATAAGAATAACGAAGCCGTCCTACAGGTTTTTCCTGTAAGTGATACCCCTAACTTTCTCAGCAGGTTTTCTAGCCATCATGTGTTAAACGAGATGGTTAAATAAAAATATTATTAAACTAGAGTGAACTCAGAATGAAGCAACCGCCTAAACAGCAAGGTTTATATGACCCATCTACAGAGAAAGACGCCTGTGGCCTCGGATTTGTAGCACATATAAAGGGACAGAAATCCCACGAGATTATTGATGATGCATTAACCATCCTAAGAAACTTAATCCATCGCGGCGCTTGCGGTTGTGAAGAAAATACTGGTGATGGAGTCGGCATCCTGATTCAAAAACCACATAAATTTTTCAAACGTGTCTGTGCAGAAATAGACATCGACCTACCCGAGTCAGATAGTTATGGCGCGGGCATGGTTTTCTTGCCAACCGATCCAGCTCAATCAAAACAATGTCAGGACATCTTTGAAAGAGTTATTAAAGAAGAAGGACAAACTCTATTAGGTTGGCGCGATGTACCCACTGATGATTCATTAATAGGTCCCACCGCAAAAGCAGGTGAACCTACCTTCAAACAAATTTTTATTGCCAAGAATGACAAGCTCGATGCCCCTGCATTTGATCGCAAACTCTATGTCATTCGTAAACTCGTAGAGAATGAAATCTGGAGTTCAGAACTATCCGAACTCGATTTGTTCTATCTCTCGTCATTGTCATATCGCACCTTTGTCTATAAAGGTATGTTAACCGGTTCCCAAATTGAACCGATGTTCCCGGACCTATCCGATCCGGATGTTGAAACCGCATTAGCACTAGTACATCAACGTTTCTCAACCAATACTTTTCCGGCATGGAAACTGGCACACCCCTTTAGATATGTCGCGCACAATGGCGAAATCAATACCGTCCGTGGTAATGCCAACTGGATGCGTGCACGAGAAGCCTTGTGTGAATCAGATTTATTCGGTGATGATTTACAAAAACTATTTCCGATTGCAGTAGAAGGTGTTAGTGACTCAGCAACCTTTGATAACGTTATGGAATTTTTACACATGGCCGGTCGTCCATTACCGCATGCGGTATTGATGATGATCCCGGAAGCATGGTCAGGTCATGAAACCATGGATGACGAACGTAAGGCTTTTTACGAATATCACGCAACTTTAATGGAACCTTGGGATGGCCCAGCGTCATTGTCGTTTACCGATGGTGAAGTGATTGGTGCCGTATTAGATCGAAATGGATTACGTCCTTCACGTTACTACGTTACCCATGACGACAAAGTTATCATGGCGTCAGAAGTCGGCGTGCTCGAAGTCGCACCAGAGAATGTAAAAATAAAAGATCGTCTGCATCCCGGTCGTATCTTTATGGTCGATACCAAACAAGGTCGCATCATCGGTGATGAAGAAATTAAAAAGGAATTTATTGATGAACATCCGTACGGCGAATGGCTGAAAAAGAACCTGATGGCGATTGAGAATCTACCGAATCCAAAACAGATTCATGGTTCAGATGCAGAAACCTTATTACAACGCCAACAAGCGTTTGGTTATACCCATGAAGATCTAAAAGTCTTAATGGCGCCAATGGCAGCGAATGGCATGGAACCGACGGGTTCTATGGGTACCGATGCTGCACTTGCTGTGTTATCAAATCGTTCGCGATTGTTATATGACTATTTCAAACAACTGTTCGCACAAGTCACCAATCCACCGCTGGATGGTATTCGTGAAGAGTTAGTGACGCAGGTAGCGATCACTATCGGGCCAGAAGGCAATCTTTTAAAACCGGCTCCTGAAAGTTGTCGTCGTATTAAATTAAATTCGCCAGTGATTACAAATGAAGAGCTGGCAAAAATCCGTGATGTAAATCTTCCCGGTTTTAAAACCAAAACAATTCCAATTTTATATGCTGTTGCTGAAGGCGGTGCAGGGTTGGATAAGGTATTGGAAGAAGTTTATACGCAAGTCGATAAAGCAATTGAAGACGGCTATACCAACGTCATACTTTCGGATCGTGGTATCGATGAAAACAAAACAGCAATACCGGCACTATTAGCAACCGCCGGTGTACATCATCATTTAATCCGTAATGGACAACGTACGCGAATTGGTCTGGTACTCGAATCGGGTGAGCCAAGAGAAGTGCATCATTTCGCCGTGTTGCTGGGTTATGGTATCGGCGCAGTAAATCCTTACCTCGCGTTTGAATCTTTAGGTGCGTTGATTGGCAACGGTCAATTGCCGCAAATGGATCATCAAAAAGCCGTCGGCAATTTCATTAAGGCGGTGAACAAAGGTCTGACCAAGATAATGGCGAAGATGGGTATTTCCACCGTACAGTCTTACTGTGGTGCGCAAGTCTTCGAAGCCATCGGTCTGGAAAAAGCCTTCGTCGATAAATATTTTACCTGGACGGCATCACGTATTGGCGGTATCGGTCTGGATGTAGTTGCAAAAGAAATGAACCAACGTCATCACAACGCCTTCCCGGGTCGTGAAGTGAAAAAACCGGATCTGGAATGGGGTGGTGAATATCAGTGGCGACGTGATGGTGAATATCATCTGTTCAATCCTGATACCGTTTTCAAACTGCAACATGCAACCCGCTCTGGCCAATACAAAGTCTTTAAAGAATATACTAATCTGGTTGATGACCAGAGTGAAAACCTCGCAACCTTACGCGGCATGTTTGAATTCAAGTTTGCTAAAAAGGCAATACCACTAGACGAAGTCGAATCAATAGAAACGATTATGAAACGCTTCTCTACCGGAGCCATGTCTTATGGCTCGATCAGTAGAGGCGCGCACGAAACCCTGGCTATCGCTATGAACCGTCTCGGTGCTAAATCGAATACTGGTGAAGGTGGTGAAGATTCAGGTCGTTATACGCGTGATGAAAATGGTGACTTAAGACGTAGCGCAATCAAACAGGTTGCATCCGGTCGCTTTGGTGTCACCAGTGAATACCTTACAAATGCCGATGATATACAAATTAAAATGGCACAAGGTGCGAAGCCGGGCGAAGGTGGACAACTTCCCGGCGCCAAAGTCTATCCGTGGATTGCAAAAGTACGTGGCTCTACTCCATGGGTTGATTTGATTTCACCACCGCCTCATCACGATATCTATTCGATTGAAGATCTGGCGCAATTAATACATGACTTAAAGAATTCGAATCCAGGTGCACGTATCCATACCAAGCTGGTTGCTGAAATTGGTGTTGGAACGGTAGCCGCCGGTGTTGCCAAGTGTCACTCCGATGTGATTTTGGTATCAGGTTATGACGGTGGTACGGGTGCTTCTCCGGTCAGCTCATTAAAACATGCCGGCTTACCTTGGGAATTAGGTGTAGCCGAAACCCAACAAGTACTGGTAATGAATGGTTTACGTGATCGTATTGTTTTACAAACCGATGGTCAGTTAAAGACCGGCCGTGATGTGGTCATTGCCACCTTACTTGGCGCCGAAGAATTTGGTTTCTCAACCGCACCATTAGTGGTGATGGGTTGTATCATGATGCGTGTTTGTCATTTAAATACCTGTCCGGTTGGTGTCGCAACACAAAATCCGGAACTCACCAGAAAATTCACCGGCCAACCCGAGTTTGTTGAAAACTTCTTTAAGTTTATCGCTGAAGAAGTACGCGAATACATGGCCGAACTGGGTTTCAGAACCATAGATGAAATGATCGGTCAGGTTGACAAACTGGATACTAAAAAAGCGGTTGATCACTGGAAAGCAGCAGGCCTCGACTTTACTAATATTCTACACAAAGCAGAACTACGTCCTGGCGATAAATACTACTGTGTTAAAGAACAGGATCATGGACTGGAAAGATCACTCGACATGACCAAAATTGTACCGTTGAGTAAAGCGGCATTAGAGAATAAAGAGAAGGTCGATATTATTCTGCCGGTACTGAATACTGATCGTACCGTCGGTACCATACTCGGTCATAACATCACCAAACGTTACGGTGTAGAAGGTCTGCCAGAGGACACCATCAACATTCATTTTAATGGATCAGCCGGCATGAGTTTTGGTGCATTCATACCGAAAGGCATCACCATGACACTCGAAGGCGATGCCAATGATTATCTCGGTAAAGGTTTATCCGGTGGCAAGATCATTGTTTATCCACCACGTAAATCAACTTTCGTAGCAGAAGAAAATACCTTAGTTGGTAATGTACTGCTCTATGGTGCAACGCAAGGCGAAGCTTATTTCCGTGGTCTAGCTGGTGAACGTTTCTGCGTACGTAATAGTGGCGCGAAAGCCGTTGTTGAAGGTGTTGGTGATCATGGTTGTGAATACATGACTGGCGGTGCTGTTGTCATCATCGGTAAAACCGGACGTAACTTCGCAGCCGGCATGTCAGGCGGTGAAGCCTATGTACTGGATGAAGACGGCGACTTTGAAATCCGTTGTAACACTGGCATGGTCGGACTGGAAAAAATAGTAGAAGCAGAAGATGTCGAAAAAGTTAAAACTTTGTTGGCGAATCATATTCAATATACACAAAGTACCGTTGCAGAAAAAATTCTGGAAAACTGGAAGGATTATCAAGGTAAGTTTGTGAAGATCATGCCTATCGCATACAAGAAGGTATTGGCAGACATTAAACGTGGCAGAGAGAAAGGCCTCACAGAAGAAGAAGCTATAATGGAGGCCGCTAATGGGTAAGCCAACAGGATTCATCGAATACGAAAGTGAAAAAACGACGTATCGTCCGGTAGACGAACGATTGAAAGACTACAATCAAGTCATGCAGCCGTGGCCAGTCGCACCACTAAAAGTACAAGCGGCACGTTGTATGGATTGTGGTATCCCGTTTTGTCATCAAGGTTGCCCACTGGGTAACTTGATCCCGGACTGGAACGACTTGGTCTATCGCGATCAATGGGCCGATGCGATTGATCGTTTACATGCTACCAATAACTTCCCCGAATTCACCGGTACCCTATGTCCAGCGCCATGCGAAGGTTCATGTGTACTCGGTATTAATGAAGATCCCGTCAGCATTAAAGCGGTTGAATTATCAATCATAGAAAAGGCCTGGGAAAACGGTTGGATCAAACCACAAATCGCCGAAAATAAAACCGGTAAAAAAGTTGCGATTGTAGGATCAGGCCCAGCAGGTATGGCCGCAGCACAACAACTCGCGCGCGCCGGTCATGATGTCATCTTGTTTGAACGTGCAGATCGAATCGGTGGATTGATGCGCTATGGCATACCAGAATTCAAAATGGAAAAGAAACAAATCGATCGACGTATGGAGCAAATGGAAGCAGAAGGTGTCATCTTCAAAACCAATGCAAATATAGGTGAAAATGTTTCTATAGAAAATTTAAAAGAAGATTTTGATGCCATCATCCTAACCGGTGGTGCATGTGAAGCACGCGACCTACCAACAGAAGGCCGCGAACTAAACGGTATTCATCAAGCTATGGAATACTTGCCGATGCAAAATAGAGTTTGTGAAGGTGATGAACCAGCTGATGATTTTATCGATGCCAAAGATAAAAACGTGGTTATCATCGGTGGTGGTGATACCGGTGCGGATTGCCTAGGTACCGCAAATAGACAAGGCGCGAAATCAGTACATCAACTGGAAATCATGCCGAAGCCACCAACAACTAGAGCCGAAGATAATCCATGGCCAGAATGGCCTCGTATCTATCGCACAGCATCAGCGCACGAAGAAGGTGTAGATCGAGTTTATGCCGTATCAACCAAACGTTTTATTGATGACGGCAATGGCAATGTAAAAGCATTGGAGTTGGTTACCGTAGAAATGAAAAACGTCGATGGTCGTATGAGCTTCGAAGAAGTAGCAGGTAGCGAAAAAGAATTACCATGTGATCTAGCATTCTTATCAATGGGTTTCGTCGGTCCAGAAAAGCCCGGTCTATTAGAACAACTAGGCGTAGAGTTAGATGGTCGCGGCAATGTCGTAGCCGATCCAAAAACATGGATGACCAGTGTCGATGGTGTCTTCGTCGCCGGCGATATGCGCAGAGGTCAGAGTTTGATCGTATGGGCGATAGCAGAAGGTAGAAGTGCTGCGTCGGGCGTAGATAAGTTTTTAATGGGAGAAAGTGATCTCCCTGCTCCCGTATAACTAAGCTGTCGTTCCTGCGTAGGCGGGAATTTAGTAGTAAAAACAAAACTCCCGCTATGCGGGAGTTTTACCTTGTGTCTTTAAGTTATCGTTCTTATCAGTATTTATTTCGCCTGATGGCAAGTCACTTCTTTTTGCGTGGCCAAAAAGAACTAACGAAGAAATCGGTATGAATGGTCTAGGTTGACAGTTCAGATATACTTGAGGCTCTTTTGAATTCTCTTTCTAGCAGGAATTATGCGCTTTTATATTAATCATCTATTCGTTTTAATCTTCTCTTTGTTGTTGCCCATTATTGCTGTGGCTGATGAGGAAATTTCTTCATTATATAAACAGCATGGTATCGAAGGGGCTTTAATCATTGCTTCGTTAGAGGGTGATGTTGTGTATGTTCATAATAGTGAACGTGCGCAGCGGCGGTTTTTTCCTGCATCTACGTTCAAAATTCCGAATACCTTAATCGGAATGGAAGGATCAAATGGAAGTGGAAGGGTCAGGTCTTGCCTTTTGCTTCAGGTTAAAAGCATGGATGCAATGATTTGACTTGGTGGTTTCTGACATTCGTATTCCTTTACTAAAGCAGTGTTGTGATATTTTAATACTACGTCGATTTTTTATGATGTGAAATACAGTAAATACAGGGTCAGGTCTTGCCTTTTGCCTGCTTTGTAATTTAAACAACATGGTATCTTTGATGATTGAAAAACTAAATAAGTATTTCTATGCTTTTTTCTCTGTTCCAATCGGGTGATTTGTCTATGTCCATGCTTGCCTGAATAGTCCACTGTATTCTATTGCTCATTGCCTGAAATGTGTGTGGTGCATCTTCGGGTATTTCAATCGTTGCTCTTTCTATCACCGGAAAATCTCGCATTAAAATACCTTTTCTAGAAAGCTCACATTCAGTTTTGTGGAACTCATGGGTATATGTATGTTTACTTGTGCCACTACCGCTTGTGGCAGATTCAATGCCAACTAAACTGAATGTGATTTTATTTACATCGAGATCGACATTGGGTGTGAATTCAAATCTTATCTCTGTCTCATCTGTTGCTCGTAATGAGATGGGTTGTACTTCGAAGGTAACTCGACCGACTTTGCCGAACAAGATATTTTTCATAATCATTTTGACGCCGATGAATATACCGACGGCAATTAATATAAAACCAAGTATCGGATCACCAAAACCATTGTTGGTAAAAAAGACGGAATAATTTATTAAGCTGCCTATGGCTATTAGAACCAATGATGCAATGACGCCGTATTTAAATATCGCCATCGGATTATCGATCATGTTCTGTAGTTTTTTGATATGTTTGTGTTGACTGTAGACGTTTGCGGTTAGGTTGTTGTATTTGTCTGCTGCGGGTATGACTTCTGGTGATAGGCCGCCTTTTTCTACGATGTATTCTATTTCGGATTTAGGATCGATGGCCCAAGGAATATCGGCACGAACTTTTATGTATCGATCGATGTTGATGTAATGACCGTGGTAGGTTAGCGGGCCTTCTTTTAGCTCAAATGAATAGCTGTAGTTGTATTCACCTGCTTGCCATTCACCTTTGAATAGCTCTTCTTCTGTAATTGTTTCTTTATCCCGATTACCTTTGCCATGCGTCTTCCACATATTAGTGATAGTAAGTGCATCACATGTTACATTTTTATCAACGGAGACATAAACAGTGCATCTAACAGTATCGCCAATTTTATAGAGTTGGTCTGGTCTATCCAGTTCTATACTTAAGTCACACTTTGACATTACCTATCTCCTGTAATTGTTGGAAGACATCGTACAAATGATGTTCCATCGCACGAATATCATCATTAAATTTTGTGATTAGTGTACGCACGGTATTTATGTCGATATGAGGCAGCGAACCTATATTCCGGCGTGCTAATTCAATTCTACTATCAAAGATCTTTTTTATTTTTTGTTCATTACCAACAGAGATTATATTGCTTATGACTTTGAAACCAGCGGATTGTAATTCTTTAGTGAGATCGTTGTGTGTTGTTATAGCGAGCATTTTTATTGAACTATAGAGTTTCTTTCTACGTGAAGCAGGAAGTAACTCGATACTGTCGATAAATTGAAAGGGGTTACTATTGAATGTAGGTTTATCACCGATATATATTTGTGTGTACGGTGAGTTATTAAATTGTTTATGTAAGGCAATAAGATGCGTTGATTTACCGCGACCTTGTTTTCCAACAAACTGAATGGCGATACGTCTTTTTGAAAAGTGTTCAGGGAGATCTTCCAACTCGACAATTGCAGTAACCGCACGTTGCTGTCTTGTTAGTTCTCCAAAAGGATTGAACCTCAAGTTTAAATGAGCAAAAGGTAGCTGTATATTATTCACAATATAGCGTTAGATTTTATCCATTTTCTATATTGTGACATACAGCTAAGACATAAACTCTTTAAACTTCTGGCTTAGTTTCGGTTGGATTAGGTAGCCGTAACTTTTGTGTGGGTTCTTTTTATCTTCTGCTGTTATAAATGGATTGTATAGCTTTGTGTAATCCATGAGTTGGCCTTTTCGATAAGGTCTAACGGATTCTTTCATGCCGGTGAAGAAATCATCTTCCAGTGTTGAGTCGTGGCAGACGACGTCGCCGTAGGCGGAGAAGTTGTGCCATTGTTTTATGTTTAATGGATAGAGGCGTTTTCGTTCTTCTTCTTTTTCTGATTTGTTGGATTTTTTCCAGCGTTCTATCAGCATGAAGTCTCTGAGTTTGTCATCACCGAGCGGGCTGCCCATGGTGACGAGGTAGTCGACTTTGCTGTCATTGTATTTGGTATATTTTTCTTCGCTACGGTGTGAGAATTTCCATAGCACATCGTAGGCGATGAAGGTACCCATTGAATGACTGAGGATAACGACTTTGTGTTTTTTATCCCATGCGGTGGTCAGGATATCTTCGAGTGGTTGGCGTATTTGTTCGGCAATGAATTGGTCGTTTTTATATAAACGCACTTCGCGCATGTATTCTTCGATGACGTTGTCTTTTATTGTTAATGCGCTACCGAGTGCATCTAAGATAGATAAACCAAATTTCTTCGCATTCGCTGCTACCCAGCCGCCACTTTTTATATGCAGTTTATTTTTTTCTCTGCGGCGTACGTTAATGACTTTGTTCACGGCTGTTTTTAAGCCGGCGACATATTTTTCTGTGTCTTCAATATGATCAGGAATGGCATTCGCCCAATAGGCCGACTGAAATATATCCGGGTTTTGTTCTAGTTCATTTGCTAATAATTTTGAATCTATACGGATATTTTCTATAAATGCTTTTTTCCACAAAAGATGTAAATCTTCAGGCGGCGGTTTTGAAGCCAGCCCATGTACAAAGACGATAGTTAGTTTTGATGTGTTGACCATGATTATCTCCTTATCATTTCCTTGTCAAAGCAGCTTTGTGATGTTCTGATAATACTCTTTTATTTATTCCTGAAAAGGATTTTAAATAGGGCGGAACTCTTTAGTTTAGGATTTAGTTTAACTACCCGAATGACAAAGAAAATAATAAGGCCAAGTAAACCTGTGTAGATACATAATTTATGTAGGCTTTCAATTGAGATAATTAAATTAATGTTGTTATCCAGATTGAATGGATAGAAAGGCTCAACATCAGCGTGCATTATGCTATCTAACAGGACATGACTATATGTGCCAATGAAGGCACTGATAACACATACACGTAAGGTTAAATATTTTGGCACATCAAATAATAATTTTTGATACTCAGTAAAATCATTCTTGATGAATATCATGATTGCTTGATATATCCATTTGCCAGTCAAGGCACTAAAAATGGCAATGCATGTTGCGCCTATGTAGGTGTGTGAAAATCCATGTAAATGTCCTTTGCCTGATAGCACAACCAAGATAGGTTGAATATCCATTAACAATTGTGCCCAACAAAATATAATCAAGCTGAAGAAGCCTTGTAATACGGCTTTTATTAGCATTCCAGGGCCCATGTGTAATGGTGTTATAGGCATTTAGTTTTATAGGCAGTATTTTATAGTTATAAATATGGGGTGTAGTTCAGTTTCATGAGTGGTAATGAAAGGGGTTGCCCCCTTTCATTTAATATTAAATCATCTTACTTTTTTCATCGCTACTTCAAAGGCATCTTCAAAATGAAAATTAAGCGCTTCTCCGGAACTGTACATTTGGATTAATAATTTTTGCTGTGTTTGATATTTAATATCGCCAATAGCTAGTGGGCCAATGCCAACCGCTCCGCTTTTACTGGCTTTAATCTGTTCGCCATTATCGAGTAGATTTATCCCTGCGATACCGGCTGGTGGTACGGCGTTTAAATCGGCAGCGACTTTGAGCTTTGGTGCTGATGCGATTTGTTCTTCGCTAAGTACTTGTATGCCGGCTTTGGCTGTTGCAAATACAACATCAGCTTCCAATAGCAAATCATCGATATGGTCGCTGGCATCACCTTTAACACCTTCAACAACAGTGCCATAACGTGTATTACATAGGTCTGCTACAGTATTGGCTTTATCCATGGCACGTCCAAGTACGGTCACTTCGGCACCAAGCTTTGCTGCTAATACTGCGGATGATGCGCCTACCGGACCTGTGCCGCCTATTACTAATATTCGTTGTCCTTTGAGATCTTGATCATGTCTAACTTTTAATTGATGTGCCACAGTGGCGACCATTGCCGCTGCAGTTGTAAAGGCGCCGCTGGGATCGGTAAGGATTGAGATTTCAAAGGGTTGCACGATGGCATCTTGTGCGGCATGAAACATATCCATGGCAAGATGCATATCTCTACCGCCGATGAAAATGCCGGTTCGTTTTAAGCCTTGCGGGCCGCGTGAGAAGATTGTGTCCTGCACTATGGTAGCGACTTCATCTAACTCAACACCCAAATAAGGCATGGCCGTCCAGCCCGCATCGAACGCCATGTTGACATCAAATGCACTGAGGTTTTTTTCAGGCGTTATCATATGTAAGAGATAGGGTTTTTGCATTTTTAGTCCTTATTTATGTTTGTTTTCTATGTGTTCAAAATATCTGCGCATTATGCATGAAGATGAAGTGCTTTATTAGAAATTATAATGAATCACCTAACCAGATATCCTTGTTTGGATAAGTGCCAAATAAACTCATCGAATGAAGTTGTTTGTCCTTATCTAACAAACCTTCACACTTTTCCAGTTCAATACTATCTGATAAAGGTTTAAGTGATCGGGAGTACCAATCGTAGCCGAAAAATCCAAATGGAAAATCATATTCGGAGGATTCTGATTCAGTTGAACCCATTAGTTCTGCAGTAGTCGGTTTTTCCCCGTGTAGTAAATCGCGCTGATATTTAAATTCTGAACGGGCATTTTCCCGCTGGCAGTAAAAGGTGTGATAAAAACCGGCATTTTCATGGAAGTCACCATCATGTACATGCACTGTAGGATAGAAGAGTCGATTATCATCACGTGTTGGGAATTCAAATGCCATGGGGTGAACATGATTCTCTGTTTCATTATCGTCTTGCATTAATGTGATTTTTAACTGAAAGACAGCAAAGCCGTAATCACTATAGACGGGCATTTTTTTCCATACTTCGTCGGGCAAACGAAAACGTAGATCGAGTCGGTTAAAATCTTTCATCGTTGGTACATAGGAAGCTTCGAAATCCCCGACTTCATGAACAGCTAATATTACTTCGGTCTCATCTTCGCTTCCAAAAGAGGCTTCTTCTATATCAAACATGTCTGATTCAGGTTCGCAATATTCAGGTTCGCAGATAAAATTTAAATCATTAAAGAACGTTGCGTAAGTACTTAAATCAATAAATCTTAAAGCCTCTTCTCCACTGCCGGTTATGACAGGCAATGGTAAAATCATTGCCGCGACTGACTTTGATGCGATTGATAAACTATAGGCAAGTATTTGATGACCGGGACGTGTATGTCGCGCAAAGATGTTTGTTTTTGTGATTCTCAACCAGCGCTGTCGTTCTTCTTCAAGTGTTTCGGTGGTAATAATACACATGATCGTACTCCCGGATATTATTTATTTTATCAATAAAAGAATAGTCTCTAATGAGGATTACGCAACAATATTTTAAAGGGAAATATTAAGAAATCGGAGCTCTTTAAAAGGTTTCGTAAGATTTTTATAATTTGTTATATTGCTGAGAGATGTTCAGATCTAAAGCTTACATGTATAAGAAAAGCCCGGTTCTATCATCGGCTTTTATCTTTTTCTTTTCTTTAACTTGTGTATCCCAGAATAAATCTTTGAGGGCATCTGCTGCTGCTTCTGCGTTGTTGCTTGAATCCATAACGCCATAAAGTTTTAACGCATTTATTTTTGTAACCTTGCCAGCCTCTTTCTGTGTTTCTATAAAAGGATCGGTTATTCCATCCGTTGCAATAAGTACAACGGCACCTTCTTTGGTATAAAAACATTTTTTGTTTATATAAAACGAATCGCCAATGCCGATAGCATTTGTTAGTCCATGTTTAGTGTATTGTTCTGCTCTTAGTATATAGTTTTCTGCCGTGATTTCCTTGCCATCAATAATTGTACCTATTTCGGTTTTGGCTGTTTCTTTTGCTTCAGTTTTTTGAATATTTAAATCTAGTGGTAAAACCTGAACCAATTTACCATTTGCTTTTCTTGCGAGGATAGAAACATCGCCAGCACCAAAAGCAAACATATTGTTTCCTCGGTGCAGGATGCCGGCTATTGCGGCATAAGCACCTTCATTGATTTTTGACGACTCGGAATTGATTGAAGTGATTAGTTCTAATAAATGTTTACGACGGACAATATTTTGGGCTTCTATTTGTAATCGATGGTCTATATAGCGAGCGACATCTCCGCCGGTTTTAGCGCCATCATGACTCGAAGCTCCATCTGCAACGACATACAGATCGCCATTTGAGGTTTTGTAATGCCCCCACATGTCTTCACCTTTACAGCTATTGTCGGAGTACTCTTTCCAATTTAGTGAAATTTTAGTCATGAGAAGTGTTTAGAATAACATCAAATATATGGTTTATAGTAGCTATTGTGGTTCCATAGATATAGCATTTCCATTGCGTCCGACCAAGAGAGCTGTATTGCATATTGGAGGAATCGCTCAGCCTTTAAATTGACAAGAATATCTCAGTAACTTATGTATTATTTACAGGATCTAAGTTAATAAATTTTATAAATAACATGAAGAACTGTCCTTACTGTGAACAAGAAGTAGAAAATGATGCTGTAAGATGCATGTTTTGTAATGGCGCCTTAGATAAATTCACAGAACCAGAAACTAAATGGTATTTTTCAACTACAGCAGTTGTCATTTCTCTTTTATCGTTTGGCCCATTCGCTTTGCCTTTGGTGTGGATACATCCCGCCTATAAAATGGTGACGAAAATAGTATTGACGATTATTGTTATTGGTTTAAGTATCTGGCTTTATTATATTCTCAAAGAAGTATATGAAATGTCGATGGAACAATTAGCGGTACTGGGGATAGTATTATAATTGTGAGTCAGATCTGTTTTTACTCATGAAGTATTATTTCATCTTTCTTTTCTTCTTATCATTATCTGGATGCAGCGAAACTAGTTCTGAATATTTTCCTTTAGGTGAAAATATTAAACTTGAATATCGTATTCAAAAGATCCAGAGGAATCAGCAGCGAGTGGGCAAATCAATTGTGGCTCTATTGTCAGATATTCAAGTTAATGGTGAGCAGTATTTCCCACAACGCTATGCCAATGGTGAAACTATATACTACAGAAAAAGTGATTCAGGTATTTTGTTTTCAGCTAGACCCGAACCAAATGGGAAAGTTTATATAAAGACACCCTTAGCGGTTAATGCTTACTGGCCTAAGGAGACGAGAATTGAGTTACTTGATATTCGACATGAATCTTTTTCTGGTGGCGAACCATTTATTAGTCAAGAAGAGACTATTTTCATGGACAATCAGATTGTAAGTTTTAATGAAACTATATCGGTGCCGGCAGGGAGGTTTGTTAATTGCATGCGCATCGATAGTTCCGCTACTGTTAGAGTGAAGAAAAGAACACGCGGCATAGCTCAAATCATGATTTATGAATCAACATGGTATGCACAGGGAGTTGGGCTTGTTAAACGAGTGCGAAAAGAATATAGCGTTCCTAAAAAATATAGAACTGATCAGGTAACGAAACTGATTAGATATGAGAGTTTTTAATATAAACGTGTTTTGATGTATAAAATAATTTAGGTTAGAAAGGGTACAAATATCGCAGCAGCGAGGATCATGAATGGTATTGCGTAGAGTGTAAGTTTACTAAAATGTGTATTTGTTTTTTCTGCAGGCCAATCATTTTCCATAAACCCAAAAATTACGCCTCTTCCATCTTTATATGTCAGGTTCCAGAATAGTCCTGCTGATACATATAAAACGGATGAAGCAAAGATATTAGGTAGCCATGTAATGGGATAGTCGCCATCACGGAAAACCAGATAGATATCGTAGGACCAACTGGCAGAGAACATCCAACAACAAGCGGCGATGTAAGCAATTTTTAGTTTTTCCTGTTTATTGATAAAGCGAAATAATGTGCCTACTGACCAGGGGGCTGTCATGAATGTCAGTATCGACATAAATGCTGCGTCGTAATAATCCCATGTAGGATCACCCGTATAAGGAGCGAGTATGACAAACGCAGAGAGGGCAATGAAGAAGGTGATTAGTTTCCATTTAATTTTTAAAAAATCCCAATATTTTTTTTGAAATAAAATCATCGTCTTGATGTTTTGTATCATCAAAACTATCGCAATCACGCAAGCCGTCATCCATGCTGCGATGTAATAATAGAAAAAAGCTGTCATGACTATAATATATTCTTATAGTTTGTATGATGTAAGTATAATTTTGGAACTAAAGTAAAAAAATATTTTAGGATACATACGATGAAGAACTGGCAAGCAGTTGCTTATAAGGTACTCAGATGTTTTTTTATATTTTTAATGCTAAGTACGGCTATTGGTAAGTTACTTGACATCCCTGATTTTGCCGAAGTTATCGCGACTTATCAGTTTGGGATACCCGGTTATTTTGCTACAGGCCTAGGGCTTGTTCTTGCGTTGTTTGAATTTGAATTAGCGTTTTATATGTTACGTAAACCGCGGTCATTAATAGTTGGCCCGACACTCACTATTATTCATAGTAGCCAGTACGTTACTGGCAATTATTACAATCTATCGTGGTATCGAACTGGATAATTGCGGATGCTTCGGGGTGTTTCTCGCAAGACCTTTGACGAGTATGACGATTGTAGAGGATTTAATTCTGACTGTGCTGTCAGTCATGTACTGGTGTTTGTCTTATCGAATGAAGAAGTAACTTATCTATCCGTTCCGGTTCCGGTTCCGGTTCTGGTGTCTGTGTTGATTGTTGTAGTTGATGTTTTTCTTATCGTAGTATGACGAGTCCTCATTATTGTTCTCTGTTCTTCTTTTTTATGTTCCCGTTTTAACGCTTCTAATTGCACACCCATAATTGCAATTCTTTTATTCGTAATTTTCCCTAAAGTATTTACCAGGAATAGACCAGCAAGACAGCTTGCTATCATGAACTCTTTGTTTTCGGAATATAGCGCGGTATATATAGCGGTAATTGCCAGAGCAATAATAAAAATTGCGTCTATAGATTTGTATATAAAGATTTTGGTTTTTATCTGATTATCGAGATTACTTGAGTACAAATCAGTGTCCTCCAAAAAGATGCTATTCAATAATTTATTGTCCAGTTATTTATATCGGTCGGATGATAAATATGCTTAGTTATTATTATAGAATAGCTACGTATGGCGCAGAATTCATTTTTAAATCAATATTGTTTTTAACATGTTGATTATAAAAGAATTATAAAATGAAGATGGGCAATGAAGATGGGCAGCGGATAGTCACTAAGCCAGTATTACTGGCTTAGTATTATGTTCAAAACGAAGAGTGATACAACTATTAGTTAAATCTAGTATTGCTTAACAAGCTTCGTAGCAGCTAACAAAATAAGTTATACAGTCGAATATGCATTGTGGGCCTTTCATGTCCGGGTTTTCCATATTTACTTGATGTTCAGATCCTGATGGAGGTTCAGCGTATAAATTACTTGTAGAAATAAGTGAAAGGCTAAAAGCGATAAGAAAAAATATTTCTACGGTTAGACATAATTTCAACTCCTAACTTAATATTAAAGTTAACGAATATTTAATAAGATATAATCGAGAGTAAATTAATCAGAATAATATCTTTTTAGGAAGCAGTTATGCCAGAGCACGAAAAAATAAATTATGTTGAGTTTCCTGCAAAGGATATTGAAGCAACTAAACTTTTCTTTACTGAAGCTTTCGGTTGGTCATTTGTTGACTATGGTCCTGACTATACGGCGTTCTCGAATGAAGGTTTGGATGGCGGTTTTTTCAGGGCAGATTTATCTTCTTCTGCGAAGAACGGAAGCGCACTTATTGTTTTCTATAGTAATGATTTAAGTAAGACTCTAGCTAAAGTCGAAGCTGCGGGAGGCACTATCTTGCAGCCTATCTTTTCTTTTCCGGGTGGTCGTCGATTTCATTTTTCTGATCCGAGCGAGAATGAGTTTGCAGTTTGGTCAGATATTGAAGAATAACAGTAGATAGTTTTAATTACATCGCATTAAATAGATTGTTATGAACAAATACTTTGATTACGCCACTATGGAGAATTTCTTCCTGACTATAGACGTTTGGATAAATGAGCATGTATTAATTATTAGCAATCTTATTCAGCTATGTTTAATTGTTTTCACGCTGTTAATAAGTTGGTATTTAGCACCAGGCATTAAAGAGTGGCGAGAAAAGGGAGGCGTCGATAAAAGTAAATCCGTCTTTCGGTTTATTCCTACCTCATTTTATAAATACCAATCTCTCATTACTTCGCTGGTGTTACCGATAACATGGTTATTGACCCTGTCTTCATTATTGTTGATTGGTGCTGCCATTGAGACCTCACATCATTTGATAAAGATTGCCGTTAGTTTATTAGCTGCATGGGTTGTTATTAATATGACAACGGGAATGCTAAGGAATAAAGCCTTATCGAAATTTGTTGCGGTTGTTATCTGGACAGTTGCTGTACTAAATATATTAAATTTAATCGATCCTGTAACCAATGTACTGGATAGTATTGGGCTTACATTGGGAGGATTAAGATTAACTGCACTAACCGTTATTGAAGGAATATTTATACTTACGGTTCTCTTATGGCTAGCAATATTTGTTTCGCAGTTTGTTGAGCAGCAGATTAGAAAATCAACGGATATTACGCCTTCGGTAAAAGTACTGATCAGTAAGCTGGTAAAAATATCATTAATCATTATTGCTGTAGTGGCATCGATGTCTAGTGTCGGTATTGACTTAACTGCCTTTGCTATTTTTAGTGGTGCCGTAGGTGTAGGTATCGGTCTTGGCTTACAAAAATCAATAGCGAATTTATTTAGTGGCTTATTGTTATTAATGGATAAGTCGATTAAACCGGGAGATCTTATTACTGTCGGTGATACCTATGGTGTAGTTGAATCATTAAATGCGCGATACGCATCGGTTAAAAGAATGGATGGTACCGAGCATCTTATTCCGAATGAAAATCTGATCAGTCAGGAAGTAATTAACTGGACACATACGGATAAACTAATTCGACCCGAAGTTGATGTTGGCGTGCATTATCAAGCTGATGTGCGAATCGCAATGGCGTTGTGTATTGAGGCGGGGAAAGAAGTGGAACGTGTACTTGATTCGCCGGAGCCTGAAGTTCTATTAATTGGTTTTGGTGATAATGCAGTCGACTTGAAATTACGTTTCTGGATTAAAGATCCGGAGAAAGGTGTGCTGAATGTAAAGAGCGAAATATTGCTCAAAATATGGGATAAGTTTCATGAACATAATATAGAGATTCCTTATCCACAAAGAGATTTGCATATTAGATCAAGTGTGATTGATATCAATCCAGATTCAAAGAAAGATTAATTTAGAAGTTGTAATTAAAGAGGCTAGAAATGTCAGATGTTTTTAAAGGAAAAGGCTTGTGTCTTTGTGGATCAGTTTCTATCACAGTGTAGAGCGATAGTAATAGTATGGGAGCATGTCATTGCGGCATGTGCAGAAGATGGGGTGGCGGGCCATATATGGAAATCAACTGTGGTTCAAATGTCTCATTTGAAGAAGAAAATATCTCTACCTTTTCATGCCAATATTATCAGGGAAGGCTTCTTCCGCAATGCTAGTAATATTATCTCGTATATATTGTTGTTGTTTATCCATACTTTATTGAATATAGACAGCCATATTGAAAAGGTAAACTGTAGGAGGATTAATAGGGAAACAATTAAAATTATCCGCGCGTAGATAATGTTATTGAAGTTGGTTAGTATTTCGTAATTATTAGAGCAGGGATTTCGTGTGTCTATTATTAAACAGAAAATAAATAATGGGACGATCCACGGATTTACCGAGTTATAAGTTGAGTTCATGGATAGCAGTATGACATTAGGTGCTATTGCGGGAATGTTTAGTGCAATGGTCGCACTGGCTATTATTCCTGATGCCAGTGTGTTGGCTGTTGTAGCAAGATCAATTGCATCTGGTTTTAAACATGGCCTAGTCGTCGTTTTAGGAATCATCGTTGGTGATTTTATCTTTATCTTATTCGCTGTATTTGGGTTATCTGCTTTAGTGAAAACGATGGATAGTTTGTTTTACTTCATAAAATATCTTGGTGCTGTTTATCTTCTGTGTTTGGGATTACTATTATGGATGTCGAGGCCAAAAACTATCGAGCTCGAAGGTATTGAAGAATCGTCGTGGCTATCTAATTTCCTTTGCGGTTTATTTATTACCTTCGCAGATCCGAAAGCGATTTTATTTTACATGAGCTTCTTGCCTGCGTTTATCGATATATCTATGGTTAGTTTTATTGACATCGGTATCATTTTAGGAACGGCAATAGTTGCATTATGCTGCACAAAACTGGTTTATGCTTTTATGGCTGACAAATCGAGAATATTATTTAAAAGTAGTACGGCAAATAAAAAAATTAACATAATAGCGGGCAGTATCATGGTTGTTACAGGACTTGTTCTAGCCATTCAGACTTAATGAGTAAATTATTGTGTGCGTGTTAATTTATCTTTGAAATATTTCGCGCTGGCAATAATATAAAGTAATTCGATTCATAGTGAGGTTTATTTTTTTATGTTGATTGTTATCTCTCCCGCCAAGACGCTTGATTTTGAAACAGTGCCAGTGACCAAAGATTTTACTCAGCCTGAATTTTTGAAAGAATCCAGAAAACTGATTTCAGAATTGAAAAAACTTAGCCCTGCTGAAGTATCTTCTTTAATGAAGATTAGCGATAAACTCGGCACGCTTAACTACTTACGTTTTGGTGAGTGGAAAACACCCTTTACCTTAAGCAATGCCAAGCAAGCTTTGTTAGCTTTCAAGGGAGATGTTTATACCGGTATTGATGTTGATTCGTTTAGTAAACAAGATTTAAAGTTTGCACAGAAACATTTAAGAATGTTGTCTGGACTTTATGGTGTATTACGACCTTTGGATTTGATGCAGCCTTATCGGTTGGAAATGGGCACGCAGTTCGAGAATAAGCAAGGTAAGAATTTATATGAATTTTGGGGCGCGAAAATAACGGATCAAATTAATAAAGAACTAAAGGTCAGTAAGAGTAAATATCTGATTAACCTTGCATCAAATGAATACTTTAAATCTATTCAAGAAAATAATATTAATGCCGAAATTATAGTCCCGGTATTTAAGGACTTTAAAAATGGAAAATATAAAATCATTAGTTTTTACGCTAAAAAAGCGCGCGGGTTAATGACTGCTTATATTATTAAAAATAGATTAAAGAACCCGCAAGAGTTAAAAGAATTTAATGTCGATGGCTATAAATTATCTAAATCAGAATCCAGCGGTAATAATTTTGTGTTTCAACGTAAACCGAGCTGATCTGCATTGAATGGTAAGTAATAAAATGACCCAACAAAAATGGGATGCAGCAGAATATGCAAAACATGCTTCATTCGTTACTGCCCTCGCTAGCGATGTAGTTGAACTATTAAACTCCCAGTTCAGTGAAAGAATTCTCGATGTTGGTTGTGGTGATGGTGAATTAACAGCGGTGTTACAAGCTAAAGGCTGTTCACTTGTTGGTACTGATGCCAGTGCGAGTATGATTGAGTCTACCAAACGTCGGGGTATTGAAGCCTATGTTGTTGATGGGCATGAATTAGATTTCCAAAATGAATTTGATGCGGTGTTTAGTAATGCAGCATTGCATTGGTTGTTACAACCAGAGAAAGTCATACAAGGTGCTTATGCAGCATTGAAGTCAGATGGACGTTTTGTTGCTGAATTTGGTGGTGCAGGCAATATTGCAGCCTTATTAAAAGCAATGCAGGAAGTATTAGATGATAATGAAGAATTTGGTGAGTTTAAATCGCCATGGTTTTTCCCTACTGTAGAAGAATATAAATCCTTGCTAGAAACCGGAGGATTTGAAGTTAATACAATAAAGTTTATCCCTCGGCCTACGCCACTGACTAGTGGTATTAGTAATTGGCTGGAAATATTTGCAGAGGGAATTACTGCACATTTATCGGATGAGAATAGAAAGGTCTTTATAAGTTTAGTTGAGGAGAAATTAAGGCCTGTGCTGTATAGCGATGAGGAAGGTTGGGTTGCTGATTATGTTAGGCTGAGATTTTCAGCGAGTAAGACAAAATAGTCTATTAGCATTCAATACAATGTGTGTGTGTTAAAAGAGAAATGAGAAGTCTATCTATTTTAGTTTTTTGCTAATGTGCTATATTGTATAACATGATATTTAGTGTAAGGAGTAATGAAGATGTCGCTTTTAGATAAGCTTAAAAAGCAAGCAAAGGGAATAATCGAGAAAAAGATGGAAGAGGAAGAACCTACTATCACGGAGGTGGACTTCTTAATTCGCGATCAAAATGCAATCCTTCTAAATAAGAAACTTGAATTCATTCATGACTATCTTAAGCAGTTGGTTGAAAATTTAAATGTCATTAAACCTGATAATGAGATTACTTATAGTCTAAATGTTAATGCGCAGACTAAATATCCTATTAACAAAATTAGGAAAATTAATTTCACCGTACACGAAGGAAATTCAAAGAATGGTGAGAGGATATCTTTAAAGTACGACCTCACTTCAAAAAAAGGATTGAGTATTACAGTAAATAAAGACGGACAGCTCCCTGCGATAAGAAAATATTTGATGGAAAAGACAATTAAGTATTTTGAAGCGGAAACAGAGAAGGGGTCTCGAATAACTTTAATTAATCCAGTTTCTACCCGATTCATATACGCTACGGATCTTGATAATTGCATGATCATACTCAATCTTGATAATTTCGATGGACCCTGGTCGAATTTAATTCGATATGGGCCTGAGGATATAACTGAAGAATTAATGGATGAAACTGCAAAATATATTCTTGGAGAAGAGAGCAAGTTCTCTGAATTATCTGGAAATTCAGTATCTGATAAAACGATAATGCAGTTGCGAGACCACCTGACTAAATTTAATTAGTTCGTGTCCATATTTTTGTATAGCATCAGCTCAGATTAAATCTGAGCTGATGCTATAACTTATCAAGTAATTCGAATATGGAACTATTTTTAATCCCGCTTGGCGCGATGGGTTATGTCTTTATTTCAGCACCATCTTCTATTCTGGTTTCCACTGGAATATTTATTTATCTCTATCAATGTTGCTGGCATTGTTTCATTTAGAAAAGCAGTAACGACGGTTTATCCTTTGAAACCCGATATGACCTTGTCCTTAGTTACAACGGGAATATATAAGATTACACGTAATCCAATGTACTTAGGTGCTCTATTGTTGTTAATTGGATGGGCCTTCTTTCTTTCAAATATATTTTCGTGTGTGGCTTCTATGATATTTGTTTTATATATGAGTCGTTATAAAATTACGCCCGAAGAAAAAGCATTGAAATAAAAATTTGGTGTAGATTTTTCAAATTATAACAACCTGGTTCGTAGGTGGTTTTGAATACCTGCGGGCTAGCGAATTTAGAAATAAAATTGATAAAGAAAAATAATGATTCAGGCTTTTCGTCGAGACTTTATATAGTGTAAGTGAATCATTTTCTTTTCAACAAAAATCTTGCTGCCTTCGAGTTCAATTTTCCCTGTTTTGCTCTTAACCCGTGTTCTAAAGATATTACGCATATGATTTTGTCAGTATGTGTTTAATTGTGAATTTCATGCCTTCTGGCATCTTGTTCTAGTAAGGAATTTTCAAAGCCGACTAAGGCAATTTGTTTTAAATATTCCACTAAAAATTCAGGAATGGACCTGAAGGTTTCGTATTGATAGACATGACGTAATTCATGAGACAATAGTTGAGTACTGATTTTGCCATTACAGATATAGATGGAGTGCCCGATAGTGAGTGCTTTCATTTCTTCGGTAAGAAATCCAATTTGCTTTGCTGCAGCACTTAAGTTTTCATTCTCTGGAATGGGGACTTTAGCAACTTCAAGTATTCTTACTTTTTCAGGTTTGCTTACACCAACTTGTTGAGCTATTTCGATCTGTTCCGAGCTCAAGAGAGTTCCTTCATCCTGTATTTTTTCACTATGTTCTTCTGCCCATTTAATCGCCATGGGTAATAGTGTTTGCAACTGATATAAAAGATCCATAGTAATCTCTATTGATCTTTATCTTGCTCTTTCTCATTAATCACTTCACCTTCTATAAGATTACCTTTGTTCTCATTTTTTCGTTCATCCTTCCAATTAGCTAAAATAATAGCAAGTAGTCCTAGAATGATTTCATCGATTAAAGGAATGAAATCAGGAATGATTAAGTCGGTAACAAACAAAGTGATAGTAATAAGAAATAAATTCTTAAACTTAAGCTTATTAGCAAAAGTCAGAAAAGCAGCAATGAGTACAGATGGATTCATATCTAAAGTATATCAAAAGCTATGGAAGTAAATAGAAAATAAATTTAAATAAGGCTATTGAAATTGAAAATAATGACGCTATATAAGTTATATAGCTTAACTATATTATATCCTCCTCTATATTTAAGGCGGGTGCAGGTTGACTCTTTAAACATTTCAATCTAATTCCCGTCGTCGTTTAAGAAGAGATATTGTCTAGATTCTTAAGTTTAATAGAAAAAATTTCTGTATTGAATTCTATAATATCACCGGAAACAATTTTTTTTCGTTTTCTGGTTTCTGTATTTCCGTTAACTGAAACTAGTCCTTCAGAAATAAAGAACTTTGCTTCGCCTCCACTCGCAGCCAAACCCTCAAACTTAAGGAGTTTGTATAGCTCAACAGGTTCTTTTGTTATTTCAATTTCTTTCATTCTATAAATAGTTTATTTTTGTACAAAGCAGCCCCAGCCATCGTTATGTCCATTGAATGGCTTAGAGTGTAATGTCAGTAAATCCTCGTAAGCAGATAATTCTTCATGAGTTGGTTCCATATAAACATAAGCGACCAACTCGAAGGGATGCTCAGTATTTTCATCGTTATTTGATAAAAGAATTTTTTGTCGATTAACTAATAATGTTTCACCAAAACCAAGTGCATCATCTTCTGTTGCAAATATGACAGTGAATTCGATTTCCCTGGCTTTAGATAGGTCATCACCGTCTTGTTGCATTTTCCATAATACATTGCCATTGACATCGTCAGGGAATATTTCGGGATCTCTTTCCATTAGTATACCTTTTTTGTTTTTAGATGAGGGTAATTATAAATGCTGTATCGTTTTGTACTACCAATATTTTGGGTAATTAGTTTCGCGGGTGGCGTTGTTGTATACAAGCGCTGCCGCCACTAGAATCGTGGCTCCAATCAAAGTAGGGAATAATAAAAAATCCCAGGCTGGTTGTGTCAAAAAAACAATAACAGGATTTGAGCCTGCAGGTGGATGTACTGTGCGTGTAAGCATCATAATAGCGATAGCTGCACCTACGGCAAGTGCGATAGCCCACCATTGGGGGCCAAATGCAGTAACAAATACCAGGCCAACTAGCGAGCTAATAAAATGACCAAAAATAATATTTCTAGGTTGAGAAAAAGGGACATCAGGATACGCAAACACAAGTACACATGATGCACCGAAAGAACCCAGCATCAAGGTAGCTGAAAGTGAGTCTGCTATTGCCGCTACTATAGCAATAGCGATAACGCCACCCAACCATGCTAAAGCAATTGCTTTATTCGTCGGCCTTGGTGGAAGTTCCGCGCCATCGCCTTTAAATTTATTTATAAATGTAGTCATTAGTTTTTCTCTGTCAGATTTATAGCGTACTAATAAGCAGCAATAAATTCGATGCGTATCCCTCCGGGGATATTACACATCATATGTTTTGTAGGGCCGCCGCCTCGTAGTTCTGGCGAGAATTCAATTTCCACATCATCAGTTTTTACTAGTCGCTCATGAAGCTGTTCTAGTGTAGTAGAGTTTTTAATTTGTAATACTAGATGATGTAAGCCAATATTATTTTTTCGATCAAATGTATTTGCTTCACAAGGCACAGCTGCTTGCCATAATGTTAGTATTAAGTTTCCATCAGAAACAAAAATGGCTGGGTAGTCGGGCTTTTCTCCTACTTGTTTAAAGCCAAGTGCCGATATAAAAAAATCACGGGTTTGTTTTACATCCGGAACAGTTAAACCTATGTGGTGTGTTCCCTTGGTTATAGCCTGAGTGATAGCTGTTGTTTCTGTATTATTTTGACTCATTTTATACTTTCCATTTGACTGATCTCTTCCTCAGTGTATCGAGGAGTAATGTGTTGCGGGCAATTTCTATCCCAGGCTTCGATATGAATAATGAAAGCACGTTCTGTATGAGCTTTGTAATCAGATACAGAAAGCCTTTCGATTAATTCCTGATCTTCTTCATTAACCTCAGCCGTCCCCCAAACTTTTATTCGCGCCTTATTTGGATAGTCCATTAGGAATAAAGAGACTTTGTTATTGTCAGTTAGATTTCCGTAGGAAATGTATTGTTGGTTTCCACGAAAATCTGCAAATCCCAATGTCTGTTGATCGATGACTTTCAGGAACCCTTTAGGGCCACAACGATGCTGAATGTAGGGGTAACCATCACTATTTACACTTGCCATATAAAATGAATCACGTGCAGCAATGAAATCTCTTAGAAAAGGAGTTACCGCATATTCCCAACTTCCATTTTGTTCCATGCTTGCGTAACTATTTCGAGAGCCTTTTTTTCTTTGTATTTCTTTTACGGTATCTGTAAAAGCAATGTCACTTGTGTATTCTCTCATTGTTATTCTCCAAAAAATCAAAGTGCTGTCAGGGGAGCCATTGTGACACCCCTGAATTATTGTTTCATGTTAATGAAATGTTATCGAGTTGCTACTTCATTCTTGCTCATAAAGCGGCGTATGTGTCGTGCAATCACATCACCATCTTCTTCCAGTGCAAAATGCCCAGTGTCTAGTAGGTGAAAATCAACAATCTTTAAATCGCGTTTGAAAGGATGCGCGCCTGCTGCTGGAAAGATTTCATCATTCTTACCCCAAACAATTAATGTTGGTGGTTGATGCTCGCGTAAGTACGCTTGCCATTCAGGATACAATGGAGGATTCGAACCATAGCTGTAGAACAATTGTAATTGAATTTCCTGATTACCTTCGCGGTCGAGCAAAGGTTGAACATGATCCCAGGTATCGGGACTAATCGCTTCTACATTACGAACACCGTTGGTGTACTGCCATTTGGTTGCACCTTTAGTTAATAGAAAACGTAATGCTTCATCATTTGTCATGCTATCTGTTTTATAGGCAGCTTTGATATTTTTCCACCAGGCATTATCGAGTCCTTGATTCACAGCTTTGCGATCTTTCCAGTAAGCTTGAATAGGCTCCCAGAAATTATTGTTTATCCCTTCAACATAAGCATTACCATTTTGCATGATCAAACCTTCTATACGTTCTGGATGTTTGGTCGCAATTCGAAAACCAATCGGTGCGCCGTAGTCCATTAAGTACAAGCTATAAGATTGCAGCCCAATTTTGTTGATGAGTTGATCGACGATATTGGCAAGATTATCAAATGTATATTCGAACTCATCTACGCCAGGCATAGAGCTTTGTCCAAAACCAGGATAATCCGGCGCAATTAAATGATATTGATCTGCTAGCTGAGGAATCAATTCACGAAACATATGTGACGACGTTGGGAAACCATGCAACAAAACAATTGTTGGGTTATTAGGGTTACCTGCCTCACGATAAAATATATCCAGTCCTTCTATCTCTACAGTTTTGTAACTGATATCGATGTCATTTGCTTCGGCTGCCTGAGCATTAGCATTCGCAAAAGCAAAACCGAACAATAATGTACTCAAAACTGTTTTAGCGATGATGTTTGTTGTTGTTTTCATTTTACTTCTCCTAATATGTTTATTGATTTAATAAAAGGTATTTTTGCTTAATCAAACTAGACCTTATACAATCATTTCAAGTCAAAGGATGAACTTGTATTGGCCGCTTTAAGGAAAAGAGATGAGCTATTCAGGAACAATCTGATGCGAAACACAGAACGACTCGGCAGTACACCTAAGGAGCAATTACTGTCAGTGTTTGATGCCGTAGGAGAATGGATTCAGGAAAAAAATTTCGCTGGTTGTATGTTCATTAATGCTTCAGCGGAATACTCACAGGCAGATAATCCTTCACATATATTATGTGCTGAACATAAACGACTGGTGCGTGAATATATACGAGACCTTGCTGTTAAAGCTGAGATGAATAATCCGGAAGAGTTATCCTAACAACTTAATCTATTAATAGAAGGAGCAGTTGTCGATGCACATGTTAGTGGCAATAAAGCTGCTGCAGAACAAGCAAAGCAAATTGCTTCTATTTTAATTAATGAATAGTCTTCTTAAATAGAATTGATTAAATTTCGAGCCGGATCTATGGAGGTTAATGATGCGTAAATTACTTGTATCTATATATGGTATTGTGAGTTATCTCGTTTTCTTTCTTTCTTTCCTCTATGCGATCGGTTTTGTTGGAAATTTCATCGTACCAAAATCTATTGATTCCGGAGAGCCTATTTCAATAATATCTTCGTTGATTATAAATCTGCTGTTACTCACGTTATTTGCTGTTCAACATTCCGTAATGGCTCGACCTGCATTTAAGCGCTGGTTTACGAAACTAATTCCAGAAGTAATTGAACGTAGTACTTATGTCCTGTTATCGAGTTTAATTTTATTTTTACTTTATTGGTTATGGAAACCAATGACTGACAGTATATGGGTTGTTGAGTCATCATTAGGTAGAATGATTTTAACTAGTTTATTTTGGTTCGGCTGGCTATTTGTTTTGCTGTCTACATTCATGATTAATCATTTTGACTTGTTTGGTTTACGACAGATTTATATATATTTTAAAGGTCAGGAATATAGTGAATTAGAATTTAGAACGGTAGGCTTATATAAGCTTTGTCGTCATCCTATTATGTTCGGTTTTATTATTGCTTTTTGGGCTGCTCCTACTATGACAGTAGGACATTTGTTATTTGCTATTGTGACAACAGCCTATATCTTTGTTGCATTACAATTCGAAGAAAAAGACCTTACTATCTTTTTCGGTGATACATATAAAAAATATCAGGAAAAAGTACCAATGGTATTTCCATTTAGTCGATTTAAATAATTAATTACCATATGGCAACTGAAATACTCGAAATATTTAATGCAGAAAATGGCATTGTTAGCTGTGTTGGTGCCGGTGGCAAGAAGACGACCATGTTTCGTTTAGCTGAAGCACATTCAGGACGTGTGGGAATTACGGCGACAGCGCATATTGAATATTTCCCAAAATCGTTAAAGTCAACAAATTATATTGCTGATGAAAGTGAATTGTTTGATGCTATAAGAAACGACAAGAATTCAAAATCTATTGCGTTTGCAAAACCTTCTGAACGGTTTGGACGACGTGCTGGCGTTAGTCAGAATTCAATTCAAATATTTAAAGACATTGGTAATTTTGACTTATTAGTTATCAAGGCCGATGGTGCACGTGGTCGTTTTATAAAAGCACCTGCCGAACATGAACCCGCAATAGTAAGCTGTTCAAACACAGTGATTCCTATTTTGTCTTCCAAGGTAATTGGTTTGCCATTAACTGATGAAATAGCACATCGTGTTGATCAAATTAGTAAGGTTACTGGTTTAAAAGAAGGTGAAATAATTAAGCCTATTCATGTCGCACGATTATTATCTTCAAGCGAAGGTTCGTTAAAGAATACGGGAACTGCAAAAGTTATCCCTTTAATTAATATGGTTGATGACGGTGAGTTAGAAAAGCTTGCCAGAGAAGCTGCAAAATTAGCACTGCAAATGACAAATAAATTTGACATAGTTGTATTAGCCTCGATGAAAAAAGACCAGCCTATTGTCGATGTGATTACACGCTAGTTAGATAGCGACTATATAAATGGAACTTTCATTCCTGGAGCAATAAGAATTACGTCCCTTATATCAAAGTAAAGGGAAATGACTATTGTTACTAATAGTGTAACAAGATAAACCCATACGGGGTTTTCAGTTTTCCGCCCTGGTTGATGATCTCGGTCTTAATAAGATAGATAAAAAGTGGTAGCCAGACAATTATATGCGCGACACCAATTAAATAAGGCGATTTTGTAGTATTGAAAAACCAGATTGCAATTGGCAAAGAGAATATCAATGAGACAAAAATAATACTGGCGGAGTTATGTTTTTAAACAAATATTAGAGATGATAAGAAAATTATCATCATCCAGTTCATTCACATTTTTACAACATCAGAACTTGTTGCGTTAATTGCTGCTTCCATCTCTTCTAAAGTAAATTCTCCTAATTAGTACTCAATGTTATCTAAATACAGCTTTAATTTCATCGAATTTAGCATCGATGACATGGATATTAGAATAACCCATTGTTTGTAAGGTAGAAGCGGATAATGAAGCCCGCCCGCCAGCAGCACAATGAATCAAGATGGGGGTATCAGGATCTTCGCAAACGCTAGTAATTTTCATCTCTAATAAACCACGTGGAATATTAGTTGAGTCAATTAAACTGGATTCCTCAGATTCTTTGGGTTCGCGTACATCAATAATGACGGCATCATCATGTCGGTCAAAAAATAATTTTGCTGCGAGTGGATCCATACAGTTGCAGTGTGATTTAGCTGCGGCAATGAGTTCGCTAACTGGAATAATCATTTCTATCTCCTGATGTGTAGACTAAGCTTATTGTTATCAATAGAGTATATGAAGTTCAAGATTACAATTATATGACAATTGACGTAGATCAAGGTAAATATTCTCGTTGTACTTTATAATATGGTCAGGTTACATACTAATTAAGGAGCGGCTGTCATGGTTGAGGCAAAGAAAAAAGTAAGCAAAAAAAGACCGATAGTTAGAAAAAAATCTACGGCTAAGAAGAAAACAGTAGCTCGTAAAAAAGCAGGAGTTTCAAATACACAAGCTGCAGCAGCAAGTCGCCATGCACTAACAGACAGGCTTAAAGAAGATTTAGCCTCATCAAAAAACGCGCTTAAGCGTGTACAAATTGCTGCTAATGAAGAATTAAAATTAGTAAAGAAGGCAGCTAAAGATGAAGTTGTTGTTCTCAAGGAGCAACTAAATGCTGCGCTTAAACGAGAAAAGGAATTAATGAAGATCAGCGAGAAGAAAATCAAAAAGATGTTGGTTGCTGGTGAGCATTGGGAGAAGAAGCAATTAGTAAAAATTAGAAATGCAGCAGAAAAAGCGATAAGTAAAGTTAAGAAAAGATAAGCGTCTTATTTATTTCGATATAACCCGAACCATAACGGGCTGTGTAGGGATAAATTATTCCATTATCTGTCATGCTATGTAGTATCCCCTCATCAATTTTTGATGAATCGATAGCTTCTTCGAGAATTTTATCGAGGTTATCTTTATAAGAAGAGTACAATTCAGTATATGTATATATAGGTCCTTTATATAATTGGTTTTGTATGATTTTACTTTTCTCTTTTTATTTTTTGGCAGGTCAATATATATCCATGCGGGGACTTTTGTATCTAGACTAAATATTTTATTGCTGTCTATATTATATAGTTCCAGAAGCACTTGTGATTTGGCTAGAAATTCACCGTTTGAATATATAATTGTAATAGGTCTTTCCTGATATACCGTCTAAAGTCCAAAACCCAGGCAGAAAGATTGTATAAGGCCAATAAGGACAAGATCTAGTTTTAAACCTTTTTTTCCTACCTTATAAACAATTAATGTTAAGGTTGGGCCGATAATAAAATCTATTCCAGCGATTAAACGTATGCCATTCCAGCCGCCGTCCGTTTTGAACAGAAATCTTGGATACCATAAATAGGTAATCATTATTGCCAGCACTATAAAAATAAGAGCACTAATAAATATGTGAATGGCAAAAGCCTGAAAACGATTTTCCGGTATGATAAACATAGTCTGTAAGCAATAGTAGTTCAGTTTAGAGTTAAAGTGAAAATTCTTTGCTAGCAATGAAATGTACTTAAGTATGCTTTTTGCGGTATTATTTATATTCATCAAATCAATATTTTATCTATTTCATTACTATGCCAGCAGAACTAAAAAATGATCGCTTGATTAGAGCATTATTACGACAACCTGTAGATATGACGCCAGTATGGATGATGCGTCAGGCGGGACGATACCTACCTGAGTATCGTGCAACAAGAGAGAAGGCTGGCGATTTCGTAACCTTATGCCAGACACCTGATTTGGCTTGTGAGGTTACTTTGCAGCCGTTGGATCGTTATCCATTGGATGCGGCGATATTATTCTCCGATATATTAACTATTCCCGATGCCATGGGTTTAGGTTTAAAACTGATTGAATCTGTTGGGCCAAAGTTTGATAACCCTATTAGTTCACTCGCTGACATTAAGAAATTACCCATGCCTGATCCTGAAGATGAATTGGGCTATGTCATGGATGCGGTGCGTTTAATACGTAATGAACTGGATGGTGCGGTACCATTGATAGGTTTTGCAGGCAGCCCGTGGACGTTAGCTACATATATGATTGAGGGTGGTTCAAGTAGAGACCTTGGCAAGGTTAAAACAATGTTATATCAAGAGCCTAAAAGTCTGCACCTTCTACTGGATCATGTAGCAAAAGCAGTTGCCTCGTACTTAAATGCTCAGATAAGAGCTGGCGCGCAAATTATTCAAATCTTTGATACCTGGGGTGGTGCATTATCTACACCGGCATATAAAGAATTCTCTCTTGCGTACATGCAGCAAATTCTTGATGGATTAGAACGTGAATATGAAGGAAATAAAATCCCAGTCATATTATTTACTAAAGGTGCTGGCTTATGGCTGGAAGATATTGCCGCTACTGGTTGTGATGCTGTGGGTCTGGATTGGACGCAAGATATTGGTCAGGTTCGAGAGAGCATAGGCGAGCGTGTTGCATTACAAGGCAATATGGACCCAGCTATTCTTAAAACGAATCCTGATGTAATACGAAAAGAAGTGAAAACTATTCTTGATGGTTTCGGTAAAGGTCCCGGTCATGTGTTTAATTTAGGTCATGGTATAACGCCAGATATTGATCCTGAGAATGCAGGTGCATTTATTAATGCGGTGCATGATTTAAGTAAGTAATAATTATTAGTTTTTAAAACAATTCATATGATCATCTCCAGATTAAAATTAATCGCCAAAGGTTTTTGTGTTGGCTCAGCTGATGTCGTGCCGGGAGTTAGTGGTGGCACTATGGCATTCATCCTTGGTATTTATCCACAATTAATCAATGCAATAAAATCATTTGATAGCGAATGGTTAAGAATGGTTTTGTCATTAAATATAAAAGGTATTATTAACCGTCCGCATTTTGGATTTTTAATTCCCTTGGGTATTGGTGCGGTAGCAGCGTTAATATTTTTTACTCGGGTTATTTCATTACCCAGCTTAATTCGTACACAGCCTGAAATTATTTACGGTCTATTTTTTGGATTAGTATTGGGTTCTATTGTTTTATTGTTTCGGCATTTAGGAATGACTTTATTATTAAGACGAGTTCTATTCTTTTTGATTGGCATTGTATTTGGTGGTTTCGTCGTAACGTTAGTACCGGCATCTACACCTGATGCCAGCTGGTTTATATTTCTCTGCGGTGCAATAGCAATTTCAGCTATGATTCTGCCGGGCATATCCGGTTCATTCATCTTATTGATGATGAAAAAATACGCCTACATTTTTAATGCAATTGGCCATTTTGATTTTTCGATTATTTTACCATTTATGTTTGGCATCGTTACCGGCGTCATCCTGTTCAGTCGAGTATTATCATATCTACTAAAAAGGTTTTATCAACAGACCATACTTTTTATTGCCGGTATATTAATCGCATCTTTATATGTTATTTGGCCATTCCAGACGCGCGTATATGAAGTGGTGCGGCATAAGGAAAGGCTTGTTTCTTCCGTACCTTATATACCTGACGCATTTAGTAATCAGATACTCTATTCACTGATTATGGCGTTGGTAGGTTTGGCAGCGGTCATTATTCTTGACCATATTTCTGAGAAAGACGGCACACTCTTATAGCTAAAGCCATACTAGGCTTTGCGCACCTCTAAAACTTGGTATACATTAGTTAGCAATGGGGAGTTGTGTTATGCCGTTATCAGAAGTCATATTAGTTGTTATGGGTCTTTTGACTGTTGCTATGATCGCAGCGGCCATTTGTAGAAATATTCCTGTGCCTTATACCGTGTTTCTGGTCATTCTTGGCATCATACTGGGTTCTTTTGCACGTTTTTACCCTGAGTTTGAATTCTTACTAGAATTCCAGTTAACTCCTGATTTAGTGCTATTTATTTTTCTTCCCGCTTTGATATTTGAGTCGGCTATCAATCTTGATGCCCGCTTATTAATGAAAGATATAATTCCTGTATTAGTTTTGGCTGTTCCGGCGATGCTAATTTCGGCAGGTCTTATTGGTTTAGGTCTTTGGGCGATTCAGGACTTTAATATATTTCATGCTTTGTTATTTGGCGCTTTAATTTCAGCAACTGATCCGGTAGCGGTAATTGCGCTCTTTAAAGAACTTGGCGCACCACAGAGATTAACAATCCTTGTTGAAGGTGAATCATTACTAAACGATGCTACGGCGATTGTATTTTTTAATATCATTCTTGGCTTATCAATAACTGGCCAATTTGCTGTTTCTGATGTCGGAGCAGCAATACTGGAATTTTTAAAAGTATTTTTCGGTGGCTTAATTGTCGGTGCCATTATCGGCATTGTATTAAGCGAATTACTCTATCGTATTCGTGCTGGCATGAGTTCCTACCTGATCATGTCGATAGTCTTGGCTTATAGTAGTTTTGCTATTGCCGAACATGTTTTGCATGTTTCTGGTGTAATGGCAGTTGTTTCTGCTGCGATAGCGTTGGGTATACTCGGTGTCAGTCGCATTCCACAGAATGAACGAGAAACGGTTGATGAAACATGGGATGTAATCGCATTAATTTGTAATTCATTACTATTTTTATTAGTTGGCCTATCTGTTGATATCTCTCAGCTTTATTCGCATATAGATAGTATTTTAATTGCTATCGTACTGGTGTTAGGCGCGCGTGCTGCCGGTGTTTACAGTATGGTTCCTGCAACTATTAAAATGTTTAAATTACCGAATGTCTCTATGGGTGAACGGCATATAATGTGGTGGGGTGGTTTGAAAGGTGGACTCGCTATAGCGATTGTTTTATCTATACCCATAGACATGCCAGGTCGTGACACGATCCTTTATATTACGCTTGGCGTGGTTTTGTTTTCATTATTGATTAACGCACCAACGATAAGACCACTAATGAAAAAACTCGGCTTCGATCAGTTTACTGGTGAAGAAGTCGCAGAGTTAAGACATGGCTTACTACAATCACAACAGCATGCCGAAGATGTATTAGAGTCATTTCATAAAGCCAAATTAATTTCTCGTAGTACCCAACAGCTAATACAAAAAAAGACACAGAAAATATTTAGCTGTGACTATGATGATGCGGATAGTTTCATGGAAGAACGTCATGCTTATATGACAGCTTTGCGTATAGAAATGCAGGAACTTAAGTATCTCTATGACATTGGCTTTTTGCAATATTATACGTATATGAATATTAAGAATACCTTGCAACGCGATCGTGAAACATGGTCGTCAAATTCTAGTAGCAATGTAACAGTTGAACAGACAAAAAAGATAAATCCATTTGTTCGATTGGAGAATGCATTAATAAAACAATTGCGCGAAGTTGATTTTGCCTCAGGTATGTTGGCTCGTTATCAATATCTGCGTTTCTCACAAAGTTTGCAGCGGGATATTGCCGGTATATTGATAAGCGAAAAAGTAATTGAGCATATTCAAAATGAAGAAGATTTAAATGAGAACTATAAAATAGAAATTATTAATTCGTATAAACAACGTTCAAATCGACGTAAAAATCGACTTGAGAAAATAGCAGAAGATTTTCCTGATTTTTATTTGCGTTTCGAAACACGTCTATTTGCAAAAGTTGCTTTAGTTACAGCAGGCTTTTATGCGGAAGAAGCAGAGCATCATGGTGAAATTGGTTCAAAGGTATTTACTAATATTGAACGACGCATCAATGAAGCGATTAATGCATTGCAACCTATATCTGATCCTGCACCTAAATTGAAACCGCATGATCTTATCGGAACAATACCTTTGTTAAATGGTTTGCCTAATGATTTACTGGAGCGTTTATCTAAACATGCACGAGCAATGACTTTCTTATCAGGCGATCTGGTTATTGGTGAAGGAGAGAAAGGAGATTCGCTCTATATTATTACGCATGGTCTGGTATTAGTTTATAAGAATGGTCATGAAGATGAGCCTATAGCCAATTTTAGAGATGGCGAATTTTTTGGTGAAATGGCCTTGCTTGAATCACAAGTTCGCACAGCAAATGTTAAAGCACTTAAACCGACGACATTATTACGTTTGCGAAGAAAGGATGTTTTGTCGATGGCAGAAAATGAACCTGAATTAAAAGCGCGTCTTGAGCAAATCAGTTCTGCAAGAAGATCTACAGAGACTTGATTGTAGTATTAGGTCAACTCTGAGTTTTGCGCTGCAATAAATAACTAAGCAACAATAATAAAAAGCTAAAAATTAAAACCGGATAATTTCCATAGCGACTATAAGGCGTTGCGCCCTCAAATAATTTTGCCGTAGCATGTAGCGCATGCGGTTCAAATTGTGGTGAGCGACTAATAATTTTTCCTTTATTGTCTATCACCGCAGAAATACCGGTATTGGTAGAGCGTAATAGATAACGTCCATTCTCCAGTGCTCGCATTCGTGCCATTTGCAGGTGTTGATGTGGTGCCATCGAATCACCAAACCAGGCATCATTGCTGACATTTACTAATATATTGGCATCAGGTAAAGACTGACGAACTTCTGTGCCATAGGCATCTTCATAGCAAATATTCATGCCAAAAATCGCTTTGTCTGTTTTAAGTGTTTTCTGAGTAATATCCCCAGAAGAAAAATCAGACATAGGTATTCTTAAAAAACGTAAAATTTCACTGAGTAATGATTTAAAAGGTAGGTATTCACCAAAAGGGACAAGGTGATGTTTATTATAAAACTGATGCTTGTTATCTGCGCCTATCAATAAAATACTATTAAAATATTTATTAGTAGATAAATCTTTGTTAACAATGCCACTCATGAACAGCGTATCAGAGTTTTGCCTTTGTGGTTTTATACGATTAATAAAATCATCTGCACGGTGATAGTAAGATGGTATTGCTGTTTCCGGCCAAATGATTAAATCGGATGACCAATAAGGCTCGCTTAAGCCAGAATATATTTCATAAGTTCTTTCCCGAAATTCGGATTTCCATTTTATCTTTTGCGGTATAGCTCCTTGAACCAAGGTGACGCTAAGTTCTTTTCCGTTTTCTTGCGTCCAGTTGAAGTCAGTTAGTATAAAAGAAGATGTCGCGATAAAAACAACCATGGAGCCACTGACTAATCGTTGCTTAAGACTTCCAGTAAATAAAGTTGTTATTGAAATTGCTATAAGACATACAGCTAAGCTTAAACCGTAATCACCAATTAGAGGCGCAAAACTGCTTAATAAACTATCTGTTTGACTCGTACCAATGTTTAGCCATGGAAATCCAGTTATGACCCAGCCACGACACCATTCAGTTAATAGCCAGAATGCAGGAACGGCAAGAATAAAATAGTTGTTAAAAAATCGTTTCGCAAGATAACCGCATATTGCTGGGTAGAATGAAATATAAGCGATAAATATAAAGGTGAAGAAAAAAGCACCTATGATATTCATCCCGCCAAATAAATTAATACTGATATGTAACCAGTTAACACCTATGCCAAACATAGCAAGGCCGAATAAATATCCAAGGATAAATGTTTCGCGTTTTGATTCTGCTTTAGACCAGATATAAAAAAGAATGCTAAGAGATATAAAGGAAAGAATGTAAAGGTTATAGGGGGCAAAAGCAAAAGGAACTAATGCTCCTGAAAGAATCGCACATATTTTTCTTGCAAACATATTTTCTGCAAATAAGCTCATGAGGCAAAATTACTTTTTATAGAACTGCGCTAATGTTTTTATTATTTTTTTGCTATTTCTTCAGTAGATACTTCTGCATCAACACGTGTAAAGAGTAACATGTGTACACGTCGTTTATCGGCACGAATTACTTTTATATTGAAACCTTCATGCTCAATGGTTTCTCCGCGTTTTGGTAAATGCCCAAAGGCATTGATGACCAGGCCGCCAACCGTGTCGCATTCATACTTACAAACCTCAGTCTCGAAATAACTATTGAAATCATCCATAGGCGTTAATGCCCTAATGGTATAGCGATCATTGTCGTGATTATTGATGTTGACCTCATCTTCTTCTAGATCATGTTCGTCTTCAATCTCACCGATGATTTCTTCAATAACATCTTCAATGGTAACCAGTCCGGCAACACCTGTGTACTCATCGATAACAATGGCCATGTGATTTCGACTGGTGCGAAATTCTCTTAACAACACATTAAGTCGTTTGCTTTCTGGAATGAAAACAGTTGCGCGCATGACATCTTTAATATCAAAATCTTTTTCAGGATCAGCATAGTAATTCAATAAATCCTTAGCCAATAGAATTCCAACTATTTCATCATTGGTCTCGCCGACTACAGGAAACCGAGAGTGCCCCGATTCAACAACGACGGAGAGTATATCTTCTGGTTCGGCATTATTTTCAATTACGATCATTTGTACGCGCGGTACCATAATGTCGCGTACCTGAATTTCTGAAACATGTAATGCGCCTTCAATCATTAATAGCGCATCAGGATCCAGAAGATTACGATGCTCGGAATTTCTTAATATTTCAATTAAGGCATCACGATCTTCTGGTTCTCGAGAAAACAATCTGGCAAAGCGTTTTAACCACTTGCTATAGTTAATTTCTTTCTTTTCAGCCATCATTCTGACTCTGTTTCATACGGATTTGCAAAACCTATATTTTTTAAAATATTAACTTCTTTTGTTTCCATTACATTAGCATCTTCATCAGAGATATGATCATATCCTTGTAGATGCAAAATGCCATGAATAATTAAGTGTGCCCAGTGTGCTTCACTATTTTTTCTTTGTTGTTTTGCTTCTAACTCAACAATAGGTGCACAAATGACAATGTCGCCTAATAAATTTGGTGCCTGCTCAATGACTTCCCCTACAGGAAAGGATAGTACATTAGTTGCTGAATCTTTACCGCGCCACTCTTTATTTAGCGTTTGTCCTTCTTCCTCTTCAACAATTCGAAGTGTAATTTCAGCTTCCTTATGTTTCTCATCGAGTGCTTGTTCTGCCCATTTGATAATAAACTCATCCTTGGGAAGAGAATCAAATCCAGACACATTTTGTATTTCTATCTTCATACTCATGAGTCGAATTATTATTTCGAATTATTGAGTGGATTCTGTTCATGCTTTTCGTAAGCATCAAGAATTCGAGCAACTAATGGATGACGTACAACGTCTTTGGATTTGAAAAAGGTAAAGCTAATCTCATTTTCTTCATTGAGTATATCAATAACGTGTCGCAAGCCAGATAATTTAGCTGAAGGTAAATCAATTTGCGTGATGTCTCCGGTAATAACAGCAGTAGAGTTAAAGCCAAGACGTGTCAGGAACATTTTCATTTGTTCTATGGTTGTATTCTGTGCTTCATCAAGAATAATGAATGCTTCATTTAAAGTTCTGCCACGCATAAATGCCAGGGGTGCAACTTCAATAATATTGCGCTCGATTAATTTAGCTACTTTTTCAAATCCGAGCATTTCATATAAGGCGTCATAAAGCGGGCGTAAATAAGGATCGATTTTTTGTGCCATATCGCCGGGTAAAAAACCCAGTTTTTCTCCTGCTTCAACAGCTGGTCTAACTAGTATGATTCTACGTGCACGATCTTGTTCCAGCGCGGCTACTGCACAGGCTACAGCAAGATAAGTTTTTCCCGTGCCTGCAGGGCCAATACCAAAACTAATGTCATGTGATTGAATGTTGGCAAGATATATTTTCTGATTGGGTGTACGACCGCGAATAATTCCACGTTTTGTTTTTATAGATACTTCACTGGAGACATCTTCTTGCAGTTCTTCTGTGACATTAATACCTTGTAAATAAAGATGAACACTCTCCGGTGATAAGAACTCAGCTTCTGTAGCGGCATACATTTCTTTTAAAATATTCTCAGTCAGTTCGATAGATTTTAAATCACCAGTGACATGAAAATTATTTCCACGGTTATTAATCTCTACACCAATATGGCGTTCAACCTGACGCAAATGTTTATCCAATGGGCCGCACAGGTTTGACAAGCGCTGGTTATTAACCGGCTCAAGTAGTAAATCGTTTGAAGTAGTCGTGTTAATAGTTGTGTAAAATATTTGGTGAGTTAAATACTTTCTGCCTGAACTGATAGTTCAGGTGAGATGGTTTTATGTTGAGCAGAATCTGGCGAAACTGTTTCCGGTAATATGCCACGAAGGGAGTTTGGTAATGCTTCTGTAATTTCTATATCAATAAAATTTCCGATTAAATCTTTTGGCGCAGTAAAGTTCACTACACGATTATTTTCAGTTCTTCCGCGAAGCTGTTTTGGATCTTTCTTAGACTGTCCTTCTACAAGGATAGTTTGTATTGTGCCAACCATAGCTGCGCTGATTTCCGCAGCCTTCTGGCTTATGCGATTTTGTAAAATGGATAGACGTTCTTTTTTTGTTTTCATAGAAACGTCGTCTGGAAGATTTGATGCTGGTGTTCCCGGACGTTTGCTATAAATAAAACTAAACGAGTGATCAAAACCAATATCAGCAATCAAATTCATTGTGTCTTCGAAGTCATTATCCGTTTCTCCTGGAAAGCCAATAATAAAATCGGAAGACATGCTCAAGTTAGGTCTTATTGCACGGATGCGTTTAATCTTACTTTTATATTCAAGACGAGTATGACCACGTTTCATTAATGCCAGAATACGATCGGAACCGCTTTGTACGGGTAAATGTAAATGACTTACTAATTCTGGCACGCGTCCATAAACTTCAATCAAGCTATCCGAGAATTCCATAGGGTGCGATGTTGTAAAGCGGATGCGATCAATGCCATCAACGGCAGCAACATACTCAATGAGTAAAGCAAGATCCGCTATTTCGTCATCATGCATAATCCCACGATAAGCATTGACGTTTTGTCCCAACAAATTAACTTCACGTACACCCTGTTCAGCAAGCTCAACAACTTCAGTAATAACATCATCAAAAGGTCGACTGACTTCTTCGCCACGGGTATAAGGTACTACGCAAAAACTGCAATATTTACTACAACCTTCCATGATAGAAACAAAGGCACTCGGGCCATCTGCTTTTGGGCTAGGAAGGTGATCGAATTTTTCAATTTCGGGAAATGAAATGTCGATAATAGGTTTTCGACTTTTCAATACATCAGTATACATCTCAGGTAACCGATGTAGTGTTTGTGGGCCAAACACAATATCCACGAATTTAGCTCGCTCGATAATCGCAGGGCCTTCCTGACTAGCAACACAGCCGCCAACAGCGATGACTAAATCGGGATTCTTTTCCTTAAAACCACGCCAGCGACCTAGCTGAGAAAATACTTTTTCTTGAGCTTTTTCCCTTATAGAGCAAGTGTTTAGCAGTATTAAATCTGCCTCAGCCGGATCCTCTGTCACCGTCATATTATGAGCAACTTGAAGGGTATCCACCATTCTGTCTGAATCGTATTCATTCATTTGGCAGCCTTGCGTTGTAATGTATAACTTCTTACTCATTAAAATATGACGGTTGTGAAAAAAGGGAGCTTAAATTACCTGTTCTAATAGCTGATTTCCAGCCAAAAAGGTGAAATATAATAAGAAAAACGTGGCTTTGATGCCGATTGGCTCTTTTATCCGGGTTTTGGCGTTTCTGCTTCAAATTGTTTGAGTTTTTCTTTAAGTTGATCGCGTTCCAGAGCTATTTCTGCTGTTTCAGCTAAAGCATCAAATGCAGATATTTCAGCATGTTCGGCTCGTGCAATTAGCTCCTTGCGTTGCTTGCTCAGTTCTATTTCACGCGAACTGGGTCCAAATAGGCTGCGAAATAATTTTACGACCCCGCTAGCGACGGCTTCATCATGACTTCCGCTATAGTGTTCTTTTGAATCAGGTTCAGAAAAATCGGCAAAATCCGGATTAGATAAAAATTCCTTTAATTGCTCTTGTAATGAAGACGCGAGAGAATTTAGTGATGGGTTTAAATTTTCATGTTTCAGAATGGAATCAATCAGTAATTTAAATTGTCGCGCTTCTTGATAGCCGTTAATATCAGTTTCAAATTCTATCTTCATATAGATATAGCCTTTTTCATTATTCAAAGCATAATTACTCTATATCTTAAGTCAAGCAACGACCTTAAAAGCTTATGCAATAAACTATGCAGATATTTCAGAAAATCTATATAACCTTAGTTTTATGTTTCCTGTTTCCATTAGTTAATGCGGAGACCGAGACTTTACGTTTGGCAATTACAACAACTACTGAAAATTCAGGTCTCATGTCAGTATTAAACCCTGTTTTTGAAATTGAACAGAATGTAAAGATTCATGTGATTACTGTGGGATCAGGGCAAGCCTTACGTTTAGGTGAGCAAGGAGATGTCGATGTCTTGTTAACGCATGCGCCTGAAGATGAAAAACAATTCATCAAGTCTGGTTATGGATTAAAACGATATCCAGTTATGCACAATGATTTTATCCTGGTTGGCTCAAGTGATGATCCGGCGAACATAAAACAAGCTAATTCATTAGCTGAGGCTTTTAATAATTTATTGGTTTCCCGTAATCAGTTTATTTCCAGAGGTGATGACTCAGGAACACATAAAAAAGAATTAGCAATATGGCAAGAGAATAATTTATTCCCTGGAGGTGAGTGGTACGAACAAGCCGGAGTGGGAATGGGGGCGGTATTATTATTAGCCAACGAGCAACAAGCTTACACATTAACCGACCGTGGTACCTATCTGGCATTTAGAGAACGAATCAATCTGGTCATTCATTATCAGGATGAAGCATTTCTGCATAATCCTTATCATGTAATTGCAATAAACCCGGAAAACCGGAGTCATGTTAATAATGTGCTTGCTGAAAAATATATTACATTTATAACCGGTGAAAAAGCACAGAGAATAATTAACGATTATAAATACCAAGGAGAACAATTATTTCATCCTGAATATTTGCAGGGAGAGGTTATAGTAGAAAAAAAATCAGAAGCTGTGAGTAAAAATTTCTTTTTAGATGCTATGTCCGCTTCTTTTAAACTCATTGTTAATTTTGATAGATCTTTGTTCTATGTGGTCTGGACATCATTAAAGGTCTCTTTGATAGCGGTACTCATCGCAATTATATTTAGTTTGCCACTAGGTGTAGTTGTTGCCCTAAACAATTTCAAAGGAAAGAACTTTTTATTAGCATGTTTAAATACTTTAATGGCATTGCCTACTGTTGTTGTTGGCTTATTGTTATATGGCATACTAAATCGTCAAGGCTTATTGGGTGATCTGGGTTTGTTGTATACACCTACGGCAATGGTAATTGGCCAGTGCGTATTAATTATTCCTATAATATGGAACCTTTGTATAGCTGCTGTTAAAAGCGCTGATCCACGATTAGCAAAAACCTGCTCTTCTTTAGGTGCGAATTATTTTCAACGCAGTCTTATTTATATGAGCGAAGTGCGCTTTGCATTAATTGCTGCGGTTGTTACTGGATTTGGCCGTGCGATTGGTGAAGTGGGTATTGCCATGATGTTAGGCGGTAATATCGATGGTTATACGCGTACGATGACAACAGCAATTGCATTGGAAACTAGTAAGGGTGAATTTGAATTCGCATTGGCGCTTGGTTTTATGTTGTTATTAGTCGCTTTCATTGTTAATGCCGTACTTCAACAGTTTCAGTCAAAAATAAGATGACTAGTTTATATCAATTAAAAAATGTTACTTATAGCTATAGTAATAGCGTGGGCAATAATGATAATTTCATTTTATCCAATATAAATATTGATATAAAAAAATCTCATATCATAGCGATTGTTGGACCGAATGGTTCGGGAAAAACCAGCTTGTTAAATATTCTTTCGTTTCACAACCTGCCTGATGATGGATCTCTTATATATAATGAAAAAGAACTGGGTAAAAATAATAGAGAGCAGTTTAAAAGAACAACGGCATATGTACAGCAAAATCCCTATTTGCTACGAGGTTCGGTTTATAAGAATATTGAGCTTGGCTTAAAACTAAAGCATATTGATAAAGAAATACGAGCAAAGAAAGTATTTGAAATAATGCAGCTATTAGATATCACTAAACTAGCTGAGCGTTCAGCTCGATTATTATCTGGTGGCGAAGCTCAAAAAGTGGCTATAGCTCAGGTGCTTGTATTAGATCCTGAAGTATTGATATTGGATGAGCCCTTTACCTATCTCGATAAGAAATCAATTCAGGATTTAGAACAATTAATGATTACGTTAAACGACAAACTTAATAAAACAGTCATTTTTACAACTCATAATCAAATACAAGCTCAATGCTTGGCAGATGATGTTTATAGTGTAGTTAAAGGTAACGTATTCGAAGCGCATTTAATTAATCTTTTTAATGGTGTTTTTGATGTTAGTAGTAATGTATTCGACACAGGAAAATTATTAATAAGTGTTCCTGATGGTGTCGAACAGGCGGAACATATAGCAATAGATCCAAAACAAATTGTTATATCGAAAGATAGGCTTGATTCCAGTATGCAGAATAGTTTCTCTGGAAAAATTATTGGAATGAATGAAGAAGATGGTCAGATTAAACTCAGTATTAATATAGGCGAACAGGTTCAAGCCACTATTACGCATAAAGCACTTGAAATTTTAAAATTATCTATAGGAAGCGATGTATGGATAAGCTTTAAAAGTTCATCAATACTGATATTCTAGATGTCTGACAGAGGCTTTAACAAAGATATAGATTGGTGATCATATGGAAGAAGAATTACAAACAATCCAGAAAGCAGCAGACTTAGCTAGCGAAATTGCAGTTAATTACGGGTTTCAGTTTTTTGCTGCATTACTCATTCTTGTTATCGGCTGGCTGTAGTAAATGCGCACCCATCGGACACTTCATTTTCATACTAACTTATCTCTGAGAGATTCATAAGGGGTTCT
>DUBV01000062.1 GCA_012960105.1 Thiotrichaceae bacterium | reverse complement strand
TAACATTACGAATATTAATCCGATCAACTACTTCATCAATCCGCTTTTTACGACTGCTGCCAGTCAGTTGTCGAATGTCAGCAATAAAATTCAGAAAGCTTCTTACTGTCATTTCGCCATAAGCCGGTGCACCTTCCGGTAAATAACCGATAGAGCGTTTAACTGCTAAAGGATCTTCAAGAACATTGTGGCCATTAACTATGGCGGTGCCGCTAGTGGGTTCAAGAAAGCCGGTGATCATTTTCATGGTGGTCGATTTGCCCGCGCCATTCGGCCCGAGGAAACCCAGTACTTCACCCCGATCAACGTTAAAGGAGACCCCACGAACCGCATGTATCGGGCCGAAAGACTTCGTTAACGATTTAACTTCGATTGCTACTGACATGATTTAGTAAATGGATACCTTAAACTGCATTTTATTCTTATTTAATGTGTATATCGCCGTCTACTCTTGTTACTTCGGCAGACTAACGGGCGCACTATTCTCCATAAATATGGCCTAGCGTCAATTCTAATGGGACAATTAAACGTAGAGTGTAGTTTCAATAAAGTTGCGGCAACCGTGAAAAAGACAGAGATATGCTAGTGAATTAATGTAAAAAACCAAGCTAAAACTTAAATAGAATTAATTCTAACAATTTGATTATATTGAAAAAACAGACGTTATTAAATTTTTAGGGGACAGGCTTAAGCCTGTCCCCCGATGGAGCCGAGAAACACTTACTTTAAACGTGCCTGACACCTAATTTGGCACCTAACTTTTAACTTTTATAGAAATTATAAACGTTAGTTTTTCTCCAACTGTCTGGATTTCAACCTGAACAGTGCCGAAATATCTTCATCCGCATAACCTTCATCCATCAGTTGTTGATAGTGTAATAAGGTCATTTCAATGATCGGTAGGGCATTATCGTTGATCGATTTCGTCATACTCTGGCAAATAGTCAGATCCTTATGATGCAAACCAAGTTTAAAACCCGGTGCATAGGTTCCCGCCAACATACTTTTACCGCGATGCTCGAGAAACCAGTTGCTCGCCGCACCGGTAGAAACAATATCCACGACCCTATCCATCGGCAGATTCATGGCCTTACCAAAGGCCAGTGCTTCGGTAACTGCCTGATTAATTCCCGCAGCCATAATCTGATTCACCGCTTTCGTTGCCTGACCAAAACCACTGGCTCCGATATAAACAATGTTGCCGGCAATAGCACCCAGAGTAGGCCGTGCTTTTTCCAATATCTCTTCATCACCACCGACCATCATTGCCAGCGTGCCATGTTTGGCTCCTTCAGTACCACCTGATACAGGACAATCAAGAAAGTGTGCATTAACTTCTTTTAATAATTCACTCGCCTGTTGCGCCGTTTCAGAACTAACCGTAGAAGTATCAACAACGATAGTATCGGCATCGATATCATTCTTTATGGCATTAACCATTTCCAATACATCTTCATCACGCGAGACGCATAGAATTATAAGCTCACATTGTTTAGCGAGATCATTTGGTGTCATCGAAATCGTACAAGTACATTCTTTGGCAACAGATTCCGCCGTAGATAAAGTCCGGTTGTATACTGTTTGCAGATGATCCGCCTTAGCAAGATTTTTTGCCATGCTCGCACCCATTGCACCTAAACCAATTACACCTGTTTTCATGATTTAATTCCTAAATTAACTTCGATTATTTTCATAATGTTTAGCAATAATTTCCGCCACGCAACACGTCAATTTCTTCGCTGTAGGGATATGTAAAAATTCGTTAGGCCCATGTGCATTGGAACCCGGTCCAAGTACCCCTGTTATTAAAAATTGTGCTTGAGGAAATTTTTCACCGAGCATTCCCATAAAAGGAATAGACCAACCTTCACCCATGTGTACTGCGGGTTTTTTAAAATAATTATTAGAAGCATCATCCATTGCTTGTTCTAACCACGGTGCCACTTCAGGTGCCATCCAGCCACTTGCTGCCCAGTCTGGTGTAAAGCTTACTTCTGCGCCAGAAGGTGGATTGTCCGTTAATAATGTTTCAAGTTTCTTGCTAGCAACTTCGGCATCACATGTTGGGGGTAAACGCATGGATAATTTAATTGATGTTGATGGGCGTAATACATTACCCGCTGATTCGATATTAGGTAATCCACCTGCGCCGATATAAGACAAGGCCGGTCGCCAGCTTCGATTCAATATTAATTCAACTGGATCAGTATTCATCGGCTGCATGCCGCTTTTCATCGGGAAGCGTTTAAATACATCATCTCCCATCATTGCTGCTGCTCGTTGTGCTTGTCCAATTCGTTTTTCTGGAATATCAACGTGAAACGCGTCATCAAGAATTTTGCCGTTTACTGGATCTTCAAGTCGATCTAACAATTGTCTCAATATGCGAAAACTCGAAGGCACGATGCCACTGGCATCACCGGAATGTATGCCTTCGTTAAGTACATCTATCTTTAATGTGCCGCCGATTAAGCCGCGTAATGATGTGGTTGACCAGAGTTGATCGTAATTACCGCAACCGGAATCAAGACACACGATTAATTCAGGTGTTTTAATGCGATCTGATAAATGGTCAATATAAAAAGGCAGATCATAACTACCACTTTCTTCACATGCTTCAATAATAATGACGCAGCGCGCATGTGGGATTGATTGTTGTTGTAATGCTTTAATGGCGAGTAGTGACGCAAACATGGCATAACCGTCATCCGCACCGCCGCGACCATATAATTTGTCATCTTCTAATACGGGTTGCCAAGGGCTAAGATCTTCACGCCAGCCGGACATTTCCGGTTGTTTATCCAGATGGCCATATAGCAGAATGCTACGTTCGTCTTTACTGTTTCCATTGCTAGTATTGTTTATTGAGGGTATTTCTATATAAATAAGTGGTGTGCGTTTGGATAAGCGCACGACTTCCAACTGCATGCCGGTAATGTTTTGCTGCTGACACCAGTTCACAAACTGTTCTACGACTTGTTCCATATAACCATGTTGATGCCAGTCGGGATCAAACGCTGGAGACTTGTTCGGGATGCGAATATAGTCGACCAATTCGGAAATAATGCTGGAATCCCAAATTTGTTCGCAAAATGTCTGTAGTTCCTGGGTTTTCATGTGCTTGTTAGGTCTGTTAAGCTGTGTCGCAGCATTATTCAATGAGTTTTGTGTTTACAAGTATAAATTATGCGGCGACCACAAAACATCAATTTAATTTTTAGATAACCTGAGGAGTCTAAGTATTATGTTTACGAGTAAATCGGTTTTATTATCAATGATTATTTCTGCACTTTTATTATTGAGTGCATGTGGTGGAGATGATGCAGATACGGCAGTTGAAGAAAGTATGGATTCAGCTATGGATATGGAAAAAGCTGAAGGCGTAATTTATCAAGATGAAATTTATGCTAACTGGCCTTATAACTAAACAACAGTAGGACTTAATATTGATGTTTAATTATTTGAAGGTTTTATTTCTGATTCTGTTTAGCAGTTTATTAATTGGCTGCGGTGAGGAAGATGTATCTCAGGAAAAAGTAGCAGCACCTGCTATCAGTGCTTCTACGACCGAGGTGGTTGAAGAAATTACAATTGACGTAATGTATCTGCCAAGTCAGGTTGTTTATCAGGAAGAGATCTATAAGAACTGGCCCTACACAGCAGCGCCAGCAGAAAAAGCAGTCAGTACCGAAGCTGATTCTGAAGCTGCCGTATCTGTAGAACCAGTGGTGAATGCCAATCCGCAAACACATACCATTAATGCTCAGGCACGTGTTTTCAAACCAGATACTATCTATATCAATGTTGGTGATTCAGTTGCCTGGCGCAATATGAATTCACACAATACGGTATCAGTAGAGGGTTTGATTCCTGAAGGTGCGAAATCATGGGCAAGCAAGCTTGGTGAAAACCTTAAAGTAACTTTGGATGTGGAAGGTGTATATGCGTTTGTCTGTCAGCCACATATCGGTTTTGGTATGGTGGGTATTATTGTAGTTGGTAAGCCTTCAAATATTGAAGAAATAAAAGCTTTTGCCAGAGATAATCTGAAAGGTCCTTTCAGACGAATCATTGGTAAGCTGAATAAAGTAAAAGTCCCTTAAAAGTACGGCCTAAAAAAGTAGGTGCGTTCGTAATATTTTATAGCCCTTCTATCTGAAAATAGAAGGGCTATGAATCTTTCTAAATATCTTTAACGTTTGTTTAAAGCTTAGTGAATAGTAGTAGAGAAGCTTTTTTCAATGAGTGATGTTCTGGTTGCTTTCGCCCAATCTAAAGGAATAAACGCATTTTCGTCTATGTGAGCGTTATCCAACAACTTCATATCAGGAATAAGCAGAATAAGCGCATCAACCTGATCTTCTACATTTTTCTTGCGGTGCATTAGCGGTGACCAGAATAATACGTGACGATTATTAATACCGTCTTGTTCAAATGGTTTATCTAGTTTAAGCAAAAAGAAACCATCCGCTTTCTGGGTATTGTGGAAATTTTTAACTATTTCTCCACTAACCGGTAATTGTAAGGGGTCATTTATATCCACCCTATGCAGGTCAATTTTCTGTCCTAGTAAATTATTCATCTCGTTTCTTTTCCGTTCAAAATTAACTGAGTGGGATATTATCCGATGAATTAGTGTTTAAAATTGTACGTTCATTAAACTATGAACTCGATCACCATAGCGTATTAGAAAAATGTGAACCAGTTCAATTTATCATATAAATTAAGTACTTATTGGTTTTGACAAGCAACATTGATTTATCTTTCTTAATGTATCTCTAAGTATAATAATACGCTTTTTGTATGACAGGTTTGTTACATGACGATTAGAAAATTCAAAGATAAAACACCCGAAATTCATCCATCCGTTTTTGTTGACGAAACGGCCGTTGTTATTGGTGACGTCGTCATTGGTGAAGACAGTTCTATCTGGCCGATGTCGGTCGTGCGTGGTGATGTTCATTCAATCAAAATTGGGGCGCGCACCAATATACAAGATGGCTGTATCTTGCATGTGTCGCATGATGGTAAATATTCACCCGGTGGTTTTCCACTAACCATAGGTGATGATGTTACTGCGGGTCATCGAGTGACATTGCATGCCTGTACCGTAGGTAATAATTGTTTAATCGGTATGTCGGCAACAATTATGGATGGTGCGGTATTGGGCGATAATATTATTATCGGCGCTGCGAGTTTGGTGCCCACGGGTAAAAAACTGGAATCAGGTTATTTATACATGGGCAGTCCGGTAAAACAAATTCGAGAATTGAATGAAGGAGAGCTCGAATTTTTAGAATATTCCGCCAAGCATTATTCGCTTTTGAAAGACGAGCATAAAAATTCTTAATTATTATTGCCTTCTCAGCATTGTCGACAATTTTGACTAGACGCTTTTAGGTTCATTTTTAGGCACAATTTCGATCTTTCAGGCTTACATTCTTATAAGCAATCGCTACAATAGCCGCCTTATGTCTAGTCATTCTGATAATTACGACGTCATCATTGTTGGTGGTGGTCATGCTGGTACTGAAGCAGCATTAGCTTCTGCGCGCATGGGTGCGCGTACTTTATTGCTGACACACAATGTTGATACGCTGGGGCAGATGTCCTGCAATCCGGCAATAGGTGGAATTGGTAAAGGACACTTAGTCAAAGAAATCGATGCCATGGGTGGTTTGATGGCGATTGCTGCCGATCACAGCGGCATACAATTTCGTACCTTAAACTCTCGCAAAGGTGCGGCGGTTCGTGCGACACGCGCGCAGATTGACCGCTCTTTATATAAACAATTCGTGCGTCCGGCTTTAGAAGGACAGGAAAACCTACTTATTTTTCAGCAAGCGGTTGATGACTTAATTGTCGAAGGTGAGCAAGTGCTAGGTGTAGTCACGCAAATGGGTTTGAAGTTCATGGCACCGACAGTGGTATTAACAGTGGGTACCTTTCTCGGTGGCAAAATTCATATTGGCGATAGTAATTATCAAGGTGGTCGAGCAGGAGATCCGCCTTCGATTGCACTTGCTGATAGATTACGCGAACTGCCATTTAATGTGGGCCGATTAAAAACCGGTACGCCACCACGACTCGATGGCAATACTATTGATTACAGTCAGGTTGGTATCCAACCGGGTGATGTGCCATTGCCGGTATTTTCATATATAGGCAATGAAAGCCAGCATCCAGAGCAAGTACCATGTCACATTACTTATACTAATGAGCGTACTCACGAGATCATTCGCGCTGCTCTAGATCGCTCGCCGTTGTTTACTGGCAAGATTGAGGGTACGGGGCCGCGTTATTGTCCTTCGGTTGAAGATAAGGTGGTGCGCTTTGCTGATAAAGATGCACACCAGATATTTATAGAACCGGAAGGATTAACCAGTAATGAAGTTTATCCCAATGGTATTTCGACTTCATTGCCATACGATGCGCAGATTGAATTAGTTCGCTCGATAAAAGGTTTTGAAAACGCGCACATTATTCGTCCGGGTTATGCCATCGAGTATGATTATTTTGATCCACGTGAATTATCGCCATGGTTAGAAACGCGCTTTATAAAAGGTTTATATTTTGCCGGACAAATTAATGGTACCACCGGTTATGAAGAAGCAGCCGCACAAGGTTTACTTGCAGGTTTGAATGCTGCGTTACGAGTTCAGGATAAAGAGCCCTGGTATCCCCGTCGTGATGAAGCTTATTTAGGTGTATTGGTTGATGATTTGATTACCATGGGCACCACCGAGCCGTATCGTATGTTTACCAGTCGCGCGGAATATCGTTTGATGTTGCGTGAAGACAATGCTGATTTACGTTTGACGGAACAAGCGCATGAGCTGGGTTTGATTGACGAGAATCGTTGGCGTTTGTTTAACGAAAAACGTGATGCCATAGAAAAAGAATCAGCTCGATTAGATAAAATTTGTGTCGGTTCTAAAGCGCTTTCTGTCGAAGATGCCGAAAGCGTATTGGGACAGCCGATACGTACCGATCAAAGTTTGTTGCAATTATTAAAACGTCCTGAATTTAGTTATAGCGATATTGCGAAGTTACCGAATGTGGCTGTTGCTGAGATGGATCCTATTGTCGCCAAACAAGTAGAAATACAAGCGAAGTATTCTGGTTATATTAAGCGTCAGGAAGAAGAAGTTGAACGTAACCGTCATCATGAGGAAAAAGCTTTGCCTGTTGATATCGATTACCAGAACGTGCGTGGTTTATCGACGGAAGCCATAGAGAAGTTATCACAACATCGTCCGGTAAATTTAGGGCAAGCTTCAAGGATTCAAGGTATTACGCCTGCGGCAATATCTCTGCTACGTATTTATATGAAGAAACAATCCTTGCTACTTAAGCAAAGCGCCTGATTCTTTCAAAGTCCCAATGTTAGATAAGTTAAAGGCTGGCTTACTAAGTCTGAGTCTCGACCCTGAGCAACAGGCTTGTGACCAATACTTGGCTTATATTGCCTTATTACATAAATGGAACCAGTCCTATAATTTAACGGCAATAAAACAGCCTGAAGAAATGTTGACGCGTCATGTATTGGATTCCTTGTCTGTATTACCATTTCTTAAAGGGCATGATTGTCTGGATATCGGTACTGGGCCTGGTTTACCTGGATTGATACTCGCTTTGGCTTTACCTGAGACACGTTGGGTATTACTTGATAGCAATCAAAAGAAAACCCGTTTTCTTCGGCATGTGAAAGCGGAACTCGATATTACGAATATTGAGATCATTCAGTCTCGTGTGGAAGCATTTAAACCGGAGATAGAGTTCGATAGTGTCATTTGTCGGGCTTTTGCGCCACTAAATCGCATGCTTGAATTGACGCAACATTTAATCACTTACAACAATCAATTACTTGCCATGAAGGGCAAGCAAGTAAATGAAGAAATTAATGTGCTAGTTGGACATAAATTTGTTATTAAGCTTAATAACTTAGAATCTGTAGATGATGCTCCACTTGCAACTCTGGTTCAGATAAGTCGAGCTGAATGATATTTTTGGCGTACTCAATATGGTAGAGTACGTCTTAAATAATAATTCAAATAAAAAGGTGTTTTCGAGCACAATGGCTAGAATAATTGCAATAGCTAATCAAAAGGGTGGGGTAGGAAAGACGACAACAGGTGTTAACCTCGCTGCGTCTCTAGCTGCTGCTAAACGCAAAGTATTATTAGTTGATCTTGACCCACAAGGCAACGCTACCATGGGTAGCGGCATTGATAAGACACAACTGGAGATATCCAGTTATGATTTACTAATGGAAGATAAAACAGCAAAAGAGGTCATTGTTAAATCACCCGAAGGCCTATACGATTTAATTCCAACAAATACTGATCTCACCGGTGCTGAAGTGGCGCTTTTGGATGAGGTGGCGCGAGAAGTTAGATTGCGCGCTGCACTTGAACCGATTGAAGATGACTACGATTTTATCTTTATCGACTGTCCACCATCTTTAAATATGTTAACAGTAAATTCATTAGTAGCAGCAAACTCAGTGATGATTCCGATGCAATGTGAGTACTATGCTCTTGAAGGTTTAACGTCATTACTGGAAACGATAGAAAAGATACGTAAGTATTTAAACCCCAAACTTCAACTCGAAGGTTTATTACGCACTATGTATGACCCTCGAAACAATCTTGCAACTCAGGTTTCCGCGCAGTTGATGGATCACTTTGGAGAAAAAGTTTATCGCACCATTATTCCTCGTAATGTTCGATTAGCCGAAGCACCAAGCCATGGTAAGGCTGCTATAGCTTATGATAAGTCTTCCAGCGGTGCTGTTGCTTATCTAGCTTTGGCGGGTGAGATGTTGAGACGAGAAGGTGTGGCGGCATAAAGCTTGTTCATACTCAGTAGCACTAAACAGATAATTAACGAATAGATATGGCTGCAAAAAAGCGCGGATTAGGCAAGGGACTCGATGCCTTGTTAGGAACGCATGAAGATCTTACAAAACCCTCAAGTGCAGATACTTTACGAACTCTTGCTATAGATTTGATTCAACGTGGACAATACCAACCCCGACAGGATTTTGATTCCGAAGCATTGAATGAGTTAGCAGATTCAATTCGTGCACAGGGTGTGATACAGCCTATCGTCGTACGTTCAATGGCGGGTAAGCGAACCTATGAAATCATAGCTGGCGAACGTCGTTGGCGTGCATCACAAATAGCCGATTTACACGAAATTCCGGTTATTATTAAAAATGTATCTGATCAAACGGCAATGTGTTTGGCATTGATCGAGAATATTCAGCGTCAAGATTTGAATCCATTAGAAGAAGCAAGAGCTTTGGAAAGGTTAATCAAAGAATTTGAAATGACCCACGATGCAACTGCGGATGCAGTTGGCCGTTCTCGTTCAGCAGTAAGTAATTTATTAAGGTTATTAGAATTAGATGATAGCGTTAAAAAATTATTAGAAACACGCCAGCTGGATATGGGGCATGCTCGTGCACTACTAACTTTAACTAAGGATAAACAACTTGAAGTAGCTAACAAGGTAGTGAAGCAAGGCTTATCAGTTCGTGCTACAGAAAGCCTAGTGCAGCAGTTGTCCGGGAAAGATAAGCAAGACAAAACTAAGAGTAAAGCAAAAGACCCTAATATTAGTATTTTAGAAAATGAGTTGTCAGGACGACTCGGTGCGAACGTTGTAATTAATCATCAAAATAGCGGCAAGGGAAAACTACAAATTACATATAATTCTTTAGATGAACTTGAAGGGATACTAAAACGTATTAAATAAGTTTGCTATTTCATTCCACCTACATTTTTCTTACCTAGAAAATTGCTATGGTTTTTTAACATTTCAGATATTTTTTCTGCTTCGACGGGCTTACTGAATAAGTAGCCTTGGACTACATCGCAATTCATTTCCAGTAAAGCATCTGCTTGATGTTCCCATATCTTTTATAAAGGACATGTCTATTTTTAAAGTATCAATGGGAAATTTTATTAGATAGCTTAAAGAAGAAGAACCTGTACCAAAGTCATCCATAACGGTGGCTTCAAATATATTCTAATTTGATAGGCTAATTTCCATATTTGCTAGCACCAGCAAATATGGCATATTTTTCCGAAGATATTTGGTTTAAATGTTATTTAATTCATTTATAAGCATTTGTAAGGGTTTCCCCTTACTATGTGTAGCGTGTATGTTTTTACTGAAATTTTCTATTCCATACTCTAATTTAGACAATTCTCTCGCCATAAGATGTCGGCATTGATTGATCATTATTGAGCAGGTCTTTATACTTCCCGTCCCCACATCAGAGGGGATATGTAAAAATTGCAATATTTCACTGGTACTATCGATTTTAGCCGTTAGAATGTACCGCGATTTTTAGAGTTGGATAGTTAATTGGCCGGAACGCAAGAAATAATAATAAATCGCTCCGCCGCCTACAGGATGTTACTTATTGAAGCTGGCACCGTTATATTGAGTGCGCTTCTATTTTTTGTGTTTGTCAGTCTCGAATTTGCATGCTCAGTGGTTTTGGGTGGTTTGGCATTTATTCTGCCAAACGTAATATTTGTCTGGTTTTCTTTGAGAACACCGGTAGCAGGATCGAGTGGTAACAACACATTAGCTTGGTTTTTTGTTGGCGAGGCAATAAAGATAGTCTCGACAATAGTAATATTTGCAGCCTCAATATTACTGGTTGGGCCGATTGCGCCATTTAATATTGGTATGATGTTTGTCAGCTACGGATTTGTTCTATTAATGAATCTGGCAGGTTTGGCAATTTTAATGAAACAATAATAATTGAGAATAGATTTAAAGAAATGTCATCAGGAACAGAACTCACTTCGAATTCATACCTCCAGCATCATTTGCAAAATCTGGTATTAGGGCAGTTGCCTGAAGGCTATCCCAGAGTTGATGGTGAACTTGATGCTGCTACCTGGACATTTGCTCTTAATCCACAAGAAGTCATGGATATGGGTTTCTGGTCGCTGAATGTCGATAGCATGAGTTGGTCTATTTTTCTTGGTGTCCTTTTCTGTTTTTTCTTTCATCGTGTCGCAAAAAAATCTAATAGTGGCGCGCCCACTGGTTTCGCCAATCTGGTCGAAATGATTATCGAATTCGTTAATAAAAATGTTAACGATATTATGACAGTTAAGAATCCATTAATTGGTCCATTGGCACTGACCATCTTTGTCTGGATTACTCTGATGAACACCATGGATATTATTCCTGTTGATGTATTTCCGGAAATAATGAAATTAGCTACAGGTAATCCTCTTGCATTTCATAAAATAGTTCCAACAGCCGACCCGAATATTACCTTTGGTATGTCGATAGGCGTTTTTATTCTCATCATTTACTACAGTATCAAAATGAAGGGCGTCGGTGGCTTTGTTGGCGAACTCGCGTTGCAGCCCTTTGGCAAATACATGATTCCTTTTAATCTAATATTAGAAGGTGTTGGTTTAATCGCTAAGCCGGTCTCATTGGCGCTGCGATTATTTGGTAACATCTATGCGGGCGAACTCATATTTTTATTAATAGCGACCTTAATAGGCTCAGCGTTACCGTTTTTTATCGGCTCAATTTTTGGTGGCATGTTACAGTTTGTTTGGGCCGTGTTTCATATATTAATAATCTTGTTACAAGCATTTGTTTTCATGATGTTAACCATTGTTTATATGGCAATGGCACATGAACATCATTAATTTTAATTTTTAAGTAAAATCCTTTGGAGGAGTAAAGATGGAAACTATTTTGGCGTTTACATCATTGGGTGTGTTAATCGTTTTAGGTATGGGTGCATTTGGTACAGCAATCGGCTTTGGTTTATTGGGTGGTAAATTTTTGGAAGGCGCAGCACGCCAACCTGAATTAGCGCCAATGCTTCAAGGTAAAATGTTCTTGGTCGCAGGTCTTGTTGATGCGGTAACCATGATCGGTATTGGTATTGGCATGTGGTTTACTCTTGCTAGTCCTTTTGTTGCTACGTTCCAGGCTGCTGCTGGACATTAATAGTCCTTACCCGACATATAGGTGATTTAAGTGAATTTTAATGCAACCTTAATAGGACAGCTTATAGCGTTCGCCGTTTTCGTCTGGTTTACGATGAAGTTTGTGTGGCCACTGTTGCTGTCACAAATGGAAGAACGTGAAACGCGTATTGCTGATGGTTTGGCTGCTGCGGAACAAGGTCAAAAAGACTTTGCTGAAGCACAGGAAAAATCGACTGCTGAAATCAACAAAGGCAAAGAGCAAGCGGCTAACATTATTTCTCAAGCGCAAAAGCGTCATGATGAAATAGTCGAAGAAGCGAAAGATGATGCCAAAGCAGAAGTCGCTCGCATTAAAGAGAGTGCCTTGAGCGAGATTGAGCAGGAAAAAGAAAAAGCCAGACAAGAGCTGAGAAGCCAAGTTGCAGCGTTAGCTGTTTCCGGTGCTGAGCAGATCTTGATGCGAGAAGTTGATCAAAATGCTCATAACGAAGTTTTGGCTAAAATTAGCCAACAGTTATAAGCCAAGAAGATAAGCCAGGAATTATAAATAGATGTTAGAGAAAGCAACCATTGCCCGACCTTATGCGAATGCGGCTTTTGATCAAGCGATTGATGAAAGTAAGTTGAGCGAATGGTCAGCGATGCTGAATCTACTTAGTGTGATTGTTTCCGATGACAGCATGTATGCTGTTATCAATAATCCAAAATTAAGCAGTGAAGCTTTGTACCAGTTTTTTTCTGATATTGGTGGCGACAAATTTAGTCAAACGGGTAAAAACTTTATCCGTGTTTTGATTGATGCTGGGCGTATTAATCTTGCCGCAGAAGTGTTTGAGATTTTTGAGCAAAAACGTACTGCTACAGAAGGCATCAGTGATGTTGAAGTTATCTCAGCTTATCCATTGGATAATGCTCAAGTTAACGCTATCTCTGAATCAATTTCAAAACGTTTGGGTAAGAAAATCGATATCAACACTGAAGAAGATAAAGATCTGATCGGTGGAGTAATAATTCGAGTGGGTGATTCTGTGATTGATGCATCTCTTCGAGGTCGTTTGAAAGAATTAAATAGTATATTTGCGCAATAGTTATTAAATAGAGGAAAGACATATGTCTATCAGTGCAACTGAAATTAGTGACCTGATTAAAAAGAAAATCAAGTCAATGGATCTTGATACCGAAGCACGTACCGAAGGTACGGTAGTAAGTCTTGCTGACGGTGTTGCCAGAATTCATGGGTTAAGCGATGTAATGCAAGGGGAAATGATTGAATTCCCGGGTAACACATTTGGTTTAGCACTTAATCTGGAACGAGATTCTGTTGGTGCGGTAATTCTAGGTAGTTACGAAAACATCTCTGAAGGCGATGTTGTTAAATGCACCAAACGTATTCTTGAAGTACCGGTTGGTGAAGCCTTATTGGGTCGCGTAGTCGACGCATTAGGAAACCCTATCGATGGTAAAGGTGACATTGATGCAACAAGACATGAAGCAATAGAAAAAATTGCTCCAGGTGTAATTGCGAGAAAGTCAGTCGACCAACCTGTACAAACAGGTTTGAAATCAATTGATGCAATGGTGCCGGTTGGACGTGGTCAACGTGAATTAATTATTGGTGATAGACAAACCGGTAAAACCGCTGTGGCTATTGATGCCATCATTAATCAGAAGGGTACTGGTGTTAAATGTATCTACGTTGCTATTGGCCAAAAAGCTTCTTCGATTAAAGTAGTTATCAAAAAGCTTGAAGAGCATGGTGCCATGGAGCATACGATTATTGTTACAGCAACCGCTTCTGAATCAGCAGCGATGCAATATATTGCGCCATACTCTGGTTGTACTATGGGTGAATATTTCCGTGATAAGGGTGAAGATGCCCTGATCATTTATGATGATTTGACTAAACAGGCTTGGGCTTACCGTCAGATTTCATTGTTACTAAAACGTCCACCAGGTCGTGAAGCGTATCCTGGTGATGTGTTCTATCTACATGCTCGTTTATTAGAACGTGCGGCACGTATTAATGCAGATTATGTTGAGAAGCTGACCGGTGGCAAAGTCAAAGGTCAAACCGGTTCATTAACGGCATTGCCAATTATTGAAACCCAAGCGGGTGACGTATCTGCATTCGTACCAACCAACGTAATTTCGATTACTGATGGTCAGATATTCCTTGAGTCAGATTTGTTTAACTCTGGTTTTCGTCCGGCGATTAATGCAGGTTTATCTGTATCTCGAGTCGGTGGTGCAGCACAAACTAAAATTATTAAAAAGCTAGGTGGTGGTATTCGTTTAGCACTGGCGCAATATCGTGAATTAGCGGCATTTGCACAGTTTGCATCGGATCTTGATGAAGCAACACGTAAGCAGTTGGAACGTGGTCAGCGTGTTATGGAACTGATGAAGCAGAAACAATATTCTCCACTCAATGTTGCTGAAATGGGCGTCAGTCTTTTCGCAGTTGAAAATGATTTTATGGATGATGTGCCACTGACAAAAGTCGGTGCATTTGAAGAAGCATTACATGATTACATGAAGAGCGAACAATCTGCCTTAATGGATAAGATTGGTGCCGAAGGTAATTATGATAAGGATATTGAAAGTGGCTTGAAAGACGCCATTGCTAAATTTAAAGAAACTGGTAGCTGGTAAATGGCAGTCGGAAAAGAAATACGAACGCAGATCGCGAGTGTAAAAAATACACAGAAGATCACTAAGGCCATGGAAATGGTTGCAGCGAGTAAAATGCGTAAAGCACAAGAACGCATGAATGCTGCACGTCCCTATGCTGAAAAAATTCGTAATGTTATTTCCCATCTGGCACATGCG
>DUBV01000061.1 GCA_012960105.1 Thiotrichaceae bacterium | reverse complement strand
ATTGCCGTTAAAGAAGTAATGGCCTGTGTTTATAACAGTGCCGTCAGCGGGAGCAATAATGGGCGCACCTTTGGGTGCGGCAATATCAAGCCCGCTATGTGGCCGTCTTGCTTGCTTATTGAAAAAACGGCGTAGACCAAAAGGACTACTATAAGGTCCTTCTGCAGGTTGTATGAAATTTAATGATACATTCTCATTATCACTCCAATGAGTTTTCGCTTTTGAAATTAATTTCTTTTCTTTAATGATACGTGTCATATCCTGTTCATTAGGATTAACTTTACGTTTGTTCTTTATCGTCAGGTATTGAGTCTCGTAATCTTTGTTTTGTATTTCAAATTTATAATTTGTTTCAATGCCATTTGTTTTGACTTGTAGATCATGAGTGCCTACTTTGGCGGACAAAGGTATACCAATTATCGCTTTCCAGTTATTACTGGAGCCTAAAACCATGACCTTTCGATCATAAAAATAAGCCTCGGGTTTCCCATCCACCTGAATAGAAATAATTGCCACACCTCCGGGCACGGTTGACTCAGTTGGAAGTTCAAGTGCATAACTAATACCCGTTAAAGTGAACAAGTAAACAGTTAATAGAAAAGAGAGTATTTTATTTTTCATGAATAGAATCCACTGTCGAATCGATTTCTGATGAAGCCAATCTAATTCGAAGTTGGTCTCCGGATTTTAGGTGTTTAGTGTTAGTCACAATTTTATTTGTTTTCGGCTCAGTAACGATAGCATAACCTCGTTCCAACGTTGAGATTGGGCTCACTGTATTTAGTAACTGACTAAGACTTGAAACTTCATCTTGTGCTTTTTCAAGAGAACGAGTAATTGATTTTTTAAACTGTATTTCTAGCACGTTAACTTTCTCAATTTGTTGAGTAATTTTATGTGCTGGGTTCAGCTCGTTAATCTTTCCTGCAATCTCAGTCATCGCCATTTTTTTATTCGATATTTGTTTTTCAACTTGATGTTTTAGACGCATGGAATACTCATCAGTTCGTTGAATTAATTCTATTAATCGTTGTTGCGGATGAGGCACACGTTTTGATAATAATTCAACACGACTTTGATAATTATGTAACGTTTGTTTTTGAGTCCGTATTAATTGCTCTTCACGGTGTTTTAACTTTATTAGAACTTCAGCACTATCAGGACTAATTAATTCAGCCGCAGCAGAAGGAGTTGCTGCTCTTTGATCAGCAACAAAGTCGGCAATAGTAAAATCAATCTCATGACCAACACCACTGACTAGTGGCGTTGTAATATCAAATATTGTTCGAGCGACAACCTCTTCGTTAAAAGCCCATAAATCTTCTATTGAACCGCCGCCTCTTGCAAGAATAAATACATCGCATTCTTTACGTCGTTCAGCACGTTTTATGGCATTGGCAATTTCTATTCCAGCACCTTCTCCCTGAACAAGGGTTGGATAAATAATGACATTAGCTGCCGGATATCGGCGTTTTAAAATACTAAGGATGTCGCGAACAGCGGCACCTGTAGCCGACGTAATAATGCCGATATTTTTTGGAAACAAGGGAAATAATTTTTTGTGATCTTCATCAAACAATCCCTCAGCAGCAAGTTTCTGTTTCAATGCTTCAAAAGCAAGTTGTAGCGCGCCAGCACCTGCGGGTTCGAGTGATTGGATGATGAGTTGGTATTCGCCGCGACCTTCATATAAACCGACATTGGCTCTGGCCACAATCTGCATGCCATTTTCAGGTTCAAATCGTAAACTCGATTGGCGGTTTTTGAACATGGCACATCGGACTTGGGCGGAGCTATCTTTCAGACTGAAATACAGGTGTCCTGATGCCGGTTTGGCAAGATTGGATATTTCTCCCCGCACCCAAACTGTCGGAAATACCTCTTCAAGTACAGTCCGTACTTCACGGTTTAAACGGCTGATCGTATAGATGTCAGTTGCAGCGGGTGATTTATTATTTGATAAGGGCATATTTCGTCATGTTAAGCTAAATGAATAGCTAAACAAAGCGTAAGACGGCTTGCCCTAACGCAAGTTATGGCTATACTGCGCGGTTAATTTAATCTAAATGGTCCTATTATGATTATTGTAGAAGAAGCCCTGACCTTTGATGATATTTTACTCGTTCCCGATTACTCGGATATCCTGCCTCGCGAGGTGTCATTACAAACTCAGCTAACACGTGAAATTACCATGAATATCCCGCTGGTTTCTGCGGCAATGGATACGGTGACCGAATCAGGTTTAGCAATAGCGTTGGCACAGGAAGGCGGTGTCGGCATTATTCATAAGAATATGAGTCCGGAACTTCAGGCAAAAAATGTACGTCGTGTTAAGAAATATGAAGCTGGTGTTATTAAAGAGCCGCATACCGTTGGTCCTCACACTAGCATTCGTGAAGTTATCGAATTGACTCATGCAAAAAATATATCCGGTGTGCCGGTAGTTGAGGGCGAAGATTTAGTTGGTATTGTTACCAGTCGAGATTTACGTTTTGAAACCAAGCCTGACGATCCGGTCAGAAATATTATGACGCGCAAAGAAAACCTGATTACGGTTCGCGAAGATGCGAGCAAAGATGAAGTTCGCGCATTATTTCATAAACATCGTATTGAAAAAGTATTAGTGGTTAATGATAAATTTCAACTCGCAGGTTTGATTACCGTAAAAGATATGCAAAAAGCATTGGAATTTCCAAATTCCTGTACTGATGATTCCGAGCGATTAATAGTGGGTGCAGCTGTTGGTGTTGGTGAAGCATCCATGATTCGAGTCGAGCAACTAGTCGAATCAGGAGTTGACGTTATTGTTGTCGATACAGCGCATGGTCACTCCAAAGGCGTTATCAGTATGGTCAAATGGGTTAAATCTACATTCAAAGATACTCAGGTCATCGGTGGCAATATTGCTACAGGCGATGCTGCGTTGGCTTTAGTCGATGTTGGTGCTGATGCTGTCAAAGTCGGAATTGGCCCTGGTTCGATTTGTACGACTCGCATTGTCAGTGGTGTCGGCATGCCTCAAGTTACTGCTGTAGCAAATGTTACCGCAGCGTTAAAAGGTAAAGGTATCCCGATTATTTCTGACGGCGGTATTCGTTATTCAGGTGATATTGCCAAGATTCAAGCGGTAGGTGCCAGTAGCACCATGTTAGGTGGTTTATTTGCAGGAACAGAAGAAGCGCCTGGTGAAGTTGAGCTTTATCAAGGTCGTTCTTATAAATCCTATCGTGGCATGGGATCACTTGGTGCAATGTCACAACAACATGGTTCTTCAGATCGTTATTTTCAGGAAAATGATGAAATTGAAAAACTGGTTCCTGAAGGAATCGAAGGTCGGGTTCCGTATAAAGGCCCAGTACATGCGATTATTCATCAGCTCTGTGGTGGTATTCGAGCAGCGATGGGTTATACCGGTTGTTCCAGTTTGAAAGAGATGAGCGAAAAAGCAAAATTTGTTCGCCTGACCAATGCCGGCTTTAAAGAAAGCCATGTGCATGATGTAACGATTACTAAAGAGCCACCTAATTACCGAGCTTGAAAACTCTCATATGGCACAATACCGCGTTAAAAAGCGGTTCGAAATGCTCACTTACTTAAATGTAAGCTCCGCGTTCTCACCACTTTTTGCCTAGGCTTGCACTCATCTGAGAACTTTCAATAAATTATAACGATAATGACTAACATACATTCTGAACGTATCCTGATTCTGGATTTTGGATCGCAATACACACAATTAATAGCTAGACGTGTCCGTGAAGCCGGCGTCTATAGTGAAATCCATGCCTATGATATGGATGATCAGGCGATTAAAGATTTTAAGCCCAACGCCATTGTTCTTTCCGGCGGTCCAGAATCAGTTACCGAACTCAATGGTGTTAGAGCATCCGAACTGGTTTTCAATATGGGCATACCTGTATTGGGTATTTGTTACGGCATGCAAACCATGGCCGAACAACTTGGCGGCAAAGTAGTTAGTTCTGATGTTCGAGAATTTGGTTACGCGCAAATCAGAGCACGTGGGCATACAAACTTATTAAAAGATATTCAAGATGAAGTAAATGACCAAGGTCATGGTTTACTTGATGTCTGGATGAGTCATGGTGATCGTGTCGAAGAATTACCCGAAGGTTTTAAAATCATTGCTTCTACAGAACATGCACCTATTGCTGGGATTGCTGATGAATCTCGAAAATTTTACGGTCTACAGTTTCATCCGGAAGTCACTCATACCAAACAGGGACAAGCTATCCTGCAACGTTTTCTGCATGACATAGCCAGCTGTCATTCGCTTTGGACGACAGAAAATATTGTTGAAGATGCGATAGCGCAAGTTAAAGAACAAGTGGGTAATGAAAAAGTTTTGTTAGCGCTATCGGGCGGTGTTGATTCTTCTGTTGTTGCTGCACTGCTGCATGAAGCGATAGGTGATCAACTTACCTGTGTTTTTGTTGATAACGGTTTGTTGCGTTTGAATGAAGGCGATCAAGTTATGCAAATGTTTGCTGAAAACATGGGTATCAATGTCATTCGAGTCGATGCCGAACAACGTTTTCTTGATCAATTAAAAGGCGTCGAAGACCCTGAAGCAAAACGCAAGATCATAGGCGTTGAATTCATCAAGATATTTGAAGAACACGCCAATGACTTTGAAGACATGAAATGGTTGGCACAAGGTACGATCTATCCTGATGTGATCGAATCAGCCGGTGCCAAGAGTGGTAAAGCCCATGTGATTAAATCACATCATAATGTTGGCGGATTACCCGACACTATGAAAATGGAATTAATCGAACCGCTACGTGAATTATTCAAAGATGAAGTTCGTAAGTTAGGTGTGCAGTTAGGCTTGCCAAAATCTATGGTCTATCGACACCCTTTCCCAGGTCCTGGTCTCGGGGTGAGAATTTTAGGCGAAGTAAAAAAAGAATATGCTGATCTGTTACGATTTGCGGATAATATATTCATAGAAGAGTTACGTGCCTATAATTTATACGATGATGTCAGTCAGGCATTCACGGTTTTCCTTCCAGTAAAATCAGTCGGCGTTATCGGTGATAGTCGACAATACGCTTATGTTATTGCACTACGTGCAGTTGTCACGATTGATTTCATGACAGCACATTGGGCTCATTTGCCATATGACTTTCTTGGTCATGTTTCTAATCGCATTATTAATGAAGTCGAAGGTATCTCAAGAGTGACTTATGATATCTCTGGCAAACCGCCAGCCACAATCGAATGGGAATAAAAAAAGTACTTAAAAAATTGTCTTTTTTCGCGATAGCTTCGTCAACTCCGTACTCAAATCCTTATGTATCATCTATACACTCCGGTTTTCCGTGCGGTGCTTCCTCGCTCTCACAAAAAAATCCTAATTTTTAAAGCACTTTTGGTACATGAAGATGACTCAAGATGCCAAATGGATGCAACGTGCTTTTGAGTTAGCAGAAAAAGCAAAGTCCCATGATGAAGTTCCAGTCGGAGCTGTCATAGTATTTGAAAATCAAATTATCGGTGAAGGCTGGAATCAACCGATATCCTCCAGCGACCCTACTGCGCATGCTGAGATAATGGCCTTACGCGATGCGGGTAATAATATCGGTAACTATCGTCTTCCTAATACAACGATGTATGTCACTCTGGAACCTTGTGTTATGTGTGCTGGCGCCATTGTTCATGCGCGTTTAGAAAAACTTGTCTATGCTGCTGGAGATCCTAAAACAGGCGCCTGTGGTAGTGTATTTAATTTATTGCAATCTGAAGAATTAAATCACAAAGTTGATATAGAGCAGGGCATTATGGAAAACGAAAGTCGTTCTCTCATACAAACGTTTTTTAAAGAAAAAAGAGCAAAATAATTATGGGTGATGTTGCTACAAAACAAGCCGAACAACTTGCTGAATTGTTTTTAAAAACATCGACCAAGGTAGTTACCGCCGAATCATGTACTGGTGGTGGACTAGCAGAAATACTGACACGCATCCCCGGTAGCTCTGCATGGTTCGAACGTGGTTTTGTTACTTATTCAAACGAATCAAAAAATGAATTATTGTCTGTCGAAACACTTGAGCAATATGGTGCAGTAAGTGAAGAGACCGCGCTTGCTATGGCGGAAGGCGCATTAAAAAATAGTCGCGCCGATTACAGTGTTTCAATTACCGGTATCGCTGGCCCTGATGGCGGAACTGAAGAAAAGCCAGTCGGTACCGTTTGTTTTGCCTGGGTTAAAAGAAACCAAGGTGGAAAAACCACGCGAATAAAATTTGAAGGTGATCGTCTTAAAGTAAGAGAGCAGTCTTGTTTGTTAGCCATGCAAGGTTTACTCGAACGCTTACAAAAAGATTCTGAGTAAATTGGGGAAGGTACAGTTTTTCAATTTAGCTAAACGCCCAACCAGCAAACGGTTCTATCTCGTCTCGGTTTAAAACAATCAGCTGATATTTGTTTGGATTCAATTCGTGATCTGCGGTGGTATCGACTGAGAGTTGTTGTAATAAGTAACCAATCAATGCTCTTCGTACTTTAATGGTGATGACATCATCGTCACTGCCGTAATCAATCAGTAGACTGCTTTGTTTTTCTTTATCAAGTTTTGGGTGCGGTGTTAATTGTACGGAGATGATTTCTGACCAGTCATCATCGTACTGAGCACTAGATTCTGCATCAGCATCTAAGCATTCAGCACTGACAAATCTCGAGAGAACGAAATCGCGAAAATCAAAAGTATCTTCATTATAAGCACGTACATGCCAACGGAAACCGGTATTCACCAATGAATGCGGTTCAATCATTCGCTTTTGTGTACTTTCTTTATTTGAAAGTGAATGATAACTAACCTGACATTTTTTCTTGCCATGTATCGCACGGCTTATTTGAGCAAACACGGTTTTATCCGGTAAACGGCTGGGTAAGATCATGCTTTCTACGGGAATACCGAAGACAGATTCATCTGGGTTTGGTCCACCTGCCACAGTTAAATTCGACTCGATCATAGATAGTACGGTTGCTGGTGATAAATCCGCAAAGACTTCCTTAAACTCAGAACTGGGTACGAACCCAAATACAGCATGTTTGTAGATGAGGTTCTCAGGGGCAATGTCGTTGTAAAATTTCAGATCCTTGGTCGCTGCCGCATCCGAGATAGCAAAGGCCTTGGCAACATCACTACGCGTCACTACGCCGGTGTAATAGGCCATTAGCTCTATGTATTGTAGGCGTTGCCGCGTTGCCCACTTAATTTCGTTCAACATTGTCACAGTAGATTAATTCTCAATATTCAATCATTTATTCCCAATTATACAAAATCAGAGCAAAACCTGATAAAAAATATTATATGGTAAAAAATATAAAGGTAGTAAAAAGTATTGACATGTAAAAAAGTATTGAATATAGTCTCACCATAAGAGCTGTTCGAGGGGAGTGGCTTATTACTTTTAGATAAAATACTGATATTGGGTGTTTCTAAAAATAGTGATTTTTTCGTGAGTGTAAGAAGACACCGCGCGGAGAACCGCAATGTATTTTTATACATGAGGATTCGAGCACGGGTCGACGCAGCTACCATGAAGTATTAATAGGGAACGGCACATTGAATCGCGGAAAAGTGTATTTTTAGAAATGCCCAAACGGAGAAAATGAAAATGGCTAAATCAAGCGCAACAGCAGAAGAAGATAAGAAAAGAGCACTATCGATGGCCTTGAGCCAGATTGAGAAGCAATTTGGTAAAGGTTCGGTCATGAAGATGGGTGATCAGAATATTACCGCGATACCAACAGTAAGTACTGGTTCTTTGGGATTAGATATCGCTCTCGGTGCCGGTGGACTACCTTATGGCCGAGTCGTTGAAATCTATGGTCCAGAATCTTCGGGTAAAACCACTTTAACCTTATCAGCGATTGCTGAAGCGCAAAAGGAAGGTAAGACCTGTGCTTTTATCGATGCGGAGCATGCTTTAGACCCAATCTATGCGGGAAAGCTAGGTGTCAATATTGATGAATTATTGGTTTCTCAGCCGGATACGGGTGAACAAGCATTAGAAATTTGTGACATGTTAGTTCGTAGTGGTGCGGTTGAAATGATTGTTATCGATTCGGTTGCAGCATTGGTTCCGAGGGCGGAAATAGAAGGTGAGATGGGTGATTCGCACATGGGTCTTGCAGCTCGCTTAATGTCACAAGCATTGAGAAAGCTCACCGGTAATATCAAACGTGCAAATTGTTGTGTGATTTTTATTAACCAAATTCGTATGAAGATTGGTGTCATGTTCGGTAGTCCTGAAACCACCACCGGTGGTAATGCATTGAAATTTTATGCTTCGGTTCGTTTGGATATACGTCGAATTGGTGCAATTAAAAGAGGCGATGAAATTGTTGGTAACGAAACTCGAGTTAAGGTGGTTAAAAACAAGATAGCCCCCCCATTCAAACAAGCTGAATTTGAAATCTTATATGGCGAAGGTATTTCTCGTCTTGGTGAAGTCATCGACCTGGGTGTGAAATTGGAGTTGATTGATAAAGCCGGTGCCTGGTATAGCTATAAAGAAGACCGCATTGGCCAAGGTAAAGAAAATGTTCGTAAATTCTTAAAAGAAAACCCTGAAATAGCGGAAGAGATAGAAAGAAATATAAGAGAGCAATTGTTACCAAATCTATCACCAGAAGATATGGACCAATCTGAGCCTGAAGACATGCCAGAAGGTGAACTAGTTGAAGTAGCCAAGAAAGAAGGAGCAGCAGCCTGAGTACAGAACGCCAGGAAGTCCTACAACGTGCATGTGACTTCCTGGGGCGGCGCGAACACAGCCGACAAGAGCTCGCGAGTAAGTTATCGAGACGTTGTTCCGATGAAGTGTTGATAGAAGATTTATTGGAAAAACTAAGCCAGGAAGGCCTGCAAAGTGATGAACGATTTGTTGAAAGCTTTGTACACCATAGTATTAGTAAGGGGCAGGGACCCAATAAGATCAATCAGGAACTGCGACAACGCGGAGTTGAACAGTTCTTGATTGAGACTTATCTTGAATCAGGTTCGATAGACTGGATGTCATTGGCGGATGAGGTCAGGCTAAAAAAATACGGTAAAAGTATTCCAGATGACTATCAAAATAAGGCAAAACAATCTCGATTCCTATATAGTCGCGGTTTTAGCAGTGAACAAATTAACCAACTATTAAGACAATGAAAACCAGCAACGATATCCGTCAATCTTTTTTGGAATATTTTCAGTCGAAAGGACATGAAATAGTAGCCAGTAGTTCGCTAGTGCCCGCCAATGATCCGACTTTATTATTCACCAATGCAGGTATGGTTCAATTTAAGGATGTGTTTCTTGGTAGAGAAAAGCGTGATTACAATCGTGCGACTTCATCACAACGCTGTGTTCGTGCGGGTGGTAAACATAATGATTTGGAAAATGTGGGTTATACCGCGCGGCATCATACTTTTTTCGAAATGTTGGGTAATTTCAGTTTTGGAGATTATTTTAAACGTGAAGCAATTACATTTGCTTGGGAATATCTAACAGTCGAATTAAAAATACCCGAATCAAAATTATGGATTACCGTATTTGAAGATGATGATGAAGCGGCAGATATCTGGTTAAAAGAAATTGGTGTTTCACCTGTTCGTTTTAGTCGTTGTGGCGCAGCAGATAATTTCTGGTCTATGGGCGACGCAGGTCCCTGTGGTCCTTGTAGTGAAATTTTTTATGATCATGGTGAAGATATTCCGGGTGGACCACCGGGAACCGAAGATGCTGATCTTGATCGTTATATAGAAATATGGAATTTAGTCTTTACTCAATACGATCGTGATGCCAATGGCACCTTAAAAGAAATACCACATCCTTCTGTAGATACCGGTATGGGTCTCGAACGTATTACAGCAGTAATGCAAGATGTGCATAATAATTATGAAATTGAGTTGTTTGAAAAAATTATTCAAGCAATAAAAAAACTGGTTGGTAATGATGATATTGATGTTACTTCCAGCCGTGTGGTTGCCGATCATATTCGTTCCTGTTCATTTTTAATTAATGATGGTGTAATTCCTTCAAATGAAGGGCGTGGTTATGTATTGCGTCGAATAATTCGACGTGCTATTCGGCATGGTAATAAGCTCGGTTTTAAAACATCCTTCTTTCATAAATTGGTTGATGTTCTCACCGAACTTATGGGTGATGCTTATCCAGAATTAAGAGATTCGAAAGAACAAATAGAAAAAATATTGTTGAAGGAAGAAGAACGTTTTGCTGAAACCTTAGAGCAAGGTTTAAAAATGTTAGGTGATGTTACCGCAAAGATGAAAGGTAATGTGATCGATGGAGAAGATGTTTTTCGTTTGTACGATACCTTTGGTTTTCCTGTCGATCTTACTGCCGATATAGCGCGTGAAAGAAACCTGGAAATCGATATGGATGGTTTTAACAAGGCAATGGCAGAGCAACGCAAACGTGCTCGCTCTGCGAGTAAGTTTGATGTCGGTGTTTCTGTTGATGTTGATGATAGTTTAGTGAGCTCCTTTACTGGTTATGATCGCTTGAAACAAAAAACGACGATCATTGCGCTTTATCAAGATGGACGTAATGTAAAAACATTAAATCAAGGTGATATTGGTGGTGTTATTTTATTAGAGACGCCTTTCTATGCGCAGTCGGGTGGTCAGGTTGGCGATAAAGGCGAACTTTTTACGAATAATATTTTCTTTGAAGTCGAAGATACCAAGAAACAAGGGCAATCACATATTCATGTCGGTACTTTACGCACCGGTTCTTTAAAAGTCGGTGATGTTGTTCGTGCTTCTGTCGATGACGGGAGGCGTGCAGCCATTATGCGTAATCATTCTGCTACGCATTTATTACATGCGGCCTTACGAGAAATACTTGGTGAGCATGTTTTGCAAAAAGGTTCTTTAGTTGCGGACGAACGATTACGTTTTGATTTTTCACATGGCGAACCAGTGACTCAAGGACAATTAGTTGAGATAGAACGCCTGGTTAATGCACGAATATTATTGAACGATGAAACACGCGTTCAAGTGATGTCTTTGGAAAAAGCAAAAACATCGGTAGCGATGTCTTTGTTTGGTGAAAAATACGGCGATACGGTACGTGTACTCAACATTGCCGGTGATTTTTCTACTGAGTTATGCGGCGGTACTCACGTTGAACGTGCGGGTGATATTGGTTTATTCAAGATTATTTCTGAATCAGGGATTGCTTCGGGCGTAAGAAGAATCGAAGCCGTATCTGGCATGGGTGCTCTAGACTGGATAGAACATGCTGAAGACAAATTACATCGGATATCAGAACTACTGAAATCAGATATGGAATCGGTTGATTCCAAGCTAGCTATACATTTGGATAAAACACGTAAGTTGGAAAAAGAACTGGATCAACTCAAAGGCAAACTCGCAAGTAGTGCCGGTTCAAATATGCTTGAAGATGCAGAAGAGATTGAAGGTATTAAAGTCATTGCAAAATCACTCGATGGTGCCGATCCAAAAACCTTACGCGATACCATTGATCAACTTAAGAATAAGCTCGGTACAGCAGCGGTGATTTTAGCTGCTGTTAATGATTCTAAAGTCAGTTTAATTGCTGGCGTTACCCAAGATAGTACCGACCGAATTAAAGCTGGTGACTTAGTCAATTTTGTCGCTCAGCAAGTTGGTGGTAAGGGCGGCGGACGACCAGATATGGCTCAAGCGGGTGGAAATGATCCTGCCGCACTGGAAGGCGCCCTTGAAAAAGTGCCTGAATGGATTCGAGCTCAGCTTTCCACCTAATATTCTTCAATTTAGTTGCTGTCATCTTTATCTTACAAGTTTTTAATGACTTAAAATCTGTTCTTAAACATAAATATTATCTAGTCGTCGAAAAATGACGGAAAACCTTATAAAATAAGCGTTTTAATCAATCTCACCTATTTCTATCTCATCATCTTTCAGCTAGAATCGCACGCTTTTTAGTACAGACATAGTACAGACAGCGTAATGGCATTAATAGTCCAGAAATATGGTGGGACCTCCGTTGGCACGGTTGAGAGAATTCAAGCAGTAGCCGATAAAGTAATCGAAACCAAAAAACAAGGTCATCAAGTTGTGGTAGTGGTATCTGCCATGAGTGGTGAAACCGATCGCTTACTGTCGCTTGCAAATAATATTACGCAGACACCGACGCCAAGAGAGCTTGATGTGCTGCTATCAACGGGTGAACAAGCGACTATTGCTTTATTGAGCATGGCGCTGGAAGAAAAAGGTCAGGCGGCTGTTTCTTATACTGGCGGGCAAGTACATATACGTACAGACAATGAACATAATAAAGCGCGGATTGTCGATATAGATGGGGCGCGGGTGCATAAGCAACTTAACGATGGGAAAATTGTTGTTATAGCAGGCTTCCAGGGTGTTGATGAAGATGGAAACATCACGACTTTAGGACGAGGTGGTTCGGATACTACGGCAGTTGCCATGGCTGCGGCTTTAAAAGCCGATGAATGCCGAATCTATACGGATGTAGATGGGGTTTATACTGCCGATCCTCGGGTAGTTGAGGACGCGCAACGTTTAGTTTCCATTACTTATGAAGAGATGCTGGAAATGGCCAGCCTAGGATCGAAAGTTTTGCAAATTCGATCAGTTGAATTTGCCAGAAAATATAATGTTAATTTACGTGTGTTATCCAGTTTTAAAGATGGCCCTGGCACCTTGATAACCGATGAGGACGAAAATATGGAAGCGGCTCTGATATCAGGTATTGCCCATAATAAAGATGAGGCAAAACTGACGATTGTTGGTGTTCCGGATAATCCGGGTATTGCTTCGAAAATATTGGGACCGATTGCGGATGCCAATATAGAAGTGGACATGATTGTGCAAAATGTCGGGGTTGATAACAGTACGGATTTTACTTTTACGGTAAATCGTACTGATTATGACCGTGCGCTGTCGATTTTACAGAAAACAGCAAAATCCATCAAAGCCAAGGATGTTTCGGGCGATAATAAAATTGTTAAAATTTCTGTTGTGGGGGTTGGTATGCGCTCACACGCTGGGATAGCTAGCACTATGTTCAAAGCACTAGCCGATGAGGGAATAAATATTCAGATGATCTCTACATCAGAAATTAAGGTTTCTGTCGTAGTGGCCGAAAAGTATTTAGAGCTAGGAGTTCGTACATTACATACGACTTTTGGTTTAGAAAATGGAGCTATTACAGAAAGTAATAAATAGTAGCTGTTTGATTAAACATTATCAAAATAGCTAAGGACAAAACGTAAAGTAGCATTCGGTACTATACTTAAATTAAATAAATCATGGAAATAGATGATGATTAAGGATGGACTAGGAGAAGTGAAATGTTGATATTAACTCGACGGGTAGGTGAGTCGCTAATGATTGGGGATGAAGTTAGCGTAACTGTATTAGGAATTCGTGGGAATCAGGTTCGCATAGGCGTGAATGCTCCCAAAGATATTGCTGTACACAGAGAAGAAATTTACGAACGTATACAACAAGAAAACAAAGATGGAGTTTCATCATCTGGGGTATCTGAATAGTTTAGAACGTTTTCTTAACTGGTCTTTACCCTGCAATCCAGCAAGGGTATCCTATGCGGCCTGTAAATCTATGGCCCCAAATCTTGAACTAATTTGGAAGTCACCATGTTTATGGTGGCTTATTGTTGTGTGTATTTTGGAGAGTTTGGGTATAGGACTTAAACAGATAAGTTTTAACAAAGTATTTTGGAGAGGTGGCCGAGTGGCTGAAGGCGCTCCCCTGCTAAGGGAGTATATGGTTTATCCCGTATCGAGGGTTCGAATCCCTCTCTCTCCGCCATTCAATGCTCTAATAGGCATATACAGAAGCACTCATGGTTATTTTGCCTCTAATGATGCACACCTTGATGTACACCCGCATTTCTCACCAAACCCATGTATTGCCATGCCTAATTCGTGTTCGTGCGTTAAAAGGGCGTTAGTGCGGTCGAGCGAGAGACTGTCATTTTGTCGAGGTGGTAATTACTTAATTTTTCACCGGTGACAGATCGGTCACCAGTGACATTAAATATTGGCGCATAAAGCTAATTGATTGGCGGGATCTGTCAAGCAGCATACCAGTACTTTCACCATAATCTCCTCGTACTTAATAGGAGAAACGAAATCAAAAAATTAATATTAACAATTCTGTTACTTTCATTTGGACAGGCGCAGGCACAGACAGCACAGACCTTTCAGACTGGCGGTATGTTACTAGAAGACTGCGAAGCACGTGTCAATGGTACAAATAACGTAAAGGGAGCCGCCTGTGTGGGCTATGTTATGGGTATTGATGACGTACATGCTACTTTTACTGGCTGGAAACGGATGGATAAAGAATGGTGTCTCCCAGATGGTGTGCATTCTGACCAACTAGTAAGAGTTGTAGTCAAGCATTTACAGAAATACCCTGAGGATTTACATTGGGCGGCAGGGAGTCTAGTTGGAAATGCTTTCAATACTGCCTTTCCATGTGAAGAAGGAGTGTGATTGATATGCCAAACATACTAATCCTTATATCCCTCCTGCTTCTCTCGTTGCCACAATGGACCGTCGTGCCGTGATTAAATATGAAACCCTAAACCAGAGGAGAAAGGAAAATTTAAAATCATGTGTGAACCAATAAAACAGAACTATAATAGATGAAAGTCTCTCTTAACTTTTTATGCCATTTATGCCATATCATTTGACGACGTACAGTAGCCTAGACTCTGGATATTATTTTATCTGGTTTAACGCTGTCGCCAGATTGAATCGCCCCCAATCTACTAGAGACTTTTTAGTCTCGTTTGGTAACGCTCTTCATACTCTACAGGCGATAGCTGATCATTA
>DUBV01000060.1 GCA_012960105.1 Thiotrichaceae bacterium | reverse complement strand
AGTCTTTACCCGGTTGTTCAAAGAGTACGGTTTACCCGAACGCATACGTTCTGATAATGGCACCCCGTTCGCGAGTAAAGCGACGGCAGGCTTATCACGTTTATCAATGTGGTGGATACGATTAGGTATATTGCCTGAGCGTATACAAGCGGGAAAGCCACAGCAAAACGGTCGTCATGAACGGATGCATCGTACCTTGAAACACGATACAACCAGGCCACCGGCACAATCGATGAAGACACAACAACGGCGGTTCGAATCATTTCAACAGACCTACAATCATGAACGTCCGCATGAAGCGTTGAAACAAACGACACCAGCAACCCATTACCACCCGTCATCGCGATGCTGGCCAACGAAGTTACCCGATTTAGTCTATCCTGATTACTATGATGTTCGGAAAGTGAGTCATTGCGGTGGTATCTACTGGCACAATGGCATGGTCTATGTGTCCCATTTATTACATGATGAATGGGTGGGTATGGATGAAATCGATGATGGACTCTGGATGATTTATTATGGATCGATACAGTTAGGTCAATTTAATATTAGAGATGTAAAAGGTCAGAATACGAAGTATTGGAGCTTAAAAGTGTAACCCATGTACCTGTACTTTTTTGTTACCTATGTCCCTGTTCGTACACACCCCGAATGCCTTGCCCTGCGGGTACCCGAGTCGTTGCATTATTTCAACGGCACGCGCATACGGACTTCTGTCCTAATGCGCTCTCGCAACATCCCTGTCGCTCAACCGATGAAATAACACAACGACTCGGCAAGCCAAAAGGGGAATAAAAACGTACTGAGTTTGAAGTGACAGTCGATAACGGACATTATATCTTAGGTTGTTGTGATGGAACACTGAATAACTTTTCATCTTCTAATCGCATGGCCATTAACTCTCGACCCCATAAACATCCTCTGTCTATTGGGAAAACATTATATTGTTGAATATTGTTTTCCTTACCTAAATGTGCTGTTGACCAATGTCCAAAAATGATTTTATTTTTTGTTGTTTTTCGTTCGGGCATGGCATACCAAGGAGTTAATGATTTATCTTGTGAGTAGGGAGGTCCTTTTTCTTTTAGGTTTAATTCCTCGTCTTTTTCTATATAACGAATTCTTGTGAAGCAGTTGATGATGAATCTATATCGGTCGTCACCTTTTAAATCATCTGACCATCTGCCGGGTTGGTCGCCGTACATGTTGTGTATGAATTCATTGAATCGTTGTTTGCTCTGTAATAATTCTTCTGTTTCTTGAGCGAGTTCTATTGCTTGTTCTAGTGTCCACTGTGGTGGTAAGCCGGCGTGTACCATTGTAAAATTTAAGTCATCATCGTTTACTAGTAGTGGTTGTTTTCTTAACCATTTGAATAGTTTTTTTGAATCATCTGCGTTTAGTATTTCATCAACGGTATCTTTGCGATGTGGTTTTATTACGTCGTTCGCTATCGCTAGTAAATGTAGGTCATGATTACCTAATACCATTTTTGCATTTGATTCGAGTGATTTAACGAAGCGTAAACAGGCTAATGATTCAGGGCCACGATTAACTATGTCGCCAACAAACCAGAGTTGGTCATTTGTTTCATCGAAATTGATTTTGTTCAGTAAATCTTGAAGTTCTGCATAACAACCTTGCAGGTCACCTATGGCATAGGTGCTCATAATTAATGTAGTGCGTTGGGCATGGAAAGATTGAAAACAGGTATATTTGCTTCGAACTCAATACCATCATCGGCTTGCATTTCGTATGAGCCTTGCATACAGCCTACGGGTGTTTCTATAACGGTGGCGCTGGAATATTGATGCGATTCTCCGGGCATGATGAGTGGTTGTAGTCCAATGACGCCATCGCCTTTGACTTCCTGCACCTTGCTATTGGCATCGGTAATGATCCAATGTCGGCGTAATAATGTCGCTGCAATAAGTCCTAGATTTGTGATTGTTATGGTATAGGCAAAAACATAACGTGACAGTTCGGGTGAGGACTGTTCAGGAACATAAGTTATCTCACTTGTGATGCTGATATCATGTTGTTTCTGTGTCATAGACTCATTTTGAGGTAAATTGGGTATGGTATGCAAGTTAGATTTCTGATGACATCATTCGTTGGTGTTCATTTATTTTTTGACGATAGCTGATTGCTTCGCTGAGATGTTGAGTTAATATTTTCTCGTTATTGGATAAATCGGCAATGGTTCTGGCTACTTTCATAATTCGATGAATAGCTCGACCTGATAATCCCATTTTTATTGTTGCTGTTTGTAAAAGAGTTTTATCGATGTCGCTTAATTTGCAGTGTTTCTCAATATCAGCTGTTTTTAGATCTGAGTTAACAACGCCACTACGATCTAATTGTTTATTAAATGCTTGAATAACACGTTCTCGTACTATTGAACTATTTTCGGCTTTATCATCTTTTGTTTGATTAATGATTGCGCTTGGGATGCTATGTACTTCTATGACCATATCTAGTCGGTCCATTAATGGTCCGGAAATTTTATGTTGATAGCGGTTAATCTGTTCTACGGTGCATCGGCAACGACTACTTTTATCTCCCAGATAACCACAAGGGCAGGGGTTCATTGCAGCGATAAGTTGAAAATTTGCAGGGTATTCAACTTGCTTCGCTGCACGAGAGATAATAATGCGTCCAGACTCTAATGGTTCGCGTAAAACTTCTAATACTTTCCGATCGAATTCTGGAAGTTCGTCCAAAAATAAAATTCCATTGTGAGCTAATGATATTTCCCCTGGCTTGGGATGACTGCCACCACCGACTAATGCGACACCTGAGGCGGAGTGATGTGGTGATCGTATGATTCGCTGTTTCCAAAATCGTGAAGAAAAGCCTTGCAAACTTATTGATGCAATAGCGGCGCTTTCCAAGGCTTGCTCATCAGTCATTGGTGGCATTATAGTCGGTATGCGCTCTGCCAACATGGTTTTACCTGAGCCGGGAGGTCCAACCATTAATAAATTATGTCCGCCTGCCGCTGCTATTTCTAAAGCTCGTTTGGCATGTTTATGTCCGTATATATCATCTAGGTCTGTATTGTATTGAGTTGTTGCTGTTGTTTGTTTTGTTTGGTGTACTTCGATTAGTTTTGTACCGGATATGTGAGCACATACTTCTAAAAGATGTGTTGCTGGCAAACATATTGTGTCTTCAACTAGTGCGGCTTCATCTGCATTTGTCATTGGCAGTATTAAGCTACGCTGAGATTTTTTCATTGCCATAGATACAGGAAGTACGCCGGTGATAGGTCGTAAATCACCGGTTAATGATAATTCACCTATAGCCTCATGATGTTCAATTCCTTTTTCCGGGATTTGTCCGGAGGCAATTAATATTCCCAGAGCGATAGGTAGATCGAAACGTCCACCTTCTTTAGGTAGGTCAGCGGGTGCCAGATTGATAGTTATTCTGCTGAGTGGAAATTCGAATTGGTTATTGAGAATGGCGCTACGAACACGCTCCTTACTTTCTTTAACAGTTGTTTCGGGAAGTCCGACAATAGAAAAACCGGGAAGACCGCGAGAGAGATGGACTTCGACTGTGACTAATGGCGCATTGATGCCATCCTGCGCACGTGAATAGATTATTGCTACGCTCATATATTTATCATCCTTGATTAATATTGGTAGCACGATTGTTCTTTTGCCCTCTGGCGGCGGCAAAAACGCAGCCAAATCACTCGCTCCGTTCGCGGGGCAGGCTCTACTCAATCGGTCACTTATGTTTATAAGCTCCCTCATTCCGTGCGTTTTTTTCTAGCCAGAGAACAAAATCCCTGCTCGTGCAATTATTTTATTAATTCAATCTCTTAAAATTGAATCAGGTATCGGTATAGTTTTTAGTTTTGTCCAATTGCTCTTCTAATTTTGATAATTTTTCCTGTAATGCATCGAGTTGGGTGCGAGTTCGTTGTAACGATGCAGTTTGAATATCAAATTCTTCACGCGTTACTAGTTCCATTTTGGAAAATGTGGCGTTTAATGTCGCACGCAAATTCTTCTCAATGTCTTTTCTAAAAAACTGTAGATCTTCCGGTAATGCACTTGCTACATCGGCAAGTATTGCTTCTATTTTCTCTTTTACCATTATGTTTTATTCACTCTTTTAGCTTTATGGTTGAATCATACTGTTTTGCTAGCGACTTTGTCATTTGGAATCGGTATTCAGCGATTATCTATATATGCGACCTATTTTCGAGCATTTAGAATATTCTTGCACATAAATAGTGCGATATATGTATTTTGTACTTAAATGAATTTAATTAAACAGCTTCTTTTACTATGATATCACTTTGATTTCATTATAATTAGTTTAATTGGTATAGAACATGCTCACAATTAATATCGATATTTACCAAGAATTCTTAAAATATAAAAAGTATCTTAGAGAGGGTAACAACATGAAGAAGGTAATGATGTATTTATTAGCGTGTTCAAGCATGCTTATTTCAAGTATGGCATTTGCTGACTCGCCACATGAGTTTAGTGGAAATGTCGCTTTATCAACTGACTATGTCTATCGCGGTCAATCTCAAACTGGTAATGACCCATCTATTTCTGGTGGTTTGGATTATGCGCATAGTTCTGGTTTCTATTTAGGAACATGGGCATCTAACGTCAATTTTCCAGACAACGTAACATCAGAAATTGATGTTTATGGTGGTTATGGTGGTGAAATTGGTGGCTCAGGTATCAGCTACGATCTAGGCATCCTTTACTACATCTATCCTGGTACACCGACTAATGTAGATAATAATTTCATCGAGGGCTCTCTTGGCTTAGGTTATTCGTTTACTGATGACTTCAGTGTAGGAGCTACTTTCCGTGCAACTCCAGATTGGCAGGGATCGACTGGTGAAGGTTACAACTATGAAGGTAGTTTTGAATATTCTTTACCTGCGGATTTTGCAATCTCAGCTTCGGTTGGTCATCAGACTGTTGATGAAAATGCTACATGGGGTTCACCTGATTGGACTTACTACTCCGTTGGTCTATCTAAAACCTTATTTGGTGCCTTTGATGCGAGTATCGCTTATGTAGGATCTGACTTGAGTAAGGCCGAGTGTTTTGGTGGCGTAAATATTTGTGAAGACCGTGCGGTATTCACTATTTCTAGTAGTTGGTAGTTTAAGTTTCGGTGGAGTGCCTTTCCAGAACAGGAACGGCATTTCGAATTTATAAGTAGTAAAAATCTTTTCTTTAAGGGGATATCTCAATGAAGTTGGTAACAGCAATTATTAAACCCTTCAAACTGGATGATGCGAGGGAGGCTCTGACAGAGATCGGTGTACAAGGTATGACTGTGACAGAAGCTAAGGGATTTGGACGTCAAAAAGGACATACAGAACTTTACCGTGGTGCTGAATATGTAGTTGATTTTTTGCCCAAGATTAAACTTGAGGCAGCAGTAGTTGATGACAAAGTTGATGAAGTTGTCGCTGCAATTACTAAGGCTGCTAGCACGGGCAAGATCGGTGATGGAAAAATATTTGTTTCATCACTTGAACATGTGGTTCGAATACGTACCGGTGAATCCGGCGATGACGCACTATAACAATTTTGGGGGGATAAGAACTATGAAACGTCTATTTAATTTTTTAAATCAAAAAGGCCTGCGGAGGGCACTAGTCGCATTTACTGCATTACTAGCACCTTCGATAGCAATGGCCGATGATCATCTTAATACAGGTGATACTGCCTGGATGATCATGGCTACTGTATTAGTGCTTTTTATGACTATTCCAGGTTTGTCGCTTTTTTATGCGGGCATGGTACGTAGTAAGAATGTTTTGTCAGTGATGATGCAGTGTTTTGCTATTACGGCATTGATGACCATACTGTGGGTATTGTATGTCTATAGTTTGGCCTTTGGAGATGGCGGTAGCATGAATGCCTTTTGGGGTGGATTTAGTAATGCATTCCTAGCTAATATGACTGTTGATAGTATGAGTGGCACTATTCCAGAATCTGTCTTTATGACATTTCAAATGACCTTTGCCATTATTACTCCTGCCTTGATTGTTGGTGCCTTTGCTGAACGCATGAAGTTTTCTGCCATCCTGATATTTATGACTCTATGGGTAACGTTTGTCTATGCACCTGTATGTCATTGGGTCTGGGGCGGTGGTTGGCTAGGCAGCAAATTTGCCATTATCGATTTTGCTGGTGGTACAGTTGTGCATATCAATGCAGGTGTTGCAGGTCTTGTTGCTTGTTTGGTACTTGGAAAACGTAAGGGATATCCGGAAACTGCAATGCCCCCACATAATTTAACATTGACCTTGATTGGTGCAGCGATGCTATGGGTTGGTTGGTTTGGATTTAATGCAGGTAGTGAATTGGCTGCTGATGGTACTGCTGGCATGGCAATGGCAGTAACGCAGATCGCAACTGCAACTGCAGCATTGGCCTGGATGTTTGCTGAATGGATGACTCATGGTAAACCTAGTGCTCTGGGTATTGCTTCAGGTGCTGTCGCAGGACTAGTTGCAATTACACCAGCATGTGGCAACGTTGGGCCAATGGGAGCACTCGTTATTGGTTTAGCTTCTGGTTTCATTTGTTTCAAGGCTGCAACTACGCTTAAACGTATGTTTGGTTATGATGATTCACTGGACGTATTTGGCGTCCATGCTGTTGGTGGCATCGTTGGTGCTTTATTGGCTGGCGTCTTTTCTGCTACCACTCTGGGCGTATTCTCAGGGCAAGGTTTTGCTGAGGGCGTAACTAGCATTGGTGGACAATTTTTTAATCAGTCTGTTGGTGTTGGCGTAACTATCATATACAGTGGTGTATTAAGCTTTATTATCCTTAAAGTAATTGATGCGGTAATTGGGCTTCGTGTAGATGAAGAAGAAGAAACAGAAGGTTTGGATCTCGCTTCTCATGGAGAACGAGGTTACATTCTTTAAGCACTTAATTTTAATAACTCTCTGTTTAAAATTTAACGGGCACTTAGGTGCCCGTTTTTTTTACGTATAGGATGTACGTATGTCGCGAGCGCATGGATGCGCAGGAGCGACGATGTACAGGATGTACTAGTCGATTGTGCTCCTCGGCTTTAGCTCCCTGCTTCGCCCTACCTCAGTCTCTGTTCTTGACCCGACTCCACTGATTACATCCATGCAATCGTCCTCCATCCTTAGAGTCGTGTATTTTCGACACTTCCACCATTCATAGCGATCGTATGTTGCGAGCGCATGGGCAAGGATTGTTCCTGACAATCCTATTGCATTTCCTCCGTCCATGGAGGTCACGCGCAAGAGTGACGAGTCTCCATAAACTTTCCTGTTTTTTATCAATTTCTAAAGAAATCTCTTTTTTGGTGCATGTAAACGATGAAATCAAATCGTTAATAGGTTAAATTCGCCTTAAAATTGGTGCAATGTTATGCACTAAATTAATTCGTAAAATGATTTTTGTATTGTTTCACGTAATTTTTGATCTTATGGGGAGTGTTCATGAAACTAATTAGTGCTGTAATTAAACCATTTAAACTTAACGATGTGCGTCAAGCCCTTTCAGAAATAGGTGTCCAAGGAATGACTGTAACCGAAACAAAGGGTTTCGGCAGACAAAAAGGTCATACCGAGTTGTATCGAGGAGCTGAATACGTCATCGATTTCTTACCAAAAATTAAAATAGAATTGGCAATAGACGATGACCAAGTAGATGCAGTCATTGAATCTATTACTAAATCGGCAGGTATGGGCAAAATAGGTGATGGCAAGATTTTCGTTACTGAACTCGAACAAATTATTCGTATCAGGACAGATGAAACAGGAAGCGATGCTATTTAATAAAAATAAGCTAGCTCAATACCACATTAAATAATATTAGAAATACTTCATGTCATTTTAATGATCTTGAGGTCAGGGGAAAATTCAATGACTTGTCTATTAATTCTATTACTCACTCTATTGCCTAGTGTTGTATTTGCCGGCGATTTAAATACCGGCGATACGGCTTGGATACTTACTTCTACGGCACTTGTTCTTTTTATGACCTTGCCGGGTTTGGCTTTATTTTACTCAGGTTTGGTACGAGCAAAAAATGTTTTATCAGTACTCATGCAATGTTTTGCTATAGCTTGTTTGGTTTCCATTATGTGGATGGTGGGTGTTTATGGTTTGGCCTTTGGGGATGGCGGGTCGATAAATCAAATAATCGGTTTAGGTAATATCATGGCATCGGATGTTACTTTAGATGCTATGAATGGCACGATTCCAGAAGTTGTGTTTTTTATGTTCCAAATGACATTTGCGATTATTACTCCTGCTCTCATTATTGGTGCTTTCGCCGAGAGGATGAAGTTTTCTGCGGTACTCTGGTTTAGTGCTATCTGGTTGATCTTGGTTTATGCACCTGTTTGCCATTGGGTTTGGGGTGGTGGTTGGCTTGCTGATAAAGGCTTTATGGATTTTGCTGGTGGAGCAGTGGTACATATTAATGCTGGTGTAGCGGCAATAGTTACAGCATTAGTCATTGGTAATCGTAAAGGTTTTCCCGAACATCCAATGGCGCCACATAACATGACATTGGTCGTTGCTGGTGGAGCAATGTTATGGGTAGGCTGGTTTGGTTTTAACGGTGGTAGTGCATTAGGCTCAAATAACAGTGCGGGTATGGCAATAGCCGTAACGCATATCTCTGCGGCTGCTGGCTCATTGGCATGGATGGTCTGCGAATGGATTAAATTTAAAAAACCCAGTGTTTTAGGTATTGTTACTGGAATGGTTGCTGGTCTAGGTACGATTACACCTGCATCAGGTTTTGTGGGCCCTTTAGGTGGCTTGGCAATAGGCCTTTTAGCTGGTGTGGTTTGTTTCTTTGCAACGCAATATATTAAGCGAGTTTTGAAAATAGATGATTCGCTAGATGTTTTTCCTGTGCATGGTGTAGGTGGTATCTTAGGAACGTTATTAACCGCTGTATTTTACTCAAATTCATTTGGCGGATTGGCGGATGAAGCCTATTCGATAGTATCTCAGCTTGGAATACAGGCTATTGGTGTTGTCGCAACGATAGTATGGTGTGGTGTAATTACTTTCATCATCCTTAAAGTAATAGACCGTGTTATTGGTTTAAGAGTAAATGAAGATGAAGAGACCGAAGGTCTTGATCTCGTGTTACATAATGAGAGTGGTTACAATATCTAGAACATTGTCTAATTATTGCTCCTTTTTGATGCACATTAAGGGGCAATAATTTAAACGTAATTAGTTTTTTACTAGCAGCTCAAAAGCCTATTAGTTTGACAGGAGTTGATCATCTGGCGTTCTTGTTTTGTTAGAAAGCACCCTCTAAATAACTGTTACCCGAGGTAATTTCATAATTGTTATCCTCAAATGAATTTGAGTATTTCAATATTATTACTCAGAGTTTACAATGACAGAATTGATAATTAAAATGATAGTATCGTGGAAGGAAAATCACTAAATGCCTGATCTTATTGATAAAAACATGTTAAAAACATTTGTACCAGCGAGCGCGCTAAATTCTGAAAATTTTCACGAATTAGCGGGTAAAACATTTGTTGAAGATGTAGCTGCAGGCAAAGAGATTTTCAAGGAAGGCGAAACGGACAGAAAATATGTTTACCTGCTCGAAGGACAACTCGAAATCTCATCGAGTAAAGGTGAAAGTAAGATAGTAATGGCGGGTACAGACATGTCCAAGCATGCTATTGCCAACCAACAACCAAGAAAATTCACAGCTATAGCCAAGGAAGATTGTAAGGTTGCACGAATTGATAGTGATTTACTCGATATATTGCTTACTTGGGATCAATTATCTGGTATCGAAGTTGATGAGATTGTGACTGAAGAAGAAGATGGCGGTGGTGACTGGATGACTCGTATTTTGCAGTCAAAATCTTTTCTGCAAATACCTCCGGCAAATATCCAAGCTATGTTTATGCGTATGCAGGATATTCCTGCAAAAGCTGGCGATGTCATTATAAGACAAGGTGGAGATGGCGATTATTATTACATCATTAAACATGGTAAGGCGAAGGTAACGCGAACTTCAAAAACAGGTTCTGAATTAACATTAGCTACATTGGGTGATGGTGATGCTTTCGGCGAAGAAGCTTTACTTTCGGAAGCGAAAAGAAATGCAAATATTGTCATGTCAACAGATGGTTCATTGGTACGATTATCAAAAGAAGATTTTAATGAGTTATTAAAAGAACCTATGTTGAGCTGGGTAAGTAGCGCTGAAGCAGATGCTATGGTTAAAGATGAAGGTGCAGTTTGGCTTGATGTAAGATTAGAAAGCGAACATAAGAATTCAGGTATTGAAGGCAGTGTTAATATTCCGCTGTTTATGTTGCGTCTTAAAGCTCAAACTCTGGATGAGAATAAAAAATACATACTTTATTGTGATACGGGACGTCGAAGTTCCGCTTGTGCCTATTTGCTAAGTGAACGTGGCTTACAGGTTTATTGCCTTAAAGGTGGCCTGGTCGAACGTGCTGGTTAGTTAGCATTTTTAAAATAAAAATATCTTAATATTTTGTTGTGGCTAGTAGTATAAATCTGGATAGTACTGTTTCTAACTACGCTGTAGTTGGTAATCCGGTTAAACATAGCAAATCTCCTCAAATCCATTCTTTGTTTGCCAAGCAAACGGGAATCTCGCTAAATTACCAAGCTATAGAAGTACCTCTTGATAACTTTAATGAGTATGTGAAATCCTTTTCTTCGCAAGGAGGAAAAGGTCTAAATATCACCGTCCCTTTCAAAGAAGAAGCAAACTCGTTATGTGATTCATTAACACAACGTGCAAAGTTATGTGCTTCTGTAAATACAATATGGTTTGAAGATAATAAAATTCATGGAGATACAACGGATGGTAAAGGTCTGATTAATGATCTTATAATTAATCATGCTATTGATATAAATAATAAATCTGTGCTTATTCTGGGTGCAGGAGGTTCAGTTAAAGCCATTTTAGAACCACTATGCGAACAAAAACCGGGAAAAATTGTTATTGCGAATCGTACTGTTTCACGAGCTGAAGAATTGGCCGAAAAATATTCTGATAAAGGAAATATAGTGGCGTGTTCCTATAGTGAACTTGTAAATCAAAGTTTTGATTTATTGATTAATGGAACTTCATTAAGTTTAGCCGGTGAGCTTCCTCCTATTGCCGAAACAGTCATTAAAAATGAATCGTGTTGTTATGATTTAATGTATTCAGACACTGGCACCATTTTTATGAAATGGGCAGCGGAACAAGGAGCCTCAAAAGTATTAGATGGTTTGGGTATGTTGGTTGAACAAGCGGCCGAAGCTTTTTTAATTTGGCATGGTATTAAACCAGATACAGTACCAGTAATAAAATTACTCCGAAGTTAAAGCACTTGCTGTTGTCTAACAATTTGGGTTTGACGCTTTACATTATATTTTACAGTCCATGAATTTTATCCATTAGATCTGGTAACCAGGTAACTAATTCGGGTACAGCAATTAACACAATGATTGCAAGAACTTGTAGTAATACAAATGGGATAATACCTGTATAGATATCCTGTATTCGTACTTCAGATGGGGCAACGGCTTTAAGGTAAAACAATGAAAAACCAAATGGAGGTGTTAAGAAAGAGGTTTGTAAATTAATCGCAATTAATACAGCGAACCAAAGTAGATCAACGCCAAGCTGGTTTGCAATCGGTGCAAGTATTGGAATAACAATAAAACATATCTGTAAAAAATCGAGGAAAAAACCAAGAATAAATATTAGTAGCATACTAATAAATAAAAATCCCCATGTTCCGCCTGGTAAATTAGACATGACTTCTAATACTATTCTATCTCCACCCATACCTATGAATACAGAACCAAACGCGGTAGCACCGATTAAAATCATAAATACCATACTGGTTAACCTTGTTGTTTGTCGCATTGACTTTTGAAGCATCTCAAGGCTTAACTTTTTATGTAAGGCAGCAAGTACAAGAGCACCTATTGCACCAACGGCAGCAGATTCGGTAGGTGAGGCAATACCAAAAAATATCGAACCAAGTACAGCGAGTATCAGTATTAGTGGCGGTAATAAAGTTATGAGTATGTTGAGGTAATCAATTTTTTCTGAATTTGTTTTAAGTGTTGGCGCTACGCTAGGCCTGTACCAGGCATAAGCAAGAATATAGACCATGAATAACAGAATCAAAATAGAGCCAGGTATAATGGCTCCCATAAATAAGCGACCAACAGGAACGCCCATTACATCTCCCAGTAGTATTAAAATAATGCTAGGAGGAATAATTTGTCCTAATGTACCAGATGCCGCAATGGTTCCCGTTGCTAGCGGTGCGGAGTAACCATGTTTAAGCATGGTGGGTAAGGCAATAATCCCCATCGTCACGACTGTTGCGCCAACGACACCAGTTGTTGCAGCTAACATGGCTCCGACAATTACGACAGAAAGTGCTAAGCCACCATTTAATTTTCCACAAAGTTTCCCCATTGTTTCCAACAGATCTTCTGCAAGCCCCGAACGATCAAACACCATGCCCATAAATATAAATAGGGGGACAGCAAGTAAGGTAAAGTTGGTCATGATTCCCCATATTCGTAGGGGAAGTACCAGAAAAAAATCAAATCCTAAAAAAATACTGCCAAAGGCGAGCGCAACAGCACCCAAGGTAAATGCGACCGGATAGCCTAATAGTAGTAATAGCATCAAGCTTGTGAACATTAAAATGACCCAAATCATCATGGCGTTTTATCCAATGCGATATTGAGTTTTTTTATACTTTCTGCAATTGCCTGAAGTAATAACAATCCAAAGCCGGTGGGGATCATTGCTTTGATTAACCAACGAGCAGGTAAGCCGCCGGGGTCAGGTGATGCTTCGTTAGAATGGTAGGCTAGAGAGATAGATGGCCAAGTATTAATGATGATGACAATGCAAAAAGGTAAAAGTATAAATAATGCGCCAAAGGCATCAATCCAGGCACGGTGTTTGTCATTTAAAAATTTACTTTGGTAGAAGATATCCAGCCGTACGTGTTCATCATGCTTAAGTGTGTAAGCTGCACTAATAAGAAAGATAATCGAGAACAGATGCCATTCCAGTTCTTGAATACCAATCGAGCCACTTTGAAATAAGTAGCGCATGGAAACGTCATAACTGACGAGCAATACAAGGACGATAACTAACCACGAAATACATTGACCTGTACGCTCGGTAAACTGATCAATTTTCGAGCTTAAATTTAAGAATAGGGTTTTCAAAAAGACTCTTTAGATTCGGTCAAAATTAAGTCGGGAATTATAAACTATTGGTATAGAAAAGCGCAGTGGGTTTGTGAGTGCTCACCTAAAATAAATAATTTAATAGTTGGTGAAGAAAAACCAATGTTCAGTTGAATTATGCACAAGTAAAATTGCTAAAAAATTTATCAAATTACAAATAAGTCAATGGCCTCTGAAAATATGATATTATCGTGTAAGGCATAGAATTTATTAATTATTTATTGATTATACGGTTTTAATTTGATCGAATATTATTTGATATTAATTTTATGACATTATATTGACTTAAAATTATACACAGAATTATCCACAGGCTATAAGCTGTTGATTTTCAATTGGTGGTAGTGATTTGCGAGTTTCACAAAATCCGATATTTCCAGGTTTTCTGCACGTATTTCTGGCGCGATACCAAGTTCTTTTATATCTGCTTCGGAGATAATTTTTTTAAGTGTATTACGTATTGTTTTTCGTCGTTGTGAAAACGCTGCTCTTACAATTATTTTAAGACTTTCATTATCTGAAAGTTCATAGCGTGGTTTAGCTAATGGAGTCAATCTGACAATAGCGGAATCAACTTTAGGACTAGGACTGAATGCTCCGGGTTTTATGATAAACAATGAATCAACATCGCAGTAATATTGCAGCATGATTGTTAGCCGGCCATATTGTTTGCTGCCTGGTTCGGCACAAATACGATTTACTACCTCTTTTTGCAACATGAATAACATATCCTTGATGCAAGCTTTGTGTGTTAACAGATGAAATAGCAAAGGCGTGCTGATGTTATAGGGCAGGTTGCCAACAATACGTAAATCTTGGCCAAACTTTGATAAATCCAATGTTAGTGCGTCTGCTTCGTGAATAGTTAAACGTTTATCGTTACCTAAGTCGGTCGTAAGAACACTGACCAGATCTCTATCAATTTCTACCACATCGAGTTTATCAACGCGTTCAAGTATTAATTTCGTCAATGCACCTTTACCTGGGCCTATTTCGATTACGTGATTATTTTGTTGCAGGTTAATCACATCAACAATGCGTTGAATAACAGCTGGATCGTGTAAAAAGTTTTGTCCGAAACGTTTTCGTGCACGATGTTTATCTGGATTAATCACACGTCACACCACACTAATTTGAGAATTTAATTGATGACGCGCCATTTTATCCGCCATATCAATTGCCGCTAGTAAGCTGTCAGATTGTGCTTTTCCGCTACCAGCAAGCTCAAGAGCAGTGCCATGATCAACAGATGTTCTTATAATAGGTAGCCCCAGCGTAATATTGACTGCTTCGCCAAAGCCTAATGTTTTCAATACAGGTAAGCCCTGATCATGGTACATACAAATAAACACATCTGTCTTTTGACGTTGTTCTAATCTAAATGCCGTGTCCGCAGGTAATGAACCAGTTACCTCATAGCCATTATCAACAAATTGTTTAATTACAGGGTTAATAATCGTTATTTCTTCTGTGCCCAGATGCCCATTCTCGCCAGCATGAGGGTTAAGTCCACAGACGGTAATAGCGGGCTTTTTAATACCAAAGTGACGTGACATTTCTTCCATAACAATACGAATTGTTTTTTCAACTTTATCAGCTGTAATTGCATCCGGGATATCACGTAAAGCTAAATGCGTCGTAACCAGAGCGACTCGTAATTCAGGACAGGCGAGTAACATTACCGGATAGGCATTATTACAACGTTCAGCAAAGTATTCTGTATGCCCA
>DUBV01000059.1 GCA_012960105.1 Thiotrichaceae bacterium | reverse complement strand
TTGATCCAATCATTTAATCTCTATGATTGATAATTAACATCAAATGCGTTCTCTGATTTTAAAACCCCATAAGACAAAATTAATAGCTTTCTCATCACCGCAATAATGGCTACTTTTTTCGGCTTTCCATTGCTCACTAAACGTTCATAAAGAGCCGTAAGTATCGGGTTATATCTTATGGCTACGAGTGCTGGCATATACAACGATTTACGTAATCGTTTATGCCCAAGTTTCGACAATGATGATTTATTGATGCTCGTGCCAGACTGGGTTATTTTAGGTGTTAAGCCAGCATAACTGGCTATTTGTTTTGAATTTGAAAAGAAATTAATATCACCAATATACGCTAAAATACTCCATGCGGTGCGCTCACCAATACCATTGATGCTGGTTAATAAATCGACTTGATGACGAAGAGATTGATTATTGTTAACAATACTAGCAATGTTTTTTTTGACCTTAATTATTTCATTATTAATGGCTTTTAGTAATCGCTTTATAGAGCGTGATGCGTCTTTATTAACACTCGCTTCTAATCGGTTGTTTTCTTGTGTTTTTGACTTTTCTAGCTGATCACATCGAGTGACTAGGCGCTGTATTGCCTCGTAGTCCTCGCCTTTAGGCTGATATAATTTCTTTTCAAAGTCGCCTGTTAAAACAGCGTGTTCACAATACCGAGCAATGAGCTGAGCATCTGCCTTATCTGTTTTATTACGGTTTAATTCCATCTTAAAAAAAGCATGGGTGATCATTGGGTTAACCACCATGACCTTTATCTTTTGTTGAGACAAATACTGCGCCAGATTAAAGCTATAAATACCAGTCGCTTCGAGACACGTGAAGGCTTCTTTTTTACTCTTGTTCATCCACAGAAAAAACTCACCAAACCCTTTGGTATTATTGGAAAATTGTTTATGAACATAACTCGAATTATTAAAATAAGCGGCATCAAAAGTGAGTTTGGATATATCTATTCCAATAAAAATCATCGTATTATCTCCCGTTAAGCGTAGACTAAGGATTGGATAAAATAACGTCATGGCATTCTTGTAACTATTCGTGCTCAAGCTTGCTGGCAGGCACAAGATACTGTTCGCATTTAGAGGCGTTATTAAAGAGGGGTAGGCATTAATCTGACCCACGATTTTTATAATCAAGGCTCGCATACAATATCTCTACCCCTCGTCCAACCGTCATTGGATTGTGCCCCTTTTTAGTTTAAAAGGACACTAGAGTTAAGATACAAGACTCGATTGATGCCCTATTTATTCTTAAATATTTACAGTCTCGAGTCCTTCAATAATTTGTATCCTAATTTTCCAATCCTGCCAACTGATTTTCAAACTGTTTAACTGATTTTTTTAAGCCTTGAATCATATAATCTAATCCACTTGCTTTTTTTTCATCAGTCCCTCTCATATCTTCATATGTCCATCGAATTCCGTGAAGTCTTCTAAAAATCCCTTCTGGCCTAATATGTGCCACCTCCTCATCACTCAGTTCTCCAATCTCTCTATATGTCTCAACAATCTCACTTAGTTTTCGCGGGCTAGTTTGTGATTCTGCCCACAATTCTCCTGCTTTTGTTCCTGGCCTCACGCTTCCAAAATCAATTAACTTAACTTTGTCTCCTTCAATAATTATATTTCCTGCGTGCATATCTGAATGAATCGGAAGCTCTGCCTCTCTAGGTGTTACGTTTTCTTGCAGAAGATCATATGCTGAAACTATCAATCTCCTGTTGTCTCCTAATACTTGATCAATTTTTGTTTTTGGATCTTGCCTAACTCTCTCTTCAATCGCATCAAGTCTTTCTCTAAGCCACCCTGATTGATCATATTCACTCTCATGCCTATCTGGCATAACCTCCTTAGGAAAACTTTTAATAGCTTGATGATACTGTGCCGCAAGACTGATTATATCTGTCTTACTACCATCTCCTCGGATGTCTCCGGGAATTCCACTCAGTCTCCTATAAACTTCCACAGACAAAGCTCCTATCTTAGTAATCTTGTCTCCCTCATCATTTGGTAAAAAATATGGTGTCTCAATCGGGCATCCTGTTTCATATAGAAAATCTGTCACCTTGTGCTCGAAAGCTCTTTGCGAAGCCTCCCACTCTGTAAGTTCTTTAGCTCTCATTATATAATCGCCACTCCACGCCTGAACCCGAAAAATATTATTTATCCTTCCTCTTGTCTCACGCATTGGAACTTCATTCAATTTGCCAAGGTCATACCTACGACAAACTTCCTCAAACATTCCCTTATTAAATACCTGTTCTTCTGCCATTCTTTTCTTCTTTGCAATTATATTTTCGGCTTTTTGCAAGAAGCCACTAATAAACATTAATGCGTCTTACTCGAATACGTTAAGTCTTCAAAAAGCGCCACATTCATTGATTCTTTCAAGCTCAACAAGCGTTCACAGATCAGGCCCCAGGAGTCACTGAGAAGTCGTCAGAAAAAACTACTTCTCCCAGCGACTCTTCTCGGGGAATTTTGCTTCAAGGAAAGCTCGCATGTGCTCATTGAATGCACCATCATGAAGTCCAAGGAAATTCTTACTACTACAGGCTTCCTCTACGGCGTTCTGACTTTCCGGCGGAAACTCAAATGTCGCTTTCACCTTAATTTCAAGTGTGGTACTCTTCAAGTGTTGCGCATAGATTACATCCTCACTGGCAGCAATATTGTACAGCAACGACCAGATGCACCAACCAGGCTCTTCTCGCCAGCGGATGCGACTAAACGTAGCTAGGATAGTCGACTTCTCCACCACATGCGGCACATGCACATCGTAGTAATAGGCTTCATGATACCCGGCAGATACCAGCGCCCGGCTTGTTGCCACATGACACTTATTCCAGAATGTTCGCCGGTCACCCAATTGATCAAGCAATTGCCCATCGCGCGCAGTCGTATATTTCTCCGGATCACACGCACTCAGAAACATCTGGTCATCACTACACCACATAAAAGCATCATCATGTTTCTCAGACATCCCTGCCAGTAAGAGCTTATGGATAATGTCGTGATTCTTGCGCTTATGTTTCACCAGACAGGGGACATGATTTACATCCTTTACCCAGTTCGGACACTTCCCATATACATAAACATTGCGCAACCCTTTCAGGTGCTTCTCAGCACTTCGCAACACATAGCGAAGCTCTTCATAATTATCTATTGTTGGTCCCAGAGGAATGACTAAATCAATCTCTTTCATTTCTTAAGCCTACTGAATTGCAATCCATGTTTCATTACTGCCGTTTACAACAGCTGTATCTCAGAGTCATGTCGTCCGAACGGACCTGAAACTAATGTCGTAAACTGCTTCAAGTCCGATTTTTCTACCTCTTCTGCTTATTTCCCACTACCCGCTCAATTCGTTCTACTTTCGATGATCGCCTTTGTTGCTTGTTGATTTCCCTGATTCGGTTGTAGAAGTAAAGTTCTCTACTGAGCCCCTGGGCTTACGCCCGTGCTTAACCAGAACCGGCAGAGCCGAATAGTGTTTGACAAAAGTTAGAAGGACATATTCTGTTGAAATTTTTTCCACTACGATAGAAACAACAACGATACATACGTAAGTCATTAAATGATCATAATATTTTTTAACTACAATCACAAGACTTAGCCTTGTTCAATATGAAATGAGCCTAAAATAGCTCTAATTGTTCATAACTCCCCTATGTCAACACACCTATCGCCTGTGAAAATCAATATTAGGAGACAGAAATGGCCATATATAGCCAAGAATTTAAAGTACAATCCGTAGAAAAAGCATTATCCAATCGTGACACAGGGGGTGACGGACAAACACTTAACAATATGGCCGATGATTTACGTATTGGCTACTCAACACTTCAAAGATAGGTCCGATTAGCCAAGGAAAATAAACCAGAAAATCCTGAAACACATATGTCAATCGAGAAAAGCCGGACAATAGAGCAGCCTTATTTACTATGCCACGAAAAAAGCAAACCTCTGCTGAAAGAATTAAAACAATAGTGCGATGACAAGGTTAGTAAGACCGCGAAAGACAGCGCGTTAGGTAAAGCGATTCGCTATACCATTAACCAATGGGATAGCCTGATTCATTACATTGAGGACGGCAATCTACAGATTGATAATAATGCGGCTGAATGTCATATCAAACCGTTTATGATTGGACGTAAACTGGCTGTTTAATCAATCACCACGCGGCGCTAATGCCAGTGCATTGCTTTACAGCCTTGTGCAAACAGCGGTAGCCAATAACCTGGACCGTTTGATCACCTGAAATACCTATTAACTGAGCTACCTAAGTTAGGCCAACATTATGAAAAAGAGGCGCTAGATCAGTTTTCACCCTGGAACTTGATTGAAAAAATTAAGCCTTTAAAGTAATTGAGGGAGCTTTGTCTAGGTGGAAAGAATCGACGCTTATAAATAAAGTAGCACTATTCATCTTTGTATTATCTCATTACCCACTAAGATTCACATAGAACCAATTAATTTAAGAATATCCTGAATTGGTTTTTCCCAATCTGAACGTCTTATTTGACGAAATAATTGCGCACATGGGTACCAGGTTGAATCGGTTCCAGTTTGAAGCCATCTAAAATCAGCATTGTAAGGGAGTAATATTAAAACGTTTAGATTTAATGCTCCGGCCAAATGAGCTATCGTATTATCAACTGTCACAATGTAATCGAGTTGATGCATTAAGGCTGCTGTATCTTCAAGACTAGCAAATAATTCCGTATAATCCTTAATATTCTCAAATGATTGAAGAAGCGTATAATCTTCTTCACTAATATCTTTGTTAAGCAAGTAAATATCTGCATCTAATTTCATCAGGGGATGCATAGCCATTAATGGCATGGAGCTGTTTTTATCGTTCATCTGCTGACGTTCTCCTCTCCAAGCAATGCCAATTCGTTTACGTTTAGGAGTGCCTAGGAATTCCTGCCATTTTAAAAGATACGTTTGACTAAGATTGAGATAAGGAAGAATATTAGGAATCGTTTGAATACTATTCTTGAGTAAATGAGGAAGACTTAACAAAGAACAGAAATAATCAAACTGCTGTTTTTTGGGCGTTGTATTTATGAGTTGCACCTGACCAAATGATTGCGAGATAATGTTTAATTGAGGAGGGAGATATAGGATAACCTTTCGAAAAACCTTAAGGACTATCGGTAGATATCGAAAAAACTGGATACTAGTGCCTAAAGCATCTCCAGTATAAATCATTAGAGTTTTATCGCTTACCTCGCCCATTCCATTCCACCGCTGTCCGATTAAAAAACTGGGGGTCAACCGAGGGTATAATTTTAATCTACTTTCAAATAATTCCCATCCTAGTTCATATTGTCCCATCGATAATAAAATGATGGCCTTATTAAATAGGGCTGTAGCGTTATCGGGTTGAAACTGAAGTGCAATAGATATATCGGCCAATGCTTTATCTAGATCCAGATCGTAACGATATAGCACCGCACGGCTAATGTAGGCTTCACAATAACTTGGATTAAATTCAATAGCTTTCGAATAATTTTTACGGGCGCTTGGAAAATCTTTGATTTTCTCAAAATAGATATAGCCCTTATAATGATAAGCTGTTGCAGCAACATCAGGATAATTGTCTATGATTAAATTCAGGTAGGAAATTGCCGAAGCAATTTTTTTTTGTTGAACAAGCTCATAGACTTTTTTGAAGATATTACTGGCATTATCAAAATGAATATTGTGCATGATGTATTGTGGAGTATTAGCGTTAATCTCATTCAGGCAAGATATAGAAAATAATACAGTTCAGCAATTTTAAAACCAATAAAACTTACAAACAGGTCTTGAAACAAAGCATATATTGTTGAAATAATAAGAAAAAATGTTATAAGACTAGCGGTTTTTATTGATTTATTTTGGGCCATAGGTAGCTTGATGAAGCCCATTAAGATATAAGGCACCAATGAAACTAGCATTCCTGCAACAGAAAGCATCGATTCGACGAAGCCTGAGCTAAATAACTGGAAAGCTGAGCTCATATTCTGGCGTGCTACGAAAAAAATTACCGTTGCTAAAAGTATTAATACCGTACTAGACAAAAATGCTGCTTTGATACCTTCTGATAACGATAGGTTAGTTTGTTTATATCTATAGGGGGCGGCCAAATATAATTTTTGGTCGAAACAGGCAACCAACAACAATAATATCCCGGCGGTGTAATATAAGCCATTAGCATATTTTTTGACGCCTTTAATTTCATGCTGATGTTTTGACTGCAGAATACTGGCAATGCTACCTGCTAGTAAATTAGCAAGCATCAATCCAAGAAATTGCCCCGCAGCCACAGCCAATTGAACGGAACTGAATTCAACAAGCATTATGTAAGGCTATTCGAAATAGAATATTATTCAGCTGTTTCTGGACTACGTCCAAAGGCAAGACAATAAATAACAGATTGATCAACGCCGTTCCAATTCAGATAATTATCTAAATCTCTGTCGAAATACCCACCTATATTGAGGACATCTAGACCAAGCCCAGTAGCAACGAGATTGGCATTCTGCGCTAAATGACCGGCTTCCAGAAAAACAAAACGATAACCACGATTCGAGTATTTAAAGGTTGAGCGACGAAACATCCCCCCCAACAGCCATACACAGGCAGCACCTTCAATGACATTACGTTGTACAAAAGCTGAAGACAACTTAAAAGTTTGATCACCTTCACGCAAAAATTCAAGCCCTTTTTTATGCGGATTGTAGTGATACAAACCTGCCTCCAGGCCTTCCACATTTCGGATACTCAAAAAAATCTCCAAGGGGTACAAACCGCCACCAGATGGACACGCACGAAAAGGTTGTTCATAATCGGTATCAACGTTAGAGCGAGTAATACCATACGTAAGCTGTAATAAGGTACTTAGCTCAAGGAAGCTCATCTCGGTGAGATTCCAATTGCTACCGCTTGTTCGACGTTGAATACACAGTTTAATATCTGCTAATTCATCATCTGACAATTCAGCCAGCTTTATTAGAGGGAAAGATTGATAATCAAGGCTATCATCTTCTCCACGCATTTTTTGGATAACTACATCATTTGGTATGATAAGCTTATGTTTATCGACTTTGGAATTCTCATGAAACAGTTCCCACACATCAGCTTCATTACGGCTGGGTTCAAAGGACGGTTTAGAAAGTTGTTTAAGCATAATCTTTACGGAAATGGGTGAGGAATAGGGTTGTCGGCACCTGGCTGAATGGCTGGAAAACCGAGTTTCTGTGGCACTTCGAATAAGCGGGGATGATTTCGCGCCCTTAGTCGATGACCAATAAAAAAAGGATGTAATCCTGGAATCAGCGCACGCACTACCCGAAAGCCCATGCTAGCGACATCCGGCGTGGTCAAATCGGCTGCCAGAGCCTGGTACCCAGCATTTTTTAGAAGCTCAACTAAATGCTTAAGAGATTTAGTTTCGGTCGATTGTTCCAAATTAGGTAAGCTATCGAAGCTTATGCGCTTTTCAGAACGAGTTAAAAACTGGGCTTTAGGAAGCATTGCTCGATCGCCCCACAATCGCAAGTGATGAATTTGTTCGGCGACTTTATCCCACTCTTCGTTGACATTAAATACCTCGTCAAACTCTTGCACTTCTCGCATATAACGACGAGTATGCACCAGCTCTTCCAGTGCTTTACGTACAGCCACTTCGGGATTTAACTCGGCTGCAGCTGATACTACAAGTGGCGGAGAGGGATAGCGCTCATGAAAGGCAACACCAAGAATTACTGGTATTCCAAGTTCTGTGGTGGCATTCAATAGATGCACTTCATGTCCAGCAGATTCAATTCGTTGTACTAATTCATAATTGGCATCGGATAGCGTTTCGATTATGATCTTAGGATGACTTAAGCAGCCTTGCCAAGTTAAGGAGAATGAATCCCGTTCAACAACTTCCAATAAACCACCAAGAGTAGCTTCAACCAGCGAGCAATGCGCTGATAAACCAGTTGAAATTGGTTGCATAATAGGCAGTTCACCTGATTCGGAATCATAGAAATAGGGCATCCAGATAGCGCTAGCTGGAACATGTATTTCTTCAAATGTCGACAGATTTATCGTAGGAGACCATCTTACCAAGGTGTCTTGAGTAAACCTGGCATAAGGAAAATCAGGGTTGTTAAATTGCTCTTCCGAAAAATAATTAAAAAAGTCTGGCGAAATTTTATTCAATTTACCATTTCGAAAACTTTCAAGTGGAAGAGTCTGTTGATCAAATAAAGCTGAAGAATAGCGTTCAATGGACTCGCCAATAGCCTTGGCCATTGCTAGTTTGCGTGTTGTCGCTACCCCACCTGTATTTCTAAAGTTTTCATTATCTGAGAAGGCCTCGCAATTAGATGTATGTGCATAATAATGAAAAAACTGGGGTGCATCGGCTTGTGGGGTTAATTCATAGCAACGCTGGATAATACCAGTTTTGCTATTGACTACTCGTTCGCACACATCGGTTAATCGTCGTAAATTACCCATAATTATTCGCTTGCAAGTAAGGTTTGTTTAAATTCGTTTTTACTGACGTTGATGTCAGGCCTCCATTCTGCCGGGCTACAACAAGGGCATCGAGGGATTTTCAATACTGGGTGACGCGTAATTGAAGGTTCTAACAGAGAAATATTGATTAGTTCGCTAGTCGGACACAGCATGATAGACGTAAATATTTTAACAACTTCCATCACGGCAATACCCGCTAAAGTTTGCAGCATCGCTTCAGTATAGGCTGAGGTAGTTAGTTGAATAGTGTGTGCTTGTTCACCAATAACTGCTTCTTCTTGGTAGTCTATTAAATTCGCATTTTCCCTAGCGATTAAACATTCGTAACACGGTGCTGAATTGGGAATGATATACGGGCCAATAAATCCGCGTAGATCGTGCATCGAGATTGGTAATAAGTGAAATTCCTGTTGATGTGCCAGAGTATTCCACTGTCTGAATGCGGTACTTCCGCCAAAATCACTACAGGGCAAAACTAATACCGAATTATACGAAAAATCGGTAAGGGCTTTGTCACTTAGAACTAAGTTGGAAATTTCTGGTAAGTCTTTGATCTGTCCAAGTTCATCGAATAAACGAATATTGCGTAAAAGCGGATCGTCAATAAAAGAGATCTGGGTAAATCCGGAACGATTTAAAATCTCAAATAGTGTGATAGAAAGCAAGTTGATTCCAACTAAAATGATGCTCGCTTGATTAATATCGGCATTAAAAACTTGCCTAGGTTTATCAAAATGCCAGATAAAAATATCTAGGGGCGACTCAAGTCCGTATACTGCAGTGGCTTGGTCTGCATAGTAGGCAAGTCGACGCTCAATCAACGCTTCAACCAACGATCTGACGATGTCTTTGTCTGGCTCAGAAAATTCGGATATTAATTCGTCTAGTGTTATTCCTTCGCTAGATAAGGCGACGATTAACCGAACTATCGTGCTGCTTCGTTCATCACGAATGATAAACCGATTAGCACCGCGAACTAATTGAATGCCGGAAGTAGATTCGATAATATCTACGGGATATGTAAATAATTTAAGTGTCATTAGATTAGATGATTAAATAGTCAATGTGAGATCATCCCGAGCAGCAATGGCTTTTCGCTGATGAATCTCATAAGCGCCGCGGAAATTACGACGTAAATTTTTATATTCTTTTTCAAACTCACGCGGCGATAAATTAGAAGGTACCACAAGATGCTGTAAATCCCATTTAGACCAATCGGGTCGGTGGTTGGATTGCCAAGCGGTGATTTGATCGTACTGTTGAATAAAATCGTCAGTCCCCGGAAGAGGGGTTAAGATTGTGAAAGATGGATAATCAATCCGATTTCGTTCTATAAAACGTGATAAGCGAGTAAAATCAGCTTTGCTGTAGTTTGGATTAACAATAAAACTAGCAAAAATCTTTAAACCCAGTTCGCGGGCAGCTTTGAGACCCTCTTCAATTTGTGCGATAGATAGCCCTTTATTGTAGTTTTCAATCTCATCTTCGGTTATCCCTTCGATACCAAGAAAAACTCGGCGCAAGCCAATATCAACCCATTTTTTGAGAGTGGATTTATTGCGTAAGAGGGTATCTATGCGACAATATGAAAAATACTCTTTTTGGATCCCACTTTCTCGAATGCTGTCTGCTAATACATCCATGCGCTTGGAATTGACAAAGGGTTCATCATCCACCAAAAACACATAAGGTTCCTTGATTTCTTTCAGCTCAGTAATGACTGCGTCGACTTCCCGCTTGTAATAATAACCATCCATCATTTTCCATAATGAGCAAAACGTGCAGCGATAAGGGCAACCGACTGTCGTTCGCATTAATGCGATTGGTTTCATCCAATCTATAAAATAATGGCTTCGATCATCAATACATAAGCTGCGCAGCGGGGGGGCGACTTGATCCAGTTGAAGCTCAGATTGATCGCCTCCGAATTCCCATCCAGAATGAGTATTCTTCCAGACTCCTGGGACTGAAGAATTTTCGGATTCATCAGAAAACAGTTTTATCAATTTTGCAAAGGGAGCTGTTCCTTCGCCAACGACAATGAAGTCAATCTCAGGAATTTTAAAGTCTTCAGCTAGCAGTGTTGCGTGGTGACCGCCGACCACAACTTTACTACTCGGTAGCCGTTGACGTGATAATTGCGCAATTTCTTGAATACGCATGACATGCATCGAATACCCCGTGATTGCAATAACATCGGGATTGAAAATTGTTAATCTATTGTTTAATTCGTTGGGGTGTAAACGTAGGTCTAATAGCTCCATCTCAGTCGCAAGATCGACACAAGATGCCGCAAGATATTCCAGAGCCAAAGGCTCTGCGATAGCACCAAGGTCACCGTAACCAATGAGTTCGTGACTTAAATTTGGATAAATAAATAAAATTCTCACAAACAAAGCCCTCAATTATTTTAAAAACTACCCTTTTAGTTTCTTTACCCACGTTATATACCAAGGGAGCACTAATTGGCTACCCCCTGTTTCTTAATATTTATATAGGTTATAGAAACAATTGTTCTCAATAAAAACAAGGAAAGGAAATGAATTTTATTTTTAACTGAGCTTTCACAAATACTTACGATATTTTATTGTTTTATTTTAAATTTCTTAATAAATGGATGATCGCGGAACAATAACCGACTACCCATGCAGCAATAATCGATAAAGCCGCAGTCAAGCACCACAAATCTGAAACTCCGAGCATTTTCAAGCCAAACGAAATACTAGCTACTGTTGCCGCAGCAATAGTGCCTCGTCGGAAGGATAAGGCGACGATAGAAGGTTCATGGTGTTCCGCATCACTAGTTGATATTTTAGACATTGTTATTAGGAATGCAAAGTAGGGTTAGTAATTTTTCCTCTCGATAGGCTAAAACCCTCGCCTTTCAGGTGAACAAAAAACACTCAATTTATTTCTTTAATATAAGAGGCTTAAATTAAAGAAATTATATTAAGTAAAAAGGCATAACCTAACCAGTGAAACCGATAAAAATCTAAAGACCATGAATCGCTAAAATAAAAGGACTATTCCTGTATTTCAACTTTCATTCGCTAGCTTCTCGAACCTAACCGCCTTAGCGGATAGTTAGTTTATTATTCTATACTTTCGTAACGGCAGCAGCGGTGCTACAGCAAGGGCAACAGCAGCAGCAAGCAGTTACGTTAGTACTACCGCTTGCTTGGGCAGCATCTTCCCCAAACGGTGTCGCCGCTGTTTTATAGCCCAGCTTGGCATTTTGGGCAAATTTTTCCTGGTCAAAGGCTGTTTCAATTGATGCCGCATCTACAATTTCCACATCTAATTGACCAGATATTCCTTCTTGTAACATGTCTTTTAGAGCTGCAACATCAACATTTGAAATATTGGTACCAGCCACAATACCACCAGCAACTGTAGCAATCGCCGCACCTGTAATAAAACCACGCTTGTTTTGTGTTAACATTTTTTTATTCACTTTGTACACCTTTGGTTCAAATTTTTTTGGATGATAATTGGTTCAAAATAATTCGTCAGGGCGCTAAATAATGAGAGCGTTTTATCTGCAAAGCACACCTTAGATCTCAATCTAACAATTATGGACAAGCTATATTACTTAAAGTACCCGTATGTCTATTAGTTATCATTTTAGGAGGCAGAGCTAAATCTACACGAGGAACAAAAGTAGTCATATTTGCACTATAGCTACCCTTAAGTCCCGTTGAGTTAAGCGATAACTGATAATCCCCGAAAGTAGAAATCGTCAAGCCATAGTCCTCTGATTCAACTGATCCCTTTAAGGATCCTTTAATCTCACCACCATAAGAAACGAAAGAACCACTCACCGGGTAACATTCGTTATATATACCTAAGTCTGGATCGCCAGTATATAAGATACAAGCTGTACCCGATACAGGGCGTGAAAAACCCAAGAAACCGAGCTTAAAAGTGAAACTATCAATTGGATCCCCATTGTCCGAAATTGCCGTTAAATTGTAACAAAAAAAACTGGGGTCAGGTGAAGCGGAGGCAGGGTTAATAAAAGCAGAACTCACTAATAATAGTAAGGAGCTAACTAAATTTTTCTTAGTTTTTTTTGACATTGCTATTATCCTCATAAAAGCCAATAATTCATGGAATGTCCACTTATATCTTTGAAATCGAAACGCGACAAATACAATCAAAGCTGCCGTAGTTTTGAATAAAAAAATTTAAGGGCAATGATATAATACCTTTTTATTAAATTATTTCAAGGAAAATATTCAATTCCGCAGGTTATTGGGGGTGAGGCTTATGTCGCTCTCAATTATTTTTTCTCAAAGACACAATTACCTCTCTTTTTAATATGCTTTCTAGACAGACTAAAATTGAAATCAATTGCCTGCTCACGAATGACTATGAGTACGTGCTAATTAATTCTGATATCAGCCAAAGTAATGCGATGTTTGTAATAGATTTAACGTCTGGCGTCGCCTCGGGTTTGTCATGTGCCAGGCAACTTGCATCCCAATTAAAGCTGACAATCCCTGACCGTATAATGACTAGCGGAAGTGCTGAAGCGATTACTCCACTTAACTCTATTGCCTCCTGGGTTGATTCAGAAGGACGGGGCGATATAGTGCTCCAAAAGTCATACCACCTTGCAAATCAAATTGCTGCTGAATTTGCGAATACAACAAATGCGACACTCTTGCTACTATTAGGTCACACTAACTTAGAAGAAATACCTAGTGAAGAATGTTTTTTTTTATGGTTTTTATTTAATCATCCTAAAATACAACAACAGACGTTTATTCAAACAGCAGGCAAGGCTCAACTGAATGCAGTATTATCTTGGTTAATACCTCGCTGGACTAAGGTTCAAGATGTTGCATATACGACTCAATCTAATGTTGGCATAGAAAATTTACTCATTACATTAATACCTGGATTGATTCCAGGGGAATTGTTGGACAGGCTTTTAAAGGCAGGCCACGGCTTAACAATTCAATTTCTAGCGTTAACCGGTGGCGATTATTTAATTAACCCCACTCAAAGGTCACTAGCGAAACCAGGCACCATTAGAACATTACCAGAATTCAATCAAATCTTACGCGCTTTTCCAAAACTATACGCATCCCTCATTCTCTGCGGGTATCGTCCAGAAGATCGGGACATTTCTATGCTAACCAACATTGCCTGGGCCATTGCAGGGCAAGGTGGAATAAGCTTAGCTCAAAAGGTTCTTGAAGCCTTGCTTGCACATTGTCACGAGCGTAGCTTAACCGAGTACTTTGCTGTTCTAATGGAATTACAAAAACTTAGAATATCCGCGCAACATTATTTTCCTGCAGCCCAAGATATTGTAGATTACCAACTAATCCCAGGCGATGGTATACGCGATTATAAAATCACCTTAGGCTGGGCTAGAGTTTTATCGGGTGACTCGTTAGGAGCTTATGAGGTTTTTTCCAGTATTGACGCACCATCAGTATCCGAATTAAAGTCCCCGATAGATTTATATTTATGTAATATCTACGCGCTCGTGTTGTTTAGAGCAGGCAAAACTGATGATGCTATCGCTATCGAACTAGCCATTAATCGCCATTTGACAGAGTTAGAAGAACCAAATTACCATTTAAGCTACATTAATAATTTTAATTTAGCTAGGTTATACAGATTTCTAGGCGATCTCGACCGAGAGCAAGCATATTTTAATAAAGTTTTGGAGACTACCAACGGACTTCGAACCGAATCCGACCAGATATACTTTAATTTAACCCAAGCAGCTATTTATGAACGACGAGGGCAACCACTTGAAGCACTAGTATCCACTTGGCTAGCCTGCGTCCACTGGCTAGCTTGCGAAGTGCCTGAGGCAATCGGCTGGCGCACCTTACTCAGCCTCTATTCAAAACGACAAGTCATTCAGCCAGGCTTATTGCCCGATATATCCAATAAATTAGCCGAAACATTAAGTGCTAGATTGAATTCTGCAGGCTTAGTACTACCTGAAATCGACTTTCAACCACCAAACTTCATTAAGATTTCAGCATTTTCAAATCCCATAAAAAAACTAAATCAAGCAAAAATCTATTGCCATCAACAGTATGGTGTTTTGTTGGGCTTGCCACAACCCACACAATCCTCTTTAAATAGTACAGAACATCATTGCTTATCTGCAATAGTAACCGCTATTTTTCAACTAGACTCTCAATTTTCGTTGGCAGAAGTATCGACCTTGGTTGTAGATGACTGTTACGGACACGAAATACTTGATAGCACTTACGGTGAATTAATAGCCTCCATACGCTGGGGAATTAATGATGAACAGGCAAATTTTCATTCAATGTTGAATAGAGTTTCAGTGACATTTGGCCAAGGAATTTCTAGCGTTGAGTTGAAGAATAACACTTTGGTAAAAGTTACATTTAAGCGATATTTATCGCCGTTCGATATTCCAGAAATGATGCAAGCGGCACTTGCAAAATTATATAAGCAAGGCATATGCACATTAGCTGAATTCGTCACCGAATTAAATTTAACTAAAGAAGATGAAATAAGGTGCGTGCTCAATATGCTTGAGTCTGAAAGGGTTTGCCAATTAGTCGCTTCAAAATAGTAAGAATAGGAATTCCAAGCCACAAAGTCAAGGTATTATGAAATGAATGATAACAATTAGCCTGTCAACTGCATGCAAATAAAACAAAAGAAG
>DUBV01000058.1 GCA_012960105.1 Thiotrichaceae bacterium | reverse complement strand
ATATATTATAATCAAATATTTACAATAGATATATATTCGTAACTTAAACAATACTGCTTACCACGGGGCGCATTATACCTATATATTGGAAGCAAATACGAACGAATTTTTTACCGGTATTTACTAGCTAATTATTGTTGTTTTTAGCGGTTTTGAAAAAGCGGTAAAGCTAGAAATGTACCATTATTTTGTCTAGTCAACTCACGCATCAATATACCAAAGCGATCGGTCGTCCCTGCAGAAACAAAGCCTACGCCGTGTATCTTGGCGAGTTTTTTACCTTCCGTGCCGATACTATTTAATCTGGTAATACTGTCGATAATCGGATCATAAGATGAACCAGTATAATCATCACCAAAGACGTAAATTGATGTCGTAATATTCGGTTTTGCGTATTTACGTAAAGCTGTCTGTATACCTTCAACGGGGCTACTATTCGATAGCTCTCCCCAGTTATCGAATAAATTAATGACGTTCTTTCTTCTCCCTGGAGTATCTGGCATCCATTTGCCATCATATCCCGACACCAATGATGTGCCCATATCATTCAAAATCTGAAAGCCTTTCACTTGAGGATGAATATTTAATACATTAATAATTTCCGAAGAAACACGGTTCCATATTTGTTGCATGCTGCCTGAGGTATCGACAATAAAGATAACGTAATCGCTATCAACGGGAATACCCCCTACTTCTTCATCACGCGTTGTATTGATTTTTTTTGGAACTGTTATTGACGCACGTTTTAATGTTGATTGAACGAGTTCTAATCCTTGTAGATCATCGCTTAACGATTCTTGCTTATTCTCTTGCTCTTGTATTTTATTTTTTAATTGAGCTGAAATGTTTTTTAATTGAACTCTTTCATTTGAAACTTGCGCAGAACTAGAAGATTTAATTTCAATGGTTTTTGTAATGTCGGAAATTGAATTTTCAAGTGTAATCACTGTTTTTAATAAATCAGCAATTTCATCAATTCCAGTGACGGACACATCATCATGTGTTTTTGAAATTAATACCAACATCACCACTGCACCAAAGCCACAGGAAATAACATCCAGAAATGACAGATTAAAAATATCGAATTCTCTTTTACGTAGTTTCATAGAGTCGTTTCTTTATGGCCAATTATTAGCAGGGCTAATTACCAGGCCCCCTGTAGTAGCAGACCAGGACCAGTATTGGTTTATTGCATCAGGATCACCTTCAATAGGTAGCAGCACAATATCTACCTGAACACCACGTGGCGCACTTTCAGCAATAGTTTGTTGAAATAATTTTACTCGGCAGTCACCGGATATTGTATTCGATGTACCTAATAGCGAACTGCAACTGGCAAACGGATTTAAACTTGCATAACGAGATTCACCTTTCGTCGGCAAACCATCAGTAATGACATATAAATTTGTAGGAGCAAGCTTATCTATCGTTTGCAAGCCTAACTGTAAGTTAGTCGGGCCTTGTGGAACTAATGCATCTAAATCGAATAAAACTGCTGACAGACTTGATGAATCATTAGCCTTCATCCACTTCTGCTCACCTAATGCTCTTGCCTTTTCATTATAGGCAACAACGATGATTTCACTATTTTTTGGTAAGCGTGCAAGTAACCAGGCAACTATTCTTTTTGTACGCTGCCATTTTTTTGCTTTTTGCTTTTCCTTATTCGAACTACTTTTAGTCTTAATGATATCTATCAATTTTTCATTGGTCATCGAAGCACTACTATCTACCAAAATAGCAATCTTCTTTCCTTCGACCTTAAGACCTAATAAATAATTTTCTTCGTTGACTTCTTTTATCTCTATGACATCTTCCTTTTTTACTACTTTAATTCCTTTTATGTCTTCCTTGAGTTTTTCTATTTCTTTAACGGCGATTTCTACATCAGAACTTTTATTCTCCAGCGATGCCTGCATCTCTTGTAGTTTTTTCTTTATATTTTCTTTTTTAGAAATTTCTTCTGCAAGTTTAGCTTCAATATTTTTTAAGCTTTGAACTGAGTCTTCTTTTATTTCTTCAAGCTTCTGTATGTCATTTTTAAGACTTTCCTGTTCAACCGAAGAATCATTGACATTATGTTTAACCAACATAAACACAAGTATGATTGCACCAAGACCACACGACATAATATCGAGAAAGGCAAGATTAAATCCTTCCGTTTTTTTACGCTGTACCAAAGCTGAAACCTTACTTTATACGACTAAGTAAATGTTTTTCGCAATACTCTTGTGTATCGAGTATTTGACTATCTTGCAGACGTTGCAGCTGATGAAATAGAAACATTAAAAATATACTGATTAATAAGGCCACCAATGTGGAATTGAAAGCCACGCCAAGACTGTCTGTCATGCCCGCGATATCTCCGGCCAGCGCTTCATCCGCCTTAGACAAAGCTTCACCTATACCACGTACTGTACCAATGAATCCAATCGAAGGTATCGCCCATATCAAATAACGTATCATAGTATTTTCAGAATCTTGTCTTATAGCCAAAGCATTCAGGTTGCTTTCAATCGCATCAGATAAGTTCTGTACATTTTTTGTGGCCGAATAGCGCCATAGTGATGAACGTAATGTTTGCACCAAGGGTGACGACATACATTCCTTGGGTATTTCTTTATCAAGTCGATCAATAATGCTATCAACATCAAAGTTATCTTTGTCTTTCTCTGTAATGAGATCGACTGAAAACAAGTAATTGGTTTTTAATATTTCTCGATAGTTACTTGTAATAAGAAAACATCCCCAGAGCATTAATATGAAACAAATTTCCTGCTCATAGTCCTTCAAAATAACAACGACTTCTCTAGGAACAGCGTGTCCTTCGGCTGCGGACACTTCAATTAAGGCATTGGCTTCAGGTCGCACATAACCTATGTAAATCATGTGTACCAGTACGACTGAAAATATTAGTGCTACAAAACTTTTAATCATGACTTTATATATCTACAGGAAATGAAACGGGTGAATTAAGACTAATACTACGTTTACCTGCATTAGCACTGTGTATTAATGTAAACATCAGTATTAGAAAAATAATAAACATACTACCAACTACTATTCTCTTGTTTATTTTTTCATTTATATGCATTGGTGCCCTTAAATTTAAATTCATATTTAATTTCATACTTAATCTCCTCCATAAACATATCGTCCGACTCTAAAACCCAGATCATCGCGACCAGCACCTAAGCCTTCACGATATGAAGGTCTAAGTTCTGTGATCGAGCCTGAACGCCAGTTTGCGCCTTTGATCACGTGTAAACCAGCATTAGTAGAATCAAAAGGGTCTTGAAATACTTTGCCCTGCTCAGGTATGACTATCGAATAGCTATCATGAGTCCACTCACTTACATTGCCGCCTTGATCATAGAGGCCAGATTTTTCCTGAGCTAAACTTCCCACGGCTGCAACTTCTGCATAACCATCATTATATTTAGATACAAAGAGCTTTACTTTTCCCCTGCTAGATTCATCGGCTATATTAATTGCATTCTTGGGAATAACGCGTTCATCACCCCAGACAAATATACTTTGTTTTTTCTTGCCCGATTTCCTGGCTAACCATTCCCATTCCGCTTCAGTTAATAATCGATAGCCATCTACATTTATATTGATACCATCAAGCCGTTTATTACTAATGTTATATACCGGCGTTAATCCTTCTTGCAAACTAAGCCAATTACAAAATGCCACAGCGTCTATCCATGTTACCGATGTGACTGGTTCCCTAGCATTACCTTGTCGAGCACTGTCGTATTGCATAAACTCCGCATTAGTGACTTCATAAACACCGGCGTAAAAAGCTTTAGTTAACTTTATCTTTTTAATAAATTCATTTGCTCGTTGACCTAGCTCACTACGCTTTGCTCCCATGGTAAATATTTCATTTGGTCTAAATAGTTTTAACTTGCCGCCAGCTTTATTTGTATAGTGTGCAGGAGACTCTTTAAGCCGTGCTATTTTCTCAGGAATTAAGGACACACTAATTTTCTTACTGCTAGCTGCACTTGGGATAAGTGTCCTAGAAATACTACGGTATCCTTGTTTGTTTAAAGTGATTTTTTGTTCTACGGCATTTAATGACAACTGTAATGGTGTCGTTCCAATAAATTGTCCGTTTAATTCAACTTCTGCCTCTGGCGAGGAAATAATTTCAACCTCACCCATTTCTTTTTCTAACTCAAAAGCTAACGTCAATGATTTATCTGCAGCAACATTAAATGTTTTGTTTTTTGCAAAGTAACCCTCTTTAGAGTACGTCAGCAAATGCTTAATGCTTGCTTTAACGAAAAGCTTATTAGTATTTTTAACTACGATACCGTCTAAAGTTAATTTTCCATCGTCAGGATTTAAACTAACGTTAACAACCGCCTTCTTTATTTCCATTCGGTAATTACGACTTAGATTTAATTTAGCGCGACTAATTTCTATCTTATCATTAAGCGTTTCATAATTATCAAGTTGTAATGACACATCATGCTTTCCGCCCAGAACAGGCAACGTTAACGGTGTAATACCTTTGTCTATAGAATTAATGAATACTCTAGCGCCAGCAGGCTTTGATTTAATAGTTATCTCACCATCGACTGATTCCATATTGATTGATTTTTTAAATATTTCACCTCGAGACAACGATAAAGTTATAGTCGCAATTTTAAAATGAGGATGATCTATCGTTAGCTGGTAGTTTCCAGCTTGCAATTCATAATCAAAAACATCTGTAACGGCAAGTACGGCATTATTAATAAACCAGCTGGTATCTTCACTACTGCCACCAATATTCGTGCTTATTTCTAATTTAGCGGGCAACGGTTCTAATGTGACAGTCATTATTTTGCCAAAATCATTATTCCTCAATATTTCCCTTGCAGGCCTAAAACCATCAGCAGAGACATCTATCACCGGATTGTTTGATAAAGCATAAAGTGTGTCGCCAATAATTGTAGCTATACCGGAATGTACATGTACAGTTGACAGCATTGCGGCATCATCAGGTTTGATTTCTATACGTGTGCCTCGGGACAGAAGAATAACAGTCAATATCATTAGCCCGCCGAGTAGAAACAAAGCGAACAATCCTATGTAAAGCAAATGCTGTTTCTTTTTTGCTACTTGTAATTGTTGTTCAAATGGCTTCATCACAAACAATATTTATTTGATAATCAGGTTTATCATAAGGAATAAGCACTTCTATTAATTTAGATTTATAACCTGCACGCTTACCTTCGAATTTATAGTGACCTGGTGTTAACTGAATAACTTTTAATTGCGTCACACCCACAACACCGACACCACGTACAAGAATATTAGTCTGATTATCCGACGTCACTGTCACCGAAATTTTCACGCTCATTTTATCAATAAGGTGTGACAAGTCATTTGCTTTGCTACTAAGCGATGGACTGACCGATATATATGTCTCGGCCAAAGCTAACTGTTTCTTTGCTTTTGAAACAAGATGTTTGTTTGATAGCCGATAAGGATTGGATGTATTCTGATTAAATTCATTTTTTAGCTTAATAATTGTCGTTGCGTCGAACAAAGCTTTTTGAATGAGCTTGTCATTTTTTTGTTCTTGCAAAGCTAATTCCAGTTGTTGCTTCGCAATCACCCAATCATCGGCAGCCATAGCAGACTGTGCTGCATGAAGATATGTTTCCAGACGCTGCTTTTTCTCTAGTGCCTGTAGTGCTAGCGTAACATCCGTTATTTCCTGACGTGTAGGGAAAATATTTTTTGCCGCATTAAGTTTTTGTTTGGCTTTTGTCGCATCGGAGTACTTTATTGCTTTGTAGGACTGAGAAACATAGTCATTGAAGTTTTTATTATTGACCAAGCTGATTAATACTTGCTTCCGCATTATGGCTGACTTTCGTTCAGGGACACGTTTTATAAGATCTTTAATAAGGCTGAGTTCTTTTTCGTGGTTATTTTCAACTTTTGCCGTATCTATTTTTTCGAGCAACGGCAATATTTCGGATAAGGTATTTATTTTTTTTGATAATATTGTTGCTGCGCCTGAAGTATTGTCGAGTATTAAAGCTTTTTCTATATAAGATTTTGCATTTTCATAATCATCGGTTTCGTATGAGCTCTTCGCATTAGCCAAGGATTCACTAAATTGCTGTTGACTATCAGCGATCATTTTTTGTGCTAGTTGTGACAACTCATCAATAGAACTTAGTGCGCCTGCATAATCAGAGAGACTAAATTTTGTTAAGGTATCATTTTCTAAAACAATTAGACGATTTGCTCCAGGTTTATCCCAATTAACCAAATCTATTTTTTCTAACTTAGGTTTAGTATTGTTTTCATATTCGCTCAAGGCTTTGATATAAGACAATCGCAACTGTTCATCTGCAACGGATGGAATCGCAATCTGTTTGGACGTTTGAATTGGAGTTGGAGTTGAAACAGAAGCTTTAACTCCAGAATCTTTACTAAACTCAGGAAAGATAGAGTCGTCCTCTTTAAAACTGATTTGGCAGCATGAAAGAAAGAAAATGACAGATCCACAAACTAATGTAACGCTAGTGAAAGCAATGACTAATTTAAGATATTGTTTATGCCGTTTTTGTTTGGCTGCGGCAATCTTTTGCTCAAGCATGGCAAGGTGTTAGTTTGATAAATTTATATGTTTTTATTAAAATTACTTTTAGAGCTCAGTAGTTGGTGTCATTTCTTGTTCATAGATACGTTTAAGAAATGCTCTCCATTGAGAAAACTGTTCTTGAATATTACCGGTCAACTCTACGGTTTCATTTTCAAAAGAAATAACTTGCGGCGCTAATTCCATATTCATGGACTCGCCCAATTCATCTATAGCCGCTTTATGAAATTCTGCTTCATCATGAGATTTAAAACTATTTGATAACATCCATGCACCAGCAATGCCACTAGCGACAGCAGCGGTTGAAAGTAACGGATCAGGTGTGCCATAGGAATTACTATTATTCCCCGATGATACTGCAGCAACTATTGCAAGCCCAATCAGTAGCACGCCACCTATGGTTTTAATTACGCCATCCATTTCCGCATCTTCGCCCAATCTCTTTTCAGTAAAACTAGCTTCCTGCCATCTTAAATAACTGTCATCCATGTTTTGTGAAAATGAAGTGTAATTTTGTTGCAAACTATCTACAAATAGTTGTTCACGTACACGTATCGCCATCACCCGCTGCAACATAGGATCGTTATCACTGGGTTTGCTAATTAATTTAATATAATGTCCTTCAGTATTCATGTATTCCATAAATGCCACATCGTTAAAACTAGCGCCAAAACGTAAGTCAGCAATATATTTCAGGTTATCTAATTCTGAATTGCTACGTCTTTTTAAAACTTTAACAATATCATTCGCTGCTTCTATAAAAATTGGTTCATAGGGATCTTTGCCATTGTTCCTGTAATTTTCATAAAAAGATTCTTGCACTTCATGGTTGAACGTATCGTCGAGCCATTCTTTGCCACTAATATCAATCACATTTAAATCAAACTTAACATCTTCACCATCCGACTTGATGATTTTGCCAAGCACATATAAATCACCCGATGCTGTTTTGTCTGGAGTTACACGTACTGCACCAAACACATTTGTATTATCCAAAGCTTGTTTTAGTTTATATGCAAAACGATTCGCCTCTGCTCGTCGTAACTCCGGCCAAATACCCTCTTCCTTATAACTTTTTTCATTGCCAGTTAAACCGGGATCAAATACAGGAATAATGACATCCAGCTTCGTTCCCTGATATGCAATTTCAACTGCCTTAGCTTCATAAGTTGAAGAAAGTTCAGGGCCAGCTTTAATGACATTGCTTTGTCCTCCTGTCGTCATACAACCCACTAGAAATTGAGAATAAATAAGCAGGCATGCAATAATTTTTTTAGGTGTTTCGAATTTATTATTCATGACATGTTTTTGAGTTTATATTTCAATTGATTTTTTTTCAAAAAAACTGAACTGTATTTTGAGTGGTTTCGCTCACGGGTTTTTCAACGGTATTTTTAACAGTCTTTTTTAAAGGTAGTCCTTTATACTTTCGATATTCATTCCAAAGCTTAGCTTTTTTAACAGGATCCGTTTCAATTTCAGCGGCTAATCGAATCTGCGCGGCAATAACATCATCGTTATTAGCATCGGGGATATCTTTAGGTATTGCTCCATTCGAGCCATTACCAGCATAAGTTTTCGCTACTTCCCCTTCTTCTGTAATATGTTCCGGCATACCTGATTCATCAGGAAAAGATGATTCTGGCAAGCTCGATTCTTGCTCCGTACCGCTCATTGATGGACTTGCTGCGGAAATCATACCTGACTCATCATTCTCTCCTGTTTCTTCTCCTGCTGATGATTCACTTCCCGAACTAGCCGATGATTCAGCTGCGTTTGCAGTCGAAGATGATGAGCTGGATTGATTAGAGAGATTACATAACTCAAAGCGATTAATTGACTCGAAAAAAGCATTATTCATCGCTTCCAGGCGTTCGCTATTAGTCAAATCAGGATTATCAGTATAATTAATATCAACCTGAGAACAGTCAATTGTCGAACTCAAAGACTCCTCAGCAGAGGCAAACGAACTGATACCTAAAAATACCAACAATAGCGCCAAGGCTTTGATTTTTAAGGTAATGTGATTGATTTTATCCATTCATCAATTCTCATGCTAATTCTTTTATTGTGGATGATATATATTAAGAATAAAAAACCATCACATGGTTCATAATTTTATCATAAAGAAAATATGAAGATACCTACGCACTTAGTAAAAAAGCGCTTAGCAATGAGAAGAATTGTAAAGAAAATGGAGGCTGAACCCGGAATTGAACCGAGGTACACGGTTTTGCAAACCGCTGCATAACCACTCTGCCATTCAGCCGAAGAGGTATTTCTAGTCTTTTAAAACATAGAAACCCCGGAAAAACCGGGGTTTCCAAATTTTGGAGCGGGAAACGAGATTCGAACTCGCGACCCCAACCTTGGCAAGGTTGTGCTCTACCACTGAGCTATTCCCGCTAAGAAAGGACGCTATTGTATGCACGAACGTTGAAGTGTCAACTACATAATCAATAATTATTCTCTGAGTTTTGGCCATGCTGATATTAGGTACTGAATCATCGAGATCAGGGTGAGAAATGCTGCGATATAGATGAGAACTAACCCGATCGTGTAGACAGGTAGTCCAAAAACGGATTCTTTAATTATAAGAAATCCCAAAGCCAGCATTTGCGCTATGGTTTTGCCTTTTCCGAGTATGGAAACAGCGACTTTACTTCTAGCGCCAATTTCCGCCATCCATTCGCGCAATGCTGAAACGGTAATTTCTCGTCCAATTATAATAGCGGCGGGTATTGTTAAGTATATTTCTGGGTTTTCCTGTACTAATAAAACTAACACCACGGCAACCATGAGTTTATCGGCCACAGGATCAAGAAAAGCGCCTAAAGATGAGGTTTGGTTTAGTTTTCTTGCCAAATAACCATCGAGTACGTCGGTAAATGCGGCTGTAGCAAAAATTGCAAAGGCGATTAGATTATTTCCTTTGAATGGTAAATAAAATACCAGTACAAATACCGGTATTAACAATATACGTAAGAGTGTTATTTGATTAGGAATATTCATTAATTATTATGGAATACGTCATACACTTTTTGAGCAAGGCTTTTATTGATGCCTGAAACCATCGCAATATCATCTACTCCGGCTTTAGCAACACCCTGTATACCGCCAAAATGCTTTATTATACTTTGTCTTCGTTTGTTCCCTATACCCTCAATATCTTCAAGTTTTGATCGACCACGCGTCTTTTTACGACGTTGTCGATGCGCCGTAATGGCAAATCGATGTGATTCATCGCGAATATGTTGTATTAAATGTAGCGCTGGTGACGAACTATCACAGTCTACCGTTTTATTTTCAAGTGCTAGTATCAGATTTTCCAGCCCCGGCTTTCTTGATGGGCCTTTAGCGACGCCTAATATAGGAATATGAGTCAGTTGTAATTCATAAAGTTCTTTTTTAGCGACACCAATTTGGCCTTTACCACCATCAATAATTATCAGATCTGGCAGACTTGCATTTTCTTTAACCAAGCGTGTGTAACGTCGCCTTATGACTTGCGACATCGCAGCATAATCATCACCCTTGGTAATATTTTCTATATTAAACAATCGATACTTGGAATTTACTGGGCCATCAGGGCCAAAGACAACACAAGAACCAACCGTTGACTCACCTTGTGTATGACTAATGTCAAAACATTCCATATGTTCAATAGGTTCTTTAAACGAAAGTAATTTTTGTAATGCCTCAAAGCGTTTATGCTGACTCTTATTGCTGGCTATTTTTTGTTTTAATGTGATCTCTGCATTTTCTTTTGCCATCGCCAACCATTTTGCACGCTCAGCTCTTACATTAGTTTTGAGCTTTATTTTCTTCCCAGCTTTTTCTGAAATAATATTTTCTATTAAGCCGGAATCTTCAAAGTCATGACTAATTAATATTTCAGTTGGTATTTTTTGTTGTTTGTTTTCATTTAAATAGAACTGACTAATAAATGCTTTAACAAGATCTGCTTCCGACTGTTCTTCGATATGCTGCGGGTAATAATTTCTATTGCCTAAATTTAAGCCTGCCCGTATGAACACTAACTGTATGCAAGCTTGATTCGCATTAATAACACAAGCAATAATATCAATGTCACCACCGTCGGTAGTAATGTGTTGTTTTTCTTGTACATCACGTAACGAACGAATTTGATCGCGAAACCTTGCGGCTATTTCAAACTCCAACGCATCGGAAGCTTTCTGCATAGGTTCAGTTAAGCCTTTAATAACATCTTCGTTCTTCCCTTCCAGAAATAATTTCGCATGCTCAATATCACGTTGATAATCTTCTTTAGTGATAGCTTCAACACAAGGCGCAGTACAACGTTTGATCTGATACTGCAAACAAGGACGCGAACGGTTTGCAAAGACACTGTCCTCGCAAGAACGAATTAAAAATAATTTTTGTATTACGTTTAATGTGCTTCTAACAGAACCCGCACTCGGGTAAGGCCCAAAGAATTTACCTTTGCCTTTTAAAGCACCGCGATGATAACGAAAGTGAGGATAATCATGATCTGTTGATAAATAGAGATATGGGTAACTCTTATCATCACGAAATAAAATATTGTATCGCGGTTTATAACTTTTTATTAAATTGTTTTCGAGTATTAATGCTTCGTTTTCTGTATGCGTTACAGTGACTTCAATGTTTTCAATCTGCTTTACCATCACCATGGTCTTAGGAGAATTGGTTTGCGATTTATTAAAATAACTGGTGACGCGATTCTTTAAGTTTTTTGCTTTACCAACATAGATAACCTTGCCTTCTTCATCCTGCATGCAATAAACACCGGGACGACCGGTTAAAGTTTTAAGAAAAGGTTTGTGATCAAAAGACATTGGAAATATTAAATAGTTACAACTTTAACTCGACACGGATTTGTTTAAAGACATCGCTGAACATTTTTTCCGTTAAACGTTTGGTGTTGGTGTTGTAACGACTGCAATGATAGGAATCAATTATTTGGCGTCCATCATCAAGCTTATGTGCTTTGCCATGAATAAAAGGATAATCCGACTGCTTTAAGCCAAATGCTTTGATGACGGCCTTATGTGATATTAATCCTAAACATAGAATCACAGCTTTTTTATCTATCGTTTTTAATTCTTCGACAAGAAAATGATTACAGGTATTTATTTCTCCACCAACAGGCTTGTTATCCGGAGGCAAACACTTAACCGCATTAGTAATTCGCGCATGTTTTAATTTCAGGCCATCTTTGATGTTTAATGATATAGGCTTATTACTAAACCCATGTTGATACAACATCTCATAAAGAATAATGCCGGCATGATCGCCAGTAAACGGTCTACCAGTCGCATTAGCACCGTGCATACCCGGTGCAAGACCGACTATGAGTAATTTTGGTTTGGCGACACCAAAGGGTGGAACCGGTCGCGCATGATATTCAGGGTATTTTTCTTTGTTCTCAAGCAAGAATTGGCTTAATCGAGGGCAAGCCGTGCAGTTGAGGTCAAATACAGCAGTATTTATTGTCATGCGCGGATTTTACGTTACCTGTTTAATTTTGTCGGAATTTCTCACTCATCAATAAGCTTGTTATCTAGTAGAAAGGTACTTAATTACTCCAAGATATCAAATATAATTTGACGTAACCAATTGATATTGCTAATAATTATTTGATATTTATAATAATTTCATTCAATTCCTTTAAAAACAAAGATTTATAGTCTAATATTAATAATAAGATTTACTTAAAAGTTATAACTTATTGACTTTAATTGAAATAATTTATTAAGAATGGATAATGATTGTTTAACTGATAGTTTTATTCCTCCTTAGATTGCATATCTCACTCACCTTCAGAGATTTTTGAAGGTGAGTTTTTTTTGCCCGCGTTTTAGAGATTTTCCAATTAAAAAAATGAAAATAATTACGTCAATGAGCTACTTTTAGCAGTATCGTTTTATTTATGACTACTTATTATATTTATGTCTTCAAGAGCAATTATCTAGATTATGCGATATAGAAAAAGTATTTGGCTGAACGCCTTATTAATAATAAATTTAACCATATGCGCATCGTGTAATAAGGTGACAATTGCACCCATGTCAGAAATCCCTGACACCTATCTGAAAGAAATAGCCATGATTAGAGACGATCCGCATTGGGGTGCTGCAGTTATATACAATCCTAATACCTGTAAAGAAATCGGAGAAGCATGCGGCTTTTTCCGGCTACACGCATTTGCTCACAATCACCTAAACCATACTCTGCTAGCTAAACCTTCTTCCTATCCTGTATCACTTGAAACTCGGGCCGATTGTTGGGCGGCAAAATATGGAAAATCTAATGAAGTTTATGCCGCAGCTCAGTTATTACTAGATAAAGATAGAAATCCAGCCTGGATAATTCATGGAGATGCTCAACAACGAGCCAAAAATATTCGTATTTGTGCAATAGAAAATGAAAATTGGCTCGAGATTAACTAAATTTCTCCTATTTATCTCGTGAAATTTCAATGAGTGAAAAAGACGACGATGTCCTTCTAGACGCAGCCATGCACGGACATCCCAGTATAGTCGTCGCACTGCTAGCTGCTGCCGCGACTCCACAAACAGAAGACAAAGATGGCATAACAGCTCTCGATCTGGCAGATGATTCTTGCCGCATTCTAATTGAAGCAAAACTTATATAAATTTCTCCTTTCAAGCAACACTTAAAAGTTAGGTATTTTTCTTCTTGGCATATTGTTTCTCCTACTCTGGTTAAGGCGGCTCAGCCTCAGATGATAGGAGAGTACTTAGTGTGATTAATCTAATCCTCCTAATAGTTAGGCTTACGTGATCTTTTTATTACTTCAATACTCATCTGTTATAAGTGTCTCAGCTTTAAGTAAAAACACTTCTTTGTGATGACGCGGTAAAAGATTCCTATCTGTATCATGGTTATTCAACTAATCGCAGGAAGCCAAAAATGTTTATAATTACCCGCAAAAAAAACGAAGCTATCCTCATAGATGGTGGTACTAGAATAACCATTAGTGACATACAAAGTGGACAAGTCACATTATGTGTTGAATATCCGGAAGATAAAGAAATTGTTGAAGATAAATTACTAGAAACAACTGGTTAATAGCCTACCTGGCAAAAAGCGGACGGTCATAAAATATTAATCAGTGCTTCAAAAACCAAGAACAGCCACCAATTATTTTTCATCTATTTACAGTAGAATTATAACTTTATGTCTGGTCCATTTGTTTTGTTATTTTCACCTGAAGAGTTTGGCCTTCTATTGCATCCCCAAACATCAAAAAATAAACATGTGCCATTATTTTTAATTTGAGCTTTTAGATCAGGACATAATCCACCACAACTATAATCATAAAATAAAAAAGATAGTGTTTCGGAATCTAAACACTTCCATTTGGCTGTAACTTCTCCAAGCAACATATTGGTCATTTCAACAGTCCCATCAGGTTTTACAATCATTCTGTTACCAAAATCTAGCCATTCTCCCAATACATTGTAACAAGCCTTTTCCATGAGTTTCTCTGCATTCTTAATACCCAATTTCACCTCAGAATCATTTGGGTAGAGAGTAAGCGCTTCATTAAACTTACTGATTGCCAGTTTTTTATCCCTATTAATTACCGCCTGCTCTGCTTCTGTAATAAGTGAGTTATATTTATTCTTCTTCTCTTCCTCAGTTTTCTTACTAGCTTCTTCTTCCTGACGTAGACGTTCTAAATCGGCAAGCCGTCTTTTTTGAACTTCATTTTCCATCTGTTGTTCTTGGCTTTGTTTCTCCAGTTCAAGAATCCGCTTTTTTTCTGCTTCATCTTTAGACTTTCGTTTTTCCTCTGCCTTACGTTTAACTTCCTCCTCGGCTTTCTCTTTCATTTCAGATTCAATCTTTTGTATTTCTTCCGCTTCTTGTTGCTCTAACTGTTTTTCCAGTGCTTCCAATTCCGCATCGGTGACCGCAGTAACAGAAGTCATATAACCGACCATTAGAACTAGGCAGACAATTAAACTAAGTGATTTCATTTAATTCATTATAGCTTGGTTGATTACAGGATTTTGTTACTGAACAAATATCCGCTTCCGCTGGGAAGCAGCCCCATGCAGGCAATATTACTTCCCGACCTGAGGTTACTAGTGGTGAGTGGCTGGATCATACTGATACTGTTGAAAAACGCGCTTCTAGATTCGTATTCTGGCTTTATATTGTTGCCGGACAATAGATTATTTTTTTGATTTTGCCATCATCGTTAAAGATGATGATTGTTTGTTGTTAAATGGGGTAATTTTCTGTCATGCATGCACAATTATCCTGTCGTCCGGAGGTTTGAATCGTAACTGTGCTAGTTTTTTTAAGTTCTGTATGGTCGCAGCCATCAGGAACTCATCACCCGCACCGGTTATTCCACGAAGTCGTAAACGATCAAAATTCAAAATGCGTTTAAGGTGAGCAAAGAGTACTTCAACTTTCTTTCTGTCGTTACATGACTGTTGATACTCAACTGTTTTTGAAATATCTCTGGCAACATCACGGGATGTTTCATAAATACTTCGAGCAATCTTTCGATGCGGAACATTAGGGCAACAAACTGATTTCAGTTCACAGCGGTCACAATGACGTTTTGTCGATTTATAGATGATAGTGTTGGCCTTGGTGATACCCGTACGTGGTTTTGTTGTACGTCGTCGAAACCTTTTGGCCAAAGAGCTGCTTGATTTAAGAGACACATTAGTTCATCAATGGGTTGTGTGATTCACTTGTTGTTTATCGT
>DUBV01000057.1 GCA_012960105.1 Thiotrichaceae bacterium | reverse complement strand
ACTGGCATGTTAATTACCGACTTTGTTGATCAAAATAAATCACAGTCGTACGAAATATTCATTCCATCCATTCGTAAAGTTCGTCGTTTTGCAGAGCCAGCACGTGATGATGCATGGGGCGGTTCAGACTTTACTTTTGGTGACGTAACATTGCGTAAGCCAAAGCATGATAATCATGAGCTCTTAGGTAAAACTAAATTTTCAGGTTGTTTGGGTGTGATGAAAGACGTTAAGCGTAATAAATACACACAAAAAGCTAACATTGTTGCCGATTGTTCTACAGACGGCAAAGAAGTGTACAAGCTTAAATCAACAGCAAATACAGCCAACTGGTGGTACGATCATCGCATCAGCCTTATTGACGCTAAAACATTTGCAGACTACCGTACAGAGTATTTTAAAGGTGGTAAGCACATTAAAACTATCGATAGATCTTGGGTATCTGCTAATTTAGACGATCCACGTGCAAGCTATTGGGGTTATTGGTATGGCAAGACAAACACAACGGGTCATGAGACCATGGCGTTTATCCCTTCTACAATTACTAAAGTAAATCATAAATACAAGAAAAAGAACTTATGGTCTACTACTACGTTAAAGAAGATGCCTAAGAAAATTAAATAAATTAAAAATAGTTTGAAGGTTTTACTTTCAAACTATTTTTTTATAAGTAAGTAAGAAAAATTTCATAAAAACTAAAGAGGAAAAAATGAAAAAACAAAACATTACATTATCGCTAGCTTTGGCAGCGGTATTTTCAAGTTCAGTAGCTTTTGCCGAGACTGAAGTAACCGGTAAAATCATTCATGAAAGCGCAACATTTACAGAGAGTGGTATTGGTATTGGTGCAGCTACAACATCAACACAAACTGCTAATTCACACGGTAAAGATGTATTTAAATCGGCAACACAGGCAAAAATATTTGTTGATGGTGATGTTTCTGATTCTGCATATCACGTAGAGCTTAATGCATTTAATGATGGTAAAGGTACGGGTGATTACGACGGTAATGAGTCATACACTCAACGTGATGCACTTCGTGAGGCTTATGTTGATACAGGATTTGCTGGCTGGTCGATACGTGCTGGTAAGCAGCAAACTGTGTGGGGTACAGCTGATGGTATGAAATTATTAGATGCAATTAATCCAACAGACTACTCTGAGATGGCACAAAATCAAATGGAAGATTCCCGTATTCCAGTTTGGATGCTTAATGCTGAAAAAGACACAGATAGTGGTGTTAATTGGCAGTTTATTATTTCTGAAGGCAAGTCTAGTCATTTTGCTGGCATGGGTGATTCATCATCTACAGTAGCAACAACGCATTATTCAATCAGTGATACTGGTCATGCCTTTAAAATGAAAGGTGCAGATACAATCTCAGGTAGAGTGAATGGAATGATTAATGTTGTTCCTGCTATGGGAGCTGTTGCTACAGCGTTTCAGGCACACGGCAATAGTAATGGTATGACTATGGCCAGTGTTAATGATTTTGCAACCAATACAAGCGCTGGTGAAACCGCTCAACATTCAAATTTCGCTGCAATTTGTACAGGTGGCTCAGCTACATCGATTGGTTGTTTAGAGACTATTACAAATGCTAGTGCAACTCAAAGAGCTAATCAAAATGCAGGTGGAGCGACAACTTCTGCTAATAATGCTTATGCACAGAACTTATTGTCAGATACAACTGCTGCACAATGGACAGCGGGTAAGGAAAATTCTACATCAGTATTTCATTATATGCCAGACGCAACGTTTGCAACGTTTGACCAATTTGTTGGTCTTCAATCTAAATATACTGTTGACCATAATTCATTCCCAACAATGGCTGCAAGGTATAAAAATACAACATCTGATGGCTTGAATTATTCAGTAAACTTTATGAATGGTAACGATACAAACCCATATGTTGACACCTATTGGACAAGTAGTGCAGATAGTGATGTGCTTGCTGAAACTGCTACCGCTTCTGCTGGAGGGGTATATACTACTAATAATCTTGGAGATGGCACTGTAGTGGGTGGATCAGCTGCAGGAACAACGTATGCAATTTTCAATATGGTTGAAAAGTTAAACAGAATCAGCCAGCTAGGTGGTTCATTTGATACAGCAATTGAAACTGCAGAATTAGGTCCAGTGGTATTACGTGGTGAAGCTTTATATCAACATGATGTAATGTCTCCTATTGTTACGCGCAAAGACTCGACTGGCAAGGATTTAAATCATGGTTTTCTTGTTTCTGGACTTAAAATGGAAAAAGGTGATCGTTTTAAATATGTGTTAGGTGCTGATATGACAGCGTTAACTAACATGATGGTTTCTGTTCAGTTCATTCAAGATGTGAATCTTGATTATGTTGATGTTGGTAATAAGGACGCTACTAACTGGAAATATACTGCAGATATGGCAACAATGAGCTTGACTAATAACTTAAATAAAGCAGAAGAGTTTAAAGAGTTTTATTCTTTATTTATGTCTAAGCCATTTGGTGCATCAGGTGAGCATAGATGGAATAATATCCTTATGCTTGAAGATGGCGGTGGCAAGTGGAATCGTTTAGATGCTGAATTCTCAATTAATGATGATACTCAGGCAACTGTTGAGTGGAATAAGTACTTCGGCGACGAAAATACTCAATTCGGTCAATTA
>DUBV01000056.1 GCA_012960105.1 Thiotrichaceae bacterium | reverse complement strand
CGATCAAATGCACGTCCAATTGAATTGAGAGACTCTCCTTGTTGCCAACGATCCCAAATTTCTGTTCTTTGTACAGCGGTATACTTTATTCGAGTTCTGTATTTCATTTTTACACTCCATCTTTTTATTCTAAAGATAAAGTGTTGCGTCGATCAGTTGAGGTCGCCAGATGAAGCGGAAGATTTATTCATTCTCATGTTTAGGAACGATTTGAATATTATTTCCTTCAACTGATATAGATAAATCAATCGGTCGGCAACAAACTTCGCAATCTTCTATGTATTGCTGTTCGGGAATGCTGCAATCAATAACTAATTCAAAGTTTTCACCGCAGTAGGGGCAAGTAATATATTTACTTGCAAGTTGATTCATTATTTATTACGTAACACAGCAGCAATTAATTGGTGAATTTTACCAAGGCCTTCTTTTAGATTATTTTCTATTATTTCCATAGTAATGATTTCATCGCTTTTACCTGCAGCCCAATTAACGACTAGTGAGCAACAGGCATATTCCATATCTAGTTCTCTAGCTAGGCTGGCTTCAGGCATGCTAGTCATACCAACGATGTCACAACCATCTCTTTCCAATTGAATAATTTCTGCGGCTGTTTCCAGTCGAGGCCCTTGTGTTACGGCATAAGTTCCTTTTGGGTATACATTTATATTACTTGTTGTTGCAGCATTAATTAATTGTAAGCGTAATGATTCGGAGTAGGGCGAGGTAAAATCTATGTGAGTTACTTCGTTTAAATTTTCTTCAAAGAAAGTATCAATACGACTATGAGTGTAATCAATTAATTGATCAGCTATGACGATACGACAAGGTGTCATTTCTTTAGTAATTCCACCTGCAGCATTTACGGCGATAATTTCTTTAACACCAGCATCTTTTAATGATTGTATGTTCGCGCGGTAATTTATTTTATGTGGTGGAATGGTGTGTGGCTTGCCGTGACGCGGTAAGAATAATATTTCAATATCATCAAACTTTCCGACGGTTATTGTTGATGAAGGTTTTCCCCATGATGTGTCAGGATTGATCTCGTCAATAATTTCAAGGCCATCTAGTTCCGTGAGACCGCTTCCACCTATGATTGCTAATTTAGTCATGTGTTTATTTTCTATCTTCTATTCTTTCAGGGCATAGATACCAGCAGAGTTTCTATGATATTCATGGTAATCCATTCCATAGCCAAAGACATATCTATTCGGTACAGTTAATCCAGTGAAATCTGCATTTTTTATCGGTTTGTCTTTTTCGATAATCTTTTCTACAAGAACAGCCGTCAGTACTTTTTCTGCTCCTGATTCGTGACAGTATTCGATTATTGCAGCAAGGGTAATACCTTCATCAAGAATATCGTCAACTAATAATATGGTTTTATCTTTTAATGATTTCTCAGGTTTTTTTAACCAGTTTAATTCGCTGCCGCTGGTTTCACCTCGGTAACGTGTGGCATGGATATAATCTATTTGTAGTGGAAAGTTTAATTGTGGAAGTAAACGACCGGCTAAAACTAAACCACCAATCATGATGGGTAGTATTAATGGATTACTATGTTCTAACTCATTAGTAATAGCTGCGCTCATTTCTGTAATTGCGCGTTCTACTGCATCAGCACCATGTAATAAATCTGCATTTTCCAATGCAAGCTGACTCTCTTCTAATAGGTTTTGTTGTTCAGTCATTCTTTATTAGCCCTTGTTGTCCAGTCCAGTCCTTAGCAAACTGCCAGGCAGAACGACCGCTACGTGAACCGCGTTCTAGTGCCCATTTTAGAGATGCTTTTTTAATAGTTTCATCGACATCTATATTATTACCCAATTTCTTTAACCAATAATCGACGATCTCTAAATATTGATCCTGATTAAAAGGATGAAACGAAAGCCAAAGACCAAAACGTTCGGAGAGTGATATTTTTTCTTCTATCGATTCATTCAAATGTAAGTCGTTATTTATATTGTTACTGGCAACATTATCACTCATGTATTCCGGTAATAAATGTCGACGATTGGATGTCGCGTAAATCAGAACATTTTCCGAGGTATTGCTTAGAGAACCATCGAGTACAACTTTTAGTGCTTTGTAACTGGAATCTTCGCCTTCAAAGGAGAGATCGTCACAGTAAAGAATAAAGTGACCTTGTTTATTACTCAATTGTTCGATGATCATTCTTAGGTCGCTTAGATCTTCTCGCTCGACTTCAATGAGATTTAATCCTTGTTCTTGATACTCGCTCAATAGCGCTTTGATTAAAGAAGATTTTCCTGTTCCCTTTGGGCCCCAAAGTAATACATTGTTAGCAGGCAGGTTTGCCATAAATTGTCGCGTATTTCTATCGATAAGATCTTTCTGGTGCTCTATGCACTGTAGATCTGATAGTTGATAATTTACCGGACGTTCAATTTTTTGAAAATAACCATTATGACTAAAAGATTTCCAGTGATATGCACCACCCGTGAAATCAGTAGTAGCGTCGGGTAATGAGGGTATGAAAGGTTCTACTTTGTCGAGTAGAGCACCTAGCCGTATTAAAAGTTTTTCTGTATCTGACACGAGTTTCTAGCGAATTATATGGGTAATGATAGATTGCCAGATTATACGTTAGTCTGATTAGTTAATCTCCTATTGAAAGAGACTAGCGGGTAGCGATAGCTTGGTTCAGCTTATCCTCGATTCGTTTTTTATAATTTAGATAGTGAATGGTTTGTAATTTATCGGATTCAATCTGCCCCATGAGTCCTCTCGATATATCAATATCTGTAATATAGATAGGATATTATTGACCACTTGCACGTTGTTCAATAACGTATTGTGCAACAACATTGAATAATTCATTAGCATGTTCAATATATGAAAATTCTATATCCCCGCAGAATATACTTAATGAATTATATTCATCATCGGGACTACCAATGACCTGTATGTTAAAAAAATCAAGATTGCTTTCTTCCGTTTCAGTGATAACTTTATTTATCAGAGTCTTTTTCATTTTGTCGTAGTTTATTTGAAAGAATTCAATCTCCATGTTTTCAATATTTGTTTGAATATCCAGCATTAAAAATGTACGACGATTAATGGTTGCTTCAAAGAACAGGCTAAAATGATTAATTAATGCCTTGCTATCATGGAATGGAATGGTCTGAAAAAACAAAGATGAATTTTCATCTATGATGTAAATATCAGCCATATTATTATCGGTTGAATAAAATAATTGAATGGTGTCTGCTTTATTATATTCAAAAATTTGTTGTATGAGTTTGTCGCCGTGTGTTCTGCGTTCAAACAGTACTGGGCTGAATTGACTATTAGGTTTACTCAGGCTGCGTAATAAATGTGCGCTTGATCCGATATATTTATTTCGTATATGACTATCTTCATTAAATAGTACGTAATAGCAGTCTTCTACCTCAATCAAATAGCGTGTATTTTTATTTGTTTGTGTACCATAAAATGCTTTAATTATATCTTGAGTGACTTCCTCTACACGTTTGGCAATAGCGGACCCATAACTGGACGAAAAACAAAATGTGTTTAGCTTTGGGGGTTCAGAATCTTCAACTACTGGCGCCCAATGTAAATACTCACAAATACATTGTGTAAATGCATCTGGACCATCAAACCGGAATGTGAGTAGTTCCTCCCAGGTAGTACATATTAATAAGTCAAAACTATACATAAGATTACTATGTTGACCACCATAGCTCAGTACATTGTCTCTGTCGCTAGAAACGTGATTGATGTTATCTCTATAATTTATTTGCGGGACATGGCCTACATTTACATAAAGATTGGCATGTTGTATTCGCACAGTCTGATTTAGATCATTGAAATTTGCTTCGATTAATTGTCCGCCAGGAAATTGATCTTCAAAGGAAATGAGTAGTTGCCTAAGTTCTTTTACCGTTAAGTCATCGTTACTATTTAATGAGATAGCGGAGCGTGAATCGATAATTTTATTAAAATAAGCCCATGCGATTAATTCAATAATACTAAGTGTTCGCTTAACGGGTTTATATTCACTGAGTGCATGAGAATTAATGAAGCCTTGATAAAATTGCCAACTGTCTTTTCCCGATGGGTTTTTCTTTTTATAAATAGTAATTTTTGAATAATTTGTTCCGGTTTCGTTACTATGATTAAAGATATCTATCTTTCCTGTTTTACGTTCAAACGCGGCATAAAGTTTACGACCCAGAACGTTTAACTCTGTTTGACTTACTCGAGATACTTCGGTGTTTTGTCGGGCAAAAGTTGAGAGAAATCGATAGCTTTCTGTTAAAGCATTCATTAGCTTATTTCGCTGCTGGGTAATCATTTCTATTTTCCAGTCTTTTTGTGTATCCATGAGGATAAACTGAGAGCTAGTCCAACCCCAGTCCAGTACAACTTGTTTGAATAATTCTCTGCGCCAGGTTTTTTTCTTTATTTCATGACTCAGTGGTTCATTTATTTTCATGTAAAAACATTGGCGAAATAACTCAAGGCGTTCTTTTTGATTTCGAGTCATTAAGTATTCTTCAACTTTCTTGTACATCATCAGGTAAGGGTCGAGATCATTTATGGACTCGATGCCCTTATAGACGGATTCTTTAAACATCATGCTTAATAATGAGATTGAGGGATATTCGCTTGCATACACTTCCATAAGTAGAAGCTTCATTAATGATTTATAAGGCGAGTGAATACTTTTGTAGAGTTGCCATACAGCGGCACCAAAAAATTCTGATGCGGGTACGTTTGCAATAGATCCGAAGTCTATACTGTCTGATGGATTTATTTTTTTTTCTTTTATATATCCATCGTAGTTTTTTTCATTTTCTGGTGGAACTAGCCACCAGGTAGGGATTTTTCCGGCAATTAGTAAACTCGAACGATAGAACTCATCGAGCAAAAGATAATGTTGTGCTGAACCACTGCTTTCCGAGGAAAGATCTTGTTTTTTACCTTCTTTAAATCCTTCCGCAGAGAAAACAAAAAAGTGGACTTCAAGAAAAAGAGTTTCTTCAGACCACTGTTCTATGGCATGGGCTTTTTGCTGAATAAGATCAATTGCATTCGCATCTAATGATGTTGAATGTAATAACCAGACGTTGAAATCACTCTTTCTGTTATAGGCTATGGAGCCACTACTGCCCATAAAATACATGCCATTGATATCCATAACCCGGCGAGCACGACGGCTTGTTTTGTAGGTTTTAAAAAATCGTTTGGCAATTTTTATGGTTGATTGTTCTGGTGCATATTCGTAAATCCCGGCCGGAACATCGTTATTAATGTAACCGGGTAGAGTAGGGTTATTTTCATGAAAAAGCAGGGGTAGCAAATCAATAAATTAGGATTGTCGGTCGCTCAATCCTTCTCTAGTTAGCTCGATTCTTTGCTGATTAATCTTGAGGAAATGCGTTTCTACGCTATTTCGTTCGGATTTTGCTGTTTTTTTTAGACTATTAGTCATTCGCTATCTATTTGTTTTATAAAGTATTATTAGGAAGTTATAGACAAAATATAGTGTTTATATCAATAACTCTCATTGTTTAAGCTGGCCTAAAACTATATCGGCAGAAGCAGAAATATCTTCATATAAAAAGTATGATTTAGCTAGAATAAAAGGAATAAATAGCTATAATTATCAAATACTTAGTAAGTTTTATGCAAAAATATTTAATCAAAATTACCTGGATTAAAAGAACTGAAATTTTAGCGGCTTACATCAATGCAATAATGGGCGCGTTTTGGTAGTATTCGTGCCTGTTTTTTGAGCTTGAAACCAGATATTGCGGAAAATGGGGATTTAGCTTTTTCGCAGCACTAAAAGAATTTTTCTCATTAATATGGGATAACGATTTCATCTGAAAATATTAAATAGCAATTGAGGAATACGTATGTTTACAAAAGATACAAAAGTAGAAGGATATGATCCTGAACTTTTTGCAGCAATGGAAGGGGAGCGACTCCGTCAAGAAGAACACATTGAATTAATCGCTTCCGAAAATATGACCAGTCCACGTGTATTGGAATGCCAAGGTTCGGTATTAACCAATAAATATGCTGAAGGTTATCCGGGCAAACGCTACTACGGTGGTTGTGAGTATGTTGATGTTGCAGAACAATTAGCAATCGATCGATGTTGTGAATTGTTTGGTGCAGATTGGGCTAACGTACAAACGCATTCAGGTTCGCAAGCGAATGGTGCTGTTTATCTAGCACTACTTAATCCCGGCGACAAGATCATGGGCATGAGTCTGGCACATGGTGGTCATTTAACTCATGGTGCTAGCGTCAATGTATCGGGTCGTGTTTATGATGCAGTTCAATACGGCTTGGATGAAAATGGTTATATTGATTATGACCAAGCTGAAGAAATGGCTTTGGAACATAAACCAAAATTAATCATGACAGGTTTTTCTGCTTATTCACGTATTGTTGATTGGCAACGTTTTCGTGACATCGCTGATAAAGTTGGCGCGGTCATGGTTGCGGATATTGCTCACGTTGCCGGTTTGGTTGCAACAGGTGAATATCCAAGCCCAGTACAGATTGCGGATATAACAACATCAACGACCCATAAAACCTTACGTGGTCCACGTTCGGGAATTATTATGGGTAAAGCCAATGAAGATATCCAAAAGAAAATTAACTTCATGGTCTTTCCTGCATATCAAGGTGGCCCACATATGCATACGATTGCTGCGAAAGCCGTTGCATTCAAAGAGTGTTTGGAACCTGAATTTAAAGACTATATTAAACAAGTTAAAGTCAATGCTAGCGCAATGGCGGAGACCTTTATTAAACGTGGTTTAAAGATTGTTTCTGGTGGTACCGACAATCATTTGTTCCTTGTTGATATGGTTGAAAAAGGTTTAACCGGTAAAGAAGTTGATGCGGCTTTGGGTCGTGCCAACATTACCGTTAATAAAAATGCCGTTCCTAACGATCCACAATCACCATTTGTCACCAGTGGTATTCGTATTGGATCTCCTTCAATTACCACGCGTGGTTTTAATGAAGAAGATTGCATACAAGTTGCTAACTGGTGTTGTGATGTCATGGACAACGTTAACGATGAGTCTGTTATTGAGCGCGTTAAAGGTGAGGTACTTGCACTATGTAAGCAACGACCATTGTATGAGTCGAATGAAGATATAGTTAAGTAAGAGTTACTGTTCAGTGTTACCGTCTGAGGGATTGCTATTGTGTATAAGCACTGGTAATCCCTCATTCATTTTAAATTTATAAAAGTGAATAAATAAAAATGCGATGTCCTTTTTGTATTGATCCAGATACACGAGTGATTGATTCCCGTCTTGTAGGAGAAGGGGACCAGATCAGACGTCGTCGCGAATGTACAAAATGTAAGGAACGTTTTACAACTTACGAATCAGCCGAGCTCAATTTTCCTAGAATTACCAAATCAGATGGTCGACGCGAGCCATTCAAAGAAGAAAAACTTCGAGGCGGTATTTTACGTGCACTGGAAAAACGACCGGTTGAAATGGATCGTGTAGAAATTGCTGTTGCAAATATCCTGCATAAATTACGAGCTTCGGGAGAACGAGAAGTAAAATCTATGCAAATTGGTGACTGGGTAATGGAAGAACTACGGACCATTGATCAGGTAGCTTATGTACGTTTTGCTTCTGTCTATCGAAGTTTTGAAGATGTACGCGCTTTTCTTGAAGAAATAGAAAATCTGGAAAATGAATTGCCACCTGAATTAAAGAAAGATCAGCTTGATCTACTTCAATCTGATGATGGTGATGATAGTTGACGTGGACAGTGCAAGATTATCAATTTATGTCCCGCGCCATACAATTAGCAAAGCGTGGACGATACACTTGTAAACCAAATCCTCAAGTTGGTTGTGTAATAAGTAAAAATGGCCAACTTATAGCTGAAGGTTGGCATGCAATTACTGGTGAAGAACATGCCGAAATCAACGCACTAAATCAGTGTGATGATGCATCCGGTTCTTCAGTATATATAACGCTTGAACCTTGCTCTCATCATGGTCGTACGTCTCCCTGTGTTGAGACTTTAATCAAAGCAAAGGTTAAAGAAGTTATCATTGCCATGCTTGATCCTAACCCGCTAGTTTCAGGAGCAGGAGTTAAGCAATTACAAGATTCAGGTATATCAGTGAGGCAGGGCTTGCTTGAAGCTGAAACGGCTAAACTCAATACGGGTTTTATTAAACGTATGCAATCAGAATTACCCTATGTTTGTTGCAAAATGGCAATGAGTCTGGATGGACGTACGGCATTAGAGAATGGTGATAGTCAATGGATAAGTTCTGAACAATCGAGACTAGATGTACATCGACTGCGAGCTGCAAGTAGTGCGATAGTGACTACGGTTGATACGGTTATAAATGATGATGCTTCATTAAATGCGAGAAGTCTTGATTTTGATGTTAAACAACCGCTACGTATCATTCTTGACCGACAACTGAAAATATCAGGTAAGGAAAATATATTTAGTATTCCTGTCGATGTTTCGGGCAAAATTATTATCTATACTGAAAAAGAAAATGATGAACGAATTAATGAATTAAAAAATAGTAATACCGATGTCGTTAGTGTTGCTAAATCAGAACTATGGTTAAAGAATGTCTTTACTCATATGGCAAAAGAATATGAGATAAATGACGTCATGGTTGAAGCCGGCGCCACTTTTTCAGGAGCGTTAATAGAAGCGGGGTTGGTTGATGAACTCGTTATATATATGGCTTCCAAGCTGTTTGGCGATAATGCACAACCTTTAATAAGATTGAATCTATTAAGTAAAATTAATGATGCAAGAGAAATGGAATTGGCTGATATGAGACGAGTTGGTAAAGATTTAAAATTAACCTATAAATTTACATAATAGTTTTAATAGAAATAACACAATATGTTTACAGGTATTATTCAAACTACAGGTAGTATTTCTGATATTGAGTCAAAAGGTGATGATAGTCGCTTTGTATTTAATACCGGACAAATGAAATTATCTGATATGGCTATTGGTGATAGTATTTCAGTCAACGGCGTGTGCTTGTCAATTATTGAAAAGGAAGAAAATTCATTTAGTGCAGATTTATCGAAAGAAACATTAAGCTTGACGACATTTTCTAATTTACAAAAAGGTGTCAGGATAAACCTTGAAAAAGCGATGATGTTATCTGATCGCATCAATGGGCATATGGTTTCTGGACATATTGATGGTGTTGGAAAAGTAGTAGCCAAGGTAGATGAAGCTCGTTCGATTAAATATACGATAGCGTTTCCAGTTGAATTAAGTAAATTTATTTCAAAAAAAGGTTCGATCTCAGTTGATGGAGTCAGTTTGACGGTCAATGATAAAGTGTCGGATGAAGGTAATAATACATTTGATGTTAATATCATCCCACATACTATATTTGAAACAATTTTTTCAGAATACGAGATCGACACAAAAGTTAATATAGAAGTTGATCAGATAGCACGCTACCTTGATCAGTTAATTAGTAATCAATAATAGATAAACAATAAATAATTTAAGTTTATGTCATTAAATACAGCAGCAGAACTCATAGAAGATATCGGTAATGGCCGTATGGTTATACTGATGGATGATGAAGATCGTGAGAATGAAGGCGACCTGATTATTGCCGCAACAAATGTGCGTTCTGAAGATATTAATTTTATGGCACGTTTCGGTCGTGGCTTAATTTGTCTTACATTGACAGGAGAGCATTGTCGTAAATTAAATTTGCCGCTAATGACGAGTCAGTCAAACTCTAATTTTTCGACTAATTTTACTGTATCAATCGAAGCTGCCGAAGGTGTGACCACAGGAATATCTGCGGCTGATCGTGCAACAACAATACAGAAAGCGGTAGCACCCGGTGTGAAACCGACTGACTTAGTCCAACCGGGTCATGTTTTTCCATTAATGGCACAACCTGGTGGAGTTTTATCGAGAGCAGGGCATACGGAAGCAGGTTGTGATTTAGCTCGACTTGCAGGTTTGCAGGCATCTGCCGTTATAGTAGAAATATTGAATGACGATGGTTCAATGGCAAGACGTCCCGACTTAGAAAAATTTGCCAAAGAACATGATTTAAAAATAGGTACGATTGCAGACTTGATTCGTTATCGAATTGAAAATGAAAAAACAGTTGAACATATGACGGAATGTACACTACCAACGGAACATGGTGAGTTTGTTCTACACGCTTATCAGGATAAGTTGGAAAAGAAATTACATTTGGCGTTAGTTAAAGGCAAGCTTGATCCGAACACTCCAACTTTAGTCCGAGTGCATTTGGAAAACCCCATTTCTGATTTAACCGGTAGTCTTGCTAAAGATCGTGGTTGGCCGGTAAACGATATATTGAAACGTATTTCAGAAGAAGAATCAGGTGTATTGGTGATACTCTGTCAGCAATTTGAGTCTATGGAGTTAATCAATCAAATAGAATCATATAAAACTAATAAAGATAAATCTGAAACTATTAAGAATAATAAGAATAGTAAGGATCTACGCACCATAGGATTAGGCGCACAAATACTTTCTGATTTAGGTGTTAAAAAAATGCGCGTGCTTAGTGCACCAAAACGAATGCATGCTTTATCGGGTTTTGGTTTAGAAGTAGTTGAGTACGTTAGTTAATAATAAATAGAATGCAAAAAATGAAAATAATTGAACAAATAAAACCGTGTAAAGAGTCTGTGAATATTGCAATCGTTATTAGTCGTTTTAATAGTTATGTCGTAGATCGTCTTTATGATGGTGCGTTAAAAAGTCTTGAAGCTAATGGCGTTAATACAGATGCAGTAACAGTAGTTAAGGTTCCCGGAGCTTTTGAAATACCGGTAGCTGTAAAAACTTTGCTAGATCAAAATGAATTTGATGCCGTTATAACATTAGGCGCAGTAATTAGGGGCGAAACACCTCATTTTGAATTCATATCAAATGAATGTACTCATGGCATTTCTGAGTTAGCAATGAATTCTGGCGTACCGATTATCTTTGGTGTGCTAACTGTTGATAACGCGGAGCAGGCAATGGATAGGGCTGGTGATGAAGAAAGTAATAAAGGTTATGAAGCTGCTTCTGCTGCATTGGAAATGATTAGCGTTCTGGAACAAATTAAGTCATGAGTACAGCTCCAGTAAAAATCAACAAGCGCGCCCGTATAAAAGCCCGTCGAAGTACTGTACAAGCTCTATACCAATATTTTTTAACTGGAAAAGATGTCGCGGATGTCATTGCCGAGTTTGAAAGTGATAAACATACACTGGCTAAAACTGATGTAGATTATTTTAAACATTTATTACGTGGCACGATTAAAAGTAATGATGAACTTGACGCTCAAATTTCAAAACTCCTGGATAGACCCGTTGATGAACTCGATGCTATTGAACGTGCAATATTACATATTGGTTGTTATGAGCTACAACACCATATCGAAATACCCTGGCGTGTTGTAGTTAATGAGTCGATTGAATTGGCTAAGTTATTTGGTGCTGAAGAGTCACATAAATACATTAATGGTATTCTTGATAAAGTAGCTAGAGAATTACGTTCAACAGAAATTAATGGTAATCGCTAGTAAATTATTTTGAATGAATTTGATATCATTGAGAAGTATTTTAAGAGTGCATATCCATCAAGCAAAGGAAATCTCACTTTAGGCATCGGTGATGATGCTGCGATTATCAATGTCGCAGAAGAAAGTGAACTGGTTATTTCTACTGATACACTCGTATCAGGCGTTCATTTTTTTGAAAACACACTTCCCGAAGATATTGCTTACAAGGCTCTATCAGTAAACTTAAGCGATATTGCGGCAATGGGCGCTTTACCACGATGGGTAAGCTTATCCTTGACCCTGCCAAGTAAAGATCTTGATTGGATAGAAAAATTCTCATCTAGTTTTAATCAATTAGCTATTGATCAATCTCTGATATTAATTGGCGGCGATTTAACAAAAGGACCATTATCTATCACCGTGCAAATACACGGCGTTGCTCCGCAAGGTCAGTCTCTTCGTCGTAGTGGTGCAAATGTGGGTGACTTGATTTATGTTACTGGAGAACTCGGCGCTGCGGCTTATGCATTAAAACACATTGAAGATAGTAATAAGTTTGCCCAATCTACAGATAAAGAAATTCAGCGATTGTATCGACCTGATGCAAGAATAAAGACAGGTCTTGAGTTACGAAATGTTGCCACTAGCTGTATTGATATATCAGATGGGTTGCTCGCTGATCTTGGCCATGTCCTTAAAGCAAGTAATGTTGGTGCAGAAATAAAATTATCGGAAATTCCTTATTCAGATAGCTTGAAAAAATTAGATGAAGATCTTGCTATAACTCTCGCTTTAACTGGTGGAGATGATTACGAATTATGTTTTACTTTACCAAAAGGCTTACCTGATTCGGTAATGGATGAATTGAAGTTAATCTGTCCGGTTCATTGTATCGGACAGATTAATAAGGACGTATCGAAGCTTAGTTTGATTAATGAGAATGATGAGCTTTATGAAATAAAATCAAAAGCTTATCGTCATTTTAATTAACGTTTAAATCTGAATTATAGTCAGGGATGCTAGCTGTTATTTCTCTATTACGTTTTACAGCTTCATCGCGTAAATCCTTACGCATTACAGCTGCTTCGAAAAGTTTCTTTTCAAACTCATCTTCTAATTCCAGCGCTGGTGCTGCCATAGGTTTGCCATCTTCACCCATCGCTACCATATTGACATAACAGGAATTCGTATGACGAACTTTATGTTTATGCAAGTCTTCCGAAAAAACTTTTACGCCGACTTCTAATGAAGACTTACCAACGTAATTAACATGTGCTCTAAAAGTTACCAGCTCACCAACTTGAATAGGCGCAATAAAAGTAACCTGATCCAGTGATATGGTGACAACGTAAGATTTACAATAACGCGCTGCACAAGCATAAGCGACTTGATCTAATAGTTTTAAAATTGAACCACCATGAACATTACCTGAAAAATTGGCCATGTCTGGCGTCATTAAGACAGTCATATGAAGACTTTTTTCCTGCTTGGGCATTAACTACTCCAAATACTAATAATTGTTAAAGATTGATATAGTCTTCGCGTAAACGGTTTTCTATCTCAACCGGGTAATAAGGTACAGATTCTATAAAAGGCGGAATGTTTTCTCGAGCTACACCTATGTCAGTCATCGTTTTTTCACACACTTTCATATCAATAACACCCTGAGCATCAAGCCGAGCGGCAAGATCAATTAACTGTTGATTATGCTCATAGTTATCTTGAGTAAACCAATTGATATCAGAACCATGAATGATCATGACTATTTCCAGATCCTGAAAGTCATCAGATTGTGCTTGTGATACTTCTTCAGCTCTTGTTAATAAGGCGCGAAATTCATCTTTACTGTGCTCAGTGACATCAAACAAATAGCTTTTATTTTCAATGGCAATATTGAGGTTCTTTGGCAATTTTTCTTGAATGGCTAATATTCTTTCTGGATTAACTGGGGCTATTGCCATTTTTTCAACAGCCTCATTTTGATTATCGCAGGCAGTTAGTATTAACAATGAAAATACTAATAAAAACAAATGCTTACATGCGTTTCGTGCGTGCATAATAGTCATGGCTATCCTAATTAAAGACAGGCTTTATTATAAATGAAACCGGGTCTGGATCGAATAAAGAAGGGAAAGGAACTTAACTAAAATAGCCCTGTTTAGATAACCCTACAGCATTACTCAAAGCCCACTAAAGAGGGCTAACTTTTCACCTTTCGAGTGAGGAGAGGAAAACCTTATCTTCTACGTTTTCCTCTGCCTTTATCGCGAACTTCTTCAAATTTTACTTTGAGTTGTTTGCCTTCATGCATTTTTCCATCAAGTCCGGCAATAGCGGCCCTTGCTTCATGACCTTCCATTTCAATAAATCCGAATCCTTTGCATGTTCTGGTAAAAACGTCTTGAACCAAGTGTATAGAGCGAACTTTACCAAATTCGCTAAATAATTCTGTGACTGAGGCTTCTGTCGCGTTCTCGGGTAAACTTCCAACGAAAATCTTTTTCAATGTAATATCTCTGGTTAGTGATGTATGAATACATCAGTGAAGCGGAACTAATTATACCCCGCTATCGCGGGGGATAGAAAATAATGAACTGTGTTTCTTACTCAGGTACTACTTGGCTAGCTTGAGGGCCCTTAGCGCCATCTTCAACCTGATAACTTACTTTTTGGCCTTCAGTTAGTGAGCGAAAACCTTCGCTACTAATTGCAGAAAAATGAACAAATACATCTGCACTGCCATCATCCGGTGAAATGAAACCAAAACCTTTTGAGTCGTTAAACCATTTAACTGTACCTGTAGCCATCGTGTAAAAACCTCTATAAATATCTAATAAAAACATCTAGTTGCGTGTATTTATTCGGCAATTTACAGGATGAAACGGACTGCTAAATGCTGGAAATAGTGCAATAGAATAGCAAGCATGAAATATACTCGATTTTTGCTAAATCATCCATGTTTTCATGAGGATATTTGAAGCTGGCAGTCTTTAGGAATTCTTTAAATCTAATGGGTCATTCGGGTCAATATCGGTATTAAAAGGAAGATGCCTATCGGTACTCGTCAACTGATAAACCTTGCCTATCCAGTTATTAATAACGGCTTCAGCAGTGTCATGCCAGGTATTGTCTAGATAAGGCGTTATTAGCTTCTCAGGAAAGGCAGGTATTTCTGCACCTTCTTTTAGAGCAGCATTCAGGTTGTCCTGATATTCTTCAATTATGGTCTGACATTTCAAAGAGAAATAATTCTCTGGGAATGGCGGATAATTACCTGTTTCACCATTGATATAACGTCCAACCTCGCGTTTATATTCTTTTAATAGACTGATCGAGTCATATTCTGGATGTCCCTGAAAAAATACCAGGCGAAACCCGTCTTCGCTCACGGCAAGATGAACCTCTTTGTCTTCGCTTTCAACCAGAATCTTCAAACCAGCCGTTTTAAATTGCTCAGGGAAAATTTCGTTGAAACGAGAATGTGGCACATCAAAACGTGTATTAACGCCAGTAACCAAAGGATGCTTTCTATCAACGACTCGATGCGGAAATACACCCCAGCGTTTCCCCGTTGGTAAGGGCTCACGTTTTTGATTATAACGAAATTGCAAAACCGCATGTGTCGTCAGGCAAGAGCATAATGTAGAAGTCACATTCTCATAGGCCCATTCTAATACTTCACTCAGCGGCTGCCAAAAAGGTTGATCCGCCAATTCGCTGCCAACCATATTGGCACCGGTAATAATCAGCGCATCAAGACCCTGTTCCTTAATTTCTTCAAAGCTTTGATAATATTTATCAACATGAGACTGACCTTCGGCATTTCTAACCAGCTCTTTCAAGGTAAACGGATGCAGATAAAATTGCGCAATCTGATTACTCTCACCAATAAGACGAAAGAATTGACGCTCGGTCGCTTCTAACGCCGTATCAGGCATCATGTTTAACAAGCCGATATGTAATTCGCGAATGTCCTGTTGCAAAGCCTGATCAGCAGCAAGGATCGTTTCCCCATCCTGCTTTAGTCTTTCAAAACTAGGTAATTCGCTATTGGCAACAAGTGGCATCGTGTTATCTCTTAATATTGTGTTTATTGGTCTAACTGTTTTTCTATCAAGGCAAGAAAATCAGCTTCACTATTGACCTTGGAAAGATCAGTCGTGCATATGGTATAGCCATACTCATCTGCAATTGCTTGATAACGCGGAATACGATTATAAAAAAGTCGTGAAAAAATCCAACGAACGAAATCATTCGGATCAATCATCGCCGCGTATTCAAGCTTATTCTCTTCAAGGTATATTTCTAGTTGTTCACTGAGAAATGCTTCCCGAAAATATAGGGGTTTAGGTTCCTGTTCGGCGCGCTTTATTAATTCAAGTTCATCTTGCTCAGTGGCTTTGATATAAATGATCAAGGTATTTTCGGCTAGCGTATCGAGTACATCCTGATTTTCCAGCTCACATAGACTACCGCCGGCATCATTAATGAAATGGTTATAAGCATAAACATCATGTGAGCGTTTTATAAACTCAGGTACATCGAGCATGGCCGCGATTTCTGCTTCACGGTGTAAATTTTGACGCCGTTTGAATTCACGTAAACCTATGCCACCTTGTTCAGGATCACCTAATTGCCCCAGAAAAGTGGAAACCGCTTTTAGATTATCAATTGATATATTATTTTTAATCGTGATCGAATCCGATAACAATAATTTTTTTAACAGCGGAACCTGCATGGCTTTCTGTTTTACATTATCTGAGATAGAGGCGCTCATGTAATGCGTACCAATGCGATAGTCACCTGAATAATGAAACCAGTGAGCTTTACGTAACAGGACGGCGAGACGAGTTTTCCCAACGCCGGACATACCGAGCAGGGTGATTGCCTTACGATCCCAATTCCTGAATTGTGCCGCATCTAATTTCACTGAATAAACTCCTAAACCTAAATGCGCAGTATTATAAGCGAATCAATGCTCTATGGGGATGTTTTGATGGATTTTTTTACTTATTTAGACTTTGAGTTCAAAGCAGCTTGGTAAGCGAGCTTAGCCCAATAGACAGCTTCATCAGGCTCATCATAAATTTCTTCAGGCGCGAGATAATATGACATCTGTATTTTCTTATTATCTTTACTGTACTCAAAGGCGGACAAGTCTTTATCAATAAACTCCTGTTTCGTGCTTTCATCGACTTTAAAATAGAGTGTATCGTCGGTGACGAGTCCTATCATGATGTCATCATGATAGATCCCATGACCACCAAACATCTTTCTTGTACGGATACTTCCGAAGTATTGAAATACTTCATGTAAATAATTTACAAACTCGCTCATAGTTAACAATAGAAAAATTAGTTATATGAGTTTGTTTTCTCTTAATTGATGGACAACCTTTACCAGATCATTGGACGTACGCCGAGTAATAATGGTTGGTTCAATATATCGATAGAGAATAATACCTTTGGTATTCACGATAAACACAGCGCGACTGATATTTCCCAACATGAACAGGGAAGAGCAACCATATTGTTTCGCGACTTTATTATTAGGATCTGTCAATAAAGGAAAAGGAAAGCGATGTTCTTCAGCAAACTTTTTATGACTGGCACGATCATTTTTACTTATCCCAAATAACTGCATACCAAGATTATGAAATTGTTCTATGTGATCGCGATAATCACATAGTTGTTTTGTGCAGACTGGAGTAAAGTCGCCTAGATAGAATACCAAAATAGCAGGGGAGACTTTTATCGATTCGAGGAAATTAAAAAAGTTTCCTGAATTATCCTGTAGAGTGAAAGCCGGAGCCGGTTTTCCTATAATAATTCCGCGTATAGTTTCAGAGTTCATATCAATCACAATTATGTAATGTGTATTATTGTTATATACCCAGTAGTGGCAGGTGTTTTATTTTGTGATAAGTGAGAGTTAATAAAATACAGTGTTTTAAATCATCGACTGGCATTAGATCTCCCACATTAAATACTATAGCTCTGTTTCCTTCATGGCGTTCGTAGTCCTTTAAGTGATCTTTTTATTGAATAGAGTGGTTAGTTATTCTTATCTAACCTGATTTTCTTTCCAAGATGATCTTTTTCCATTCTTCTGGTCCGGTTTTATGTACGGCATTACCATTCACATCAACGGCAACAGTCACCGGCATGTCTTTTACTTCAAACTCATGTATGGCTTCCATACCAAGTTCAGGAAAAGCTATCACTTCTGAATGTGTTATTGCTTTTGATACTAGGTAAGCAGCACCACCAACGGCCATTAAGTAAACGGCTTTGTGTTTTTTAATTGCTTCTATACCGGTAGGGCCGCGTTCGGCTTTACCGACCATCCCTATCAAGCCAGTTTTATCCAGCATCATTTCAGTAAACTTATCCATGCGTGTTGCCGTTGTTGGTCCTGCTGGGCCTACGATTTCTTCGCGTACCGGATCAACGGGGCCGACGTAGTAGATAAAACGATTGGTAAAGTCGACACCATCGGGTAAGGATTCACCTTTGTCGAATAGGTCTTGTATTTTTTTATGTGCAGCATCACGACCGGTTAACATTTTTCCGGAGAGTAATATGGTTTCGCCGGGTTTCCATTCTTTAATACTTTCAGGTGTTACTTCATCAAGATTTACACGACGTGCAGAAGGGCCTACATCCCAACTTATTTTTGGCCAGTCATCAAGATTTGGTGATGTTTGTAATGAAGGGCCGGAACCATCTAATACAAAATGTGCATGGCGCGTTGCCGCACAGTTTGGAATCATAGCGACCGGTTTGTTTGCTGCATGCGTTGGGTAGTCCATTACCTTTACGTCTAATACGGTGGTTAAACCACCGAGACCTTGTGCGCCGATGCCTAAATCATTCACGCGTTCATAAATTTCTAAACGTAATTTTTCTGCGGTTGTTTCTGCGCCGCGTGCTTTTAGTTTTTGTATGTCTATCGATTCCATTAAGGATTCTTTTGCCATTACCATAGCTTTTTCAGCAGTTCCACCAATGCCTATGCCTAACATACCCGGCGGACACCAACCGGCACCCATCGTTGGTACTGTTTTTATAACCCAATCAACTATGTCATCAGACGGATTTAACATGGCGAATTTTGCTTTCGCTTCAGAGCCACCGCCTTTCGCTGCTACTTGGATATCTACGGTATTACCTTTAACAAGTTCTACATGAATAACGGCCGGTGTGTTATCGCCAGTATTCTTTCTTGCGCCTGCAGGATCAGAAAGTATTGACGCACGTAATTTATTGTCGGGATGTAAGTAAGCTTTTCTTACCCCAGTATTAATCATATCTTCTAAAGATAAATCAGCATCCCATTGTATGTCCATACCGACTTTGACAAAGATAGTAACGATACCGGTGTCTTGGCAGATAGGTCGTTGACCTTCTGCACACATACGTGAGTTGATTAATATTTGCGCCATGGCATCTTTTGCCGCACCCGATTCTTCTTTTTCATAAGCAGCGTTGATCGCTTGAATGAAATCTAATGGGTGGTAATAGGAAATGTATTGCAAGGCGTCAGCAACGCTTTCGATTAAGTCATCTTGTTTTATTGTTGTCATTATAGTGTCTCTGGTATCTACCGTTTTATCAGTATGTACCCTTTATTATAGTGTGTTTTGTTTTGTTCAGCTTGAGAAGAACATGCGGATGTACGTTTAGACTATTTCTTTGTTTTCTTTTAAAATCAGGGAAAAAGTCTGTTGCAAAATTGCCGCATCAGCACTAGCTCGGTGACGTTTTAAAGATATGGCTTCAATCACTCTATCTTTGGTATCGTGCCAATGTGCGGCTTGATCTTCTGTAAGTAAACTACGTATGGAATCCATACGGAATCGCATTGGTATATTAGCTTCATCAAATAACAAACCTAACCAACTGGAATCATTACCCCATGCATCGGAATAAATAGTTTCGCCTGATAATTGATCGTTAATTATTTGCGCGATTTCTACAATGGGTTTACCCACTTTCAATAAAATTTCACGACTGATACCGTGAACTGCCTGTGCGGATTCATCCCATCTATCCCAACCTTCAGCGGGTTGAATTAATGAACAAAATGTATCGCCATTACTCATAATATAACCGACCTCAATAGGATAATTTCCTCTACCAAAGCCGGAAGCTTCTAAATCTATAATGCCGGGTAATGTGTCCATAATGTTAATATAATTTATAGGGTAAAAAAAAGGGCGACAATGTCGCCCTTTTTTCTGTCTAACTTACTCTACTGTAACTGGTATCGACTCAAGCTTAGATTGCGCTTGTGAAGCACTCTTCTGGAAAGAGGCAATCTGATCGAAACTTAAGTAACGATAAACATCTTCAGCCATCGGATCGAGATCCTTCGCAAATTCCATGTATTCTTCCATCGTTGGGATACGTCCAAGAATAGAGGATACGGCTGCAATTTCTGCTGAACCTAGATAAACATCAGCACCATCACCTAAACGATTAGGGAAGTTACGTGTTGATGTTGAAACAACCGTCGACTTTGCAGCAACACGTGCTTGGTTACCCATGCATAGTGAACAACCTGGCATTTCAGTTCGTGCACCGGCTTTACCAAAGATACTGTAATAACCTTCTTCGCTAAGCTGATGTTGATCCATTTTCGTTGGTGGTGAAATCCATAAGCGCGTCGGTAGCGTGTCAGAGAATTTCTCTAACATTTTACCTGCTGCACGGAAGTGACCGATGTTAGTCATACATGAACCGATGAATACTTCATCAATTTTAGTACCGGCAACATCTGATAATGTTTTCACATCATCAGGGTCATTCGGACAAGCTAATATAGGTTCTTTTATTTCGCTTAGATCAATTTCAAATACTTTTGCGTATTCTGCATCAGCATCTGGTTCCATTAATACTGGGTTTGCGATCCATTCTTCCATCGCTGCCGCGCGACGTTCTAATGTACGTGCATCACCATAACCTTCGGTGATCATCCAACGTAGTAAAGTTACATTTGATTGTAGGTATTCAATGATAGGCTCTTTGCCTAAGCGAATTGAACAACCGCCCGCTGAACGTTCTGCCGACGCATCCGATAATTCAAATGCTTGTTCACACTTAAGATCAGGTAAACCTTCAATTTCCAGTATGCGACCAGAGAAGATATTCTTCTTACCTTCTTTAGCAACGGTTAAGTCACCAGACTTAATTGCTGCTAATGGAATTGCGTTAACTAAATCGCGTAAGGTAATACCCGGTTGCATTTCACCTTTGAATCTTACTAATACTGATTCAGGCATATCCAAAGGCATAACGCCGGTTGCTGCGGCAAACGCAACTAAACCAGAACCTGCTGGAAATGAAATGCCAATTGGAAAACGAGTATGTGAATCACCACCGGTACCAACGGTATCAGGAAGTAACATACGGTTTAACCATGAATGGATAATGCCGTCGCCGGGACGTAGCGCAACACCCGCACGAGTCTGAATAAAATCAGGCAATGTGTGGTGAGTCGTTACATCGATAGGTTTTGGATAAGCTGCCGTGTGACAAAAAGATTGTAAAACTAAATCAGCAGAGAAACCAAGGCAGGCTAAATCTTTTAATTCATCACGTGTCATAGGACCAGTGGTATCTTGAGAACCAACAGTTGTCATTTTTGGTTCGCAATAAGTTTCAGGTCGTATGCCTTCTACGCCACAAGCTTTACCGACCATTTTTTGTGCCAAGGTATAACCTTTGCCGCTATCTTTAACCGGTACTGGCACACGGAATAAATCACTCGCTTCTAATCCCAAGGCTTCACGAGCACGACCAGTTAATCCGCGACCAATGATAAGAGGAATACGACCACCAGACTGAACTTCATCAAGAATAATATCGGTCTTTAGTGAAAAGCTGCAAATTTCTTCGCCAGTTTCATTGTTTTTAACTTTGCCTTCATAAGGATAGATATCAATGACATCGCCCATATTTAATTTTGTGACATCACATTCGATTGGCAACGCGCCCGCATCTTCCATGGTATTGAAAAAGATAGGTGCGATTTTACCGCCGAGACAATAACCACCATCACGTTTGTTCGGGATGAAAGGAATGTCATCACCCATGTGCCAAAGCACAGAGTTGGCCGCAGATTTACGTGAAGAACCAGTACCAACAACATCACCAACATAGGCGAGTGGATGGCCTTTTTCTTTCAACGTTTCTATTTGTTTAATAGCACCGATTTCACCGGGCTTATCAGGGGTAATACCATCACGTTCCATTTTCAACATCGCTAACGCATGTAATGGAATATCAGGTCGTGACCATGCATCAGGAGCAGGAGAGAGATCGTCCGTATTAGTTTCGCCAGATACTTTAAATACAGTAACGGTGATTTTCTCAGCTAATTTTGGTTTAGAAGTAAACCATTCGCCATCAGCCCACGATTGCATAATTTTTTTCGAATGTTCGTTACCCGCTTCAGACTTATCTTTTATGTCATGGAATGCATCGAACATTAATAAAGTATGTGACAGTGCTTTAACTGCAGTTGCTGCTAATTCATCATTATCAAGGCAGTCAATTAAAGGGGAGATGTTATAACCACCGAGCATGGTACCGAGTAATTCGGTTGCTTTTACTTTATCGATTAATGGAGATTCTACTTCGCCTTTAGTAATTGCAGCTAAAAAGCCAGCTTTAACGTAAGCAGATTGATCAACACCTGCAGGAATACGGTTGGTGATTAGATCGAGAATAAACTCTTCTTCACCTGCAGGAGGATTCTTTAATAATTCAACCAGACCCGCTGTTTGTTCCGGATTCAGTGGTTGAGGCACGATCCCTTGACCGGTGCGTTCTTGGACATGTTGACGATAAGCTTCAAGCAAAACAATTCTCCTGATAGTTAAAATCGAGTGGCTACTTCTGGGGTGGCCTTGTCGAAAGGTCGGTCATTATACGGAAGAGCGGCTAAAAGTTTAAGCCAATTTATGAACTATTTTGGTGCGGTTTTAGCTAGCAGAATCAATGATTCCGCCGCCAAGACAAACATTTTCTTTATAAAAAACAATGAATTGGCCGGGTGTTATGGCTCTTTGAGATGATTTAAATGAAACTGAATAATTTCTATTCTCCACTTTTTCAATCACACATTCCTGATCTGCCTGTCGATATCGGTTTTTGGCCATGCAATGAAACGGTGTTTCGGGTATTTCGCCTGATACCCAGTTAATATCTGATGCCGTCAAATTGTGGCTATGGAGCAGGGGATGATCATGATCTTGAGCCACAATTAGCTCATTTTCAGTAATATTCTTCTGTACTACATACCAGGGAGCGTCTGGAGCACCACGAACACCACCGATGCCAAGCCCTTGTCGTTGTCCCAGTGTGTAGTAGAAAACACCGGTGTGCTCAGCAATAGTTTTACCCTCGGTCGTCTTAATCAAACCCGGATCAGGTGGGATATAGCGGCTTAAAAATTGACGAAACGGTTGTTCGCCTATGAAACAAATACCAGTGCTATCCTTTTTATCGTGGGTTATTAATCCTGCTTGTTCTGCGCGTTGTCGGACATAGGGTTTTTCCAAATCACCAATGGGGAATAAAGCCTTTTGTAATTGGCTCTGATTCAAACGACACAGGAAATAACTTTGATCCTTGTTTTGATCGCGTCCTTTTAATAATTGGTAGGAACCATTTTCTTCAATAATTTGAGCGTAGTGTCCGGTGGCGATTTGGTCAGCACCGAGATTTTCTGCATGTTCGAGAAAGGCTTTAAATTTAATTTCCTGATTACATAAAACATCGGGATTGGGTGTGCGACCACTCTTGTATTCGCTGAGAAAATTTTTAAAGACGTTGTCCCAATAATCGGACGATAGATCGACAGTGTTTAATGGGATATCGAGTTTGTCGCAAACGTGCATGGCATCTTCAACATCGGTCTCCCACATGCAGGCGCCATCTTCAGAATCGTCGTTCCAGTTTTTCATGAACAAGGCTTCAACTTCATAGCCTTGTTCTTTCAGTAGCATTGCTGTTACTGAGGAATCGACGCCGCCAGAGATGCCGACTATTATTTTTTTATTTGAGTTAGTGCTCACTTTTTATATTGCGTGGTGAATAAGGTCGAGAGGATAACGATTTCCTTTTAAATAATCATCTATGCAGCGTGTTACTAACGGACTGCGCATGCGATCTTGTTCATTTTCTATTTCTTCAGGATTTAGCCATGCTGCTCGGAGAATGCCATCATCCAGTGCTTGCCCCTTATGTTCATTACTAACATGACCGAAAAAACAAAAGCGTAAATAGCTGATGTCTGCTTGATGTGGATTTGGATAGAGATAAATCCCTACTAAATATTCAGGTTCAAATTCCCAAGCTGTTTCTTCCAATACTTCTCGTTTAGCGGCTTCGATTATAGTTTCACCGTGCTCAAGATGACCGGCAGGTTGGTTGAATACGAGTTTTTCGTTGATATTTTCTTCGACGAGAAGAAAACGGCCATCTTTTTTAGCAATTGCTGCGACAGTTGTATTGGGTTTCCACTGCATTATGATTTCCTTACTATGTGTGGTCTTACATTCTGACCTTGATTGTTGTCTGTGTGTCAGGATAATAGACATTTATGCTCGATCGAAATAAATTTTATCACATCGCCAGTCTGTTTATTTCTTTGGCCATATTATGGCTACTGTTGTCAGGCCATTATACGCCATTACTTTTATCTCTTGGATTGCTATCCATTATTTTGGTTACTTTGATTGCATTACGAATGAATTTAATTGCGTTCGAACAACCTGAAACTTTCATTCAATTTATTAAATATATTCCCTATGGTTTTTGGTTGCTTATTGAGATATTAAAATCAAATATTGATGTTTGTAAACGTATCTTAAATCCAAATTTACCGATTAGCCCTCGTTGGATAACGATAAAGTCTTCTCAGTTTAGTGAGTTTGGAAAAATTATTTATGCTAATTCAATTACCTTGACGCCAGGAACCATTTCTATGGACGTGGATGAAAATAGAATTGAAGTGCATGCCTTATCTGAAGTTGGTGTTGAAGGATTAGCTACGGGAGATATGGATAAAAGAATTAGTGAGGTAGAACAAAAATATGTTTGAAGTTGCAACTTATATGATTTTATTTGCCATGTTCCTGGCATTGGTCTCTGCAATCATTGGCAAGTCTGTTTATGACAAAATTCTTGCAGTCAATATTTTAGGAACTATTACGGTTTTATTTATTGCCTTGTTTGGTTTTTTAACTGAGCGACCTGAGTTTCTTGATATTGCTTTGGTTTATGCCTTGATTAACTTTATAGCAACGGTAGCGATATTAAAGTTTTTTGAATACGGCGATATGGGACGTAGTTCTCATCTAAATGAAGACTCAGATATATGAGTGACTTGATTAACATCATAAGTGGTGTACTTATTATCTCAGGTGCATTAGCCATTATTGTAGGATTAATAGGTGTTTTTCGCATGCCGGATTTTTTTACGCGATTACATGCGGCAAGTATTGTCGATACTATGGGCACGATGTTAATACTATTTGGAATGATGCTTTATTCTGGTTTTAATATAGTCAGTGTAAAATTATTATTGATACTAATTTTTATATTGGTCACTACGCCTACTGCTGCACATGCACTAGCTAAGTCAGCATTGCATGGGGGCCTGAAGCCTATGCTGGATAAGGATGAAAAAGAATGACGGTTACGATAATTAATTTTATTTTATTGTGCTTACTATTCGTAGCGGCTTTAGCCATTAATCAACAAAGAAATTTATTTGCCGCAAGTATGCTTACCGGCATATACAGCTTAATGTGTGCTTCTCTTTTTGTATGTCTCGATGCAGTTGATGTTGCTTTTACTGAAGCTGCAGTAGGCGCAGGTATTGCTACTATCTTATTTCTAGGTACTTTAGCTTTAACGGGCTTTGAGGAAAAGACAGAAGTTAAGGTTTCTATTCCAGGCTTGATTATTGTTCTAATTACCGGCGGCTTACTAATTTATGGTTTACAAGATATTCCACTATTTGGTGATGCAAATACGCCGGTACAAACTTATCTGGCCGGAAAATATATTGACGATTCTGCAACTGAGATAGCTGTTCCTAATCTAGTAACATCAATCCTGGCCAGTTATAGAGGCTATGACACTTTTGGCGAAACAACAGTCATTTTTACCGCAGGTATTGGCGTATTGATGTTACTCGGCCGTGGTGGCAAAAAGAAAAAAGGTTTGCTCGATGAGGCTGAGGAGAAACAATCGTAATGGAACATCATTTCGTCTTACGTATTGTTGCTCGATTATTGATTCCTTTAATTATGCTGTTTGCATTGTATGTTCAGTTTCACGGTGATTATGGTCCCGGCGGTGGATTTCAGGCGGGGGTTATCTTTGCTGCAGGTTTTATTTTATATGGACTGATTTACGGTGTTGATAAACTACGTGACGTCGTTCATCCCGGTGTCGTTCGTAGCCTCGCTGCTTTTGGTGTATTGCTTTATGCCGGAGTAGGCATCGCCGGTATGTTAAGTGGTGGCGAGTTTCTCAATTATAGTGTGTTAGCTACCGATCCAGTTGCCGGACAACATTTTGGTATTCTATTGATTGAAGCAGGAGTAGGAATAACAGTCGCTTCGACGATGGTTATTTTATTTTATGCTTTTGCCCGACCCTAAATAAACTGGCATACATACTATATGCCAGACCAACAATCAGAACTTTCTTTACAACGTATTACATTAACGATGGTGTTGTTAAATGCATTTACTACGCCGTTGATGTTGTCTTCGGTTAATGTGGCTTTGCCTTCTATTGCTACTGACTTATCTATGAATGCGGTGTCCTTGAGTTGGATCCCGATGGCTTACCTTATGGCGAGTGCGATGTTCGTATTAACGTTTGGTCGTATCGCCGATATGGTCGGGCGTAAACGGATATTTTTGATAGGTACCAGTAGCGTCATTGTTACTTCATTAATTGCTGCATTTGCGGTGAGTGGAACCATGTTGATTACAGCTCGTTTTTTACAAGGCATGAGTGCGGCGATGATGTATGCCACACAAGTTGCTATTGTTGCTTCTGTATTTCCACCAGCTAAACGAGGACGCGCGATTGGCTTAACGGTATCAACTATTTATCTTGGTTTAACAATAGGCCCATTGATTGGTGGTTATGTAATTGATAATTTTGGTTGGCGTGCCAGTTTTATGGTGCATATTCCATTAGCTGTGATTGTTTTAGTGATGGGACTGTTTTTTGTTAAAGGTGAATGGTCTGCGGATGAACGCGGTAGTTTTGATTTGTTTGGTGCGTTGCTTTATATCTTTTCAATTTTATTAATCTGTATTTCGGTTTCTTATCTGCCATCAACATTAAGTCTTATATTGCTTACGGCTTCACTATTAGGGTTTTTCTTTTTCTTTTTGTTTGAACGTGTGCATAAACACCCGATGTTTGATGTGACTTTATTTTTCACTAACAGAGTTTTTCTTTTTTCCTGTTTAGCATCATTAATTATTTATACGGCAACGTTTGCCAATGTCGTTCAGGTGAGTCTTTATCTTCAATACTTGAAAGGCATGTCTGCTGTATCTGCTGGCATGGTTATGATGTGTCAGCCTTTAACCATGGCGATTTTTTCTCCCATAGCCGGTCGCTTGTCCGATAAGATAGAACCACGCTATCTTGCATCAGCAGGAATGCTTGTAAGCTGTATCGGTTTATTATTACTTTCTGAATTACAGATAGAATCAGATTTGAATTATCTAATTGCTGCTTTGGTGACAACGGGTTTTGGCTTCAGTTTATTCTCATCGCCGAATGTAAGCGCGATTATGGGCTCTATAGAAAAACGTGCTTATGGTAGTGCCAATGGTGTAGTCGCCACTATGCGTATCTTTGGTCAAATGACCAGTATGGTATTAGTTACGCTGATTTTTGCATTGACTATAGGCCCCGTAGAAATAGAACCTGCAAATTATGATGAGTTAGCTAAGGCAATTCGTTTAACGTTTACCATTGCTGCGATTTTGTGTTTGCCAGGACTTTATTTTTCTGTTGCAAGAGGCAAGTTACGAGTTACTTCTACTTAATCGCCGCTATACAAATTCGGGCTTAGTGGATCAGGCGGCATTTGTAAGTGGTAACCTTTTTCTTCTAAATTTTTCATTACTAGCTTAACGTCTTCACTTGCCAGTTTTTTATCTTCAGTTAATTCTAGATCCATTGCGTGCGTGAGTTCTTTCACCATCTTGATTAATTCTTCAGGAAGATCTGCGCTAGTTTTATCTTCATGTATATAAAGATACATACCATCCTGTTTAGCACAGCGATATATTTTGCAGTTGATTTTATTCATAGTTTTTATATTTATCGCTCCTTTGTCAGCGACATGACCGCCATGGATGGCGGAAATATCGAAATGCAGGAGCATTTTTTCGATGACCGTACATCCTGTACATAAAAAAGGGCGCGATACGCGCCCTTTATCGATATTTAAAATATCTTTAAAATAGGCCAGTGATATTACCATCGTCATCAATATCAATTCGTTCTGCCGCAGGTACTTTAGGTAAACCTGGCATAGTCATCATGTTGCCACAGATCGCAACGATGAAACCGGCACCATTAGCTAAACGTACTTCACTGACATGAACATTATGTCCAGTCGGTGCACCGATAGCAGTTGGATCAGTTGAGAATGACATTTGTGTCTTAGCCATACAGATTGGATAAGAACCGTATTCTTCGTTCCAGTCTTCCAATTGTTTTTTTACTTTTGGATCGTAAGTCACAGTGCTTGCACCATAAACTTTGGTAGAGACTGCCTCGATTTTTTCACATAAAGAAGCATCATCTTCGTAAACATATGTATGCGTGCCAGGATTGTTATCAACAACATCAACCACTGCTTTAGCCAGGTCTTCTGCACCCGCACCACCGTCAGCCCAATGCTTGGATACTACTGCTTTAACACCTAATGATTCACATCGTTTCATCAACATATCGACTTCAGCATCAGAATCGAGAGTAAAGTGATTCAGACAAACAACACAAGGAAGGCCATAGACTTCTTGAATGTTTTTAATATGGCGTTCCATATTAACCATGCCTTTGTCCAGAGCTTCAAGGTTTTCATTGTTGAGATCTGCTTTAGCAACGCCGCCGTGATGTTTCATGGCACGGATGGTTGCAACCAGTACAACTGCGGCAGGATTTAAACCCGCCATTCTGGATTTAATATCGATGAATTTTTCAGCACCTAAGTCAGCACCAAAGCCACCTTCGGTAACGACATAGTCAGCTAGTTTCAAACCGGTCTTGGTTGCGGTAACCGTGTTACAACCGTGCGCGATATTAGCAAACGGACCGCCATGAATAATGGCGATGTTATTTTCTAATGTTTGAACGATGTTCGGATTGATAGCATCTTTTAATAATGCAGACATAGCACCATGTGCTTTTAAATCACGTGCATAAATGGCAGTTTTGTTATCTTTCTTATAACCAATGACAATTCGTCCCAGACGTTCTTTTAGATCAGCTCGGCTAGTAGCCAAACATAGGATAGCCATGATTTCTGAAGCAACGACGATATCAAAACCATCTTCGCGTAAATAACCATTAGCAGGGCCACCCATACCAACAGTGATTTTGCGTAATGCGCGATCATTCATATCAACAACACGCTTCCATTGTATGCGTCGAGGATCGATACCGAGGTCATTGCCCTGAGTAATATGATTATCAATCATGGCAGATAATAATGCGTGGGCTACACCAATAGCGTGGAAGTCACCGGTAAAATGTAAGTTGATATCTTCCATAGGTACGACTTGAGAGTAACCGCCGCCAGCGGCGCCGCCTTTCATACCAAAACAAGGACCTAATGAAGGTTCGCGTAAACACATGATGGTCTTTTTGCCGATACGATTCATAGCATCACCCAAACCAACGGTAGTGGTGGTTTTGCCTTCGCCTGCAGGAGTAGGGCTTACTGCGGTGACAAGAATAAGTTTGCCATCCTCTTTGTCTTTAAGACTATCGATATAGTTGAGCGATAATTTTGCTTTATAGTGACCATAAGGTTCCAGATGTTCACTTTCTATTCCATATTGATCCTGAGCCAGATCAATGATGCGTTTCATTTTTGCTTTTTGAGCAATTTCTATATCAGACATTCCGTCCTCCAAAATACTAGTAAAACTAATCTAAAATTATTATAAAATACAAAAAGTTATATCAATAATGTGTTGAAATTATTATATTCACAGGATAATTTATTATTATTAGTCGTGAATAATTGAACGTATTTTAGCGTGTTGGCGCGAATTTCACTAACAATTCTTTCAACAGAAATTAACGATGGTCGAATATTTTTATATAAACCGGAGGCGAATATAAACGTTTTACTGGAATATTTAGTACGTATTCGAGTCCTCTTGGCTGGAAAACGTGCGCTTTTTGCCCTTTCATTATTGGGCTTGGTTACGGGGCTCATCGTTGGTGGCGTCATAATTCTGTTCCGTTTTAGTACTGAATACAGTCAAATGTTTTTCTTACCTGACGCGGATCCTGAAAATTATGAGGCTTTGAGTTGGCAAGCTCGCATGGCTATTACCTCTGCGGGCGGTTTAATACTCGGATTATTATTCTATTTTGTTTCCAAAGTACCATTACGAGTGGGCGTCATTCATGTCCTCGAACGTTTGTCCTACCACGAAGGTAATTTACCGCTAAGAAATTTACTTTTGCAATTTGTCGGAGCCACCATAGCCATCGTTTCTGGACAATCTGTTGGTCGCGAAGGCCCGAGTGTGCATTTAGGCGCGGGTAGTGCCAGTTTATTGGGCCAATATCTACATTTACCTAATAACAGCATTCGCACCTTGGTGGGCTGTGGTGCGGCGGCGGCCATTGCGGCTTCTTTTAATACACCACTGGCCGGAGTGGTATTCGCCATGGAAGTAATACTAATGGAATATACCATTACCGGTTTCACGCCGGTTATATTATCCGCAGTTAGTGCAACAGCTATTAGCCTGCTTGTTTTCGGAGATAAACCAGTATTTACAGTTTATGCTCTCGATCTTGAATCATTTTATGAGTTACCCATTATTGTATTTATGGGGATATTCATTGGCGGACTCGCAGCCTTCTTTATCAGGCTAACTCGTACGATGACCAAATTCGGTAAAAAGATGGCTATTTGGTGGCGCATGTCGCTTGCAGGATTTGGTGTTGGCTTAATCGCCTTAATTAGCCCTGAAGTCATGAGCATTGGTTATGACACTGTGAATGCGGCAATCTTGGGTGACATAGCTGTCATTAGTTTATTGATTATTCTCTTCGCAAAAATTATTGCGACATCGTTATGCATTGGTTTCAGTATTCCTGCGGGCTTGATTGGCCCCGCTATATTCATAGGTGCGCTGGCTGGCGGTATTTTCGGCAAGTTCGTAGAAATGATTAACGGCAATTTTTCCGATGCAGGACTCTATACCATGTTGGGTATGGGGGCGATGATGAGCGCGACATTACAAGCACCATTGGCAGCCTTGCTTGCTTTACTCGAACTGACAGGAAATCAGAATATTATATTCCCCGGCATGTTAGCGATAGTTAGCGCTAACCTTGCAGCACGTGAATTGTTTAAAAGTGATTCTATCTTTTTATCTCAGTTCAGAGGAATCGGTCTCGATTATCGTAATGATCCTATCGCACAGTCATTAAGACGTATCGGTGTTGAATCTGTTATGAATAAGGCTTATGTCATCACCGAACCGGTAATTCAGAGATCGGTAGCGACTGCTCACTTAAAAGAGGCTCCAGACTGGTTATTAATCCGCCGAGAAGAAGGCAATCAGCTTATGCCTGCCACAGATTTAGCACGGCATTTAGAAGAAAATAACGATGAAGAAATTGAATTGTTAGAGATCCCTGCCAAACGACGACAATTAGGACAGGTTAGGATCGAATCGACCTTACAGCATGCACAGCAGTTATTAAATGAATCTGAGGTTGAAGCACTCTACGTCATCAGAAAGCTAGGCCATTCCGCCGACCGCATATTCGGTATCTTGACGCAGGAAGATATAGAAAAACATTATCGGGTTGTTAGTCATTGATACAGAAGCATTTGATTTTTAGTTCTCAAACAGAGCAATTCTTATTTTGAAAATAAGCCGTTCTTCGATGGTGTCTTGTCCACTATTCTGGTAGTCTTATTTCCCCTGAATATGAAGTTATTTAGGCGACTTTTTACCCCAAAAACCGGTTGGCCTAAACCGGATAGCATTACTCCCTCTAAAATCTTTGCTCTCTTTGGAATGGCTTTATGACGCGTTATATTTTTGTTACTGGTGGTGTGGTTTCTTCTCTTGGAAAAGGCATTGCTGCTGCTTCTTTGGGCGCCATTCTTGAAGCGCGTGGTTTGAATATTACCATGTTAAAGCTGGATCCGTATATTAACGTCGATCCGGGCACTATGAGCCCATTTCAGCATGGTGAAGTTTATGTGACTAATGATGGTGCTGAGACCGATTTGGATCTGGGGCACTACGAGCGATTTGTTCGCGCGACCATGGGCAAGCGCAATAATTATACGACCGGACGAATTTACCTGAATGTGATTCAACGTGAACGTCGCGGCGATTATCTCGGCGGTACGGTGCAGGTTATCCCGCATATCACCGATGAAATTAAACGCTGTATTAAAGCCGGTGCCGGTGATGCGGATATTGCCATGGTTGAGATTGGTGGCACCGTGGGTGATATCGAATCACAGCCTTTTCTCGAAGCCATCAGACAGATGCGCTTTGAAGAAGGCGCAGAAAATACTTTATTCATGCATTTAACGCTGGTTCCTTATATTAAAGCGGCCGGTGAAATCAAAACCAAGCCGACACAACACTCGGTTAAAGAATTACGTTCTATAGGTATACAGCCGGATATTTTGGTGTGTCGTACCGATCATACGATTCCAGATCCTGAAAAAAATAAAATGGCCTTATTCACCAATGTTGAAAAGTCAGCGATTATTTCTGCGCTTGATGTCGACAATATATATAAAGTACCTAGAGCACTTTTTGATCAAGGGCTTGATGAAATAGTGAATAAAAAGTTTGCTTTGAATTTGCCTAAAGCCGATTTAAGCGAATGGGACAATGTCGTTGATGCATTAGATAATCCGGAAGGCGAAGTTACTGTTGCCATGGTCGGCAAATATATGGATTTGGCGGATTCTTATAAATCACTTTCTGAGGCCTTGTCGCATGCCGGTGTGCAAACACGAACTAAGGTCAACATTGTCTATATAGACTCGGAAGATATTGAAAGTAAGGGACTAGCATGTCTTGATGGTATGGACGCGATTTTGGTACCGGGTGGTTTTGGTAATCGCGGTATCGATGGCAAGATTGCGGCAGTTCGTTATGCTCGAGAAAACAAAGTGCCTTATTTGGGAATTTGTTTGGGTATGCAACTCGCCGTTATTGAAATTGCACGTGATTTAGCCGGTCTTAAAAATGCGAATAGTACCGAGTTTGATAAAGCAGCAGGAGATCCGGTTATTGCATTAATTACCGAATGGAAAGATGCGGCAGGTCAAGTTGAGCAGCGTAGTGAAGATTCTGATAAGGGTGGCACTATGCGTTTAGGCGGTCAGGAATGTCAGTTACTCGAAGGTTCTCTGGTAAAAGAATTATATCAAGCTGACACCATTACTGAACGCCATCGTCATCGTTATGAATTCAATAATACTTACGAAGAACAGCTTGAAGCAACGGGAATGCGTATTGCCGGACGATCAATGGATGGTGAATTAGTTGAGATGGTAGAAATTCCTGATCATCCCTGGTTTATTGGCTGTCAATTTCATCCTGAATTTACTTCGACCCCAAGAGACGGGCACCCGTTGTTCACCGGTTTTATTAAAGCCGCTGGTGTCTATAAAGGATCAACTAAGGATACAGGTAATGAATCAAATGCAGGAACTGTAAAAAATGCAGCTATGTAATTTTGAAGTTGGTCCGACTAAGCCGTTCTTTTTAATAGCGGGGCCGTGTGTAATTGAAAGTGAACAATTGGCGATGGATACTGCCGGTCAGTTAAAAGAACTGACGACTGAATTAGATATTCCTTTTATTTATAAGTCTTCTTTTGATAAAGCCAATCGTAGTTCGCACGATAGTTATCGTGGTCCCGGTCTTGAAGCGGGCTTAAAAGTATTAGCCGATGTTAAAGAAAAAATTGGTGTGCCCGTATTAACAGATATACACGAAGATACACCACTGAATGAAGTTGCCAGTGTTGTTGATGTGTTACAAACACCTGCATTCTTATGTCGTCAAACAAATTACATACAAGCCGTTGCTAAAACAGGCTTGCCAGTAAATATAAAAAAAGGGCAGTTTCTGGCACCATGGGATATGGCGCATGTCGTCGAAAAAGCCCGTGCCGTTGGTAATGATAAGATCATGGTTTGTGAACGCGGTGCTTCTTTTGGTTACAACTATCTGGTTTCCGATATGCGTTCTTTAGTAGTAATGCAGGAAACTGGTGCACCAGTAGTTTTTGATGCAACGCATTCGGTACAGATGCCTGGCGGCGCTGGGAAAGTTTCTGGTGGTCAACGTGAATTTATTCCGACGCTTGCACGTGCTGCTATTGCTGTTGGTATCTCTGGTTTGTTTATGGAAACGCATCCAGATCCGGAAAAAGCATTGAGTGATGGCCCGAACTCATGGCCTATAGATAAGATGCGTGAATTGCTTGAAACATTAAAAGCAATTGATGAAGTTACTAAAAGATAAACTTAAAGATTCATAGAAACATTAAAAAAATAATCGAATTATATATATTTAGGAGAGTAGTAAAGTGTCAGCTATAAAAAAAATCATTGCCCGCGAAGTCCTCGATTCTAGAGGTAATCCTACTATTGAAGCTGAGGTCTATACTGAAAGCGGTGCTGTTGGTAGCGCAATGGTTCCTTCTGGTGCGTCAACCGGTATACGTGAAGCGATTGAACTACGTGATAATGATGCCGCGCGTTATTTAGGCCGAGGCGTACTTACAGCAGTAGCTAATATTCATGACAAAATTTCACCAGCATTGTCTGGTAAAGAAGTTACTGAGCAAGCTGAGCTTGATCAAATCATGATCGATCTTGATGGCACTGATAATAAAGAAAACATAGGTGCGAATACTATTCTTGCTGTATCAATGGCAACAGCACATGCAGCTGCAAATGAAAAGAATCTTCCACTATATGAATATCTTGGTGGTGAAGGAGGTTCTTTCCAAATGCCTGTTCCTATGATGAACATTATCAATGGTGGAGCACATGCGGATAATAGTGTTGATTTACAGGAATTTATGATTCTACCTGTTGGAGCTGGCAGCATACGTGAAGCAGTACGTTATGGAACTGAAATATTTCATTCTTTGAAATCAGTTTTATCTAAATTAGGTCTTGGAACAACAGTGGGTGACGAAGGTGGTTTCGCTCCTAACCTTTCATCAAATGAACAAGCTATCGAAGTCATACTAGAAGCAATAGAGAACGCAGGCTATAAAGCTGGCGAAGATATCTTGTTAGGTTTGGATGTTGCGAGTTCTGAATTTTATGAAGATGGAATCTATACTTTAGAATCTGAAAATAAAAAATTGACGGCGCAAGAATTTATTGATTATTTATCTCCATGGTTTGATAAGTATCCAATTATTACCATGGAAGATGCAATGGATGAAGGCGATTGGGATGGATGGAAATTATTAACTGAAAAATTTGGTGAAAATGTACAGTTAGTTGGCGATGATTTATTTGTAACTAACACAAAAATTCTTCAAGAAGGTATCGATAAAAAAATTGCAAATTCAATTTTAATTAAAGTTAATCAGATTGGTACGTTAACTGAAACCATGGCCGCAGTTGAAATGGCGAAGAAAGCAGGTTATACCGCTGTGATATCACATCGTTCAGGTGAAACTGAAGATACGACGATTGCGGATATTGCTGTAGCAACGTCAGTCGGACAAATTAAAACAGGTTCGTTGTCGCGTTCTGATCGTGTTGCTAAATACAATCGTTTGATGAAGATTGAAGATCAATTGGGTAGTCGTGCAACATATCCTGGTAGAGATGCATTCTATAACCTTGCAAAATAACTTTTAAGAAGAGGTTTATTTTTTCTAGATGAGAATAAGCACCGCACTTTTTGTTTTATTGCTAGTACTCTTGCAGTACCGATTATGGTTCGGCAATGGCAGTATGACGGAAGTGCATCATCTGGAAAAACAAATCAGTCAAGTTGAACAGGAAAACCAAAACCTTAAAGAACGTAATCTTTCATTAGCTGCAGAAGTACGCGATCTTAAACAAGGTCAGGAAGCTATCGAAGAAAGAGCACGAAGTGAAATGGGAATGATCAAATACGATGAAACCTTTTATCGCATCATTGATTATTCCGGCTCTCAAGCCAGTTCAAATTAGAACACATGTCTAATAACGCAAAATACTGGGTTGTGATACCTGCTGCCGGCGTTGGTAAACGTATGGGGGTTGATAAACCCAAGCAATATATTTCGGTAAAAGATAAAACGATTCTCGAGCACACGATCAATTGTTTTCTTGATCGTGAAGAAATAGAGGCTGTTGTCGTTGTCATTTCTAAAGAAGATGAATATTGGCCAAGTCTTGATATAGCAAAGCGTGACAAAGTCATTACCGCACCTGGCGGTGTTGAACGATATCATTCAGTGGCTAATGGTTTGCAAGTATTGCAAGATAAAGCCGAAGGTAATGATTGGGTATTAGTTCATGACGCAGCAAGACCTTGTTTGAATCAATCAGCTATCGATAGATTAATGATTGAACTGCGTACACATGAAGTCGGTGGAATATTAGCCTTACCTTGTCGAGATACGATGAAGCGAGCAAATGAATCGGCTGAGATTGTAGAAACGGTTGAACGTGAATCGCTTTGGCATGCACAAACACCGCAGATGTTTAAATATGGGAAACTATATTCGGCAATTGAAAAAATACTGAAAGATAATATTGTCGTCACTGATGAAGCGATGGCAATGGAGTTATCGGGTTATAAACCACTGCTTGTACAAGGGCATCAAGAAAATATAAAAGTAACCCATAAAGATGACCTTCAGTACCTCGAATTATTTTTAAATGAGATAACATAAAGATGCGAATAGGACACGGATATGATGTGCACCGTCTTGTCGAAGACCGACTTTTGATCTTGGGTGGGGTTACTATTCCTTACGAAAAAGGTTTGGAAGGTCATTCGGATGCGGATGCGGTTATACATGCCTTATGTGATGCTATTCTCGGTGCTTTATGTTTAGGTGATATAGGCAATCATTTCCCTGATACAGACCCAGAATTAAAAAATGTTGATAGTCGAATTCTTTTGAAACATATAGCTACATTGATGCAAGAAAAGAATTATGAGCTAGGTAATGCTGACATTACTATTTTGGCACAAGCGCCAAAGATGGCTGGGCATATAGCGTCAATGAGAGAAAATCTGGCTGCTGATTTAAATACGAGTGTTGATAATCTTAATATCAAAGCGACGACCACTGAAAAAATGGGCTTCGTTGGTTTAGGGGAAGGTATTGCTGCTCATGCAGTCGTGCTATTAAATTCTATTTAGACTTCTTTAAATACGAAGTTAGTGCTATTTTTGTTTGTTCAAAAATAGATTCTATTTTTTGTATCTTCTTCTGGCTTAATGCTTCGTTTTTTTCTTTCAGCGTTATTGTTAGAGCATGAACATGGGTTGCCAACACATTTGCACCTACTGAGCTTGAGCTTCCATCCAGAGAATGAACGATGTCGGCTGTTTCAGCATGATTAGTTGTTTTTGCAGATAAACGTATGTTTTTTATCTTGGTTTCTGAATCATTGATATAACCTTCGATAAGCTTTTTCATAAAGCCTTGTGTTTTTGACATAGAAGATAATTGATCCAATACTGCAGGATCTATAACTGATGTTGCTTCAACAGCGCGACTATTTTCTACTAAGGATGCAATCGTACTTAATAATATTTCAGGTTTGACCGGTTTTGTTAAGTAGCCTTCAACATTAACTTCTTTACATGCATCTATTGCTTCGGTAGTAGCATTAGCGGTTAATATTAAAATGGGGGTGTTGTTGTTAGGATACGTAGAGTGAAATAGCTTAGCCGCTTCTATGCCTCCCATTACCGGCATCTGCATATCAAGTATAATAAGGTCGTAAGATTCATCTTTAAGAAAGTCTAGCGCTTCTCTACCATTGTTGGCTAAAGTAATTTGATGATTTGCATATTCAAGTATGCTTTTAATAACAAGTTGATTAGTTTCATTGTCTTCACCAACAAGTATATTAAACCAGTTATTTGTTTTGCTATTAACGTTACTGGCTAATTGTGGGTTAAAATTAATATCTTCATTACTTTTTTTAGTTAGTATTTCCTGTTGAGAAAATTCAATTTCAAACCAGAATATGGAACCTTCACCAAGCTTACTAGTAAAGTCAATATTACCATGCATGCTTTCTACTAATTTTTTGGCAATGGTCATACCTAAGCCGCTACCATCAAATTTTCGTGTAGTCGATTCATCGGATAGAGTAAAGATATCGATCAGAGTTGGTTTGTATTCATCGGGAATACCAATGCCGGTATCAATAATCTCAAAATTTATTTTTATTTTATTTTCTGCTGTCGCTATAGATGATACTTTAACGGTTATAGAGCCTTCACTAGTAAACTTTACTGCATTACCAATTAAGTTAATTAATATTTGTCGTATGTATTGTTCATTACCGTTTAAGTGTGAAGGAACATCGTCAGCAATATGAATATTAAAATCTACGCCTTTATTTTCAGCCTGAGGTGCTAACATTAATGACGTTGTTCTTATCAAGGCATGCAGATCAAAATCAATCATCTCAATCGTGGCTTTGCCAGCTTCTATCTTTGAAATGTCCAAAATGTCATTGATTAATGATAGTAGTGTATTTGCTGAAGCATAAATCGTAAATGCATAATCCGTTTGTCTGCTGTCCAGTGTTGTTTTAGAGAGTTAAAGAACTCATGCCGATAATGCCATTAACTGGCGTGCGGATTTCATGACTCATGTGGGCAAGAAACTGACTTTTCGCTTCGTTGGCAGATTCTACTGCACTGTGAAGTTTAGAGATCAGTAGTGAAATATATAAAGAGAGTGCAATGGTAATAATAAAGAAACCATAAGCCCGTTTTTTTTGTTCTTGCCAGAACGCACTAAAGTATATGACGATGCTAAAACTAATGATGCTAAATATGTTACTTACTAATAGTAGTATTTTCCCAAAGCGAAGACCATTGCCAAAAGTAATCCATAGGTATAATAAGATTAATGGCGAACCGGCATCGTTAGATAAATATATCATGTATGTCAGTATGGCCATGTCTAAAAAGGCAGTTGTCACTTTAAAAATAACTGATTGTTTTATAGCTGAGTTAAAGCAGAGAAGTACTATGAAAGCAAAAACAAATGATCCCATGCAAGTCTTTAAAACACAGTCGAACTGTTCAATAGAATCTCTAAAAATATAAAAATAGCTGGTTAAAAAACACAGCATAATAATTCTTATAACACTTTGCTGTTGAACATTATCATTTTTCAAACGTATAATTGTTTCTGCTAGTTTCATAGCGTATTAATTTCGTTTTAATAATAAATAAATAGCACCAGTGCCACCATCTCTTTGTTGTGCGGAACAAAAGGCCATAACATCATCTCTTTGACGTAACCAATTATTAACTTTATTTTTTATGATCGGTTGTTTTTTTTCAGAGCCTATGCCTTTGCCATGGATGATTTGTACGCAACGGAGTGATTGCATGTGACAATCAACTAGAAAATCAGATAATACTGTTCGTGCCATCTCAACAGTTAAGCCATGCAGGTCGAGTTCATCTTCAATAGTAAATTGACCTCGTCGTAACTTTCGGAAGGTTGCTTTCTGAACGCCAGGTCTGGAAAATAAAAGTTCATCACCTCTTTCTAGTAAGTTCTCATCGTACTCACTATCAATCAGGGCTTGCATTTGCGGACGTTCATCTTTTTCGTGTCTAGCAGGAGGTACTGAAGGTTTGGGTTTGTTGATAACAATACTATCTTGTTGCAACGGTTTTATATTACCTACCGCTGCTCTAAATATGGCACTGTCTTCTTCTGATATGTTTGAAGGTTTTTTCGATGACTTTTTCATGGCGCAAGACGCAACCAGCATTAATTAAATCAAACTAGTCTAACTTATAGGCAGATCAATGTCAGGCGATCCTGTTAGTAAATACTACAAGCTGTTTAGTCTAACCAGTTTCTAGCATTCAAGAACATCTTCATCCACGGGCTATATTCATTATTCCAAGCTGGAGATAAGGAAGAGAACTGCTTACTGAGGAATACGCGTTCAGGATGCGGCATCATGATAGAAATACGACCATCTTCATTACTGAAACCGGTGAGGCCATTTTCAGAGCCATTTGGATTTAATGGATAGGATTGTGTTGTTATACCGGAGTTATCAATAAAACGTAAGCTTGCTTGGGCATTGCTTGCTAAATTTGAAATACGTCCTTCACCATGGGCGACAACAACTGGTATTTTTGAACCCGCCATATCTTTAAATAATATAGATGGAGACTCCATGACTTCAACCATAACTAATCGAGCCTCAAATTGTTCTGATTGATTTCGTAGGAAATCAGGCCATGAAGATGCTCCGGGAATTAAATCACGTAGCTGTGACATCATTTGACAACCATTACAGACACCAAGCGAAAAAGTATCAGTACGATTAAAAAATGTTTCGAACATTTTACTTAAGGTATCATTATATAAAATGGTTTTTGCCCAGCCGCCACCGGCACCAAGTACGTCGCCATAAGAAAAACCACCACAAGCGACTAAGCCATTAAACGATTCGAGAGTTATCTGGCCATCAATTAAATCCTGCATATGTATATCGATACATTCAAAGCCCGCACGATCAAACGCAGCTGCCATTTCTATCTGCCCATTAACACCTTGTTCACGCAGTATCGCCATCTTAGGTTTCGCGCCGGTATTAATATTAGCGATAGGATTAGCGTCAAGTTCAAAGCTTGTCTCTAGAAATAATCCGTTATTATTTTTATCTGAAATAAGATCAAATTCCTGTTTTGCACATTCTGGGTTATCACGAAGTGCTTGAATTTGATAACTGGTTGCAGACCATTTTTGATGTAATTCATCTACTTCAGAACTTAATATATCTTCCGCATTATGTTTAAGATTAAATTTATAATTGTTATTTAATACAGCTACGCTTTGAATTGCTTGTTCATTAAGACCTGCATCAACAAAAGTTTGCTTAACACTTTCTTCATGTTCTTTCTTGATTTGAATAACAGCACCGAGTTCTTCATTAAATAAGCTGGCGATTAAATCATTTGAATTAATATCGACATTAATTCCTGTATGACCAGCAAATGCCATTTCAGCTAAGGTAACAAACAAACCGCCATCAGAACGATCATGATAAGCAAGTATTAAATCGGACTCGTTGAGTATTTGAATTGATTGGAAGAAAGCGATTAAATTTTTACTGTTATCTAAATCAGGGGTTTCATTGCCTACTTCATCATAAACCTGACAAAGAGCCGAACCGCCGAGACGTTGTTTTCCATTAACCAAGTCGATATATAACAATACTGAATCATCATCTTGAATTAACTGCGGCGTTAATGATTGCCGTACATCAGCAACGCGGGCGAATGCAGTAATATTTAAAGATAACGGTGAGGTGACGCGTTTTTCTCTGCCATCATCTGACCAAACTGTATTCATTGATAAAGAATCTTTACCGACAGGAATAGCAATTCCCAATTCTTTACTTAACTGACTGACGGCGGAAACTGTGGCATATAATTTCGCATCTTGCTTTGGTTCACCACAGGCGGCCATCCAGTTTGCTGACAAAGCAATATCACCAAGTTTAAGAATACGTGCTGCTGAAATATTCATGATCGCTTCAGCAATTGCCATGCGGCCAGAAGCTGGTGCATTATTAATAGCGATAGGAGTGCGTTCGCCTAGTGCCATCGCTTCACCAATATAATCAAAATAAGAAGAACTAGTTACCGCACAATCTGCAACTGGTACTTGCCAAGGGCCGACCATTTGATCACGAACAACTAAGCCTGAAATAGAACGATCACCAATGGTGATTAAAAAGTTTTTACTGGCGACAGTGGGTAGATGTAAAATACGATCAATGGTTTCTTCTAAATCTAATGACGAAGTATCAAAATCTACTGTTTTGTTTTCTGAAGTATTGTCTTCGTTATGGGCACTACGTTTAATACTTGGCATCTTACCAAGTAACACAGACATCGGAATATCGATCGACTTATTATTAAAATGCGAATCGTTTAATATTAATTGTTCATTTTTAGTAGCTTCACCAAGTACCGCATAAAGCGCACGTTCTCGTTTACAGAAATTAATAAATGTATCTAATTGTTCGGGATTGATTGCCAGTACATAGCGTTCTTGAGATTCATTACACCAAACTCCCATAGGAGACATGCCCGGTTCATCATTGGGTATCTCACGCAATTCAAGTTGTGCTCCACGATCACTGGCGCTGACTAACTCCGGCATCGCATTGGAAAGACCGCCGGCACCCACATCATGAATACTTAATATCGGATTGTTTTCACCTAGAGACCAACATCGATCAACGACTTCCTGACAACGACGTTCCATCTCGGCGTTATCACGTTGAACGGATGCAAAATCTAAAGAAGCATCACTGGTACCTGATGCCATCGATGACGCAGCACCGCCGCCAAGACCAATCAACATAGCAGGGCCACCGAGTACAACCAACTTGGCACCTGCAGGGATATCGAGTTTATCGACATGTCCATCACGTATCATGCCGTAACCACCGGCAAGCATGATCGGTTTATGATATCCGTGAATAATAGATTCAGATTGGCGTTGTTCGTAAGTGCGGAAATATCCGCATAAAGCAGGGCGACCAAATTCATTATTATAAGAAGCCGAACCAATCGGACCTTCAATCATAATATCCAGTGCCGAGACTATGCGTTCCGGTTTGCCATTATCTTTTTCCCAAGCTTGTTCGAAATCAGGAATTTTTAAATTAGACACAGCAAAACCACTTAAACCAGCTTTCGGTTTTGCTCCACGTCCAGTTGCAGCTTCATCACGTATTTCTCCACCAGAACCGGTTGCGGCACCCGGATAAGGTGATATTGCTGTTGGATGATTATGTGTTTCCACTTTCATTAGGATATGAATACCTTCGTCTTTATACCCATATTGATTTTGTTCGGGATCAGTAAAAAAACGTTGGCCTTTGTAACCTGCCATAACGGCAGCGTTATCATGATAAGCCGATAGCACATTGCCTGGGTTTTCTCGATGTGTTTGTCGGATCATCTCGAATAGAGAATCTTCTTTTTTCTCTCCATCAATCGTCCATTCCGCATTAAATATCTTGTGGCGACAATGTTCTGAATTTGCCTGAGCAAACATCATCAACTCAACGTCAGTTGGATTACGTTGTAATTTTTCAAAGGATGAAAGCAAATAGTCGATTTCTACATCAGATAAAGCCAAACCCATTTCAGAATTTGCTTTCTCTAGAGCAGGTTTACCACCAGCAAGAATATCAACATGTTCTAATGTAGCAGGTTCAGCGGTAGAAAATAGGGCACTTGCTTCCTGCTCCTCTAGAATTACCACATCGGTCATACGGTCATGCAGTAAAGGTTTTATTTGTTCGATTTGATCTGACGTCAGATTGCATCCATTAGATAAAGTCAGCAAATAGGCGACACCGCGCTCTATGCGTACAATCTTGTCGAGACCAGAATTATGCACAATATCAGTTGCCTTACTCGACCATGGTGAAATAGTCCCAGGTCGTGGAATGACAATAAACTCAGACGAAGAGTTTTCATCCAGATTAATAGCAGCACCATAGTTAAGCAGGGCATCAAGCTGAATCTGTTGTTTTTCATCAAGTTCAGCGTTAGTTTCAGCAAAATGGATAAAATGAGCCTGAACTGAACTGATTTCAGGAATACGATCCTGTAAAGCAGAGAGAAGTTTATTGACGCGAAAGTCAGAAAGGGCGTTACCGCCATGCAGTATTAACATTAATTCGATGGTTTTTGGTCAGGTGAAGGAATATTGCTGATATTTTATCAGCAAAGGGATAACACGAGAAATTATTTAATTTCTTCCACTTTAATTAGGACTGTCCTCTGTTCACGTTCACGTCGTTTAGTACTAATCGCATTTCTCTTGCTACTATCATTGAAATGTTGAGTCGAACCGCCAATTTGTATCCATTCGCCTAATTTACCTCGGGCGGTGGTTTCCACATTCTGGATATCAAAGGTTGCTGCTTGTCCGGGGCTGATGCGTGATAAATGTGGTGCGACTAGTAGCGTGACATTATCGCCTTGGAGTCTTGGCAAGACATAGAAACCAGAAGTGACGTCTTTGTATTCAACTCCGCCTGTTGTTGTCACTACGCCACCTGATGTGACTTGAATGCTTTGAGTTGGAATGGCGACGGATTGTCCAATATCAATATGGGCGTGATGTCCTTCCAGTGTTTGTATGCGGAATACATTTCTATCTTCATTGTAGGATTTGGTTTCAAGTGTGCGGTAGCGAACTACATTACCATCACCATCTGTGCCTTGTATTATCGTGCCACCACGACCCGTATCAGGTGAAATTACTTTAACATTCTTATTGCTATAGCGACCGGATAAACCACTTTCGTTTACTTTAAAATTACCATCAACATTCTGTTTTACGCTGATCATTAATCGGCGAGGGGATTTATCTAATTGCGCGAGTACGGCTTTAATTTGTTTCAGATTTGAGGGTGTGGTTTTGATGATTAATTTACTGTTCATCCCGGTGACGGTGCCACCTTCTGCAACCAAGGGTTTGAGTACGGGAATAATTTGCGATACCAGACCATGCTTCAATTCAATAATTTCTAACTTCATGGATTCCGCCAAAACTGGCGTCGCTGTCCAGAAGAAAATAAATAACGCAGATAATAATAACTTTTTCATATATGCATCCTACGCAAATTTGGGTCCGGTTTTGCGGTTTCCCACATGCTGTCAAATACGTCTAATAGGTGTTTCGACTCACGACGCGCGTTGAAGTTTACTTTTCCTCTGTAACGTTCGGTACTTTCTCTATAGATATAGCCTACTTCATCGGCAATAAGCACCGATTCATTGAATGATATATATTGTGTTGAAGCTTTGCGGATTTCAATGTAACTGCTGACTTTTCCTGCTAAATCAATGAGTTTGTGGCCGCGACTGACGATTAATTGCGGTTGAAAAACAATAATACGAATTTCAACATGACGGCTGTTTATCGCCAATTTTCTCAAGATTTCGAGAAAATCAGCCTGATCATAAACATTGGGATCAAGTTCCTGGCTAATGATGTCCAGTTTTTGCTTACATTGTTTCACCATTTCCAGTGTCACAGCAGCATTCTCTTCACGACTGGTGATAGTTAGTGCGTCTTCAGAAGATTCTCCCAGCGTATATTCAGCAAAATCTATCATCTGTGTTTTTTTTCCTATCGCGTTTATTATTTAGAAAATAGTGTTACCTGTGCTTCAGCATTACCCGTGTAATTCTGCGGAGTCAGTTTCAGTAATATTGTTTTAGCCCCATCCGGAATTTCTAGTTGTTCGATAAACACGCGTAACGTTTCCTGATTTATATTTTGTCCGCGGGTTAATTCTTTTAATTGTTCATAAGCATTATCAATGCCGTAACGACGCATTACCGTTTGTATCGGTTCCGCTAATACTTCCCATGATTGTTCCAAATCCTGATTTAGTACATCAGCATTAATATCCAGCTTGGACAATCCTTTTAATGATGAATCAAACGCGATAAGTGTGTGTGCGACACCAACACCCATGTTCCTTAATACCGTCGAATCAGTCAGATCCCGTTGCCATCGTGAGATAGGTAGCTTTTGTGCAAGGTGTTCGAAGATACCATTTGCCAAGCCTAAATTACCTTCAGCGTTTTCAAAGTCGATGGGGTTAACTTTATGTGGCATGGTTGAAGAACCAATTTCGCCTTTTTTTAATTTCAATCTGAAATAACCTAGTGAAATATAACTCCAGATATCGCGATTGAAATCGATGAGTATGGTATTGATACGTGACAACACATGAAAATATTCTGCCATGTAATCATGTGATTCAATTTGTGTCGTATGCGGGTTCCAATCGAGTTCGAGTCCTTCTACAAAATCTTTTGATAACGTCATCCAATCCAGATCAGGATAAGCCGAAAGGTGCGCATTAAAATTACCCACCGCACCATTCATTTTGCCGAGCAATTTTATTTTTTCCAGTTGAGCTAGTTGACGTGATAAGCGATGTACATAAACAACAAGCTCTTTGCCGAGTGTTGTTGGTGAAGCCGTTTGTCCATGCGTGCGGCATAACATTGGAATAGCGGCGTAGTCATTAGATAATGATAACAATACAGAAATTAACTCATTCAGCTTAGGCAGCAACACAGTTTCACGTGCTTCTTTTAACATAAGCGCATGACTGAGGTTATTGATATCTTCTGAGGTACAGGCAAAGTGAATAAACTGACTAGCCGGTTTTAAAGACGCGTTATCTTGAATTTTGTCGCGGATAAAATACTCAACCGCTTTAACATCATGGTTGGTGGTCTTTTCTATTTCTTTAATGGCTTCAGCATCAGCAACAGAGAAGTTATCTTTTATACCATCAAGTATAGAAATGGACTCAGCAGAAAATTTTGCTACTTCTGAAATATCAGCATGTTCTGCCAGAGCTTTCAGCCATTCGATTTCCACTTGTACACGAAAGCGAAATAAACCGAATTCACTGAATATCGGTCTTAAAGAATCAGTTTTGTTGTGATAACGCCCGTCAATCGGGGAGATGGCGGTTAATGCTGAAAATTCCATAATGTCTCTTATTTATTAATGATGTATTCCGATTATACAATGAATGTTCAGTTAATTTGAGTCAATTCTGGCTTATACCTCTATTCCTCCATCGGAGATATTTCTTCTTTATTCAAAAGCTTGTATTGAATAGTCGGGAAAACCAAGGTCACAATAGCTAATGCAATAAAATATAAAAGATGCCAGCCTAATTGAATTATCGATTCAAAATAGAATGCTATAGCTAAACCTACTGTAATAATGACGCTGCCTATACTCAAACTGGTGATCAGCAATTTTCTGGAGTTGAACTGCTTCATTATCAATGCAAGTAAAACCAACAATGATTGTAGAATCAAAACGAAATAGACCGGAATTAAAAATACATACGACCAGATAGCTTCCTCATCCGTTATTGCGAACAGCGTAGGGGAAACTAATAGGCAACTTGTTAGTAAAAATAATTTATGGAGCTGGGTTGGGAATTTTTTCATGAATTGCTTCTATCGCTCTTATGGTGTCTTTGTTTAGTTTAACATTGATACTTTTAATATTGGTTTTTAGTTGTTCGATAGTTGTGGCACCGATGATGTTACTCGTCACGAACGGTCGGCTATTAATATAAGCCAATGCCATTTGTGATGGGTCGAGTCCATTTTTTTTAGCCAGCGCAACATAAGCTTCCGTCGCTGCAATAGCCTGCGGATTGGAATAGCGCGTATAACTCTTGAATAAAGTCAGTCGTGAATTTTCAGGTTCGGCGCCACCAAGATATTTGCCACTCAATACACCAAAGCCTAAAGGCGAGTAAGCTAATAAACCGACCTGTTCCCGATGGGCAAATTCAGATAAACCAATTTCAAAGCTGCGATTCAATAAACTATACGGGTTCTGAATACTGACAATGCGAGATAAGCCCTGCTCATTTGCTACACGTAAATACTCAGCACAGCCCCAGGCGGTTTCATTAGATATACCAATGCTGCGGATTTTTCCTCGTTTCACTAATCCATCAAGCACGTCCAGTGTTTCGGCGATAGTGACACCGTCTTTTTCTGGTGCGTGGTAATAATTCAATTTACCAAAGAAATTCGTATCTCGTTCTGGCCAGTGTATTTGATAGAGATCGACATAATCTGTCTGCAAACGTTTTAATGAGGCATCCAGTGCCTCTGTAATATTCTTCCTGTCGAGCTTGGCTTCGCCATTGCGTATATGCGGTAGCCATTCTTGTTGCGCAACAACCTTGGTTGCTATTACAAGTTTGTCGCGGTTTTGCCGCGAGTTTAACCAGTTACCAATATAGGTCTCCGTCAATCCCTGCGTTTCTGCTGTTGGCGCAATGGGATACATTTCAGCTGTATCGATAAAAGTAATTCCTGCATCAATTGCGTAATCCAACTGTTCATGTGCTTCAGCCTCGGTATTCTGCTCACCCCAGGTCATTGTGCCTATGCAGATTTTACTGATTTCAATATCGGTCTGGCCGAGTTTGTCGTATTCCATTGTTTTCTCTCTATAAAAATAGTAAAAATGCAACTAATAACTGTCACGGACAATTAGTGCTGCATATGATACCTTTCAATTTTTAATATGTAATGTTCATTCAGAAATGCAAACACTCAACATCACAAAACCGGACGATTTACACCTGCATCTGCGTGATGGCGCAGCCCTAGCCAGTATCGTCAATCATACTGCAGCACAATTTACGCGGGCGATTATCATGCCGAATCTAAGACCGCCGGTATTAACAACAGCTATGGCGTTGGAATATAAGCAACAGATTTTGGACTGTGTCGATGAACAATACAGTTTTGAGCCATTAATGACTTTATATCTCACGGACAATACCTCAGCTGAAGAAATTAATACCGCGGCAAAAAGTGATTTCGTTAAAGCCTTAAAATATTACCCGGCAGGCGCAACGACAAATTCTGATCAAGGCGTAACCGATATAAGAAAGCCTACCGTTGCACTCGAAGCAATGATGGAGACAGGTCTACCATTATTAGTGCATGGCGAAGTAACTGATAACAGTGTTGATGTATTTGATCGTGAAGCCGTGTTTATCGATAAGGTATTAACACCATTAGTAAAAGATTTCCCAGATTTAAAAATTGTTTTTGAACATATCACTACCCGAGCAGCCGTTGATTTTGTTTTAAGTGCTAATGCGAATATAGTGGCAACCATTACGCCGCAGCATATTTTATTAAACCGAAACGATTTATTTAAGGGCGGACTACGGCCACATAATTATTGCTTACCAATATTAAAAGCCGAAGATGATCGCCTAGCGGTACAAGAAGCGGCAACCAGTGGTAATGCAAAATTCTTCCTTGGTACTGATAGCGCACCACATGAACGCAAGAATAAAGAAACCGGTTGTGGTTGTGCTGGAATATTTTCAGCACATATTGCATTAGAACTTTATGCTGAAGCCTTTGATGCTATAGGTAAGCTAGATAAGCTGGAAGCTTTTGCTAGTCATTATGGTGCAGACTTTTATGGTCTGGCGCACAACGAAGGTCAAATTACTTTAATTAAAGAAGCGTTCGAAATTCCAGAAACGATAGCCTTCGGCGATAGCGTACTGGTTCCTTTTAGAGCAGGCGAAACGAGTTCATGGCAACTGAAGAAATAAACGAAGCGAGTACCCACTCAGAATCTAATTCTGAGGCTAAGGGAAGAGAGAAAACCGAAGTTGCAAAACGCTTCCGTGGTTTCCTGCCTGTTATTGTTGATATAGAAACCGCAGGTTTTAATGCAGCAACTGATGCCATGTTAGAAATTGCAGCAGTAACGGTAAAGGTTAATGATGAACATCAATGGTGTATCGATGAAGTCATATCCAAACATGTTAATCCTTTTGAAGGTGCGAATTTAGATCAGGCTTCATTAGATTTTACCGGTATTGATCCAGACCATCCATTCCGCAGACAGATTGCAGTAGATGAAACAGAAGCACTGCATGAAATATTCAAACCGATACGACAGAAAATAAAAGAACACCGTTGCAGTCGTGCAATACTAGTCGGACATAATGCTGCCTTCGATATTAATTTTTTAAATGCCGCTGTTGAACGTACCAAAGTAAAACGCAATCCATTTCATCCCTTCAGTACCTTCGATACCGCAACCATGGCAGGCCTGGTTTATGGACAAACCGTATTAGCACGCGCCGCTGAAGCAGCAGATATAGCATGGGATGACAAACAAGCCCACTCAGCACGATATGATGCAGAACAAACTGCATTATTATTTTGTGAAATTGTTAATAAATGGAATAAGTATTCGGGAATGTTTGGTTCAGAGTAGTTCTTTAACGTCATAATTATTTTTAAGATTATTCCTGCTTGATAGCGTGTCACTTTTCTTTAAAGAAAAGACAGGCGTCATAAAGGCGAAAAGCTGAGCTAAAAAAAATAAAACTTTAAAAGTTACTAAACTCACCCGATAACGGATCACTTTCCTCTTTATAATTCGCGATAAATTTTTCTATCTCATCAATCTCAACTACTCCCGGCCATGTGACTAATGCGCGTCCATCGGGGTGGAAAATAGTCATCGCTGGAATACCGACTAACCAGCGACCAATGACTTCTGAGGCTTGTTCGATATCTGCCAGAAACAGAGGATAGTCTAGGGGATCTTTTTTTATGTATGCTTGCAGAATATCCATCTTGCCGTAGCCAAAGCTGGGGAAGTCTAAAGTCACGCCCAATACAGGGATATCTGGATTTCGTGCTATAAATTTTTTGATCAAGGGCAAGTCAATCACACAGGCACTACAGGTCGGACTCCATGTATTGACGACCACCCATTGGCCTTTGCCTATGTGTTTATTTAATGGTTCTTCGACACCGGCAATGTTAACCAAACTCATACTAAGCGCATCCGCCTTTATTGACAAAGGCAGTAGTAGAAAAAGTGAAATTAGAATAATTCGTATCATATCAATCCTGATTTAAACATTATTCAAGCATCATAACAAAGCATGCTTATCGTCTATATGAGAAGTTAATTAGTCATTATAGTTCAACATATACGAGATGGTCGTTCCCATATACAATAGCGGCATGTCAGGAAATACATTCGGAAAATTATTCACAGTGACCAGCGCCGGCGAAAGCCATGGCCCCGGTTACCTATGCATTGTAGATGGGTGCCCTCCGGGAATGGCGTTAACAGAATCGGATATGCAGCACGATTTGAATCGTCGTAAGCCTGGAAAATCACGTCATGTGACGCAGCGCAAAGAGTCGGATACGGTAAAAATCATGGGTGGCGTGTTTGAAGGAGTGACCACGGGTACTCCTATCGGTTTGTTGATCGAGAATGAAGATCAAAAATCGAAAGATTACGGCAATATCGAGAATACCTTTCGTCCAGGCCATGCGGATTATGCTTATCAGCAAAAATACGGCATACGTGATCATCGTGGCGGTGGTCGAGCGTCTGCTCGCGAAACCTGTATGCGTGTTGCTGCGGGTGCAATTGCCAAGAAGTATTTAAAAGAGAAATTTGGAATAGTGATTCGTGGATATCTATCACAAATTGGCCCGATAAAAATCGAACATAAAAGTTGGGATGAAGTAGAGAACAATTCATTCTTTTGTCCTGATGCGGACCGTGTTTCTGAATTAGATGATTATATGGATACGCTACGTAAAGAAGGCGAGTCTATCGGTGCGAGAATTAATGTTGTTGCTGAGAATGTACCTGTTGGTTTAGGCGAACCTATCTTTGATCGTCTCGATGCGGATATTGCTCATGCAATGATGGGGATTAATGCAGCGAAAGCAGTGGAAATAGGTGCTGGTTTTGAATCGGTTGAGCAAAAAGGCACGGTACATCGTGATGAAATGACGCCGGAAGGTTTTGTTGGAAATAACGCTGGAGGTATTTTGGGTGGAATTTCTTCAGGTCAGGATATTCTCGTGAGTATGGCTTTGAAGCCAACTTCCAGTATACGTTTACCGGGCGATACGATTGATAAGTCTGGCAAGGCAACAGAAGTTATAACCAAAGGACGTCATGATCCTTGTGTCGGTATTCGTGCTACGCCTATTGCTGAAGCCATGTTGGCTTTGGTATTAATGGATCATCTACTGCGTCATCGTGGCCAGAATGCTGATGTGCATTCAGCAACTCCGATCGTTCCTGCATCAAATAGCTAGTTAGGGCTTCTCTATCAATTCATGAATAAATATCTTGAGTCCATAATTTCCAATAGCAGCGTTACTAAGCTCCCGCAATAGAATAACTTTTACAGGTACTCAGTGCCTTGCTCTTGAAAATTATGAATTTCAATCTATCTTACTCAGAATCAACAGAGCAGCCCTTATGATTAAAGTCGACGGCTTGCCGTACTGGCGACTGTCCGGCTATTACTTTCTCTTTTTTATCACCATCGGTGGTTTCATGCCGTATTGGTCGCTTTACCTTAAGTCGATCAATATGTCAGCCGAGCAAATTGGTATTTTATCCGCGGTCGTTGTTGCCACGAAAATATTTTCATCGTTTATATGGGGTTGGGTAGTCGACCATAGCGGTAAACGAATGCGGGTGGTTAGACTAACTTCATTACTATCAGCAATCTCGTTTTCACTAGTTTTGTTTTATCAGGACTTTTGGTCTCTGTTTCTTATCCTTTTTATCTTTGCCATTTTTTGGAGCGCGGCGTTACCACAAGTTGAAGCGGCAACCATGTCGCATCTAGGTGAAGAGAGTGATAGTTATACGGTGATCAGAATTTGGGGCTCTATTAGTTTTATCGTTGCCGTGTTGATATTAGGACCGTATTTTGATCATCAACCGATTGCATATTTATTACCAATGTTAATTGGTTCGATGTTGCTGGTCTGGATACATACCCTGTTTATTCCCGAAATATCAATGGAACATGAACAGTCAAATGGCTCGAGTTTTCGTTCCATTTTATTAAAGCCTCATGTCATTTCATTGATGCTCGTTTGCTTTCTCATTCAGGCTGGACATGGTGCCTACTACACTTTCTTTTCTATTTATCTAGAAGAACATGGATACTCAAATAGCTTTATAGGTGCGGCCTGGGCAGTTGGAGCGCTTGCAGAAGTTATCATCTATATTTTTATTCATCGCGTTATCGGTCGATTTGGATTGCGATTATTAATGATCCTGACTTTGATTTTAGCTACCTTACGTTGGGTATTGACTGCTTTGTTTGTGGATAATGTGGCTATATTATTATTTGCCCAATGCCTGCACGCGGCAACCTTTGGGATCTATCATGCAGTTGCGATTCAATATATCCATAAGGAGTTCAAAGGTGCACATCAGGGCAGAGGACAGGCGCTCTACAGCAGCATTAGTTTTGGTGCAGGTATCGCCCTTGGTAGTTTAGTTAGCGGCTATCTTTGGGATGCTGTCGGATCCATGCAAACTTTCCTATTCGCAGCTATACTCAGCGCTGTAGGTGTTTTTGTCGCTTGGTCAGGCTTAAAAAATTATTAATAATTTTCATAGTGTGAAATATACCATGTAAGAATACCATTTTATTTATTACTACTCTAATTATTGGAATTTTTAATTAAGGAAAAATAAAGCATGAATAAAACAATCAAAAGAATTTCTCATCTATTTTGCGTCGCTCTTATAGCCAGTTTTTATCAACCAGTTTTGGCTGATAATCATGGTGGTTTGGAAATAGGTATACTCAAATGTATCGTAGTACCAGGTTCTCGCGTAAATCTCATTATTCGTTCTACGGCTGATGTTACATGTGAATTTAACAATGCCGGTACTGTGGAAAAATATAAAGGTGAAACAGGAATTGGACTTGGTCTTGATTTGAGTTTCAAAACTGATGAAATCATGCATTTTACTGTTTTCGCAGCTAGTTCAGATGTGAGTATTGGTAGCCATGCTTTAGCAGGTAAATATGTTGGTGGTGAATTATCAGCAGCACTTGGCCTAGGATTGGGTGCAAAAGCATTAATCGGTGGAAGCAATGACAGTTTCAGCTTACAACCTTTAGCTATTGAAACCAGCACAGGAATAGGTGCTTCAGGTGGTTTAGGTTTCTTGTATATCGAAGTCGATAAGTAAAACTAAGCGTGTAGTTTTTAAAAAGGGCGCTTTCAGCGCCCTTTTTTAATCTCAAAAGTAACATATCTATAAAGAAAACCCTTTAATTTTACCGATACCCTGAAAGTAGAGTTTTTTACTATTTCAAATAAATTATGGACAGGCTTTCAGAGATGTATTTGGAAGCAACTAATTGGTCACGATAATCCTTGTCAGAACTTGGATAGAATAAATTTAAACTAAATGCTGGTTCCACCCACAGTAATATCATCAATGCGAATCGTTGGTTGTCCAACACCGACAGGGACAGATTGTCCATCTTTACCACAAGTGCCAATACCCGAATCCAGTGCCATGTCATTACCGACCATTGCTACTCGGGTTAATACATCAGGGCCGTTACCAATGATGGTTGCGCCTTTAATCGGTGTAGTGATTTTACCGTTTTCAATTTTGTATGCTTGGCTAGCACTAAAGACAAATTTACCATTGGTGATATCCACTTGTCCGCCGCCAAATTGCACGGCATAGATGCCTTTATCAACAGAAGCAATAATTTCTTCTGGATCATACTTGCCGCCTAACATGTAGGTATTAGTCATTCTTGGCATAGGTAAGTGGGCATAAGATTCACGACGACCGTTACCTGTGGGAGCAACACCCATAAGACGTGCGTTATGTTTATCCTGCATATAACCTTTTAAAATTCCGCGCTCGATTAAAGTGGTTGAACTAGTCGTGGTGCCTTCGTCATCAACATTTAATGAACCACGACGATTTTCTATAGTGCCGTCATCAACGACTGTGACTTCTGCTGCGGCCACACGTTCGCCGATACGTCCAGAAAATGCTGAGGTTCCTTTACGATTAAAATCGCCTTCGAGTCCATGACCAATAGCTTCGTGTAATAAAATACCCGGCCAGCCTGGACCTAGTACTACCGGCATGGTGCCAGCAGGTGCGGCTTCAGCTTTAAGATTAATTAAAGCCTGTTCTATGGCTTCTTCAACATAAGACATTGCCATACCGTCTTTAAGAAAGTATTCGTAACCAAAACGACCACCGCCGCCGGAACCGCCTTTTTCGATCTTGCCATCTTCTTCTACAATAACATTAATATTTAAACGTACGAGTGGTCGGACATCGCCGCTTAATTGACCTTCGCTGTTAGCTACAAGTATTGTTGATTGTGATCCGGTTAAACCAATCATGACTTGTTTTACGCGAGAATCTTTTTTTCGCGCAACCTGATCCATTTGTTTTAATAAATCGACTTTTTCTTCGGTTGAGATTGAGTTAAGCGGATTTTTATCACTATAAAGAACGAGAGGACTGGTTTTATGCCATGCTTGAATTTGACCATTGTCACCGTGACTGGCAATGGAGCGTGCTGCCGTAGCTGCTTGTGTTAATGCCGGTAAGATAATTTCGTCGGAATAGGCAAAGCCGGTTTTTTCGCCACTGATAGCGCGAACACCGACACCTTGGTCAATATTATATGAACCTTCGCGGACGATACTATCTTCGAGTACCCATGATTCAGAATGAGAGGATTGAAAATAAAGATCCGCCTGATCAATCGACGGCAGCATGAGCTGATCTAATGTATTCTGGACATCGTTTAATTCTAGGCCACGATTAGCAAGTAACATCGATTGTGCAGTTTCTAAAGCATTGCTCATAAAGTATTTAAATCCAGTTTAATAAGTTTATTAGTTATTTGATTTTTCTATGTTCTAGTGCAGGGAACATCTTGCGTAGCTTAGCTTGTTTTTTTAAATTAATGTCAGCAACGGCAACCCCGGCACCCTTTTCGACACTCACAAGTATAGTCCCCCAAGGATCAACAATCATACTATGCCCCCAGGTTTCACGCTCATTTACATGAGTCCCTCCTTGATTAGAGGCAATGACATAGCACAAGTTCTCTACAGCACGCGTTCTAAGCAAGGATTCCCAATGTGTTTTGCCAGTGGTCGCTGTGAAGGCAGAGGGTGCAGTAATTATTTGTACATTGTCATCATGCATTTTTCGATACAATTCTGGAAAACGCAGGTCATAACAGACCGAAAGACCAATATTGCCTATATCAGTATTGGCAACAACAACTTCATTTCCAGGCTCAAAATTGTCTGATTCTCGATAGGATTCATCACTAGATTCATCGACTAATACATCGAATAGATGGATCTTGTTGTAATGAGCAACGCATTCGCCTTTCGGGTTGAATAGCAGACTGGCCGGATAAACTTTGTCAGGATTATTTGATTCCAGCGGAATAGTGCCGCCTAATAACCAGATCTGCTGTTGCTCCGCTTGTTCTGAGAGAAATTGCTGTATTGGACCTCTGCCTAATATTTCCTTAATTGCCTGACGATCTGCATCTTCTTTGCCCATTAAAGGAAAATTTTCCGGCAGGGTCACCAATTTTGCTTGCTTGGAAACAGCTTCAGTAATGAGTTTTTCGGCTAGTTCAAGATTTTCAGCGACGCTATCGGTTGATACCATCTGTACTGCAGCAACATTTGTCATTGGTGTATTATACGGCAGTGTACAATGTTAATCAGTTCTGTAACGAATTAATTGTATAACGTATAATCTCCCGTTTTTTAAAGCTTTAAGGTCAGATAGTGAACGAAGAATTTCCACGTATTAATCGATTACCCCCTTATGTCTTCAATATCGTTAATGAATTGAAGATGGATGCGCGCCATCGTGGCGAAGATATTATTGATTTCGGCATGGGTAATCCTGATCAACCGACGCCACCACACATTGTTGAAAAGCTGGTTGAAGCCTCGCAACGTGATGATACGCATGGTTATTCTATTTCTCGAGGTATTCCTCGTTTACGTCGAGCTATCTGTAATTGGTATAAAACACGTTACGATGTTGATTTAGATCCAGAATTAGAAGCTATTGTTACTCTCGGTTCAAAAGAAGGTCTGGCACATTTGGCCATGGCGGTTGTTGACCGTGGTGATGCTGTTCTGGTTCCTAACCCAGCTTATCCGATACATCCTTATGGTTTTGTCCTTGCTGGTGCTGATGTACGCCATGTACCGATTGGTCCGGGTATCGATTTTTTTGAAGAATTAGAAAAATCACTTCGTGATAATTGGCCAAAACCAAAAATACTATTAATTAATTTTCCTAATAACCCGACTTCTCAGTGTGTTGATCGAGAATTTTTTAACAAGATTATTAAGATTGCCAAAGAGCACAAGATATGGGTGGTTCAGGATTTAGCCTATGCGGATATCGTTTTTGATGGTTATACAGCGCCTTCGATTTTACAAGTACCTGGCGCGAAAGATATCGCGGTTGAATTTTTTTCCATGTCCAAGAGTTACAATATGCCTGGTTGGCGAGTTGGTTTTATGGTGGGCAACCCAACCTTGGTTAAAGCGCTATCAAGAATTAAATCTTATTTAGATTACGGTACATTTACGCCAATTCAAATTGCAGCAATTACCGCATTGGAAGAAGATCAACAATGCGTTGCTGAAATTCGCGATATGTATTGCAAACGTCGTGATGTTTTATGTGATGGTTTAAATTCTATTGGCTGGAAAGTCGAAAAACCTCAAGCAACAATGTTTGTTTGGGCGCCCATACCGGAACAATTTAAAGAAATGGGGTCATTGGAATTTTGTAAGAAATTATTAAAAGAAGCAAAGGTAGCAGTATCTCCGGGTATTGGTTTTGGTACTTACGGTGATGCTTATGTACGTTTTGCGTTGATTGAAAATGCACATCGCACACGACAAGCGATACGTTCTATACGTGCCATGTTGAAACAAGAACAGCCACAAGCTGTTACCGAATAAACACATTACATTCATATTTAGATAATAGAGAAAGATAGAAAGATGGAACCAGTAAAAATCGGATTATTAGGCTTGGGTACAGTTGGTGGTGGAACCGTCAGTGTACTTACTCGTAATGCTAGCGAAATTGCACGTCGTGCTGGTCGTGAAATTAAAATCACGCATGCTGCAGCTAAAGATTACAATCCTGATTTAATTCAAGGTCTGGATCAAATAGATTTAATTTCTGATGATGCATTCAAAGTTGTAGCAGACCCTAACGTCGATATCGTTATTGAATTAATTGGCGGTTACTCTCCGGCAAAAGAATTGGTCTTGAAAGCGATAGAAAATGGTAAGCATGTAGTCACTGCTAACAAAGCTTTGATTGCGTTACACGGCAATGAAATTTTTGCTGCTGCAGAAGCGAAAGGTGTCACCGTTGCTTATGAAGCTGGGATTGCTGGTGGTATTCCGATTATTAAAGCCGTACGTGAAGGGCTGGCCGCGAATCAAATCGAATGGATAGCTGGAATTATTAATGGTACCGGCAATTATATTTTGACCGAAATGCGCGATAAGGGTCGTGATTTTGAAGATGTACTTAAAGAAGCACAAGAACTTGGTTACGCTGAAGCCGATCCTACTTTTGATGTTGAAGGTATCGATGCAGCACATAAGTTGACCATACTCGGTTCGATTGCGTTTGGTATGCCATTGCAGTTTGATAAAACCTTTACTGAAGGTATAGGTAAAGTTGAACAACAAGATGTGTTGTATGCAGGTGAACTAGGTTATCGTATAAAACATCTTGGTATTACACGTAAAACAGAAAGTGGAATAGAGCAGCGTGTTCATCCGACATTAATTCCGGAACGACGTTTAATTGCAAATGTTGATGGTGTTATGAATGCAGTCTTGGTTAAGTGTGATGCAGTTGGACCGACATTATATTATGGTGCGGGCGCAGGTGCTGAACCAACCGCTTCTGCGGTTATTGCGGACGTGGTTGATATTGTTCGTTCTTTAACAACTGCTCCTGAAAATAGAGTGCCGCATCTTGGTTTCCAGGCTAATGCATTAGTTGATCTAAATATTTTGCCGATGGAAGAAACGGAAACGGCTTATTACTTGCGCATGCAGGCGGTAGATCAGCCGGGTGTACTTGCTGACGTAACACAAATATTAGGTGATTCAGGAATTAGTATTGAAGCTATTTTACAAAAAGAACCTGCAGAAGATGCGAGTTATGTACCGGTCATATTTTTGACACAACGTATTAAAGAAAAGAATATGAATGATGCTATTGCCAAAATCGAAAAACTAGATGGAATCAATGGTGAAATTATGCGTATTCGCATGGAAACTTTAGGATAAAAAATGACTTTTCGAACTCGTTATACCGGACTAATTGAACATTATCGTGACCGTCTTCCTGTTAGTGATGACACACGACTCATTAGTCTTGGTGAAGGTAATACACCATTAATTCAATTACAGAATATTTCTGACTTACTGGACAAGAAAGTTGATATCTATGTTAAGTATGAAGGATTGAACCCGACCGGTTCTTTTAAGGATCGCGGTATGACCATGGCTGTCACCAAAGCAGTTGAAGATGGCGCTAAAGCTATCATCTGTGCGTCTACGGGTAACACTTCTGCATCAGCAGCAGCTTACGCAGCGCGTGCGGGAATAACTGCATTTGTTTTAATCCCTGACGGAAAAATTGCGCAAGGTAAATTAGCGCAAGCGATGATGGAAGGTGCGGTTATATTACAAATCAAAGGTAACTTTGATGATGGTATGCGTTTAGTAAAAGAAGTTGCTGATCACGCACCGGTAACCATTGTTAATTCAATTAATCCTTATCGATTACAAGGTCAAAAAACAGCCGCATTTGAAATTGTTGAAGAGTTAGGTCGTGCACCTGATTTTCATTGTTTACCTGTAGGCAATGCTGGAAATATTTCAGCACATTGGATTGGTTATAGTGAATATGCCAATCAAGAAACCAGTATTTGTGCTCTACATAAATGTGAGACGGGTAACAAGGCCATTGTAGATAGTCGACCTAAAATGGTTGGTTATCAGGCAGATGGTTCTGCACCTTTTATGCGTGGTGAGATGGTTGATAATCCAGAGACGGTTGCAACAGCAATTCGAATTGGTCATCCACAATCATGGGATTTTGCTTTAGCAGTAGAAAAAGAATCTGGCGGTTGGTTTGATGAATGTTCCGATGAAGAAATTCTAGCGGCACAAAAATTACTTGCAGAAAAAGAAGGTATTTTTTGTGAACCGGCATCAGCGACATCGCTAGCAGGTGCGATGCGTGATATTAATTCAGGAAAAATTCCAGAAGGCAGTGTTATCGTTTGTACGTTAACTGGTCATGGATTAAAAGATCCTGATACCGCAATCAAACAAAGTACGGCACCTGTAGTAAAGGTTGATGCACAGTTAGAAGAAGTAAAAACTGCAATACTAGATAATTTACCAAAATAAATGTATGAGATGGTTTACCATCTCATTTTATTTTTTAGCAGTTGTCATCTGTCTACTAAACAGGATGGTTATAGATGCGTAGTTTGACTGTTTTTATTCCAGGCTTATTCGGTCCTGATATTGCCATTCATCCTGATGATTTGCCTGGCATGCCATTCTTAGATTGGTTTCTTACAAAAGGTATACATCAAACAATAAAACTAAATTCAGCAAGCTATGCTTTGTGTGAATTATTTGGACTTTCTTCAGAACAGGGTGATCATCCCGTTGCCGCAATTTCCCGTTTAAGTGACGATAATCAGCATCCAGAAGGTTTATGGTTACGAGCTGATCCGGTTCATGTCAGTGCTGATCGTGATGGTTTGATCTTAATAGACAGTAATCAATTTGTATTAAATCAACGCGATGCTTTAGCACTCGCTGCTGATATTAATAAATTATTGGAACCTCACGGTGTTAATCTTGAAGTACCTGATCCCTATCGATGGTATTTAAAAGTACATGAAGACTATAAATTAAAAACCACGCCGGTCGATTCTGTTGCTGGCAGGGATATTCTGCCGTTCATGCCTAGCGGTGAAGACAAAGTAAAGTTGATTCAGTTGATGAATGACATCCAGATGACTTTGCATGATTCGGATGTTAATAAAAGACGTGAGCAGGAAAAAACCTTACCGATTAATAGTGTCTGGTTTTGGGGTTATGGTAAATTACCAAAAATTATTGAGCGTCATTGGTCTTTTGTAGCGAGTGATGAAATATTGGCTAAAGGTTTATCTATGGTTGCGGCAACACCTTTTGAAGTATTACCCGAAACATATAATGAGATAACAGACAAGGGGAGTAACTATAATGGCCTTATCGTTATTAATTCATTTCAGAAGTATAGTTATTATCATGATCTTGAAGGTTGGTTAGAGGCGCTATTAATGGTTGAGTCTAACTGGTTTGCTCCATTGCTTAAGGCATTGAAACAAAAAAAAATAGATCAGTTAACAATCAAGACCGATATAAATTCGATAACGATGAATAAAAATTCAAAATATAAATTCTGGAATAAAAAGAAAAACATCTATTCCTTAATAAATAAAAGTTTGTCGTGAGCAATAAAAATATAGTTCGCCGTCATGTTCCTGAAGGGATTAATTTATCTGATACTTTACACCCTGTTTTAAACCGCATTTATGCGGCGCGAAATATTCAATCTAGCGATGAGCTTGATTATTCACTGGCATCATTACTTCCTTTTAATACGCTAAGCAATATCGATAATGCCGTTGCATTATTACAAGAAGCATTAGAAAACAATAAACGAATATTGATCGTCGCAGACTTTGATGCTGATGGTGCAACCAGTTGTGCTTTAGCCATACGCGGTCTGACCATGATGGGTATTAAGGATATTACCTATGTCGTACCTAATCGATTTGAATATGGTTATGGCTTAACACCTGAAATTGTTGATGTTGCTTTAGAGTATGAACCAGATTTATTGATTACTGTTGATAATGGCATTTCAAGTGTTGCTGGTGTTAAACGTGCCAAAGAAAATGGTGTGAAAGTCTTAATCACTGATCATCATTTACCCAGTGAACAATTACCTGATGCTGATGCAATAGTTAACCCTCAATTGGAGAGTGATGAATTTCCCAGTAAAAATCTGGCGGGAGTAGGCGTAGTTTTTTACATGCTGTTAGCCTTACGTGCAAAGCTAAGAGAAGACGGCTGGTTTGAAAAGAATAATATCGTTGTTCCAAATTTGGCGCAGTTACTTGATATTGTCGCATTGGGCACCGTTGCTGATGTGGTACCTCTGGATAAAAACAATCGAGTTATGGTTGCGCATGGTTTAAAGCTGATTAAGCAAAACAAATCTATTGTCGGTATAGCCGAAATATTAAATATTTCCGGACGTTCATTATTGAGACTTAGCGCGAGCGATCTTGGTTTTTCCATTGCTCCAAGATTAAATGCAGCAGGCCGTTTAACGGACATGTCTTTGGGAATTGAATGTTTGCTTACCGATGATGTAAAGCAAGCCAAAGAGATGGCCGTTCAGTTGGATAATCTTAATAAAGAGCGTCGACAAATTCAGGATGAGATGCATGAGCAGGCAATGTTGGTGTTGGATGAATACTTGAAAAATAGATCTGGCGAAGTACCACATGGTTTATGTTTGTATGAACCTGATTGGCATCAAGGCGTGATTGGTATCGTTGCCGCAAAAGTAAAGGAATCGTTTAATCGTCCGGTGATTGCTTTTGCAAAAGAAAGTGAAGGTAGTGAAGGAAACTCAATTATTAAAGGATCGGCACGTTCTGTTAATGGATTGCATATTCGAGATTTACTCGAAGATATCTCAAGACTGCATCCAGATTTGATTCTTACTTTTGGTGGCCATGCTATGGCTGCCGGATTAACTATTAAGGAATCAGATTTTGAGAGTTTTTCAATAAGTTTTATTGAAGTACTTGAGAATCATATTTCATTAGAAGATATGCAAGATGAGTTTGTGACAGATGGAGAACTATCAAGTAATGATCTCTCTATGATATTTGCCGAGGAAATTCAGGCTGCGGGTCCATGGGGCCAATTGTTTCCTGAACCTGTGTTTGAGGGTGAATTTAAAATTATCAATAAACGAATTGTAGGCAGCAAGCATTTGAAACTGACATTGCAAGTGGAAGAAAATAGCCGGACTATAGATGCTATTGCCTTTAATATGACGGATGAAGACTGGCCGCATGATGTAGAGAATATTTTTTCACTATATCGTTTAGGTATTAATGATTTCCGCGGGAACAGCACGCTGCAATTGTTCGTAGAATATATCGAGCCTCTTTAATTTCCATCCCATAATTAAAATCCCATTTAGTGGATAAATTTTAAGGGATTAGCGATTTTTCCTGAATTTGGCCTTAATTTTGCCTGTATTTGCTAAAGGAATAATAAAAGATGCAGCTATAAGTTTAATGAAAGCTATTGATATAACGATACATAAGAATCCTGATGCAGGAATAGTAATAAAGTTGACATTTCTGTTCATTTTTTTGACGCTGTCGGTCATGGGTATGAATACGCTGTATCAAGAACAGCGTGAAAAGTTAGCAGCAAAATCAGAGTTGTTGAATCAGAAATCATCTCTAGTAGTACAGAGGCATAAAGAAATGCTTTCTATATCGAGTACACAACTACAGATATTGCATGCAAGCAGTAAACAGCAAGTAAAAGAAAATTTATGGCAATTATCGCAATTGGTTTCAGATCATCTTATCCATTATCATCAATTAGAAAACATTGTTGACGAATCAGATGCACATATATTAATGCAATTTAGAATAGGTTTTGATCAATGGCATGGTTTTAATAAAAATTTATTAAGTTATGCCAATGTTGTCTCTGATTCTGGTTTTATTAATACCCTAAACAAAGTTAATTTAGCATTTAGTCAGTTTGATAGTAGTTCAGATGAAAGACAGCTGTTAATTACTCAATTGAAACAAGATATTAACAATGAACAAGGTCTATCAAACTAACAATCTGACTAAACTGTTAATGGTTTTCGCTTACCACTCCTTACTTTCCTCTTAAATATTAGTTAGTCTATTTAACGTATTGAAAAATATAAGAATTTAACGATAATTAGTTGATTCACGTATTTAAAAAAGTGTGAACCAGTTCCTATCTCTCTATTAAAGTTTTTTCTTTTTTTGCCGCTTATATACGTAGTAAAGCGATTATTACGATTCCGTATAGGACTACAAAATAACGAGTGTAACTCAAGCCTTATGTTCAGAGTGCTAGTGGAAAAAATAATACTTTAAAAATTGCGCAAAAGACAAAAATAAAAATTTTATTTATAGAAGATAGTGCCGCGGATGCACGTCTTTTAAAAGAATTATTGCATGATGCTCAGCCAACTAAACACCTCGTCACCTCCGCATACACAGCAAATGAAGGTATTGCTCTTCTAGAGGATAAATATTTTGATATTGTTATTACCGACTTAAATTTACCTGATACGGAAGGATTTAATATCATCACTTATATACAGGATGTGAACTCGGAAATACCTATTGTTGTTCTCAGTAACCAGGAAGATGATGACTTAGCATTGGAAATAGTACAAATGGGTGCTCAGGATTATTTGATTAAAGGACAAGGCGATGGTTATTTAATCAATCGGGTAATTGATTATTCTATTGAGAGAAAAAGAGATATTCAGCAACTGAATTATTTAGCTAATTACGATAGTTTGACCGGACTTGCTAATCGTTTGCTATTTCGTGAGCGTCTGGATAGGGCATTGATTCGCGCTGATAGAAATAAAACCTTGGTTGCTTTATTTGTTATCGATCTTGATAGATTTAAAAGTGTGAATGATAGTCTCGGTCATGATGCCGGAGATCAACTTCTAGTCGAAGTTTCAAAAAGACTAAGTGCATGTACACGTGAAGGAGATACTGTCGCGCGGCTTGGTGGAGATGAATTTACCATCATTATGGAAGATGTAAAGAATACTGATGATGTTGTGAAAATTGCGGATAAAGTATTAGATTTGATGAAAAGGGAATTTGATATTCTTTCACATGATGTATTTGTTACTCCCAGTATAGGCATTACTATTTACCCAATAGATGACACACATGCTAGTCATTTATTTGTAAATGCAGATAGTGCTATGTATCAAGCTAAAGAGAATGGACGTAATTGTTATCGTTTTTATACTGCAAACATGAATTTGCATTTAATTGAAAAAATGGATATGGAAGCGAAATTAAGGCGTGCAATAGATAAGCAAGAATTTGTTTTACATTACCAGCCAAAATTTTGTGTTGATAGTAAGGAACCTATAGGTGCTGAAGCACTGATTCGCTGGATGGATCCTGATGAGGGAATGATTTCTCCTGCTCTTTTTATTCCTTTAGCAGAAGAGACGGGATTGGTCGGACCTATCACTGATTGGGTTATTAAAGAGGCTTGTAAACAAAATTCAGAGTGGCAACAGCAGGGTTATAAATCTATCAGAATGGCAATAAATTTATCACCCAAACAATTCAATCAAAGAGATATTGCCAAACGAATTTTCAATCAAATTATCTGTTCAGATTTAGCACCGAAATATGTCGAATTGGAAATAACTGAAAGTGCATTGGTAGAAAATGTTGATAAAAGTATTGAAATTTTAAATGATCTGAAAAAATGGGGTATACAAATATCTATAGATGATTTTGGTACGGGGTATTCATCATTGAGTTATTTGAAGAAATTTCCATTGGATACTTTAAAAATTGATCAATCATTTGTCCGAGATTTGATGAGTGACCCAGATGATGCCACGATTGTTTCCGCTATTATCGCCATGGCATAAAGCTTAAGGTTTAATGTTATCGCTGAGGGTGTAGAAACGATAGAACAACTAAATTATCTAGCTGACAATGGATGTAATGAAGTTCAAGGCTACTTTACGGGCAGGCCTCTTCCTGCTGAAGAGTTTATTCAATTTTTGGTTAAAGAATCAACTGAACCTCATCTTCGGCTTGCTCATTCTGCCTGATTCAAATTAAGCTCGTCCATATTATATTTTGGTCACTACTGCTCTTTCCAAAGGTATATAGTAGAATGCGCCTTTTTATTTATCAGGCTTAATTAAAATGCTCGAAATTAGTCCATTTCTTAGCAACATCTCCGATATGCAAGAGCGTGTTAAATCGCTAAGGGGGTATCTTTGAATACGATGAAAAGTCTGAACGGCTGGTAGAAGTATTACGCGAACTTGAGCAACCGGATGTCTGGGATGACCCAGAGCGAGCACAACAGCTAGGTAAAGAGCGTGTTGAACTGGAAAACGTAGTCAACACTGTAGACATTCTGGAAGAGTCACTTTCTGATTCAATTGATTTATTAAAACTTGGTGCTGAAGAGGATGATGAAGATACTGTTTCTGCAGTATCTGAAGATCTCGAGGCTAATGAGCAGCAACTTGCCAAGCTGGAATTCCGACGTATGTTTTCTGGTGAAATGGATGCCAATAATGCCTTTCTCGATATTCAATCTGGTTCTGGTGGAACTGAAGCGCAGGATTGGGCCGATATGTTGTTACGTATGTATTTACGTTGGGGAGAACAGCATGGTTTCAAAACAGAATTGATTGAAGTCTCTGCTGGCGAAGTTGCCGGAATAAAAAGTGCCACCATTCAATATACAGGCGACTACGCTTTTGGTTGGTTACGTACCGAAACAGGTGTGCATCGTTTGGTGAGAAAATCACCGTTTGATTCAGGGAATCGTCGACATACTTCATTTTCTTCTGTTTTTGTTTCTCCTGAAGTTGATGACAATATTGAAATTGAGATTAATCCCGCAGATTTACGTATCGATACTTATCGAGCCAGTGGCGCTGGTGGGCAGCATGTTAACAAAACAGATTCAGCTGTTAGATTAACGCATATTCCCACCGGTATCGTTGCACAATGTCAAAATGATCGTTCACAACATAAGAATAAAGATCATGCAATGAAGCAATTACGTGCAAAATTGTATGAGTTTGAAATGCAAAAAGTGAATGCAGAAAAACAGGAACGAGAAGATTCCAAAGCAGACATCGGTTGGGGAAGTCAAATACGATCTTATGTTCTGGATCAATCACGGATTAAGGATTTAAGAACCGGCGTGGAAACGGGAAATACTCAGGCGGTACTCGATGGTGGCTTGGATATGTTTATGGAAGCTAGCCTTAAACATGGATTGTAATATTTAATCACAGAATATTAGCCATATCTGTTAATATCAACCGATACATTAACATAGAGTCACTACAGCACAATACTTATGAGCGAAGAAAACGAAAACGAAAACCAAAATGAAAATGATCTGATCGCGCAACGTCGCCAACAGTTACATGCCTTACGCGAATCAGGCAATGTATTCCGTAATGATTTTAGACGTGACTCATTAGCGGCAGACTTACTTGGTAAGCATGGTGAAAAAACCAAGGAAGAACTTGAAGAAGAGTCCGTGAAAGTTGCTATTGCAGGACGTATGATGAGTCGGCGAATTATGGGTAAGGCATCGTTTGCTCATTTACAGGATATGTCTGGCAAGATTCAACTCTATGTCAGGCGTGATGATTTACCCGAAGGACTCTATAACAGCGGATTCAAAAAATGGGATGTTGGTGACATTATTGGTGCAACCGGCACAGTGATGAAAACTAATAAAGGTGAATTAAGTATCCATGTTGATTCAATATCCTTATTAACTAAATCTCTACAACCCTTACCAGAAAAATTTCATGGCCTGACGGATCAGGAAAAACGTTATCGTCAGCGTTATGTAGACCTTATTATGAATGAGGAAACACGTAATACATTCAAAATCCGATCACAGGTCATCGATTTCATTCGTGCTTATTTGAAGAATGAAAATTATATGGAAGTAGAAACGCCGATGATGCATGTCATCCCTGGTGGTGCGACTGCACGTCCTTTTACGACGCATCACAATAGTCTGGATATGGAGTTGTTTTTGCGTATAGCGCCTGAGTTGTATCTGAAACGTTTAGTAGTCGGTGGCTTTGAAAAAGTATTTGAAATAAATCGCAGTTTTCGTAACGAAGGTTTGTCTCCAAGACATAATCCGGAATTTACCATGCTTGAGTTTTATCAAGCTTATTCAGATTATGAAGACTTAATGAACCTGACCGAAGACATGCTACGTAAGATGGCTATGGAAATTCTTGGTACCACCGAAGTAACTTATCAAGAACAGACTTATGATTTAGCGCAGGCATTTGATCGGATGACAGTTGTTGAATCAATTTTGAAATTTAATGATTTACTCACTGTAGAAGATCTACAATCGATTGAAAGTGCTCGTAGTATCGCTGAAAAACTCGATATATCATTAGAAGATAGTTATGGCTTAGGCAAGATTCAGATCGAAATTTTCGAAAAGACAGTCGAAGCTAAATTGTTAACTCCTACCTTTATTACTCAATACCCTACTGAAGTCTCACCATTAGCGCGTAAAAATGATGACGACCCTTTTGTCACAGATCGATTTGAATTCTTTATCGGTGGTCGAGAAATTGCCAATGGTTTCTCAGAGTTAAATGATTCGGAAGATCAGGCTGAACGATTCCGGAAGCAAGTAGAAGATAAGGAAGCCGGTGATACTGAAGCGATGCACTTTGATGAGGATTACATTACTGCGCTTGAGTATGGTATGCCGCCAACGGCAGGTGAGGGTATCGGTATTGACCGATTAGTCATGTTCTTAACGGATTCTCCTACTATCCGTGATGTCATTCTTTTTCCTCATATGCGCCAAAAATAAACGGTAATACAGGCAGAAATATCTACTCTGCCAAGATTATTGGTAATTTTTATTTATTTTAGAAACTTTTCTATATTGATCTAGTCAATAGCTTTGTTGGGCATAAAGGGGTGCGAAATCATCCCTTGTTGATGTGTGCCTTTCCTCATATAAAAAAACTTAATATAAGCCCGAAAGGGTAGATTTATTGTTAATATTTCCAGGAGAAATTAAAAATGTCAGTTAAAAACAAACTTAACCCATTAGCTGTAGCTCTAGGTACTACTTTTGCTATTTCATTAACTGCAAGCCCAATTATTAATGCTGCTGATAACCCTTTTGCTGCCAACCAACTAACTAACGGCGGTTATCAAGTCGCTGAAGGTTCTTGTGGCGATAAGAAAGGTGAAGGTTCTTGTGGCGATAAGAAAGGTGAAGGTTCTTGTGGCGATAAGAAAGGTGAAGGTTCTTGTGGCGATAAGAAAGGTGAAGGTTCTTGTGGCGATAAGAAAAAAGAAGGTAAATGTGGCGAAGGTAAATGTGGCGAAGGTAAATGTGGCGGTAATAAATAATTGCTACGAGATTGTATTAAATGTCTAAAAATTATCCTGTACATGGTGCAGGATTAGGTCTGCGGCGAGCCTTTCTAGGCTCGCTTGCAGAGTCACTACCAGATCAGGTCGATTTTATGGAAGTCGCGCCTGAAAACTGGATAGACGTAGGTGGTAAATTTGGCCACCAATTTAGAAAAATTTCAGAACAAATACCCATCGTTTGTCATGGTTTATCATTAAATATTGGTGGCAGTGCGCCATTAGACGAAGCTTTTTTACAAAAAGTTAAAAAATTTCTAGAACAACATAAAATTACTCTTTATAGCGAGCATTTGAGTTATTGTGCTGATACAGCTCATCTCTATGATCTAATGCCGATCCCCTTTACCGAAGAAGCAATCAAATACGTTGTAGAAAGAATCAAACGTGTTCAGGACATCCTTGGACAACGTATCGCAATGGAGAATGCTTCTTACTATGCTGCAATTGGTAAAGAGATGGAGGAAATCGATTTTATTAACGCAGTGTTAGAAGAAGCCGATTGTTATTTTCATATCGATATTAATAATATCTATGTTAATAGTATTAATCATAAATATGATGCCGAAAAATTTCTCAAGGCATTACCGAGCGAACGCATAGCCTATGCGCATATTGCTGGTCACTATGTAGAAGAAGAGGATTTGCGTGTCGATACCCATGGAGCAGATGTTATAGACCCTGTGTGGAAATTACTTGATGTTGCTTATGAGAATTTCGGTGTTTTTCCGACATTACTTGAACGTGATTTTAATATTCCTCCATTAGATATTTTGCTTAAAGAAGTAGACATTATAAAAAAACATCAATTTGATCATTCGTCAGATGAGCTTATCAACGAAAAACAAAGCTAATCATTTTCAGGATGTGCAGTATGTGTTTACCCAACACATGCGCGATCCGGAAAATAATGCCGCGCCCGAAAACATTGAAGATCGGCGAATTAAAATATATCGAGAACTGGTTTATAACAATATCGAAGGTTTTATGGCGAGTAGTTTTCCTATTCTTAGAAAAATTATTGAAGATGAAGCATGGCATAGGATGATGAGAGATTATGTGTGTAATCATCAATCGCATACGCCATTATTTCCAAAAATGCCGCAGGAGTTTATACATTATCTTGAACATGAACGCGTTGAAGATTCAGCCGACTATCCTTTTCTATTAGAGTTAGCGCATTACGAATGGATAGAAACATCTATTGCAATGGATTCTCGCGAGATTTCATTTGAAGGAATTGAACGACAGGGTGACTTACTGGAAGGGATTCCTGTTCTTAGTTCTTTGGCTATGCCATTCGCTTATCAATGGCCTGTGCATATGATAAGTCCTGATAATCTTCCTGAAATATTACCAGAACAAGCTACCTATATTGTCATCTATCGCGATCGACAAGATGAAGTTGGATTTATCGAGCTTAATACCGTTTCCGCCAAGTTGTTCGAAGAATGTTCAAATGAAAATACTAGAACAGGGAAAGAGATCTTATTATCAATAGTTGAACAACTACAACACCCTAACCCTGAAGCTGTAATTAATGGTGGTCTTGAAATTATGCAAGATTTTAAAAGCAAAGACATCATATTGGGAACGAAAGAATAATCAAAAACTATACAAGACGAAATTGAAAAATAATAATTGAAGGGAAATTAGTCATGTCAACAGTAATAAACTTATTAAATTGGACTCAGGATTTACTTGAGAAAATTATAGAAGCGATTGGTTTTATTGGACCTTTATTATTACGACTCTATCTTGTGCCTATCTTTTGGGTGGCAGGTTCAAAGAAAATCGGTTCAATGGAAGACACGATTGCATGGTTTGGAAATCCGGATTGGGGTCTTGGATTACCTTTCCCGACACTAATGGCATGGTCGGCTTCGTTAACGGAAGCTGGCGGCGCAATATTATTGCTTTTAGGTCTGGGTATACGTTGGATATCTATACCGTTGATGATAACTATGATTATTGCAGTAGTGACTGTGCATATACAAAATGGATGGTTAGCTATTGCTGAAGGAGCTGGTTTCTTTGCAACCGAAAGAACGGTTGGCGCGATCGACCGGTTGGATCGTGCAAAAGATATATTAAAAGAACATGGTAACTACAGTTGGCTAACAGAAAATGGTTCATTCGTAATACTTAATAACGGTATCGAGTTTGCGGCAACCTATTTCATTATGTTGCTTGCTTTATTCGTCATTGGTGGTGGCAAGTTTGCCAGCACTGATTACTGGATAGCTAAAAAATTTAGAACTTAAAATTTAGCTGTTATTCAAAGCTTGTGGTGCTTCAATAGCATAGCCTTGTACATAGTCTGTTCCAATTTCAAATAAGGGTTCAATTATTTCAGGGTTGTCGATACATTTAATAATAGTTTGCGCGCCGACTAAATGGTTAATGCCATTTATTGACTCGAGTAATTTGTAATTATAATTATTATTGGCGTTAATATCGCCAAATTGTCTTGCGTCGAGTTTGATGTAATCAACAGCTAACTGTTTAATTGAGTTTATACTGGTAAGGTTGTAGTTGAAATCATCTAACGAGAAAGCTGTGAAAAAAAACACAGCTAAAAAGAAAGCTGCGAATATTAACTTAGTTAAAAAGAAAAAGTTACAATAAAAAACCAACCGTCATTGTTATTGGCGGTGTTATTAGGACTAATATTCGTTGATTATCACATATCAATAACAATCAAGCAGGTAATGTTGGTACTAATATCGTCCATTTCTGCATGAATCAGACATTAATCAAAATTTAAAATACTTTCGATTCTGGTTTAGAGAGGGAGCTTTATTTTAAATAAATCCCCTTAGCTATTATTAGATAAGAGGATTTGAAAAATATACTTTAAGGTATTATTGTTTTTTTCTAGCTTGTATTTTTAGGCGTAGCGCATTTAATTTAATGAATCCTTCTGCATCTTTTTGATCGTATGCACCTTCATCATCTTCGAATGTTGCAATGGTTTCATCGAAGAGACTATCGGTCTCAGACTTTCTGCCTGTAACGTAAGTATTACCTTTGAAAAGCTTTAAGCGAACTATGCCATTGACCGTAGTTTGCGTGCTATCAATTAGTGTTTGTAGTGCTTCTCTTTCTGGACTCCACCAATAACCGTTATAAATAAGTTTGGCATATTTTGGCATTAGCTCATCTTTTAAATGCATGACTTCGCGATCAAGTGTTAATGATTCCATTGCGCGATGTGCTTTAAGCATGATGGTGCCGCCAGGAGTTTCATAACAGCCGCGAGATTTCATACCGACATAACGATTTTCAACAATGTCATCGCGACCGATGCCATGTTTACCACCAAGTTTATTTAGAGTAGCGAGCATGTCTGCTGCTGATAATTTCTTACCATTTAATGCAACAGGATCACCTGATTTGAATTCCAGTTCAATATACTCTGCTTCATCAGGTGCCTTTTCCGGTGACACTGTCCAACGCCACATAGATTCTTCGGGTTCACACCATGGATCTTCCAGTTCGCCACCTTCATAAGAGATATGTAATAAATTCGCATCCATAGAATAAGGAGAGCCACCTTTACGTTTGGCTTCTATAGATATGTCGTTCTTCTCTGCATAGGCTAATAATTTTTCACGTGAGTTCAAATCCCATTCGCGCCATGGAGCAATGACATGAACATCAGGCTTCAGTGCATAGGCACCTAATTCAAATCGAACTTGGTCATTACCTTTTCCGGTTGCGCCGTGTGAGATTGCATCAGCACCGGTTTCATTGGCAATGTCAATTAAGCGCTTTGCAATTAATGGTCGAGCAATGGAAGTGCCTAATAAATACTCACCTTCATAGATGGTATTTGCACGAAACATAGGAAAGACAAAGTCGCGGACATATTCTTCTTTAAGATCTTCAATATAGATCTCTTTAACGCCCATTTTCTCTGCTTTGATTCGTGCCGGTTCGACTTCTTCACCTTGGCCGAGATCCGCAGTAAATGTAACCACTTCACAATCGTAATTATCTCGTAACCAGGTAACAATAACTGAGGTATCCAGTCCACCAGAATAGGCGAGGACGACTTTCTTAATTTCTTTCTTTTTCATAGTCAATTTCAATCTTAAAAAGTTGGCTCATTCTAGCTTTTAATAGGGAAGTATCAACATTTATACATAATTAATGAATGTTTTTACTTCATTGAGAAATTCGTTGGGTTTTTCTGCATGTAACCAGTGTCCAGCACCTTCTATCATGGTGATTTCGGCTGCCGGGAAATATTGGTATATCGCCGTATTGTAAATACTAAGGAGATAATCTGATTCAGCGCCTCCCAGAAATAAGCTGGGTAGACGACTATTCATACTGCTCAATGACGAGGGAAATTCACTAATAGAGCTCAAGCTGGCAGTAATCTGCTCAAGGTTAATACGCCAGCAGAAATTACCTTCTGACCGAATTAGGTTCTGTAATATAAATTGCACGACGCTGGTTTCATTAGTTGTTTTTCGCAATTCCGTTTCAGCTTCGTTCCTGTTCTTTAATGATTTTAAATCTAGAGAGTTCATTGCTGCAACCAATAATTTGAAACCATGCTTGTAGTTGACTGGGGCAATATCTGCAACAATCAGAGCAGTAAAATGTTCTGGATTTTGCAAGGCGGCAGTCATCGCAACTTTGCCGCCCATGCTATGGCCGACAAGAATGATGTCATCCAGTTTTAATTTGTCAGCAAGAGTAATGATATCTTCTGCCATTTCCTCATATGACATGCTATCGGTGTGAGGCGATAGCCCATGATTACGCAGATCAGGTGTGATGACATGATGACTTTCTGCTAATGAGCGGGCGATACCTTGCCAATTTCGAGCAGAACCAAATAGTCCGTGGAGGATAATGACAGGTCGACCTTGACCATACTCTATGTAGTTAAGTGCGAGTGCTTTATTCAAAGGCATTTAAATATTGTACTAGTTACCTATAAAAATAGTGCATTTTTATAGGTAACCTAGCGTTTGGGTATATAGAGATCAGTAATCGTCCCTTCAAACACTTCAGCTGCCATCGCAACGGTTTCAGATAAGGTTGGGTGAGGATGTATGGTCAAACCGATATCTTCAGCATCACATCCCATTTCGATTGCCAGAGTACATTCAGCAATTAAATCACCGGCATTGGGACCGACGATGGCTGCGCCAAGTATTTTCTTCGATTCCTTATCAAATAAAATTTTAGTGATGCCTTCTTCACGACCTAAAGAAAGTGAGCGACCACTTGCAGCCCAAGGGAATACACCTTTGCCATATTCTATGCCTTTTTCTTTAGCTTCAGTTTCAGATAAACCTACCCATGCTATTTCAGGATCGGTATAGGCAACAGATGGAATGAACCTATCATCGAAACCAACTTTATGTCCGGCGATGACCTCGGCTGCAATCTTACCTTCATGCGTTGCTTTATGTGCCAGCATTGGCTGTCCGACAATATCGCCGATAGCAAAGATATTTGATACATTGGTACGTTGCTGATCATCGACAGGAATGAACCCACGTTCGTTAACATGTATGCCTGCGTTATCCGCACCGATATTATTACCGTTTGGCTGACGACCAACAGCAACAAGGACGGCATCGAACTGATCTTTTTCCGGTGCTTTCGCTCCATCAAAACAAACATCTATTCCATTCTTATTAGCAGATATAGATGTGACGGCTGTTTTCAAAAATATATTTTCGTATAACTTTTTAATACGTCGTTGTAATGGACGAATGATATCTTTATCACAACCTGCGATAAGATTATCTAACATTTCAACAACTGTGATCTTGCAACCTAGTGATGCATAAACGGTTGCCATTTCTAATCCAATAATACCGCCGCCAATGACAAGCATGCGTTTTGGAATTTTTTCCAGAAGTAATGCTTCAGTTGAATCCATGATGCGAGGATCATCGGGAAAGCTGGGTATTTTCGTAGCTTGTGAACCGGCTGCAATAATGGCTGAATCGAAAGTAATGATTTCGGTTTTTCCGTTATTTTTTACTTCTATAGAATTTGCCGAAGTGAATGTTCCTACACCATGAACGATTTCGACTTTCCTTTGCTTGGCCATAGCTTTTAAACCAGAAGTCAGTTTATTTATAACTATCTCCGTCCATGCTCTTACTGGTTTGGGATCAGGTTTCTTTGTTCCAAGATCAATACCGAGTTCTTTTAACTCTTCCGCTTCAGAAATAACTTTGCCAACATGAAGTAATGCTTTCGATGGAATACAACCAACGTTTAAACAGACACCACCAATTGATTCATAACGTTCTATTAATATAGTTTTTAATCCCAAATCTGCTGCACGAAATGCAGCGGTATAACCACCGGGGCCTGCGCCTAGTACCAGAACTTCAGTATGATGATCTGACATAATTGGGGACGGTGAAGCTATGGTTTCATGTTTTTCTAAGTTAGCTTCGTTTTGTTTTTTATCAACTGTTGTCGTCTCCTCTACTTCAACTTGCATAATCTCGCTGCCTTCGGAGATCATATCGCCAACTACAACGCTTATTTTTTGAATTTTTCCGGCAACGTCTGATGGAATATCCATGGAAGCTTTTTCTGTTTCCAGGATGAGTATGGATTGTTCTTTTTCAATAACATCACCTACAGATACGGGGATCTCAATGATTTCAACTGCGTCAAAATCTCCAATATCCGGAAGCAGAATCGTTTTTTTCATAGTTTTGCGTTTTATAAAGGTCAGTTATTAATTTGTTTTGGTATTTCTATTCAAGAATCTGGCCAAGCAGACGATAAATCTATAATAGCTAATAAAAGTATACATGAAATATTTCTAAGTGAGACTAAGATTATGAAAATCAAGGATAAATTTATAGTTAGTTCTATAGTAATGGGATTGATTCCTGCCATAGTTGTAACAGTTATGCTCAGTTCTTTTTATCTAAAGGAAGCGCGTATAAGTCTCGAACAAGTAGACAAAGAAGAATCATTGCAACTGGTTGAAGATATGAAGAAGACTGTTATGAAAACGGTCGCTACTACTGTGGTCATACTAATAATAGTATATGGAGCAATAGGTATTATTCTTGGAAAATATATATCAGCACCATTAAGCAATTTTGTAAATTTGGCAAAGGATATTAGTAAGGATCTATCCTCTGGTCAGGGTAGTTTACAGCACCGCTTAGATGAAACGCGCAAAGATGAAACAGGTAGTATTGCTAGTGTAATAAATGAATTATTGGAAATGTATAAGGAATTAATATCCAAATTAAGTGAAGCAGGCCAAAGTGTTTCACTTGCATCAAATGAGGTGAAATCAACGGTAGCGAATACGATTGATGGGCTAAGTGAAAGCAAGAGTAATATTGATCAGTTAGTTATTTCTATGGATCAAATGACACTTGCCATTGCGGAAGTCGCTAAAAGTGCTTCTTTTACTGCAGCGACAGCGAGTAAAGCAGATGCTGAAGCCCAACAGGGAAATATCGTTGTTGGAGAAACGGTAGATTCGATAAAGGTATTGGCAGAAGGTTTTCAACAAACGACGCAAGTAATGGAAGAACTACGTCAGGATAGTGACAACATAGGCTCGGTGCTGACTGTAATTGAAGATATTGCAGAGCAGACTAATTTACTTGCATTAAATGCAGCGATTGAAGCTGCAAGAGCAGGAGAACAGGGAAGAGGTTTTGCTGTTGTTGCAGATGAAGTAAGAACTTTAGCAAGGCGAACACAGGATTCAACAGTTGAGATTCAAACAATTGTTGAACATTTACAAAAAACGAACAGAAAATGCAGTCTCTGTTATTGAAAAAGGTAGTCAGGCGATGCAGCCCTGTTTAGAAAAAGCGACTGCTGCGAGTGATGCACTTAGTTCGATAACAAGCATTATGAATGAGATCGATAATATGAGTGCTCAGGTAGCGAGCGCCGCAGAAGAACAGAGTGCAACGATGAATGAAGTAAATAATTATGTTGGGAATATTAAGACATCAACAAATAATATTGTTGAGGTGTCAGAGTGTGCACAACTCGCAAGCAATTCTTTATCAAATACATCTGATAACTTGAATAGCTTTGTCTATAAATTTGATAATTAAAAAGGTCTACTAGCTTATCGATTTAAGCTCATATCATTACTACAGATTATAGCAATATATGTCGTATATCTGTCAGTATGGTATTCAGAAATTGAGTAAACTGTGCCCCTGCCACACCATCTATGACACGGTGATCATAAGATAAAGCAAAAGGCATGATTAAACGCGGTATAAAATCACCGTTTTCATAGACGGGTTTCATTGTTGCACGTGACACACCCAGTATTGCAACTTCAGGTACATTAACGATAGGTGTAAATTGTAAGCCGCCAATGCCGCCCAAACTTGAAATCGTAAAGCAACCGCCTTGTAAATCTTTTGGTAAAATTTTTCCTTCTCTTGCTTTGTTACTTAATTCAGTAATTTCACGTGCGATATCAAACAAACCTTTTTTATCTACATCGCGAATAACCGGAACAACTAAACCATTCTCCGTATCAACAGCAACACCAATATTAAAATATTTTTTAATATTTAAATTATCACCGCTAGGTTCAATCGAAGAATTAAAGTCCGGGAATTTTTGTAAGGCAACGACTGCGGCTTTTACTAAAAATGTAACCAACGTTAATCTAATGCCTTCTGCTTTAGCTGATTCCAGTTTAGATTTTCTAAAAGCTTCAAGTTCAGTAATATCCGCTTCATCAAATTGAGTGACATGCGGTACCGTTATCCAGCTACGATGCAAAGCTTGACCAGTAAGGCGACGTATGCGACTTAAAGCTTTTGTTTCAACTTCACCAAACTTTGAAAAATCAACAGGTGGAACTTCTGGAACTGAAAAAGCACCTTTGTTAGAAAGTTTTTCGCCAGACATAATGCTTTTGGTAAATGCTTTTACATCTTCTTTTAATATTCTACCTTTGGCTCCCGAACCATAAACAAGTCCCAGATCGACACCGAGTTCTCTAGCAAAACGTCTGGTTGAAGGACTGGCATGTGCTTTTGCCGATTTACTTTGACCTACTAGCTGACTTGTTTCAGGTGTCTTAGGTGCGGGCCTAGGTGTAGGGTTGGGTGTTGGTTTAGAAATTAGTACTGGCTCAGGTGCTGCTGTTACTTCTTTTTGTTTTGTTTCAACAATAGTTTGTGATTTCTTTTCTTCAGTTGGTTTACTTTCCACTTCAGTAGCAACAATACTGGCAATGACAGTACCTTGAGAAATTTTATCGCCAACATTGACCTTGATTTGTTTTATTTCACCTGCATAAGGTGAAGGGATGTCCATAGTTGACTTTTCACTCTCAAGCGTAAGTAAGGTATCTTCCACTTCAATCGTATCGCCAATATTGACGGCTATCTCAATGACCTCAATTGCATCGAAGTCACCTATATCAGGTAGCTTAATTTCTACTTCATTAGTCAAAATAATTTTTTCCTAAAATCATATATTCTTTATCACATTTGACCGCCATGGATGGCGGAAATACTTACCCCAGCAGTAGGCACTATAGGCGATGCAGGAGCAATTGTAAGTGCTTTTGACACAATAATCATTTCAACTACTAAACAGTTGTTGGTTCCGGTTTTTCTGGATCGATATCATATTTCTTAATGGCTTCGGCAACCGTTTTTGCTGGAACCTTGCCTTCATCAGCTAATGCTTTGAGTGCAGCGACAACAACATAGTATCGATTCACCTCAAAGAACTTACGCAGTTGTTTTCTTGTGTCGCTACGTCCAAAACCATCCGTGCCTAATACTGAATAATGGCCTGGAACAAATTCACGAATCTGATCAGCATAGATTTTCATGTAATCCGTTGCAGCTAAAGTCGGAATGCTTTCGTCTTTAAGTAATGATTCAACATAAGATACTTTTGTTTTCTTGGTTGGGTGTAACATATTCCAACGTTGTGTGGTTAAACCTTCACGACGCAATTCATTAAAACTGGTAGCACTCCAGATATTAGAAGAGATGCCAAAATCATTTTCTAATAATTCCGCTGCGGCAATAACTTCTCGTAAGATAGTACCGGAACCAATTAATTGAATTTGAACTTTACCTTTTGCGGCTTTCTTAAATAAATACATTCCCTTAATAATGCCTTCTTTCGAATTTTCTGGCATAGCTGGGTGAGTATAATTTTCATTCATAATGGTGAGGTAATAAAAAACATCCTCGTTATTTTTAAACATACGTTCCATACCATCTTGAATAATGACGGTTAGCTCATAAGCAAACGTAGGATCATAAGAAATACAGTTAGGTATGGTTGATGCAGATAAGTGGCTGTGACCATCTTGATGTTGTAAGCCTTCGCCAGCGAGTGTAGTTCGACCAGCTGTACCGCCTAATAGAAAACCACGCGCACGCATATCACCCGAAGCCCAGGCCAAGTCACCAATACGCTGAAAACCAAACATGGAGTAATAAATAAAGAAGGGAATCATTTGTAAACCATGATTACGGTAAGACGTTGCTGCGGCAATCCATGATGAATATCCGCCTGCTTCATTTATCCCTTCTTCAAGTATTTGTCCTTTTATATCTTCGCGGTAATACATAACTTGATCAGAATCTACTGGTTCATAAAGTTGTCCAACGGCTGAATAAATCCCGTATTGTCTAAACATACCTTCCATACCAAACGTACGCGCTTCATCTGGAACAATAGGCACAATATGTTTGCTGATCTTTTTATCTTTTAATAAAGCATTAAGCACACGAACAAATGCCATAGTGGTTGATATTTCACGTTCACCACTACCTTCAAGTAATTTTTTATGAATACTGATGTCAGGTATTTCAAGTTTTGCTGGTGGAGTGCGCTTAGCAAAGAAATAGCCACCCAAGGCATCACGTCGTTCTTTTAAATACTTTGATTCTTCACTATCTGCATCTGGTTTATAAAAAGGTGTATCGTTTATTTCTTCATCGGTAATGGGAATATTGAAACGATCGCGAAAATGTTTAAGTGACTCTTCGCCCATTTTCTTTTGTTGATGAGACATGTTCAGGCCTTCACCTGCTTCGCCCATGCCGTAACCTTTCACTGTCTTCACCAGTATTACTGTAGGTTGGCCAGTGTGTTTAACTGCTGCCGCATAAGCCGCATAAACTTTGTGTGGATCATGTCCGCCACGATTTAAACGCCAGATGTCATCATCTGACATATTAGCGACCATTTCTTTTAGTTCAGGATATTTTCCAAAGAAGTGTTCACGAACATAGGCACCATCTTTTGCTTTGTAAGTCTGGTATTCACCATCAACAACTTCTTCCATGCGTTTATATAGCATGCCGGATGTATCTCGTGCGATTAATGGATCCCAGTAAGAACCCCAAATCAGTTTAATAACGTTCCAGCCAGCACCACGAAAGGTACCTTCAAGTTCCTGAATGATTTTATGATTACCACGAACTGGGCCGTCTAATCGCTGTAAATTACAATTAACAACGAAGACCAGATTGTCGAGTTTTTCACGGGCAGCAAGACCAATAGCACCGAGGGATTCCGGTTCATCCATCTCACCATCACCCATAAATGCCCAGACTTTACGATTGGTATTCTTGATTAACTCTCGGTTTTCCAGATAACGCATAAAGCGCGCTTGGTAGATGGCCATTAATGGGCCTAGGCCCATCGATACTGTTGGGAATTGCCAATAATCAGGCATTAACCAAGGATGGGGGTAAGAAGATAAACCTTTACCATCAACTTCCTGTCGGAAATTCATTAATTGATCTTCAGTAATGCGACCCGTCATAAATGCGCGTGCATAAATACCTGGAGCTGAATGACCCTGTATATAAAGTAAGTCGCCACCATGATCTTTAGTCGGTGCATGAAAGAAGTGATTAAAGCCAACATCATATAAGGTCGCAGAAGAAGCAAAGCTGGCAATATGACCACCTAATTCACTGCTTTTACGATTTGCCTTCACCACCATGGCCATGGCATTCCAGCGTACTAACGAACGGATACGCCATTCAAGACCGGCATCACCGGGTGATTTCTCTTCTCGAGAAGGTGGAATGGTATTTAAATAAGCGGTAGTCGCGGAATAGGGTAGATAAGCGCCAGACTTACGTGCACGAGCGATGAGTTGCTCTAGAATAAAATGACTACGTTCAACACCTTCGTGTTCGAGCATGGAATCCAATGCATCTAGCCACTCTTGAGTTTCTTGTGGATCAATGTCTTTTTCTTGTTCTGACATAAAACCAGTATCCTTTCGTTGTTTTTCAGAATAAGTCGCTTAAGCAGAGTCGAAAATGCACTTTTCCGCGATTAATATGCCGTTCCTAATAATACTTCTAGGTAAGCGGCGTCAGTTCCGTGCTCGAATCCTCATGTATAAAACATACACTGCGGTTCTATGCGCGGTACTTCCTTGCTCTCACGAAAAAATTACTATTTTCGGAGCTACCCTTAACAAACTGGTATGATTCTTTCTTAAGTATAACCCTGTTTTATAGTTTAGTTTTTTTTCGGGCAAAAGTAAGCTTTTTGCTTTTTATCTATGCATTTTAGGTCCCAATATTTAGGTTATTGTAAGGAATTCTTAAAAATATGAATATTAAGTTACAACAAAAGGCTTCAGTACCAAGTAAGCAAAATATAAATGCCATTTCTAATTGGCTTATGGTTTTTGCTCTTCCACTGGAAAAAACCATAAACAAAGAAAGCCGGTTTCCATACCAAACACAGTTGCTCAATCGACGTAAGCAGCTAGCTTTAAAAAAAGCAGATAGCAGTCCTGTAACTATTGATCTGCCAAATACAAATTCCAGTCATGTTGCCTTTGCTACGATTGAATCGAAGATTAATAGTTTTGACTTATTAACATTAGCAAGAAAGATGGTTGCCGCACATTCATCGAGTAATCCTGCGCAATTAGGTTTATGTATTAGTGGTTTTAACAAAACAGATTCAGAACGCATTGCTGAAGCATTAATTTCAGCCGTATTAGCAGCATCAGCATCATTGCCAAATTTCAAAAGCGATAAGCAAACAACATCACGTCTAAAAAAAGTATCTTTGTTTGGTGTACATGCAAGACATGGTTTTAAGCAAAGCTTTGCTATTGCCGAAGGTAATGCTTTAACGCGAAGCTTAAGTATGCTGCCGCCGAATAAATTAACACCGACGGAATATCTTAAAGAAATAAAACTGATTGCGCGTGAGAATAAATGGAAGCTGGAATTCTATGATGAAAAAATATTAAAAAAGAAAAAAGCCGGTGCTTTTCTCGCAGTATCACAAGGTAGTCCGAAAGCTGATTCGGGCATAGTGCGTTTACGTTACACACCAAAAAATTCAAAAGGAAAGAAAGTGTTTTTAGTCGGCAAAGGCATTTGTTATGACACCGGCGGCACCAATCTTAAACCAGCAAACTATATGTTTGGTATGCATGAAGATATGCAAGGCAGTGCCGTTGCACTTGGTACTTTATTGGCTTTAAGCAAATTGAATTATAATCGTCCGGTTGAATGTTGGATGGCGTTAGCTATGAATCACATTGGTCCAAAGGCCTATAAACCAAATGATGTGATTACTGCATCTGATGGGACAACCATAGAAGTGGTTCATACTGATGCCGAAGGTCGTATGGTGTTATCAGATACCTTAGTATTAGCCTCAAAAGAAAACCCCTCATTAATATTGGACTTCGCTACCTTAACGGGTGGTTGTATGTATTCCATAGGCACATCTTATAGCGGTGTATTTACTAACAAGAAAGAATGGCACGCCGATTTAATTAAAGCGGGTGAAGATTCCGGTGAACGTGTTTGGCCATTTCCTTTGGATGAAGATTTTGATGAGATGATTAAAAGTGATATTGCCGATGTAAAACAATGTTCTCAGGAAAGTGGTGTCGATCACATTCTTGCTTCACGCTTCCTGCAACGCTTTATTAAAAATGATACACCGTGGGTACACATGGATTTATCCAGTAGTAACAAGAAAGGCGGTTTGGCGCATATCCCAACAGACACGATTGGTTTTGGTGTACGTTACAGTGTTAATTTATTACTGAATAATTATTTAAAGTAAAAAGTGACCTGTACCCCGTAAAACGGACACGGACTATGCAACCTGTTCTTCAAACTGGGAGGGTGAAATATTTCCCAGATGTGAATGCCTGCGTCT
>DUBV01000055.1 GCA_012960105.1 Thiotrichaceae bacterium | reverse complement strand
CGCATCTGTCAACATATAACCGACTACAAACGTCCTCTTTGTGAGCTGCCAGAGCCAGTTTAAATTGCTTGGTCGCCCCAACGAAGTCTCCATCCATATAAAATCGCATACCATCGTTAAAAAATCCTATGTTATCTATTCTAGCCGCAGATATATTGGTTACATAATCGAGCAATTCGTATAAAGCGACCGGATGGGTTTTTCCTTTAACAATGACATGATCAATTAACCTTGTGCGATAGGTTCCTTTTAATTGGGCGTAAGTATTTCCGCTTATAAGTATATGGGCACCATACTGTTTACATGCACTCTCAATTCTTGATGCCAAGTTAACACCATCGCCTATAACGGTATAATCCATACGTTTAGGAGAGCCAATATTTCCTGAAATAACGGTATCGGTATTGGCTTTTTGAGATTCATTAAATATATCTAGCTTTGCCATCATATTTATTCCTGCTCTAACTGCACGGTCTGAATCATCATCATGCATCAAAGGAATGCCAAAGACGGCCATAATGGCATCACCAATAAATTTATCGAGCATGCCGCCTTCATTTTGAATTTCATCAACCATTAACGTAAAATATTCGTTCAAGAAAGAAACTGTGCCTTCAGCACCAATCTTTTCTGTGATTGTTGTAAAAGAACGGATATCTGAAAACAATATAGTTGCCATACTTGATGTGCCACCGAGTAACCCTTCTTTCTCACTTAATACTTGGTTAGCTAATGCAGGATCCATATACCGTGACAAGGTAGAGCGCATTCTTTTCTCACCGGTTATATCTTCAATTAATACTGTCTTACCTATGTCTTTTCCTGTCTCGTCAAGTAACAATTGAATAGTAATGTTTGAAGATAACACTATATTATTTGCTGATATTTTTATATCAACAAGTTCTGAACCGTCTGCATTTTCTAAAACCTCTAGTAGCAATTGGTCAGATTTTTCAAAAATAGATTTAAAGTCTTCTTCTACCAAAGCATTTTCTGACAGATCAAACATTTTCTGTGCGGCGTAGTTTGCTGTAACAATAACGAATTCAGGAGAAAGAGTTATTAAACCATTTGACATGCTATGAAGAATACTCTCGTTATAGCGCCTAATTTTTTCGACATCGCCGAATAATTTTGCGTTTTCAATACCGATTGCAATTTGAGAAGTAAACGCTGCTAATCGTCCTTCGTCCTCATCGGTAAAAACTCCACCCTTCTTATTTAATACCTGGGTAACGCCTATCACATTCCCCTTTTTATTTTTTACCGGTACACACAGCATTGAACGGGTAAAGTAACCGGTTTGTTTATCAACGGATGGATTAAAGCGAAGATCAGCATAGGCGTGAGGGATGTTAATCGTGTCGCCGGTTGTAAATACGGTACCAGCTATCCCTAAATGATTTGGAAAGCGCAATTCAACTTTACCTAAACCTTGACCAATCATCGTAAAAAGCTCGTTAGTTTTTTTGTCATTAATAAAAAGCGTAGACCGATCGGAATTAAGCATTCTAGTGATCGTAGGGATAATTTTATCTAATAATTGGTTTAAATCCAGTTCTGAGGATAGATGAGTAACAACTGCCAAGAAATCCATCTCTTTTTCACGTTCTTTTTCTCTTTCTTCCAGTATTATTTTGCTTTGCATGGCCACACTTGCCTGTTGTATTATGGCTTCAAATAATTCCAGATCACTTTCAGTAAATGTTTTATCTTTTTTGTTTATCAGCTGGGCTACGCCAATACATTTACCATCGGCCGTACGAAATGGTGTAGTCAATAAGGTATCGGTTATGTAACCGGTTAACGTATCAACCACTTTGTTGAAACGTTTATCTTCATACGCTTCGTTAATAATAAGACTTTCGTCATTGGTAAACGCCCAACCTGCAACCCCAGAATTATTCATTATTCTTATTTCGCGACGTGTTTGTCCCTGCGCGACGCGAGAATATAGTTCATTGGTTTTTGGGTCATTTATAAAAATTGTACCCCGTTCAGCGCCTATTTGGTGCGTTGATATTTCCACTAGGCGTTCTAATGCATCGTCCACAGTTTTTGATCTCGCCAATTCGTTGGACACTTGCAATAATAACCGAGTTAATGCGAATGTGAATTTAAACCTCTTATGTTTACTAGTTGCTTTATTCATTAATAAAACCTAATTCATATTCGTCTATAACTTTATTAAATGCGTCACTGTGACGCCTAATAATAGGTTTTGGAGTTCCATGTCACAAAATCGATTCGCCACGCGGTGAATCAATAGTCCTAATCCACCTCAACTATGCCCAAGGTCCATATAATTAAGGCTCCCACAAATGGCTTAATAAATGTCGGTATAAAATTTTAGCCTCACTCACGTGCTACTGGCACACGTCGGGTTTGCAAATTTCCCTGCGCCTTCTAGAGACAGTCCATCCGAACTGTCTGCGGGTGTCTAATTATTCTGGTTTTCCAGCTTTTGTCTCAATTCAAAAATAGTGCCCTTAAAAAGGTCTATATCTTTCTTACATAATTGTTCTTTATCTAATAGGTCGCTGATTTGTTTTTGTTTGCTTGTTTCAAGTTCATCACGCAACTTTGTAATCTGTTGTTGAAGTTGATTCACCAAATTGTCGTGCTCTTTGCGTAAATTGAGTTCCTTGTTTATCGATTCCTGATGCGCAGACTCTAACTTTTGCCGAATAGAGTGAATGGTCTTTTTTAAATTCTGTTCTTCGCCTAAGTATTTCGCAATTTCTTTTT
>DUBV01000054.1 GCA_012960105.1 Thiotrichaceae bacterium | reverse complement strand
TTATGGGACGCTGTAGGACGCTAAATTAGCACTTTCACGGCGGTAACAGGGGTTCGAACCCCCTTGGGGACGCCATACAAAAAAGCCTTCTAACTCATTGAGTTAGAAGGCTTTTTTGTGCCTATTGGTAATTTATAAAAACTACACTATGTAGAGAAATCTCCATATTCACACATAGTATGTGGTACAGATGTGGTGCGGAATTTTGCATTTTTGATGGTCAATGTTCCAAAGTCCAAAGTCCAATGTTCATAAACATCATTAGTGTACTTAATTCGTGTGACTTGCCTCAAGGTTTACCATTATCCTTTGGTGAAAATAGGGCGCTTGGAACACTTTCTTTGGTTATATTTGTAATTAAATTATACAGAGCATTTTTTTATGGATAATAGCGGATGTTTTTCGATTGAAAACATTTTAAGTATTTTTTACAAAAGGAATCAATAACATGATCTACAACACAAAGAAGCTCGTATTGGCGGCAGTAGTAACATTATTATTAGTCGGATGTTCTGAATCCAACAGAACCGTTGGATGGTATATGGACAATACTATAGAGCAAGGAAATGATTTAGACGAATGCAATAGAAACCCGGAGTTAAAAGGTACAGCTAATTGCGTTAACGCTAATAAAGCCGAACTTATTATTCAGCAAGGTACTGAGGCAATAAAGGAATACCGAGCTAATAACGGCTTATAAAAATATTCTATGGGTCGATAATCGCCGTTATATTCGCGATTTCTCATAAAGTCATTTGCAGGTAAAAAAAGCCAATAAGGTTAAACCTTATTGGCTTTTTTCTTTAACGCTTTAGGTGTAAATGTTCTAGTTTAAAGTCAAATCGAACTATAACCCACGCCCTGTATAGCCTTTAGCGTAGCTTGGCTTATTAGCTGGTTTAATTTGCTAGTGCAGCTAATTGTCGTGCACGCTTTAAAAGAGCATCAGGCTGTTCTAAACCATCAATAAACCGTTGGGGAATTCCTTGGACGCCAACTTGCGCACCGACCAATGCACCAGTCAGCATCGCCCGGGCCATGTTTTGCCCTCCACCATTAATCGCATGTAACACAGCATTTTCGAAATCATCCGAGTAACGCGCAGCTAAGTAGTAACAGGTCGGGAACTGGTAGTTAACGGCGCAAGGCATTCCATAAACCAGTGCTACCTTCCAAGCTGGGTGTATTAAATCTTCGCTGGCAGCTAGTGCGACATTCGAAGGTGTTTCGTAAGGGGTTCTACGTTGGCATGGCAAAGAATAGTTACCGATTAAATTCAGCATTTTATCTGAAAGTTTTGCATCTAAAGGGTGTCCTTGAATGAGCATGCCCAACGTTGCATTAAAGACAATGGTCATAGATTGGACGTTATCATCACATTGAGTAAGCAGAGTGTTGTTAGAAACAAAGGCAGCAAGTTTTTTAGAGTTGCTCGCGTAACGTACGGCTAACGCTATGGTTCGTTCGGCCGCTTCTGTGTTATCTGCAAAACCAGCAACTTGTCCCCAAGGTTTATTATTGAGTGTTCTTTGCGTCCAAGCTTCTCGGATGGATTGATTAGTGAAACCACCGGGACCAAAATTGGCTGTACCATCTAGTAGTGGAAATAGATCGTTGTCCAAGCGGTTACAAAAATCATATTCGTTGTACTCACCATCAATCAATAGCGAGTCAATCAGCATATTTAGAATAAGGCCAGATTGTGATTGTTGGCCTGCTTTCATACCACCATGGTAACGATCTAGTTGCGGGTTGTTGTAGTCGTCTATCCAATCGCCGTAGTATTTACGTTGTTCATCGAGGTCGTAAAACCAATGGACACCAAGCCCTAGCGCATCACCAATGTAGGCACCCATTATGGCACCAATAGCTCGTTCTTCTAGGTTAATATCGGACATAGGAAATTCCAAATATGGTTTTGGTTGTTATATCACTAAAGAAGCTAATGCACCTCAACTTAAGTGATTACAAAAATTCGCCTGGTTGATGATAGGCTGGCAAGAGCGTAAGGGGGCTTCTATTGAGAGGTGACTTTTGGGGTGCGACAGTTTGTCACAGTGTAAATTATGTAGAAGATACTATAATGCTGACAATTCAAATATTAAGAGAAATTAAGAATGAAATTTAAATTAGCAAGTATTATTTTTGCTGTCTATGCGCCTTTAACGTTGGCGGATCATCCAACGGTAGCTTTCGGTTTAGAGTCAGCAGGGCCCATCAATACAATTTCTGGCACTACTGCGCCACAAGGTGTTTTAGCGTGGGGTCTAAGGACCGAAATATTTAATAACGACGCATTCGACACGGAAGAACTTGAAGCATTTGGCGCGGCTGGGCAGGAAGGGGTTCATAGCGTTGATGAAATTAGAAGCACGTCTCTGTCGGTAGCTTACGGCATGACGGACGATCTAACGGTAAGCGCTCGTCTACCGTACATTGAACGTAAAAATATTCGTGAAAGCGAAGAGCATGAAGAAGGTGAAGGTGAGGCGCATACGCACGGTAATTCTGAGGGATTCGGTGATCTATTGCTAATGGGTAACTACCGCTTTTTTAGCGCAAATAATGTTGATGCTTCAATACTTTTTGGTGTCAAAGCGCCCACTGGGAACACCCATGAAAAAGACAATGATGGCATTCGATTTGAATCTGAATTTCAACCCGGCACTGGATCTTGGGACTATATAATTGGCACAGCTATAAGCCTCACCAGTGGCCCCGTAGGTTATCACGCTAATATTTTATACAACAAGACGACCGAAGGTTCGCAGCATACAGAAATTGGTGATGCACTATCCTATAACG
>DUBV01000053.1 GCA_012960105.1 Thiotrichaceae bacterium | reverse complement strand
ATGGAGAGGTGGCCGAGTGGCTGAAGGCGCACGCTTGGAAAGCGTGTATACGTTTATCGCGTATCGAGGGTTCGAATCCCTCTCTCTCCGCCATCTAGTCTCGTCTCTGCGGAGTGTCTCCGCAGAGACTCTATAATATCTAAAGAAATCAGCTTGTTGCAGTACATCCGTCGCCATTACGTGGCCCTTCTGGCGAACTAGATTATGCTAAATACCCTGAATTATCCGATTAGTCTCTAATCACTTTTTTGCTAGTTCGGGCTGGTAGAATTACTGGGTAAAGCCAAACTCGAGTCGTTGTACTTTCCAGTCTAGTGGGATACCTTTTTTGAGACGATCAAGTGCAAGCTTTGGTGGAAGGTTACCTTTCATTATGGCTTCCATAATATCGGGTGCGAGAAAGGCGAGTTTGATGAGATGGGCGCGGACTGGGAAGATATGAGTCTAACCATTCATCCTACATTGTCTGAAACACTGAATTTTTCGGCTGAAATGCAAGCTGGTAGTATTACGGATTTATATGTAAAGAAAAGGTAGTGGTAAGAAATGAAGCTTGTTATATTCTGCTATTGATGAATTGAGATTGAGTGAGTTATTAAAGTCGGGAGATCAAAATGAATAAAAATGTTGGAAAAATTGATAGAACAATCAGGATAATTGCAGGAGCCAGTATGTTGGGAGCAGGCTACTATTTTCAAAGTTGGTGGGGACTGATTGGATTAGTACCAATGGGGACGGCTACCTTTGGGTATTGTCCACCGTATGCATTACTGGGGATTAATACTTGTGGCATAGACTCTGAGGAAGCAACGGCTGCTGAAGAACCATAAATTGATATAAGCAACAGATATCAACACTTTTTTAAAACGACTAAATTTACTAAGTGTTATTGTTGGATAAGATACGTGGCTTGCCTCAAGGTATTCGCATAATTATAGCGTGCGGATTTTGTCTATTGTTTGTGTTGTTATGTTACTTCGCAGTTAAGCTAATAAATATTGTTTGATCACAGTAAACGCTCTCGCAATCTTCATCAGGAATTAAGGCAGTAAAATAGGTGAGCCTATTTGGTTTCTATCTTGCAGGTATAGATGTGCTTCAGCGGCAGCTTTTAAAGGAAAGCGCTTGCCAATTTTAATTTTTATGATGTCTTGCTCTAGCATATCAAAATAAGCTTTTGCTCCCGCGAGTAATTCTGAATATTTTCTGGCATATTCAAATAGTGTTGGTCGGGTTATAAATAAAGAACCTTTTTTTGATAGTTCCAACACATCAAGTGGGTCAGGTTTACCAGAGGCATTACCAAAACTCACCATCAACCCTCTTGGCCGCAAGCAATCAAGAGAATCCATGAAGGTTTTTTTGCCTATGCCGTCATAAACAACATCGATCATTTTCCCTTCAGTAATTTTTTTAACTTCTTCAACAAAATCTACTTTGGTATAAACAATAGGAAAATCACAACCATGTTCTTTGGCTATCGTAACTTTACTTTCAGTACTGACAGTCCCAATGACGGTTGCACCCAGATGTTTGGCCCATTGACAGAGTATTAAACCAACACCTCCTGCTGCTGCATGCACAAGAATAGTGTCACCTGATTTTATTTGATACAAGCGATTCACAAGGTATTCGACAGTCATACCTCTTAATAAACTGGCAGCAACGGTCTCATCTGAAATTGATTCAGGTACCGGAACGATTTGTTTACTATTTATGACACGTACCTCTGCATAACCACCGCCTTTGCAGGCGGGATATGCAACACGATCACCGATCTTGAAGTCTACAACGTCGTTACCAGTTTTTTTAATGATCCCGACAGCTTCATCTCCCAGAATTGCCGGCAGGTCGATAGGGTATAAACCGGAACGGTAATAGGTATCGAGATAATTAACACCTATTGCGGTATGACGAAGGAGTACTTCATCAGAATCTGGTTCAAGTAGTTCAATTTCTTCAAATTGAAATACTTCAGGATCTCCGGTTTCGTGAATTACTGATGCCATATGTTTTTGCATGAGTGCGTTCCAGATTAGGGTTCGATAGAAAAATATTGGAGGCTAATTTGAATAAAATACAGTGTCATTGTTACTACTTTAACTTGTGGTACGAATATCGTACAGAAATGTCTATTTTAAGGTTGATTTGATCCAGATCAAGTAAGTGGTGATCTCTGATTCTAATGCATTACATATAATACTAGGATTGGTTAATAGCACGAAAACTGAGGATTAATAGATATGAATGCACTCGTTCACCAAACACAGACACATAACTGCGAAGCTAATGAATGTTCGGCCGATAATTGTCCGACTAATGACTGCCCTTATAAGTTATTCGATAAAGAACAAAAAAATATTTTTAAAGTATTACTGGATGTTTTATTAATACTGGGTTTTTCTGGCCTGCTGTTGCTTAGTTTAATGATGATATTTAAATTGTTTTAAAGTGCTTATCAAAAATTGATTGTTTATCAGGAAATTTAAAAAAACAGGACTATTGATAGTCACGTAGTTGGTCAACGTCGAATTGCTCTTCCGTAACTTCTTCATCACGTCCTTCCCATACAGGTGTGGCGTCGATGATATTGATTCGATTATTCATTTCATTATGAATAGTAATATGTCGCCATTGGGCATCACCATCGGAAGGTCTCCAAGCGCGACTGTCCTCCCAAGTTCGAAATACATTGTCTCGTTGATCCGTCGTTACATGGTATTGCATGTAATAAAATTCTTTATCAATGTAAGTTGTGCGTTTTTTGTATTGATAAGCGCCGGTTTTGTCAGTGATCTCCAATATCCAAACGGGGCGTAGTTCCAGTTCCATCGATTCTATCTTGCATCCGGAAGCGGTTAATGTTCTTGAATCATAAACATAGCCCACTTCGGGGGATGCAAGGATGAGTGTTTCGCCAAGGAGCTTGTACTCAAATTGATCAATATTAGTCTTCCCCCAATAGGCACGCCAATCATCCCAGGAAAGTTCAAGACCAGCCCACATAGGATCTTGCGTATCTGTTCCAGTTAATGTTCGAGTCCGATTTGTAGCGGGTAAATAGATCTTGAAATCATCAGTTTTTGTTCCATCGCCATAACGTAATCTGACACCGGCAAATCCGCGTATATCATAGGGTGATTGAGCAAATATCGAGCCGCCTTCAATAAATTCTTCCATACCGAATATTTCTTTATCATCTCCAATTTGTGATCGACCATGAAATTTCTGCCACCACATAACAGCAGTGTACTCACGATCTATTTTTCCATTGGCATCACAAGCATTGGTTTCTATGGGATCGAAATATAATGTTTCTGTCCCCACGCCATGGGCAACATAGGACCAGTTTAATTCCAGACCATTTTTGGGATGCAGGTAAGGGATAGCGCTAGCTGTTTCATTATTTAATAAGGTAACCGTGCCATCAGGATTTAGCAGCGTGCTGTTAGCATCTGTCGTAGGGACAATGCCTTTATCAAGCATTGCTTGTGTCGCATTTAATACGCCAGCATGCATGTAGTATGTGTTTGTTGGAACAATAGAGATAGAGTTTATATATCCTTCTTTTGTAGATAATGCCTGATACATCTCGTCTGCCATGTATTTCTTTAACCAGGGATATTTAGTGGCATCAGATTTTTTAATAGTTAAACCGGCCTTGAGATCTGCTGGTAGATCAACTTCAGCAATCAGGTCATGTGCATCATAACCTCGTAACGCTTTCCAACGTTTAGCGAGCTCAATTGCCTCAGGTTTTGATATTTCTTCAAGCCACTGAACGTGATTTGCGTCACCCGTTTTTTTAGAAAATGCACGCCATTCATCCAATGCCTTGTTCGTGTCAGCAGTGACTGAAACTGACCAAATAAGCAAGATGCAAAGAGATAATATAGATTGATTCATCGAAGCTACATTCCAATAATAATGGTTGACAGTAGAGTAACAGATTACTTTTGATAGCCCAGTGTAATTCAGATACGAAGGTCAATTAAACTTGTTCATACGGCAAACATTTAGTGTAGCAATCATATACGATGATAAGTGAGAGGAAGGCATAGTTGATGATATGATAAAATTATAATAAAAAAAATGTGGTGATACTATGTAATTCATTGATTTATATAGTAAATATAGAGTGGCATACAAAGTGCTTTCTATACTTCTAATAAATTATAGCTTTTATAGTTGTGGTGTTTTTGATTAAGTTTTGGGGCAATTTTTGTGAAAAATACATATTCGATTCGATCTTTTTTTATCATAAAGCTTATATGCCTGGTTCTGATGCTTTTGTCTCCAGTGACTTCCTTCTCCCAAAATGAGACAGAACCAGGCAATTTTCATCGCTTTTGGCCAGACAATCTATATGCCGTCGAATTTGTTAATGATGACGTTGGCTTTATTGCAGGGTATAGCGGTACCGTTTTACGAACTCGAGATGGTGGGGAAAACTGGGACGCATTTTATATCGGTCGAAATGAACTGATCCGCCGACTTTCTTTTGTCAATGAGAACACCGGTTGGGCCGTTGGGCATCGAGGCTCCATATTTCATACAAAAGATGCGGGTCAGTCATGGGAAATTCAAAAAGAAATATCGGGTGTTTATCTAAGAGACGTTGATTTTATAGATGAGAACAATGGCTGGGTGGTTGGTCATGATACCAGTATTTGGAATACCAAAGATGGTGGGAATACCTGGTTGCAACAGGAATTGCTTGGCTTTATTGGTCGTGACAAACCGAGATTACATGGTATCTATGCCAAAGATGCTAATACAGCAATATTGGTAGGTGAGTTTGGCACCATTGCCCACACAGAAAATGGCGGTGCTACATGGTTAGTAACGCCGAATAAATCGAAAACGACCTGGTTATCAATCACTGGTTCTGGAGAGTCATTCTACGCAGTCGGTCTGGACGGTAATATTGTTCGTTTGAGTCATGCAACGGATGAACAGCGCGAAGCGATAGCAGAAAAACTTCTCAAAGATGCGGCAAAAAAAGAAAAAAGAGCTCGGGCAAAGGCGAAACGACTCAAAAGGGAATACGTTCCAGTTAAAATAGAGCAATTACCTGAAAGTGAGATTGAATATCATGTAGAGAAAGTTGATTCGAATACCAGTGAGCATTTGTTTGATATCGCGCTTGCAGATAATGGTGAGGCGATTGTTGTGGGAAAATCAAAGGTGTTGAAATTGATTGATTCAACGGTAACTGAACTACAAACAGGTGCTGATTTTCCACTGGCCTATATTTGGTTAGGAGGTGTCGCTATCACACCCGATGGCACAATCTGGTCACCAGGTATTCGCGGTCTTGTTGTATCCGGTAAACTGAATGAGATGACATTTGGAACAGCGTTCAATCTGGCAGCTTCAAAAAGTGTGAAATTGGTTTCCAGTCGTTGGGGAGATGAAAAATGATACAGCGATTTGCCGATTTTATTTGCGTGCGTGCATGGACGGTTCTTATTATTCTATTAACTGTAACGAGTGTTCCTGCTTTTTACGCTTATCAAGGTCTGTCGCTTGATGTTGTTTTAGAAGAAATGTTGCCTGCAGGAGCAAAAAACGTAGATTTATTCTTACGATTTGGTGCTCAATTTGGCGGTGCCAATACCACTATCGTTGAGATCAAGAATGAACAAGGCAATATTTATGATACTGAGTTTCTGACAAAGTATAAAAAGATTGCTGAAGACATCTACTATCATCCCGATACCTATCGACATTTGAGTCAGTCCCTGATTCTAAAGAAGACAAAAGCGATTTCAGGCAGCGGCGGTACCGTTAATGTTACCGCAATCATGTGGCCTAGCCTTCCTCAGAATGAAAAAGAGATGCTTAAGTTTCGCCAGGCGGTCAATGCTCAATATCGCGGTTTTCTGGTTTCAGATGATGAAACTTCTGCAATGGTGATTGCCGATTTTAAGGACGAGGCGGATTTTGAAGAAGTATTGAAATTTTTCGATGATCTCAAAGCAGAAATGGAAGACGAAACCCTTTCTATTAATGTTGTCGGCAGACCTATTCTATTAGGCAATATCTACCAGTCACTGGATGCTGTGTTTGGCATTATGATGGTTTCATTCTTAATTGTTGCTCTGGTTCTGTTTCTTTATTTCAAAACATGGGTCGGGGTAATTGTACCCATGACAACCGCGTCAGTAGCAACTATCTGGGGGCTGGGGGCAATGGGGTTTTTGAACTACAATCTTGACCCGCTTTTGATCCTGTTACCGGCCTTCATTTTTGCCATTGTTTTGTCACATGCAGTGCAATTAACAACACGTATTCTGGATAACCTCAACGCCTGCAAGACACGGCAAAAAAATCTTCGGGAGTGCACGCGACAAGGACTAGGACGTTTATTGGTACCAAGTACGGCGGCTATTATTACCGATGCGGCGGGGTTTCTGGTACTGGGACTAGTGGCGATTCCAAGTATTAAAGGTTTGGCATTGATTTGCGGTATCTGGTTATTGTCAATCATTCCTGCCCTCATCTTTGGTTCATGCTTATTATGTGTAATTAAGATCCCTAAAGCACATAAAACTGGCTCGGTCATTCTTAACTCAATCTGGGCGGCCGTGATCAATCTCGAAGATCATAAATATATGATGACGGGTGTCACTCTTATCTTGCTGGTTGCGGGTATGTCGTACTCTACAAACCTGGCCGTTGGTGATACTAAAGGTAGTGCCATACTTTGGCCAGATGCCCGATTTAATATTGATTCAGAGTCCATTAATACGCGCTTTTCATTTTTGGGTTCAGACATGATGCAGGTCTATATCGAAGGTGATGAAAATACTATGTTGGATCCGACGGTCTATCATCAGACTGAGGCAATGGATCGCTATATGTATGAACATATGTCTGAGGTCCGTCCTGCTCAAAGTCTGGTTCCAATCATCAAACTGGTAAATTCTGTCCTGTTTGAGGGGGATCCTTCCTATGAGATAATACCTGACACCACAGAAGAGGTGGGTTTCGATATTTATATGTATCGTTCTCGTGGTGAGCCGGGTGATTTTGCCGCCTTTACCAACAAGGAATGGGAGATTGGCAATGTGTCATTCTTTTTGGAAGATCACAGTGTCGAAACGATTGGGAAAATGACCAATACCCTTAAAGGGTTTTTCAACAATAAGGCTGAGCAGGTCAGCAAAGCGGATTTTCTCTATTCCGGCGGGCAGGTAGGTATTGTTGAGGCGTTGAATGCAGAAATCACAAAATCAAATCTGAATATCATGATTGCGATTGTGTTCGTGATCGGTACTTGTATTGTGCTTTACTATCGCTCTCTAGTTGTGGCCTTAATTCTGTTGACGAGTCTGGCAACGGCTAATGCGCTGACCTATGCTTTTATGGCCTGGAAGGGTGTTGGTTTGAACGTGAGTACCTTACCCTTGACGGCACTAGGTGTTGGACTGGGTGTTGATTACGGTATCTATATGGTAGACAGGATTAAGGAAGAGTATGGCAAAAATGCAGAGTGTGTCTATGAGGCGGTGCATCAGGCTTTTCGTACCTCTGGCAATGCGATTTTTATTACAGCAGTGACCATGATTGGGCCGCTGTTACCTTGGGCTTTCATGTCTCCATTACGCTTTCAGTCAGAAATGGGCATGTTATTGGGTGTTGTCTTGTTTATGAATATGCTGGGTTCTTTATTGTTTATTCCGGCGGCACTGACAATCTTTAAACCACGGTCAATATTTAAGGTGGAAAATTAAGCCCATTGTTGAAATTTGTTGAGGAGTATTGCTAAGGTTCAGAATACAAATACGAGCAGAAATTCACATACGAATGAGTTTCGTATGGTAAAAAGTAATTTACGTTGAATGTTTTTATCGATATGGAATAAATTGAATAAATTATATGGGTAAAATTAAAATTAAAATATCAATATTATTTTTAAGTGTTTGATTATTAATGGAAATAATTTTGGTGTGATAATTGCTAGACAATAACTAATTAGCTTGAGTATTAATAAATATACAATTCATCGTTTATGTTATTTGATGTTATTTGATGTTATTTGATGTTACTTTCAAATATCAACATTAAGATAAGTTGTTAATGCTTTGAAAAATTAAACGTTTTAAGTAATCATTTTTATTTGAGGGGAGTCTGAAAATGAAGCAAGTACTGAAGTTGGGAATAGTTATACTGATAACAATGCTAGTCGGGCAATCTGCCTATGCAATTGACACAGGCAGTCGTAAAACAACCTTGGATCTGAGACTGAAGCAGGGATTTTCTGCGGCTTATGATATCCCAGGTCAAACCACAAACGGCCCCGCCAACTATGTGATGGAAATTAAAGGCTCCTATCGTCCGAGTAGAGCGTTCACTTTTATAGGTGATATCTGGTTACGTGGTGATTGGGCGCCGAGTCTTGATCACATTCGTGATCCTGATGGTATACCCGATGTTTCTACAGCTAATTTTGCGGGTAACTTGCCTTACACTTTAAATACTAAAGAAAGTCAATGTTTAGGTAACGCCACTGAACCAAACTGTTCCGATAGTAATGAAATCAGGTCGTTTAATGATCTTGATGAGATTATTCGAGAGGCCTCGGTTAAGTATCGAGATAAGAAAAATCGTTTTACCGTAAAACTGGGTAAATTCCAGCGTGGCTGGGGTCAGTCTGATGGATTAAGACTAATGGACATCTTGCATGCGCAGGATCTGCGTGAACGATTTGCCTTTCGTGACTCTGATGAACTTCGTATACCTTCATGGATGGTGTCCATGGATTTTAACCTAAAAAAGATGGGGATGGCTAAGGCGTTTGAATCGATGGGCATGAAACGCCCTGTATTTGAATTTAACTTCGTCCCTGAAGTACAGCATTCCAAATTTGTTATTAATAATCCAACTGATGGCGTTTCACGAACATCAGGTGGTCTGTTTGGTTTACCTTTCCCAACTCTGATAGATGATCGTTCTGGTAGGCATTTGCTTGGAATTGGCGCTACCTTAACGGATGTTGAAGCTAAAAAATACAGCTTTAGTGATGCGGAATATTCTGCCCGTTTGAAATTTGATACTTTAGGTGGTCAAGCGACAATTAATGCTTTTTACGGTATGCAGGATCTTCCTCTTGTGAAATTAACTGGGGCAACTGCACGTGCAAGTTTTTTCCATAATGGTGCCGTAGGTGCTACTTTTGATCTTGCTGGAGCACTTGGTCCTATTGGTGGATATCTTGCGCAATTACGTGCTGGTTCGACAGACCCAGTAGGAGCTATTACTGGTGGTGGACTGCATACAGTAAACGCGCTTTTTGATCTGGATTATGATAATCGTCAACAAGTACTGGGTTTCAGCTTTGCTCGCGACATGCAAAAATGGAAATTCGGACCGAAGCAGACCTCGCCTGCAATGCGATTTGAGTTTAGTTATGAATTCGATAAACCCTTTAATCGATCTACAGTATTTAGTGATGCGACTAATCAAATTGAAAGTGGTGCAGCAGCATTAGTAGTAAGTCCAAAACATGCCATTACCTCAAGTGATGTTATGTCAACCATGTTAGGTTTCGACTATCCTCTATGGATACCAGGTTGGGACTCACAGGAAAAATCAATTTTTACCAGTTTTCAGATATTTAATATCCATACCTCTAATGCGGATGAGGGTTTACTGATTCAAGCGCCTTATCTTGCAAAAGTTGACAAGAACCAACAGTTTTCAACTTTCTTGTGGAGTGCGCCATTACATCAACAGCGACTTGTTATGGAAGGCTTGTATATCCGAGACTTCAATAGTAGCGGTAACTTTTATCGCCAACGAGTTGATTTCAATTACTTTGGTAAACACTGGAGACCACGTTTGGAATGGATGCACTTTAGTGGTGGTAATAGTGAACAAAATGCAGCACCGATAGGCATACTGGAAACATCTGACATTATAGAAATGTCATTAACCTATCAGTTCTAAAGGTTAGCTTTATCATTATACTAAGCTACAATTACATCAAATACCCGACAATGTTGTTGAGGAGAAAAGACATGAATAATCAATTATCACGAATAATTCTGGCAAGCTGCGCAGCGATGAGTATTTTGCTGGCACCGCTAGCCCAGGCAGACACAAATAAAGCGTTAGAAGCCTGGAAGGCCTATGCAGCATCAAGTGGCAATCCGAATCATCAGAAATGGGTGGATGAGATTTCCAAACCTGAAGCCATTGCGCTTGCTAAAGAATGGAAAGATCTGCGTGGTTATGATTCCTATGACCTTATGGAAAAAGCAAACTTACCGGCTGACTTAAAACCGGGTCTTAAAATTACTAAAGATAATGCAGCTCAATTTCCCTGGTTAAAAGATTATCTGCCAGCTGAAATATTGGAGCATTTGTCATCTGACTGGAGCAATATCAAGGAAATTACGATTGTCCCTACCAACACTTACTATATGCATAAAGGCTATTTGGCAGGCACGAAAGAATTGAAGGAAAAAGGAATTGAACTACAGATCAATGCTAGAGGTGAATTAATCTATCCTGATGGTAGTTACGCTTTGATGAGTGGGCCGGGAGCTACTTCAATTCCATTTTTAAACCCAAAAACTGGTCTGGAATTGAACTGGTCTTATGTTGCCCATTCGGTCAATACCGATACACTGGATTTTGAACCCATTCACATGCGGGCATGTACGGCAAACGGCAAACTTGATTCCGAATACAAGGCGGACTTATGGTGGTGGCATTACCATAATCGTCAGCAAGGAGATGCTGGTCCAGTAGGCAGTATTGATGGTAAAGAAGATTATATCGAAGGTGGTTCAATCTTTTTTCTTGAGCCAAATGATATACGCGGTCTGGCTGGTGTAAGACAACGTTACCCTCAAGCGGATAAAGATGATGACTTTAAAGTGTTTATTCCAAGCTTACGTCGTACTCGACTTTTGACCGGTTCGGATGCACAAGATCCGATTGCCTCTGGTCAGGAACTTACCTGGGATGATTGGCGTGCTTACTGGGGTAAAACCGATGTCACAAAGTTTGATTATGAAATAGCAGGTGAAGGCTGGATACTTGCTTCCCCTGAAGTGGGTTATATCTATGATTCGGCTGTATTGACAGATGATCAGTGCAACTACAAATCATTAGAGCTTGAACTTAGACCTGTTTGGATTCTCGATATTAAGGATAAAACCGGGAAGTATATGTATGCAAATCGGCGTACCTGGGTAGATAAAGAATTTTACTACATGCAATATCATATAACTGAAGATCAACGGGGTAATCGATTCAGAAACTGGGAAGACAGTCGTGCCTGGCGTCCAACCGAAGGTGATTCACAATGGCGTTATGTAATGGTGAATAATTATATTACCAAGCGCATGTCGACGTTGTTTATGCAGCCACAATGGGATGAAAGAGATGATCGTATTTCTGAAGAAATGTTTGATGTGGATCAATTACGCGACTATAAATAGTTATGTAACTGGATGAAGAGTTTTTACTAACAATTACTCCATCTTATATATAAATATAAATTAGGTAATAGTCTTTAATGATAAGACTATTACCTTTTTTTTTGTAAGTTAAGCTACTTCAATAATCTGCAATTAGTGAATAAATTCAATATATTCATCAATGATAGTGATGAAACGTTTGAATGTTTTGAACAGGAGCATTTGCTTAAAGGCATGCTCAGATTAGGACGAAAGGATATTCCGGTAGGTTGTCGAAATGGTGGTTGTGGCGTGTGTAAGGTAAAGATTGTTTCCGGGCAGTATCAAGCCGGAATAATGAGTCGTAATCATGTTAGCGTTGAAGAACAAAATGAAGATATTGCACTGGCATGCAGAGTTTTTCCCAGATCGGATATTACATTAAACGTATTAGGAAAGATGAAAAATGAATTTGTTCGAACACATGTAGCATCACAAAACACTAAAAGTTAGTACATTGAACATAAATTATATTTAAGAAGAGGTAATTAATAATGGCAATAACAGGCGTAATGAGACCCGGGCATGTGATGCTGAATGTTTTGGATATTGATGAGTCAGTAAAACATTATTGCGAGCATATGGGATTGATTGAAACCGACAGAGATGATCAGGGTCGTGTTTACTTGAAATGCTGGGATGAGCATGATTGGTTTTCGGTAGTATTACAAAAGAATGATAGCCCGGGCATGGATCACATGGCTTTTAAGGTAGATAACCAGGCATCATTACTTCGTTTTGAGGAAAACCTTAAGAAATTTGGCTGTAATGTTGAACGTATTGCTGCAGGTGAATTAAATCATTGTGGTGAACGCGTCCGTTTTGATTCGCCTACAGGTCATACTTTTGAGTTGTATACAGAAAAAGAAGTGTATGGCAATGGCTTGCCAACTACGAATCCTGCGCCTTGGCCTGAAGGTTTACAAGGAATGCAAGCAGTACGTTTTGATCACTGTTTACTTTATGGTGATGATCTTGATGGTACGGTTAAACTTTTTGTTGAGGCTTTGGAGTTCGACGTGGCTGAACAAGTTGTCGATGGTGAATTACAGATAGCCGCATTTTTGAGTTGTTCACATAAAGCCCATGATATTGCATTCATTCGGAATGAGGAAAAAAATAAAATACATCATGCTTCCTTTTTGTTGAATACCTGGGAAAATGTATTACGCGCAGCCGATATTATCTCAATGAAAGATATTCCGCTAGATATTGGCCCTACACGACATGGCTTAACACGTGGACAAACCATTTACTTCTTTGACCCTTCCGGTAATCGTAACGAAGTTTTCTGTGAAGATAGCTATCGATATCCTGACAGTCCTGTTTTAACCTGGACGCCTGATCATCTTGGACAAGCAATTTTTTATCATAGTAGAGAGCTAAACGATAGATTTCTAAATGTTGTAACGTAATCACTATTGTCGGCATGATGTTTATCATCATGCCGATCTTTCATAAATTATTCGTTTGAGTGCGAATAAGAATAGCGAAACATATGTGTTTCGTTACTATGATTAAAGTAATCAAAATCACCTCATGCCAATATGGCTTTCGTGTTATAGCTAATAGCCTATGAACCATTCATATAAGATCAATGTTTTAGATCAAATACCCATACATAACAATTTACCTTCTCACTTAGCGCCAGCACAAACTATTGAATTGGCAAAACATTGTGATGCCTTGGGATATTATCGCTACTGGATTGCAGAACATCATGATACTGAGGGTTACGCTTGTTCCTGTCCCGAGATTATGATTGCTGAAGTTGCCAGGGTAACTGAAAATCTACGTGTCGGTAGCGGTGGTGTAATGTTGTCTCATTACAGTCCTTATAAGGTTGCAGAGACGTTTCGATTATTATCAAGCTTACATCCAAACCGAATTGATTTAGGAGTTGGCAGGGCGCCAGGCGGTAACTCCGTTGCAGCATCAGCATTGGCATATCCTAACCATGCAAATGGTGCTGAGTTATATGCGCAACAAGTATCTGACTTAAGTGGATTCTTACATAATAGCTTACCAACGGGTCATCCATATTCGAGTTTAAAAACAATTCCCGAAGCAGAGACTGCACCTGAATTATGGTTGTTGGGTTCTGGTGCAGGTAGTGCTGAGTTTGCTGGAGATGTCGGTGCTGGTTTTGCATTGGCATTGTTTATTGGCACTCATGATCGACCAACGGAAATTACGAATGCTTATAGAAATGCATTTAGACCAATACAACCGCAACAAAAGTCAAAAGTGATGCTGGCAGTTGCAGTGATTTGTGCTGAAGATAGTGATAAGGCAATACGGATTGCTGCTACTCATACATACTGGAAGGTACAGGCATTTCGTCATGGCGTGCGTATCCCTTTATTGCCTCCTGAAGATTGTTTAAATCTCAAACAAACATTGTCTATTAATGATCAGGCATATTATGACGAAACACTGAATTCAATGATTGTCGGAACAGCAGAAGAATGTCATGCAAGAATGGATAGCCTTGCTGATGAATATGGTGCCGACGAAATTATCGTGGTGAATGTTTGTTATGATTTTGAGGATAGAAAGCGTTCATACGAGCTGTTGGCTGAAGAATTCAAGTTAAAAAAGCATTCACCTAACAGAGATAAAACTGATATTAATTCCTGATTTATCTGGAAATTATAATCTGTATCGGTCTAAAAGCTTTTGGCAATATTGGCAGCTTTACTACAGTTCTCTTCAATAGTTGATTCAACAGCTTCAGGCGGTGCAAGTGTGGGTTCAATTTCCAGAGAATTTATAGAAGTAAAACCAATGAATCCTAACCATCCCAAAATAGAGGGCTTCTGAAAATCAAAAGCTTCTGTCGGTGTGCCAGGGGCATACTCTCCACCTCGTGAAAAAATAACAGTGGCAGGCTTGTTATTCACCAGACCCGAAAAACCTTCTTCGGGAGTGAAACTAAAGGTCAGGCCGGGTTGGGTAATCACGTCTATATAATGTTTTAATTTATAGGGGATACCGAAGTTCCACATAGGGATGCTTAACAGGTATTTATCAGCAGATTTAAAATTCTCGGCATGAGTAACAATTATTTTCCATGCATCAGCTTCTTCTTGGGTATGTGTATCGCCGTGAAGTACGGCGTACTTTGCATTGATAGTTTTGTTATCAAATGAGGGAAGATCAATTGACCATAGATCAAGAGTTTCAATCTCATCATCCGGATTAGATGTTTTATAAGTATCGATGAATGCGTGAGCAACTTGTATTGAATGAGAACGGTCTTTGCGTGGTGATGCTTCTATATAAAGTAGTTTTGCCATTTTTATTCTCCCGAAAATAAATGATATTCATATTTAAAAACAAGTTTTAAATAGATTCACCTGCCAACGATAACCATGTTTCAATGACAGTGTCTGGATTAAGAGAAATGCTTTCTATGCCTTGTTCCATTAACCATTGCGCCAGATCAGGGTGATCAGATGGGCCTTGACCACAAATACCGATATATTTTTTAGCTTCCAGACAAGCTTTGATAGACATCTGTAGCATAGCTTTTACTGCCGGATTTCTTTCATCGAATTTATCGGCAACCAGTCCTGAATCTCTATCCAGCCCTAATGTTAATTGCGTTAAATCATTAGAGCCAATAGAGAAGCCATCAAAATATTCGAGAAAATCTTTTGCCAAAATTGCGTTGGAAGGTAATTCACACATCATAATAATTTTTAGCCCATCTTTACCTCGTTCCAAACCATTTTCTTTTAATAGTTCGATAACTTGTTTTGCTTCGTCAACGGTACGTACAAATGGCACCATTAATTGCACATTGGTAAGCCCCATATCATTACGGACTTTTACAAAGGCCTTACATTCCATTTCGAAACAGTCCCTGAATGATTCAGAAACATAACGAGATGCACCACGAAAGCCAAGCATCGGATTTTCTTCTTTTGGTTCAAACTGATCTCCGCCAATAAGATTGTAATATTCATTAGATTTAAAATCAGACATGCGAACAATGACAGGGTTAGGTGCAAAGGCTGCACCCAACGTAGCAATACCTTCTGTTAATTTTGTAATAAAAAAATCAATTGGATTACTATAGCCTGAAATTCTTTTTTGAATAGTTGTCTTGATATTGTTTGGCATGGTATCCATATTTATCAAGGCCTTGGGATGTACACCAATCATTCTGTTAATAATGAATTCGAGTCGTGCCAGACCGACGCCGTGGTTTGGATAAGAAGCAAAATCAAACGCACGATCTGGATTACCGACATTCATCATTATTTTCAAATTAATGTCTGGCATAGAATCGAGTTTTATATTTTTCAGTTCAAAGGGCAGGATACCTTCATAGATAAATCCCGTGTCACCCTCAGAACAGGAAACGGTAACTGCATCTGTGTTAGCCAGTTTTTCAGTACCATCTGACGTTCCGACAACAGCAGGGATACCTAGTTCTCTGGCAATAATTGCTGCATGGCAGGTACGACCACCACGATTGGTAACGATAGCCGAAGCCCGTTTCATAACGGGCTCCCAATCAGGATCAGTCATATCCGTTACCAGTACATCACCCTCTTTTACTTCATCCATATATTGTATATCTGAAATAATTTTTATCGGCCCACTACCGATGCGTTGGCCAATGCTTCTTCCCGTTACTAAAATATCAGAGCGCTCTTTCATAATATAACGTTCTATACTTTTTCCTGAAGTACGACTCTTGACGGTCTCTGGTCTCGCCTGAAGGATATAGAGTTTATTATTCTCACCATCTTTACCCCATTCGATATCCATCGGGCGGCCGTAATGTTTTTCTATCGTTAAGGCATAGCGCGCCAATTCTTCTATGTCATCATCATTCAGAGAAAATTTCATACGTTCCAATTCCGGAACTTCAACAATGATGGTGGGGTTATCTCCTGACTCATCAAAGATCATTTTCTCTGCCTTACTACCCATATTTCTGCGTAATATAGATTGCTTACCTGCTTCCAGTGCAGGTTTGTAGGCATAGAACTCATCTGGATTTACTGAACCCTGAACGACACATTCACCCAGACCAAATGATGAGGTAATAAAAACAACATCATCAAAACCTGATTCAGTATCCAAAGTAAACATGACACCGCTTGAACCCAAATCGCTGCGGACCATTTGTTGTATGCCGGCAGATAATGCAACCACTTCGTGTTCGAAACCCTGATGTACTCGATAAGCAATGGCGCGATCATTATAAAGTGAGGCGAATACTTCTTTTACTCTTAGTAGAATGTCATCAATGCCGCGGATATTAAGAAAGGTTTCCTGTTGTCCGGCAAAAGATGCATCAGGGAGGTCTTCTGCTGTGGCTGAGGATCGGACAGCTACTGAAACGTTTTCACCTGCTCTCTTTTCGAGTTCCACATAACCTTCACCAATCTCTTTTTCAAGTTGTGGCGGAAACGGCGCATCCATGATCCATTGTCTGATTTGTTTACCGGCAGCGGTAAGATTTTTAATATTATCAACATCAAGTTCAGCAAGGTTCTTGTTAATGCGATCGGCAAGTCCTTCATGTTTAAGAAATTCACGATAGGCATCAGCTGTCGTCGCATATCCCCCGGGGACCATAACGCCAGAATCTGCCAGATTAGAAATCATTTCGCCCAGAGATGCATTTTTTCCTCCGACAATTTCAACGTCATTCATTCCCAGTTTTTCAAACCATATTACAAAATTATTCATGTATAATTCCTGACTTATTAATAATAATTACGATATCCATTAATTTATGAAACGTAATGTTTTTTTTATTTCTGACGGTACTGCTATCACTGCTGAGACGATTGGTCGAACATTACTTAGTCAATTTGAAAGTGATGATTTCGAGCAAACTACAATACCCTTTGTACGCACTTTGGATAAACTTTCACCTGTTATTGAGCTTATTAATCGTGCAGCCGAAGAAGGTCTTCGCCCGCTAGTATTTTCAACTCTGACAGATCGTAACTTAAGTATTAAACTTAAAAAAAGTAACTCCTTAGTCCTTGATTTATTTAATGTTTTTATTAACCCATTAGAAGCTGAATTAGGTACTCATTCTACCCATATTGCAGGTCGCACGCACGGTATAATTGACAAAAATATTTATGATAAACGCATGGAAGCAATGAACTTCACGCTCACTCATGACGATGGCGCCAGTGTACAACAGCTCAAAAATGCACAAATAATTTTGATAGGTGTTTCACGTTCTGGTAAAACCCCGGTCTGCGTTTTTCTTGCCATGCAATTTGGAATGCGTGCAGCAAATTACCCATTGACCGATGATGATATTGGCTCGGCGAGGCTACCTAAAATATTGCACGCGCATCGTGAAAAACTTTATGGATTAATTATTGATCCTGATCGCTTACAACAGATCCGTCAAAAACGTAAAGCTGACAGTACCTACGCATCTATAAGGCAGTGCAGAAATGAGATACACGATATAGAAGAAATGTATCAATTTGAACGCATCCCTTACCTTGATGTGACAGATTCATCCGTCGAGGAAATCGCATCAAAAATCATCCAGGATAAAGGCCTGAAACGATAGGAAAAATTATGTCTATAACATTGTATGGCGTTGCTGGCAGTCCATTTGTCTGGCGGGTACAACTTGCTCTGGAATACAAGGCACTGGCCTATGAAACGACTACCATCGAGATGTCAAAGGGAGAAAATCGGTTGGACTGGTATCTGGCCATGAACCCGCGAGGTAAGGTGCCGGTGCTCAAAGATGGAGATACAATCATCTACGAATCGATTGCAATACTCTCTTACCTTGACCGGAAATATCCTGAGTCTGAACTATTTGGTTCAACATCTGAACAACATGCTTTGATCATGACGTTACTGATGGAACAGTGTAGTTATATGGAACCAGACACGTTGCAAATTGTTCGGCCGATATTTTTTGGTGGTATTGATGAAGCATATAATGACATCATTCAAGCAACAGAGAGGGCGCAACAAGAGCTACTCAATCTTGATGCATTGTTAGATGAACAAAAATGGTTTGCAGGAAATCAGATGAGTGCGGCAGATGTTGGACTATACCCTTTACTTAAAATTCAAGAACGTGCTTTGGAGAAACCAGAGGCGAAACCACTGAAGCTTTCTTTTAGTCCATTCAACGACCAATATCCGAATTTACTAAGATGGTCACAACAGATTGAAGCACTTCCCTATTATCAAAAAACATATCCGCCTCATTGGAACTCTTCATAGTGATATAATCAAAAACTCTAATCATGAAGAAGATTCATTTCAGATATTAAATAATTAGGTTTATTAATTATGGAAAACTTTACACCCTATTCAGCATTGGCTGGCGGAGTTTTATTAGGTATTAGTGCATCCCTATTACTGTTGTTCAATGGCAGAATTGCAGGTATTAGTGGAATTTTAAGCGGTGTATTTACGACATCGAACTCTGCGGAAAAAGTCTGGCGGTTATTATTTTTGCTCGGCATGGTTGTCGCAGGATTTACTTATCAGCTACTTTTTCCTGACTCATTTGTTGAACGTGAAGATTTCCCACTTTCCCTTTTATTGATCGGTGCATTTATCGTTGGTTTTGGAACCCGGATGGGTGGCGGTTGTACCAGCGGTCACGGTGTCTGCGGTATAGGCCGCCTTTCAAAAAGATCGATCATTGCCACAGTAGTATTCATGACCTCAGGTGTAGCAACCGTTTACGTTATACGTCATGTATTTGGAGCGGTTTTATGAAACAAAATTTATTAGCTTTAATATCTGGCGTTATCTTTGGTCTTGGCTTGTGTATTTCACGCATGGCTGATCCGAACAAAGTGTTGAATTTTCTGGATGTCACTGGAAATTGGGATCCGAGTCTAATGTTGGTAATGGGTGGAGCATTGGCTGTGACTTTGATTACGTTTCGATTTATTTTAAAACAAGCTCACCCTGTTCTTACTGAAAAATTTCAGTTACCGACGAAAAAAGATTTAGACACCCGGTTAATTCTCGGGGCAACCTTGTTCGGCATTGGTTGGGGGATGATTGGTTTTTGTCCGGGACCAGCCATTACTGCAATAGGATTTGGTTTAACCAGTCCGTACATCGTCGTAGTGATGATGCTCATTGGTTTCCTGACACACAAACTCCTATTGGATAAGGGATAAATGCCTAATTAAATCAGCTAAATAGAAGTCAAAATTTTAGTAAAACACGAAACCTCTGATGAAACATATCGAGGATATATCGAATTCTGTAATATTTCTCTGTCAGTCCTATGAATTCATCATATAATGAATTTACCATATCATTAAATTTTAAAAAAGATTTCACCTATGTCTGTTGTCGGTATCTTTATTGTTAACACATATGAATAAATTAAATCCAAATTCGATTGAGCCTGAAGAACTCTCTTCAATATTCAGTCTGCCAGGTACAGAAGGAGAGATCACCCTTGGTAAGGAAAGGATGATATTGCTTAATATTCGGGCAATGGCTTCTTTCCGTAAAGAGTTAATCGAAAATTTTGGACTGGATCGGGCTCGAGGATTAATTACACGGTTGGGCTATGCTGCTGGGGAAAAGGATGCTGTTCTAGCACGTGAATTACGTCCAGATGCCTCTGATACAGATGCTTTTAACATTGGACCTCTACTTCATCAATTTGAAACCGGCGTTGATGTCACTGAAATAAAACTGGAAATGAACGTGGCTAAGGGTAGTTTTTATGCGGAGTATTTATGGAATAATTCTTTTGAAGCCAAAATGTACTTTGATCTATTTGGTATTAGTCAGGATCCCGTTTGTTGGATACAAATTGGTTATGCCAGTGGTTACGCGAGTGCATTCATGGATAAATTTGTTATATTTAAGGAAGTTGAATGCGCAGGGATGGGTGAAAAAAAATGCAGAATCGTGGGTAAGCCTTTAGAAGACTGGGGTTCTGATAATAAACATGCTAGCTACTACAAACCAGAACATTTTGCAGATCAAATGTTGGAACTACAAAATCAGGTTGATAAATTACGCTTGAATGTAGAGCCCAGTTATGAAATATCAAATATCATAGGTGATTCTAAAAAATTACAACATGTTCATAAGATGTTGGATCATGTTGCAAAGAGTCAGGTCACCATACTGCTCACAGGTGAAACAGGGGTAGGCAAAGATTTATTTGCACGTAAAATTCATGACACAAGTGATCGGAGAAAAGCGTCTTTTGTAGCAGTTAATTGTGCAGCGATTCCAGAAGAATTAATTGAATCCGAATTATTTGGTGTGGAGAAGGGGGCTTATACCGGCGCGCAAAAATCGCGTCCGGGTAAATTTGAACGTGCGCATGGTGGGACGTTGTTTCTTGATGAAGTTTCAGAGCTCTCTGAAAGCGCACAATCGAAACTATTAAGGGTTTTACAGAATCATGAAATAGAACGTGTGGGTGATATACGATCAAGACATATCGATGTGCGTATTATCGCCGCCACGAACTCAGATCTGGAAACGTCTGTTAAAGAAGGGCGTTTTCGGAAAGATCTTTTTTTTCGTTTAAATGTTTATCCCGTCATCATTCCTCCATTACGAGAACATAAAGAAGATATTCCGGTTTTAATCTCTCATTTTATTAATAAATTAGGAATAAAATACAATAAGCTAGTAGCAGGGGTAGAGGATAATGCGATGGAGGCAATGTTAGACTATTCGTGGCCAGGCAATGTCAGAGAGTTTGAAAATGTTATTGAGCGAGGCATTATTCTAAGTAAGAATAATTCTAAAATTAAATTGTCGAGCCTCGTTTTTAGTACCTTTGATACGTCAATAGATAGACGAAAAAAGGATAGCAGCATGGGTTCAGTTAAAAGTAATAATAATGCCGCTGTTGAATTACATGAACACGCTGAAGCGATGTTGCAGCAAGAGGGTAATTTCCCTGGATTTGAACAGCTAGAGTCTGAAATCCTGAAAACTGCAATGAAAAACGCTAAAGGTAATTTAAGTGCTGCAGCACGGGCATTAAATATTACTCGTCCACAATTGGCCTATCGCCTGAAAAAACTAGGCATTGATCCTGATTAATTAATCCCGGCTGAATGCTCCGATCTTATGGTCTAAGCATCACCTTTAAGACATCATCCGATTTTTCATAAAAAGTCTTAAAAGCCTTATCAATATCATCCAGTTTGAATTCATGAGTGAATAAAGAGGCAGGATCAATCACACCGCGTTCCATCAGCCTTAAACTTTCCCACATATAAGGTTGCACATTAGCAAAACCATTCATATGTAGGCTGATGTCTCTTAGAAACACATCGGCCAGCACGAGATTAAATTCCTGATCACAAAACACACCGATTGCAGCAATGGTTCCGCCTGGACGAATCAAGTCCAGTGCCATTTGTAAGGTTTCCGGATAGCCGACAACCTCAATGACCTTATCAAAACCACGTCCCTGACAATGTTGCATAGCCAATTCCTGCCAACCTTCCTCACTACTATTGATGACGTTAGCACCTTTTTCTTCGGCGACTTTTAAACGATAGGCGAGTTTATCAATGGCGACTACGTTACCTTCAGCTTTTTGTAATGCGATTTCCAGGCTCATTAAACCGGTAGGTCCACAACCAATCAGTGCAACATTTTCACCTGGTTGAATGTCAGCCAGTTTATTAGCAATGAGTGCAGAGGGTAGATTACACGATAGCGTTAAAGCAGCCTGATCAGAAATAGAGTCAGGAACTTTTATGGCGTGCGCATCGGCATAAGGCAAGGTCAAAAATTCAGCATGAGTACCATTCATATTGCCAAAAGGGACACCAAAGCCATACACGGCTTTTTGAGTAGTTTCACAATGAGCTGTTTGTCCTACTTCACACATATAACATTCACCACAGGAACAAGAATAAGCCATCGATATTCTGTCGCCAGTTTTAAAATTACCAACACTATTTCCAGTTTCGACAACTTCACCAATCAGCTCATGGCCGGTTTGTGATTGTCCTTTTTCCATGATCGGATCCATAGCGCCGCTATAAAGATGCAAATCAGATCCACATATTGAAGTACCAATGACCTTGACCAGTGCTTCATGTGGCTGGCTGATAGCAGGACTATCGATATCGATACAACGAATATCTTCAGGATTAAAATAAACAGCTGCTTTCATGGAGTATCTCCTTAATAAAAAGTCATTATTTGATAATTATATTGTTAACTGTAAACATCATCAGCAAGCTTGATGCCAAATTTAATTCAATTTCCTTGACCTGGCTCATAGCTTGTTAAGTTTTCCTTTGTAATCATACAAAATCAAAGGGTATTAGCGTACATAATTAATTTCTTAATCTAATTAGGTCAGGGGAAATTGCCAAAATGATACTATTAATTTCAATTTTTCCTGATCCATAGATTGATGATATGATAAAAATTAGCGTCATAATTTAAACTTAAAATTAGCTTATGTTATTGATTCTATTATTATAATTGTAGTTGGTATAGTACCTGCTTATATACTCTGACTTAAATTTGGAATACTTAATTCTATGGCGCATGCAGTAAAAAAAAATGCTTCATTGTCGGGAGAATCATTGGGTAGTCATGCTCAACGCTATGTCAGGGTTACCGGCGTACGAGACAAAAAGTTTGTAGAATTTGATTTCTCTATTGGTGATCCGACATTATTTGTTGAACTGATGATGCCGTTTGAACACTACAGAAAATTTTGTAAGCGCAATGAAACCAAAGAATTAACCACTAAACAGTGTGCACAAGTCGATTATGACCAACTCAAGTGGCGTAATGGCTTGCCTGGAATAGATGAATAACAAATCGATGAGTAATAGAAAGCTTTAATAACAGGATTAAAATACGGGAAATAAACTATGAGTCTGGAAATTTCTTCAAAGGTTATAGAACCTATACGACAAACCTACGACCAGGTCGCTAGACATATTGGCGAAGGTAAACCTGCATCTCGTTATCAGGAAGCAACCATAGGCCTGCAACCGACGACTAATTTTCATTATCGCCCATTGTGGGATCCTGAACACGAAGTCTATGACGAAAGTCGTACTGCCATCGTTATGAAGAATTGGTATGACTTCAAGGATCCACGTCAGTTTTATTACGGCACTTACACCATTGCGCGAGCAAAACAACAGGAAGTGGCTGAAAGTAATTATGCCTTTGTTGAAAAGCGTGATTTGCTGGAATCGATTTCTCACGAGGTTAGACAGAAAGTACGGGATTACCTGGTGCCGCTGCGTCATGTTGAGTGGGGTGCAAACATGAATAATTGCGCGATCACAGATTTTGGCTACGGTACAGCTATCACTCAGGTGACAATGTTCAACACCATTGATCGACTGGGGCTGGCACAATACATCAGCCGCATTGGATTGATGGTTGACGGCAATGAAACAACTTCACTTGAATCAGCCAAAGAAGCCTGGTTAAACAATGAACTCTGGCAAGGATTACGTCACGCCGTTGAGGACACCTTTGTTCTGGATGACTGGTTTGAAATCATGGTGGCACAAAATATTGTTATGGATGGTCTGATCTATCCACTTATGTTCGAACGTTTTATCGATGAATTAAGTCATGAAGGCGGAGCAACCTTTGCCATGCTGACTGAATTTATGACCGACTGGTACGCGGAAACCATTCGCTGGACTAATGCATTAATCAAAGTAACCGCCAGTGAATCGGATGCCAATATCAAGTTACTATCTGAATGGACCATAAAATGGTCGGATCGATTAACAGAGGCCTTGATGCCAATAGGCAAAGCTGCTTTTGCAGGTGATGGCGATGTCGCGGTGAATGAAGTTAAACAACAATTGCTGGAGCGCCTGTCCAAACAGGGACTCGATCTATAAAGGAGAATGGCATGGCTGATAATGTTTTTTTAATTTTGCAAGACAACGAAGATGCCCGACCAATCATCGAAGCGATTGAGCAGGATAATCAGGACGCAACGATAGACTATCAACCGGGTATGGTGCGTATAGAATGCCCTGGAAGATTGGTGGTAAATCGTGACAGCGTGACTGAATTCAGGGGGCAGGATTGGGATCCGATGGAATTACAACTCAACCTGGTCTCATTAAGTGGCAACATCGATGAAGATGATGACTATTTTGCATTAAGCTGGTCCAGCTGATCAGACAATATCGGAGAATAAATATGGCAGTAAAGAAAAAATTGAATATGCGTAAACGGTATGAAGTGCTCACTCGTGGTATGGGTTGGGACACGACCTATCAGCCGATGGATAAAGTTTTTCCTTACGATAAGTTTGAAGGCATAAAAATAAAAGACTGGTCAGGCTGGGAAGATCCATTTCGTTTGACGGTGGATTCCTATTGGAAATACCAGGCTGAAAAAGAGAAAAAACTCTATGCCATTATTGACAGCTTTGCACAGAATAACGGGCATTTGAATGTTTCTGATGGTCGCTATGTTAATGCTTTGAAATTGTTTATCCAGGGTGTCACTCCTCTGGAATATGGTGCACATCGACATTACGCACATCTAGGTCGACACTTCCGTGGCGAAGGTACTCGAGTGGCCTGTCAGATGCAGTCCATCGATGAACTGCGTCATTGTCAGACACAGCTGCATACCTTGAGCCATTATAATAAGCATTTTAATGGCATGCATGATCCCTTCCATATGTTTGATCGAGTCTGGTATCTGTCCGTGCCCAAGTCTTATTTTGAAGATGCCATGACAGCGGGTCCGTTTGAATTTATTACTTCAATATCATTTTCGTTTGAATATGTACTGACGAACCTGTTATTCGTGCCTTTTATGTCCGGTGCGGCGTATAACGGTGACATGGCTACAGTGACCTTTGGCTTTTCCGCACAGTCAGATGAAGCCCGTCATATGACCCTGGGTCTTGAGATTATAAAGTTCATGGTTGAACAGCATGAAGATAATTTGCCGATCATACAGGGTTATATTGATAAACATTTCTGGCGTGCCTACCGTGTACTGGCTTTAATTGCCATGATGCAGGATTACATGTTACCGAATTCTCCCATGTCCTGGAACGAGGCCTGGCAGATCTATTATGTCGAAAATATGGGGGCTTTATTTAATGATTTGTCCCGTTATGGTTTACGCATGCCCAAATATAGTGATGTGGCGACAGCCGAAGCCGAGCATTTAAGTCATCAAACCTGGAGCGATTTTTATAACTTTACCCATGCAGCTTCATTTCATACATGGATGCCAGATGATCGCAAGATGGACTGGCTGTCGGAAAAATATCCAAATACCTTCGACAAACATTATCGCCCGCGGTTTGAACAATGGCGTGAGATGGAAAAGGCTGGTGAACGGCATTACTTCAAAGGATTGCCCCAGCTCTGTCAAACCTGTCAGATCCCGATGTTCTTTACCGAAGTTATGTCTGATCCCATGAAGATCAGTCGCCGAGTGTCCATGTACAAAGGTGACAGATATCATACCTGTTCGGATGGTTGCAAGGACATATTTGAAAATGAACCGGAAAAATTTATTCAAGCCTGGTTACCTGTACATCAGATATTCCAGGGCAATTGTGGCGGCGCGGATCTGTCGGATGTTCTGAAATATTATCACCTGAATGAGGGTGAAGATAATATGGAATATGTTGGATCGCCAGATCACAAGCGTTGGCAGGAATGGAAGGGTGAAGATAAACAAGATGAAACAGCGACAGGCTAGGAGAATAGAAAATGGCAATTAATTCCTTAGGCGATTATGTCCATATCAATAAAGATGCCGTGGAAAATTTCCACGGTAATCAGGTGGTGTATATCCATTGGGACAATCATAATATGTTCACCGCAGCGGCAGCCTTTCCACTGCCACCAGAGATGCCTTTTGGTGCATTACTGGAAGAAGTGATCCCGAGTATTTTCGCTTCTCATCCTGAGTACGAAAAGCTGAAATGGGATAAAGTCAAATGGATACTGGATGATGAAGATTTTATACCGAATACAGGTGTCAGCTTAAAAGATAACGGCATTGGTCATAAATCCTTACTGCGTTTTATCACGCCAGAGTTAACCGGTGTGGGCGGTTCTGGTAACTAGATAATGACTTATCAGGTTGAAATAGAACCACTTGGCGAGGTTATTGAAGTAGAAGAAGGTCAGACAATTCTTGACGCGTCTTTGCGTGCTGGCATCTATCTGCCATATGCCTGTGGCCATGGCCTTTGTGCCACATGCAAGGTCGATGTGCTGGAAGGTGATGTTGAACATGGTGAGGCTTCACCTTTCGCCTTGATGGACATGGAAAAAGGTGAAGGTAAATGTCTGGCATGTTGTGCAATACCAACATCAGATCTGGTGATTGAAGCCGATGTTGAGGAAGACCCCGATGCGGAATCACACCAGGTAAGAGACTTTAGTGCAAAGGTGATCGAGATTACCGATCTCAATCCTCGAATCAAAGGCATTTTTCTCGAGATAGAAAATGACACTATTGAATTTCAGGCCGGCCATTATATTAATCTGGAGATCCCCGGTGTTGCAGGCCCAGCTCGTGCATTTTCTATTGCCAATTCTCCTTCTGACAATTCAATTGTCGAACTAAATATTTCTCTGGTACAGGGTGGTGAAGGTACAACGTATATTCATGAACAATTAAAAGTGGGTGACGAATTAAATTTTTCAGGGCCCTACGGACGTTTTTTTGTGCGTAACTCTGCGCCTGAGCCTATGTTATTTTTGGCAGGAGGTTCAGGTTTATCCAGCCCAAAATCAATGGTGCTTGATCAATTTGAAAAGGGTGAAGAAAGAAAGATTACCTTAATTTATGGTGCAAGAAATCAACAGGAGCTGTATTACCGGGAAATATTCGAAGCATTAGCAGAGCAACATACAAACTTTAGATATATACCGGCCTTATCAGAAGAACCAGCAGACAGCAACTGGCAAGGTGAGCGTGGCATGGTGCATGAAGTTGCCAATTCTATTTATGATGGAAACTTCGAAGGCAATAAAGCCTATATGTGTGGACCACCACCAATGATTGATGCCTGTATCTCAACTTTGATGCAAGGACGTTGTTTTGAGAAACATATGTTCATGGAACATTTTTATACCAATGCATCGAAAGATGAAAAACCAAAAAGCCCTTTGTTTAAAAATATATAAACAATAATTTAATAAAATTAAAGGAACACGAAATGCCAATTGCACAAATCACTATCATGGAAGGAAGGGATGATGAGAAAAAGGCGAATTTAATCGCCAGCGTCACAGACGCCATTGAAAAAAGTCTGGGTGCACCAAGGGAAAGTATTCGCGTCATATTGAATGAAGTACCAAAATCACATTTTGGTATTGCTGGAAAATCTGCCAAGGAACTTGGTAAATAGACAGAAAAAACATTCAAAATATTAAATACAGAATTAGAAGTTTAAAAAAAAGGTAACGAGAGGATAACAACATGGCCATGATCGAAAGAACAGAATGGTATGACTTATTAAGGGCAACCAATTGGACACCTAAGTATGTTACTGAAGATGAATTATTCCCTGAGGAAATGTCCGGACATCGCGGGATTCCAATCGAGGATTGGGAAACTTATGATGAGCCTTACAAAGTTACTTATCCTGAATATGTAGAAATCCAACGTGAAAAAGATGCAGGTGCCTACTCGGTAAAAGCGGCGCTTGCCCGTGATAAATTTCTTGAACGAGCCGATCCAGGTTGGATAAGTATTTTGCAGGCACATTATGGTGCATTGGCATTGGCGGAATATGGTGCGATTGTCGGCGAAGCCAGAATGGCGCGTTTTTCCAAGGCGCCGGGTAATCGTAACATGGCCACGTTTGGCATGATGGATGAAACTCGCCATGCGCAATTACAATTATTTTTCCCCCATGCCAATTGCAAGCTGGACAGGAAATGGGATTGGGCACATAAGGCATTGCATACCAATGAATGGGCAGCTTTGGCTGGCAGGCATTTCTTTGAAGATATCATCCATAGTCGTGATGCTATCAGCATGGGTATTATGTTGACCTTTGCCTTTGAAACAGGCTTTACCAATATGCAATTTCTGGGTCTTGCAGCAGATGCTGCAGAGGCCGGAGACCATACCTTCTCAAGTTTAATCTCAAGTATCCAGACGGACGAATCTCGTCATGCACAACAGGGTGGGCCGATGGTCAAACTGTTGGTGGAAAAAGGCATGAAAGCAGATGCCCAGAGACTTATTGATATTGCTTTTTGGCGTTCATGGAAATTATTTTCAGTATTGACTGGTCCGATGATGGACTATTACACGCCAATGGAACACCGCAGCCAATCGTTCAAAGAGTTTATGCAAGAATGGATTGTCGGACAGTTCGAACGCAGTATTCTGGATATGGGATTGGACAAACCCTGGTACTGGGATCAGTTCTTACGCGATCTCGATGAAACTCATCATGGTATGCACCTGGGCGTTTGGTACTGGAGACCGACAGTTTGGTGGAATCCCCGTGCAGGCGTTAATCCTGATGAACGTGAATGGCTGGAAGAAAAATATCCCGGCTGGAATGATACGTTTGGCAAGTGCTGGGATGTCATTATCGATAACCTGGTCAATGACAGGGTTGAACAAACTTTGCCAGAGACCTTGCCATTGGTGTGCAATATGTCAAATATTCCGATTGTTGGTACGCCGGCTGATGGCTGGAATGTGAAAGATTATCCCCTCAAATATAAAGATCGTTTGTATCACTTTGGATCAGAACCTGATCGCTGGTGTTTTGAACAGGAACCAGAACGTTATGCGGATCACCTGAGTTTTGTCGATCGCTTTCTAGCGGGGATGATGGAACCCATGGATCTCAGCGGTGCTCTGAAGTACATGAGTCTGGCACCGGGTGAGATTGGTGAAGATGCTTATGGACTGGCCTGGGCCGATATCTATAAAGAAATGGCTCATAAAAAAGCCGGTTAATTAATTACAGATTCACAGGAGACACTGATGGCTGCTTTCCCAATTATTTCAAATTTTCAATATGATTTTGTTCTGCAACTTGTGCCGGTCGATACCGAAAATACCATGGATGAAGTTGCAGCAGCAGCGGCACATCATTCAATTGGTCGTCGTGTGGTAGCACAACCCGATAAAATTTTAAGAGTCAGGAGATATGGCGCTGAAGAGTTTTTGCCTAGAGACATGAAGGTCGCTGATTCAGGTATAGAGCCAACTGAAACGATAGACATTATTTTTGCGGATGAATAATTAAAAAGAGATTACAAATGGCATTTGAAAAAATATGTACGCTAGATGACGTATGGGAAGGTGAAATGGAAGTTTTTGAAACCTCTGATAAAACAGAAGTTTTAGTCACGGTGATCGATGGCGGTGATGTAAAAGCTTATCAGGCTATGTGCCCGCACCAGGATATCCCTTTAGTAGAAGGCGAGTTTGATGGCAAACAATTGACCTGTCGTGCACATTTGTGGCAATTCGATTGTACGAATGGTAAAGGTATCAATCCGGAAGATAGTAAACTGTCTGAGTACCCTATCAAACTTGAGGGTGATGATGTGTTCGTCAATATCGAAGGAATAACGCCTTTTGTTGCTCCCACCTAAAATTGAATTAAATTATTTTAACAGAGGAAAAAAGAATGAGCCAAGATGCGTCATTAAATAATATGGTAGGTCCGATCGTTAGAGCGGGGGAAGTTGCCGATGCAGTCGCAGAAGCGATGGAAATAGACAACCCGGGTAAGGAAGTCATCGTTGATGATAAACTCGCGTACTTGCGTATATCTGTTGAAGACGAATGCATCTTACGCAAGGAAACCATGGAAGAGGTTCTGGGACATTCTTTTGAAATGCGCGAGCTGGAAATTAACCTCAGTTCCTTTGCCGGCAAGATTGAAAACACCAAAGATTATGTCCGCTTTTATTTCGAGAGACATCTATAACGTACAACAGTAATTATATTAAAAAACATATTGATAAAGAGGTCACTATGAGTGAGTCACCTGAAGTTTTAAAACCATTAAAGACCTGGTCACATTTGGCCAAGAATCGCCGTCGTCCCAGTGAATACGAAATTACCTCCGTACGCTTGCATACCAGTATGAATAACCCGGATAAACCCTGGGAAATGGATACCAATTTGCATATGAACCAATGGTATCTCAAGTACCGTAATCATAGTCCTCTACGACTTGAAGACTGGGATACATATAGAGACCCTGATGCCATTGTTTATCGAACCTATAACATTATGCAGGATGGTCAGGAAACTTATGTCAAAAGTTTACTGGATCAGTTTAACGAAAGAGAGCATGACAAGGCGATAGACACTGAATGGGTAGGCAAGCTTGCCATTTTATATACACCGGCCAGATATGTTTTTCATGCATTACAGATGAGTTCTGCCTATCTGGCACAAATTGCACCTGCGAGCACCATAACAAATTGTTCTACATTTCAGGGCGCAGATTCACATCGTTGGTTAACACACACCGCTTATAGGACCTACGAACTATCACTTACTCACCCTGATGCGGGCTTTGGTCAGAATGAAAGAAAACATTGGGAAGAAGATGAAGCTTGGCAGGGTTTTCGTGAGTTAACAGAAAAAGCCATGATAGCGTGGGATTGGGGCGAATCTTTTTGTGCGATTAACCTGGTACTTAAACCAGCAGTCGAAGCAGCAATCTTGCATCAATTGGGTGAAGCAGGCCGCCATAGTTCAGATACCTTATTGGGCATGTTATGTGATAACCAATGCAGAGATAGTGAACGGCATATGCGCTGGTCTAAAGCGCTGGTGGAGCTGGCATTAGAAAATTCAGAGAATAAAGCAGTGTTAACCGACTGGATGGATAAGTGGATGCCACTGGGCATCAATGCTGTTGAAAAATACTGTGCGGCATTACCTGATAGTGCGGAGGCAATCAGTAATGCCAAAGCTGCATTGGAAAAATCCAGAGAGAATTTGGGCGTTTAATAAAAATATTAAGCAGATGAATTCAATAATTATAAAGTTTACTCAAATACTTCCTCAGTAGAAGAGTATTTTGACCCACTAATCTCTCATCTAAAATCTCCAAGTTTTTTTTAGATTAGTTGGGTCATGTTTTTTTTGGGATTAAATAATTAAGGAGAATATAGAATGGCCTCACACAAAATTCTATTAGAAGGTCAGGAGTTTGAGTATCAGTGTGAAGAAGGAGACACGCTACTTCGTGCTGCTTTACGTGCAGGTCTTGGTTTTCCCTACGAATGTAATTCAGGTGGTTGCGGCAGTTGTAAGTTTGAACTGTTAGACGGTGAGATAGATAATCTATGGGAAGATGCGCCGGGTCGTTCTGCCAGAGATGTTAGAAAAGGGAAGATGCTGGGATGTCAGTGTGTTCCAAAAAATGATTGCACAATCAAGGTAAGACTTGAACATCACTCAACTCCAGAACATAAACCGAGCCGTCTTGAGGCCGAACTAGTCCAGATTAATACGCTTACCGATGATATGCAGGAATTCTGTTTTCGTACAGAACATGCCGCTAATTTTTTACCCGGTCAATTCGCACTACTTGATTTTCCTGGCGTAACAGGTTCTCGAGGTTATTCCATGTCTAATTTACCCAATGCTGAAGGTCTGTGGAATTTTATTATCAAAAACATGCCAGAGGGAAAGGCAACAAGTTATTTATTCGATGATTGTGCAATCGGCACAAAAATTCACCTAGACGGGCCTTATGGACTTGCTTTTTTGAAGCCAGAAATATCTCGCGATATTGTGCTTATTGGTGGTGGTTCAGGTTTATCCCCCATCATGTCTATTGCCAGGGCAGCGGTAAATGACTCCAGATTGGGTGATAGAAAAATATACATGTTCTATGGTGGACGTGGGCCTGATGACATCTGTACCCCGGCACTGGTGTCAAATGAAGAAGCACTGGACAAACGTCTGATTTGTTTTAATGCGATATCTGATCCAGAGATGAATAAAGAGGGTGTCTGGGGTGGTGATTGTTGCTTTATTCATGAGTTAGTTGCAAAACAATTAGGTGAATCATTGCCAGAACATGAGTTTTATTTTTGTGGCCCCCCGCCAATGACTGACGCCACCACTAGAATGTTAATGATGGAATACAAAGTTCCTTTTGAACAGATTCATTACGATCGATTTTATTAAGATAATTACAGAGGAATTAATGTGAGTGATAAAAATCCTGAGATAGCAAATTCTATACAAACGGGTAGTTTTAAAACTAACTATCACGATGTAGGCGATGGAGATAATGTGTTTTTGATCCATGGATCAGGACCGGGTGTGACTGCCTGGGCAAATTGGCGCCTTTGCCTTCCAGCATTTTCAGAATATTTTCGTGTGGTTGCACCAGATATGTCTGGTTTTGGCTTTACTGAACGTCCCGATGATGTCGAATATAATATGGATAATTGGGTCAGCCATGCAATTGATCTAATGGATGCTCTGAATATTGAACAAACAAATCTGGTAGGTAATTCTTTCGGTGGTGCTTTAGCACTGGCACTAACTATACGTCATCCAGAACGGGTTAAAAAATTGGTGTTAATGGGTAGCGTTGGTGTTCATTTTGAATTGACGGAAGGACTTGACGAAGTTTGGGGCTATGAAGCTTCGAGTGAAAACATGCGAAAAATAATGGATTATTTCGCTCATGATCGAAACCTGGTTAGTGATGAACTGGCTGAGTTGCGATATAAGGCAAGTATACAACCTGGTTTTCAGGAGGCGTTCAGTGCCATGTTTCCTGCACCAAGGCAGCGTTGGATAGAAGGGATGCAAAGCCCTGAAGAAAATATTCGAAATGTGAAACACGATACTTTGATTGTTCATGGTCGGGAAGACAGAGTCATTCCTGTTTCAACATCGCAACGTCTATTTGAATTAATAGAACGATCACAACTACATTTATTTGGTCAATGTGGTCACTGGACACAGATTGAACATAACAAACGTTTTAACGATCTGGTGATTAATTTCTTTTCTGAATAATTAGAATTTAAAATTCGCTTATACACAAACATTAATAAACTACCCGCAGTAAGCTGACTGTATACTAACGTCGTCATACCGGATTTGTTCCGGTATCCAGTCAAATTAATGTTCCGCTGAAAGCGGTCATTGTCTCACTGGCTTCCTGCCTTCGCAGGAATGACATGAACGCAGCAAGCTGCGGGAATTAAACCCAGAGGGATTAAACTATAACCATGCGTATTGCAGTAATTGGTGCAGGTGGGATTGGTTGCTACTACGGAGCAAGACTTGTTAAGGCCAAGCATGATGTAGTTTTTATTGCACGCGGCGAACATTTGGCAGCGATGCAATCAGATGGATTGTCTGTCACTCATCCAAACTTTAATTTTAGTCAAAATATTTCTGCATGTACTTTAGATGAATTAACTACAGTACATAAGTCCTCTGATTTCGATCTTTTGTTGATATGTATTAAAGCAACCTCAACTTCTGAAATAGCGAGTATATTAAAAGAGTGGCTTAATCACGAATCCGGTTCACCGTATATTCTTTCATTACAAAATGGCATGGGCAATGAACAAGTACTTAGCGAATATCTTGATGAGTCCAAAATTATTGGGGGACTTGCCGTTCGTATTGGTGCTGACGTTATTAAACCAGCTAATGTAACTGCTGTCGGGGTTGCTCAGGTTATCATGGGAGCATGGCCACATAATGTTGACGCAGATCCAGATCGTATAAAGTTTGTTTCTGAAATCGTCGAGATATTTAATCAGGCAGGTATTCCAAGCAAAGAATCAGATAACATATGTAAAGAACTCTGGCGAAAATTGATGATCAATAATGGCACTAATGCATTGTCAGCTTTGATCCAAAAAGATACAAAATATCTGTCTCATCATGAAGAATACGCAATATTAATGAAACACATGATGCAGGAGACAGCCTTGGCGTCACATATTGATGGTTCCGATCTAAAGGAGCCTGACGTAGATGAAATGTTTCAACTCATTTATGACTTTGATGCGATTAAGCCTTCTATGTTGATTGATAGAGAAAAAGGCAGAACGCTTGAGTTAGATGAGATATGTGGTGTTGTCATTAAAAGTTGTGAGGCATTAGGTAAAGATGCACCTTATACTCGCACTATATATACATTATTAAAAAACATGGGTTTATAATTTTATATTTAGATAAAATGTTATTTTGAGAAATTATGATGATTGAATTGATAACACTATGTAAAACGGATGACGTCGAGGAAGAAAAACCAATAGCGGTTAATCCTGATGGTTTTCCTGCTTTGGCGGTTTATCTTCATGAAGGTGATTATTATGTCACTGATAACCTATGTACCCATGGTATGGCTTTACTCACCGAAGGGTATCAGGAAGATGGTGAGATTGAATGTCCTTTTCATGGCGGGGCCTTTGACATCAAGACGGGTGAGGCAACTTCTTTTCCCTGCCAAATTCCTATTAAATCATACCCAGTGACCGTAGAAGATGGCAATGTTTGTATCCCGGTAGATTCAAAGGACTCTTAAAGATATGGCTATATTAAAATTTTCCGACATGACGGCTATGGAGTTACAGTTTCAGGTCGAAAAATTACAGAGTAATTACGTTGAATGCATTGATGATGATCGTCTTGAACAATGGCCGGAATTTTTTGTTGAAGATTGTTTATATCAAATAATTTCTCGCGAGAACGAAGATCGTGGATTACCAGTCTCTGCAATTGTCTGCGACAGCAATGCAATGTTGATAGATCGTATTGTTTCTTTACGAAACGCCAATGTTTATGCTGAACATTTTTATCGACACATTATCAGTAATGTAAATATCAAAGGTGTAACAGATGAAGTGGTGTCCGTACAAACTAATTATCTGGTATTACAAACCAGATTAAGCGGTGCCACAGAAATTTATAATTCAGGAAAATATCTGGATGAAATCGTTGCTACAGAAGATGGTCTTAAGTTTAAACAAAAGAAAGCTGTCTTTGACACCTATCAGATCCAAAGTTTGATGGTTACCCCAATCTAGAGGAGGCAATTCAAATGAGTACAATACTAAAAAATAAATTTAACGAAGTGAATTGGCCGGAAGATCGAGGTGTTTGCGAAGTACCGTATCAAGTGTTTACGGATAAGAATGTCTATGATAGTGAACAGGAAAAGATTTTTCGCGGTGATAACTGGTCCTTTGTTGCATTAGAGGCTGAAATTCCAGAATCTGGTGATTATAAAACCACATTCATTGGTGATACACCGGTCATTGTCATGCGCGATGAAGAAGGGCAGGTTAATGTTGTTGTCAACTCTTGTGCCCATAGAGGTGCTGCTGTTTGTCGCGAGCTACGTGGCAATAAACCCAACCTTGAATGTGTTTACCACCAATGGGCTTACAATCTTAAAGGTGATCTCATCGGTGTGCCATTTCGCCGTGGCATCCAGGGTAATGGTGGCATGCCAAAAGACTTCAAGATGCAGGAACATCCCCTGAGAAAATTACGTGTTGGTTCAGTTGCAGGCCTGGTATTTGCGACATTTTCTGAAACGGTAGAATCACTGGAAGACTATCTTGGACCAATGACAGTTACCGCAATTAAACGCATTTGCAGTAAGCCAATTAAGGTACTGGGTGATCAACGCCAATACATCAAGGGTAACTGGAAACTCTATGCGGAGAATACCCGTGATCCTTATCACGCGAGTTTGTTACATTTATTTCACATGACTTTTGGTTTGTATCGTTCTTCACAAAAAGGTGTGAGCCACATGGATGACACAAAACGCCATTCCATGCTTACCGCGATTAAAGATTCTGACGACAGTACTGAAGACTTTAAGAATATGCGTAGCTTTAATACTGAATTTAAACTTAATGATCCCTCGTTACTCGCAGGCCGTAAGGAATTCGATGATGACGTTAGTCTAGTAATTCTTGCTGTGTTTCCTAATCTTGTCTTGCAACAAATTGCTAATACGCTGGCGGTCAGACAAATATGTACAAAAGGAGTAGATGCTTTTGAACTGGTCTGGACACAGTTTGGATTTGAAGATGATGACAAAGAAATGCAAGCTATCCGACTTAAACAAGGAAACTTAATCGGCCCTGCCGGATTAATCTCTATGGAAGATGGTGAGGCTGTAGAAATCGTTCATGATTCTGTGATTCGTGAACAGGACAAGTCTTCCTACATTGCCATGGGTGGAGGCAAAGCCGAAAACGTTGACCATCTAGTATCCGAAGGAACTATCGTTGGATTCTGGAAATACTATCGCGAAGCCATGGGCTATTAATCGATTTGTTTATAAGTGACTGGATATAAATTATTTCTATGAAAAGAAACCATATTAAACATATTAGGTTATATAATGACTACACATCAACACCATCAAAGTGCTTGATGCTAGGCGGCTCAGCTAGCGTTGCTGCTATCTTATCCATATCTCCAGTCTCCGTTCGCCATGCTGCATATTTTTGATGATGTTCTGCAGTTTCCCAGTATTCAACCAGTACCAGTTCACAATCGTTTTCTTGGTTAACATGACATTCAAGTTTGATACAACCTTCATAATCACGTGTTTCTGGAAGCATAGTTTCAAGAATGGATAATAATGTTGAACGAGCTTCTGGTTTTACAGTAAGTTCTACTAATGCTAATGCAGACATAATTCGCCCCCTGTTAGTGTTATAGGAAAAACTAAATTTTCAGAAAATATAAGAAGTATATTATAAATAATTTGAATAATTTAACCAATATTATGGTTAATAGGAGTCATTTATATAGGTGAATGATTAATATAATGATAAGCATTAATTTAATATGACCTAATAATATTAATAAAGGCAATTTTATGACTAGTAAAAGAGAGAGATTAACAGTTGATGATGTGAGTGGTGCCTGGGCAATTATTCCAACCCCCGCCATTGATTCTGCTTCGGATTGGCGTACTGAAGACTCGGTCGATTACGACGAGGTAGCCAAAGCTGTTGAGGGTTTAATCAGTGCCGGTGTTGATGCCATTATGTGTCAGGGAACCTTTGGCGAAGGCGCATCCATCACCTGGGAAGAAAAGAAAAAAATGATGGAGATCATGGTCGAGACTGCATCAGGCAGGGTTCCAATCTTTGTTGGTGTAACCACATTAAATACACGTGAAACTATTCGGCAACTTAAACATGCCCGTGATATCGGTGCTGATGGCACAATGTTAGGTGTGCCTATGTGGCAAGAAATCGATGTGTCGGGGGCGGTGCGTTTTTATCAGGATGTGGCAGAAGCGGTTCCGGAAATGGCCATCTGTATTTATGCGAATCCGGAGGCATTCAAATTTTCTTTCCCGACACCCTTCTGGGCACAGGTAGCAGATATTCCCCAGGTGATCACTTGTAAGTACATTAATATTGCACAATTACACCTACACACTATGGTGTCGCGTAAGCAAATCAGATTTTTATCACTTGAGTTTGATCATATCGATGCTGCAAAAATGGATCCTGAATTTCATACCGCATTCTGGTCACCCTGTGCTTGTACTGGTCCAGAATTGACTGTTTATCTTAGAGATACTGTTAAGGAAGCATGTAAGACAGGGGATTGGAGTATTCCCGATACATTATATCCACAGATGATTAGCGTATTAGCTAATCTTTTTCCTCCCGGCGGGTTCCCGGAATTTTCAAGATATAACATTCAGTTAGAAAAGGAACGGATCAATGCAGCAGGCTGGATGAAAGCTGGACCATGTCGCCCGCCTTACATGACTGCGCCAGAAGATTATCTCGAAGGTGCTAGAAAAGCAGGTGTTGGTTGGGCTGAGTTAAATCAGAAGCTGATTGATGGAATATTATAAATAAATATTAATCATGAAATTGATTGGGGAGTTGATTTAATTATGATAATTAAAAATATTTTATCTTTGTTTATTTTTTTGGTAACGATGACTTCGGTTTATGCTGCCCCACCTTTTATGAATTTTGAAGGGGTTGGTGGTGGCGGGATTGTTCCGGGAGCTTATCGTGTTAACGCACCTGAAGCGGATCAAATATTTGGCAAACCTGCAATCTCAAATTGGGATGCCATTGGCTTTAATGAGAGTAAGAATAATATTTATACCAATGGTATCACTATGTCATTTCTTGACCATTTTGAGATTGGATATGTACATGAGATAAACGACTTTCGCCGTTTGCGTGGTAATTTAATTGCCGCTGGTGGTAATGCTTTTGATGTTGGTGAAGACACAATTTTTTTACATAATTTTCATTTTAAAACATTGATCTCGAATGAAACGCAATATCTGCCTGCATTTGCAATAACTGCTGAATTCAAATACAACGAAACCATTGATAAAATGAATGAAAACATTGGTAAGGCACTAGATACTGTCGGTTATAAAGATGATTTCGGTATCGATTTAGATTTTTCAATTTCTAAAACGAATATTGATTTATTAGGTTTTCCAGTCGTTTTTCATGGCAATGCACGATTAACACGTGCTCATTATTTAGGTTTATTGGGGTTTTCTGAAGACTATACAATTAATGCAGAGGCATCTATTGCCTTTCTGCCCTTACCCTATTTTGGTTTTGGCGCAGAGATTAGACAACAAAATGATCAATTTGATGCACTACCATTCAATGGTTTTAGTATGGATGAAGACGCCTTTTGGGATGTATTTGTGACCTGGCTCCCTAATAAAAATTTATCAATGGCAGCTGCATTTACTAGTTTAGGTAACGTCGTTGATAAAGACATCAATTATTTTGTGTTCAATATAAAATATGATTTTTAGTTAACTATTAATCACTGTATTTAATAGTTGGAGAATATTTAATATGAAGAAAAAGTTGATGTTTTATTTCGACATGATGAGTCCGTTTAGTTACCTCGCTCATGTGAAATTACCGGACATGGTTAAAAAATATGGTTATGAACTCCAGTATCACCCCATGGATATTCCCAGGGCAAAAAAAGCGGCAGGAAATTATGGCCCGTCCAATCTGGAGATCCCACCCAAGATAAAAGCTTTGAAGACAGATCTCATGCGTTGGGCTGATCGTTATGCAGTGCCATTAAATTTTCCTAAAAATCTAAAAGTTCAACCCTGGAACGTAGGTGCGCTATATGCCAAAAAGAAAGGGCAACTTAAGGAATATGTGGACGAAGGTTATCGTCGAATCTGGGGTGAAGGGTGTGACCCTACTGAACAATCAGAACTTGAAGGATTAGCATCCACACTTGGATGGAATACAGATGAATTTATTCAATATATAAACTCACCTGATGCGATCAAAAATTTTGAGCAGTCCTGTACCGAAGCAGAAAACAATGGTGTCTTCGGTGCCCCTATCATGATGCTCGATGAGCAGGTTTGGTGGGGCAACGATCGCTTGATGTTTATCGAAGAATACCTACAACAAAAAACGACTTAAGCAGTAATTTCTCAAATAAGTAGGGTCAGGTACAACTTTTCGTATTGGTTATTATTGAGACACCTAAAAATTGTATAAAAGTTGTACCTGACCCTACTTATTAAGTTGTACCTGACCCTACTTATTCGGTGGGCATGCCGGGGAAGGTTGCGACGCCTTCGGGGACCTGGTACCAATCACTCATGCTGTCGGTGTAGAGTTCCATACCGGGTTTGACCCAACTGGAGTCGTCAAGAGAACCTGCTTGAATGATTATCATGCCTGCCATGACTGTTGCTTCTGTATAGAGTCTTGATCCGCAGTTTGGACAGAAGTTACGTGTAACATCTTCTCCGCTATCGCCTTTGCACGTCCATTTTTTGGTTTCACCCTGCAGGATTTTAAACGAATCTGCTGCGACTCCAACAACAACGCTCATCTCACTGCCACTTGCTTGTTTACAATCAGTACAGTGACAGTTACCCATCAATGCAGGTTCACCATTGACCTGATAACGAAAATCACCACATGCACATCCACCTTCAAATGAATCAGCCATAATTATATCCTCCTCAACCAGTTTGAAATTGTTTTGCCAATCTTATCAGGACTGTCTTCCTGAATGTAATGTAAACCATCCCCGACGAAAACAGTATCACAATTCGGCAAGTTGTCTTTACACCAATCGGCCATGGCCTTGGGAATGAGACAGCCGGGATCTGAGTGTAATAATAACTTGGGAATTTCAGACTCCTGTAACCAGGTCATGTAGTCCTGCTGTATATCATTAATATTTTCTGGTTCGCCAGCTATGCACAGGTTCTGCGGAAACTTACACAGTATTTTACGTGCATCAGGATCAGACCATGGCTGACGATAGCCATTCTGTTCATCTTCTGTCAATTCACGCACGATTAATCCTGGCAAGACAGCTTCGATAAACAGATTTTGATCCACCATCATATGTTCAGCAGTCTCCTGTGATGAGCGTAGTGTCTTAAAGAAGTTGTGGGTTTGTTCGTCGAAGGAATCGTAACCGGGGACTGGAAACAAAATCGCCTCCATGAATGCAACACCGCGAATATTTTCAGCATGATGCATGGCGTAATTAAAACCAAAAAACGATCCCCAGTCATGAATTACCAGGGTGATATTTTTCAGGCCCAATTGTTCAATGAATTTATCGATGTATTTGATATGGTCACTCATTTCGTAATCGAGGTCAGGTTTGTCCGAAAGTCCATAACCTATAAGATCAACTGCAATCAAACGACCTTGCCCTTCAAGATGCGGCATGATGTTGCGCCAGAGATATGACCAGGTTGGTTGACCGTGAAGAAACAGGATTGGATCGCCTTCGCCTGTTTCTACATAATGCATTTTTGAGCCAAAGACGTCGGCGTAATGAGATGGATAATTAAAATTATTTGGTTTGTTTTGTGTCATGAATCAAGCTACTCGTTGTGTTGTTTTTCTCATCTATATTGATATAAATCAATTAAATTTAACCATTTAGTATATATATATATATATATGGTTGTTTATATCGTGTAAATATTAGTTAAAATGTGCAATTCAATTAACTATAATAATAGATAAATCAAATAGATAGAAATTGGCACTTAACTTGCCTTTTAACTACACTTTAAACGCTAAATTTGAGAAATTGACGTATGGATTATCTTAGATATTATCTTGCCACACTGGTCGTCGGTGCAGGAATATTGGGTTTTAGCCTGGGTGGAAACTGGGTCTGGTTGGGGATTGGTACATTTATTCCTCTACTCATTGTTGATGTGCTTTCAAAGCCTGATCTGAAATCTCGTCAAATCAGTATGCCGTGGCTGGTGGATATTCCGCTCTATCTGCATTTATTCATGATGATAGCGTTGTATGTAATGTTTATTCACTGGTTAGTCTCTGTTCAAGCAAGTAACGGCAGTGTTGCAACGATTAATTTAATTGGCGCTATTCTCAGTCTGGGTTGGTTAGGCGCTGTGCCTAATCTGCCTATTAATCATGAATTGATGCATCGTCGCAGCCCGGTCGCGCGATTGTTTTCCACGTTGATGGGCACTTTTTACGCCGATCCAACAAGAGACGTCGCGCATATCCATACCCACCACATACATTTAGGCACGCCCAAAGATTCCGATACCGCAAGACGCGGAGAGACTGTTTACACGTTTGTTTTTCGTGCGACCTTTGGTTCTCTAAAAGATTTCTTTTTAATTGAGCAAGAACGTTGTAAGAAAATGAAAATAAGTTTTTTTTCACCAAAGGGGCGAATTTTCAAGGCCATCACGCAGACGGGTTTGTTAATTGCTTTGGCAGGCTGGTTTGCGGGTATTCAAGGGGCATTGGTGGCTGCTGCAGGCATTATATTTGCAAAATTATTGGTCGAGATGTTCAATTATTACCAACATTACGGATTGGTGCGTGTTGAAGGGACAAAATATGATGTACAACACATATGGAATCACCTGACACCGGTGGACCGTCAACTTGCCTTTGAGATCACCAACCATAATGATCATCACATGGATTCCTACATGCCTTTTTATAAATTAACACCAAAACCTGATGGTCCACAAATGCCCAGCATCCTTTTGTGTTTTTTAAGTGGATTGGTACCACCCATCTGGTTTAATTTTATTGCTAAACCAAGATTAAAAGAATGGGATATGAATTTTGCAACGAAAGGCGAACAAGAACTTGCCAAGGAAGCGAATAGAAAAGCAGGCTGGACAGACTGGTTGGGCGAAGCTAAAACTGCTTAGTTTTTACACGTCAAATTAAATGCTTAAAAATATCATTCAAGGTTTTAAAGACCGAAATAAGCCGCGTATGGCGACTTTACAACCATTGAATAAAACTATTGAAGTACCGCGTGATCAAACATTACTTCAAGCGGCGCTGGAACAAGGTATAACTTTCCCGCATCACTGTACTGTTGGTACCTGTGGTAACTGTAAATGTAGACTTTTGAGCGGTAATGTTCGAGCAGTGCTAGATTTTTCCTACACTTTATCTGAAGCAGAGATTAACGACGGTTTTATTCTCGCCTGTCAAAGTATGTTAAAAGAGGATGTAGAAGTAGAAATTGATGTCAGCGATGCTGTTCCAGATTTTCCAATCGAGACTTTTCATGGTGTTGTTAAAGAAACGAGTATGCTAACCCACGATATTATGGAGGTATCTGTTGAGGTGGACAGACCCATTTCGTTTACTGCCGGACAATTTGCTGATATTGGACTAGAAGGCTTTGAGCGACATCGCAGTTATTCTTTTGCTTCAACTCCGGTGCAAGATGGTACTAAAGAATTAAAATTTCATGTGCGGCATGTGTCAGGTGGCAGTTATACCGACTGGCTTTTTTCCGAAGATAGAACCGATGAACGTTTTGAATTGCATGGCCCCGCAGGCAACTTTTGGTTACGTCCAGCCGATGCTCCCATATTATGTATTGCTGGTGGTAGTGGTATGGCACCAATTAAATCAATACTCGATGATGCAATAACAAAAAATATAAATAGACCTGTGACCTATTTGTTCGGTGCCAGAGAACAACGGGATCTTTATTGTCTTGATGAGATGCAGGCGCTCAAGGAACAATGGCCTAAGCAATTCAACTATATTCCTGTGTTGTCAGAAGAAGCTGAAGATTCATCATGGAAAGGGATGCGTGGGTTGGTTACAGATTTTATTAATGACGAATCGACAGGGATGTCATTGTCCGAATGCCATGCTTATTTATGTGGTCCACCAGGCATGATTGACGCTGCATTGATAGAACTGGAAAGAAATAACGTTAACATTGAGCAGATACATTACGATAAATTTCTGGATTCTCGACAACTGGAAAAAAATTAAGGATATAGGGGGTATTCATGCCTAGAAATACAGCGATAGACTTCAAAAAATTTATTGATGAAAGACCGGAAGAAGGGATATATAGAATCGATCGACGCGTATTCACTGATCCGGATTTATTTGAGTTGGAGATGAAGTATATTTTTGAGAGTACCTGGTTATATCTTTGTCATGAAAGTCAAATTGAAAAGCCGAATGACTACATTACGACTTATATGGGCAAACAGCCGGTCATCATTAATCGTGATCGTGATGGCAATATCAATGGCTTTATTAATGCTTGTCGTCATCGTGGTACGCAGCTAGAAAACTGCTCTCGCGGCAATAAAAAGATTTTTATGTGCCCCTTTCATGGCTGGTGCTATAAAACAAATGGACAGTTGGTTCACCATGGTGAAAAGAACACCGACGGTTATTCAGAAGATTTTGAACCAACTGAATTGGGTCTGACACACATTGCTAAAATTGAGAGTTATGGAGGGTTTATATTTGGTAGTTTGAGCGATGATGTTCCTGATTTAAAAATACATCTTGGTGAATCAACAAAGCTGATTGATATGCTAGTGGATCAATCCGAAGAAGGCATTGAAGTAATACCCGGGGTACAGACCTATACATTTGACGGTAACTGGAAACTGCAGGCTGAGAATGGTGTCGATGGTTATCATGTTGAAACGATACATGCGAACTACGTGCAGACCATACAAAACCGACAAAAAATTAGGCAAGGTGATGATCCTGTTAAAGCAGTTGCTGTTGGTGACTTGGGTAGCTTGCCGGGTGGCTTTTACGATTTAGACAATGGTCACGTTCTATTATGGAATGAATTTCAAAATCCTGAAATAAGACCTCTATATGAAAAACACGAAGAGTTGGTAGAAAAATATGGTGAACTGCGGGCCAAATGGATGGATGGTTATTTACGTAATTTATTACTCTATCCTAATGTGTTCTTAATGGATCAAATGAGTACCCAAATTCGTGTTTTTCGTCCTGTTACGGTGGACAAAACTGAAGTGACAACATTTTGTTTTGCACCTAAAGGTGAGTCAGCCAAGGCAAGACGTTCACGAATTCGACAATATGAAGATTTCTTTAATGCCAGTGGTATGGCAACACCCGATGATCTGGCGGCGTTCAATCAATCTATGAAAGGTTTTTACGGAGAGAATTCCCGTTGGAGTGATATGTCCAGAGGGGCTATGAATGTTGTTAAGGGGCCAGAGAAATTTGCTACTGAATTGGGAATAAACCCGGTGGCTTCTGGTACACAACTTGAAGACGAAGGCATCATGGTTGCTCAACATCATCGTTGGTTAGAGTTAATGGAGAAAGGAGCGGAGCAACAGAACATCAAGGAGGTATCAGATGTCGCCTGATGATAAACAAGATGCGATAGACATTATCATTTCTGAAGGTATGTATCTTGATAATAAGGATTGGGATGCGTGGTTAGCATTGTATAGCGAAGACAGTGAATACTGGATACCGGCGTGGGACGATGAATTCACCACGACAACGGATCCTGATACACAGTTGTCACTTATCTATTACGGATCGCGGGCTGGTCTGGAAGACCGTGTCTATAGAATCCGTACGGAGTTGTCGTTGGCTTCATCACCCTTGCCCAGGACCTGTCATATGACGTCGAATTTTCAAATTGAAAAGAATGAATCAAATGAAGTTGTTGTTCGATCTGCATGGATGACACACTCTTATAAATTAAAAGTATCGCATAGTTTTTACGGTCACCAGACGCATACATTTTGTAACACAGATGAAGGCCTCAAGATCAGCAAGCGTCACATTGTGCTTCAGAACGATTCAATTCCAAATGTACTGGATATCTATAGTGTGTAATTAAAAACTTGCTAAAGAAGTTAAACGATTAGTTAGTTAAACAATGATCAGTATATGAAAGCGTTGTTAAAGTTTAAAAACAGAGGTGGGGGAGAATAACAATGACACTACAAAGTAGGCAGGGGCCGCGTCCTGATTATTCAAAATACATGGATCTTGAGGAAGGTTGGGTTGATCGGCGTATTTTTGCTGAACAGGCTATCTTTGAGCAGGAAATGTATCAGATATTCGCGCGTTGCTGGATATTTTTGGCACATGAAACTCAAATTCCCAAACCCGGAGATTTTATAACGACTTACATGGGCGAAGATAAAGTCATTGTCGCTCGCCAGAAAGATATGTCGATTAAAGCGTTCTTGAATTCATGTCCACACAGGGGTAATCGGGTGTGTTTTGCGGATCAGGGGAACACGCGACGATTTGTCTGTAACTATCATGGTTGGAGTTTTGATACCGAAGGAAATTTACAGGGGATGCATGAAGAGTATTGCTACGAAGAAGGTGACATTGATAAATCTCAATGGGGACTTAAACAGGTTGCCCAGTTAGATACATACAAAGGTTTGGTCTTTGCCACTTTTGACGAGACTGCTCCTTCGCTGGAACATTATCTCGGTGATTTTCGCTGGTATCTCGATGCCTTGCTGGATAATGAAGAAGGCGGTACAGAATTCATCGGCGGTTGTATCAAGTCAGTTATTGGAGCCAACTGGAAATTTGGTGTCGAGAACTTCATTGGTGATGCCTACCATGCTGGCTGGACACATGACTCAGGTTGCCGTGCCATGAATGATGGCAATCCGTTTCCTCCTGTTGATATGCAGAATTCTTTCCATGCCAGTGTTAACGGTCATGGCTGGGAATTTGGTATGGAAGGTGTGGGCGATATATTTTTATTAGGTCGTCCCAGGGTGATGGAATACTACAATGATATCCGTCCAAAAATGGCCGAACGTCTGGGTGAAGCCCGTTCTAAAATATTTGGTTCGGTTGCATCAGCTTCTATCTTTCCTAACGTATCTTTTCTACCGGGAATTCATACTTTCAGAACATGGAACCCCAAAGGGCCATGGGAACTCGAACTTAAGACCTGGGTGATCGTTAACAAGAATATGCCCGATGAGATAAAGGATGATATTACCAAAGGGGTCATGTGTACCTTTGGTCCCGGTGGTGCTTTTGAAATGGATGATGGGGAAAATTGGGAAAACTGTACCAAAGTAAACAGGGGCGTTGTTACCAGACATGAAAAGTTACATTACCGTTGTGGCATCAGCCGTCAGATTGATCATCCTGATTTTCCCGGCACTATTTATCGTGGGCAATATAACGATTCTAATCAACGTCTGTTTTATCAACGTTGGGCAGACATGATGAACGCACCGAGTTGGAGTGATGTGCCAACACGTTATGCGAGCAAATTAAACGGTCGTGCTACGCGTGACATACCTTCAATGAAAGTTGCATAGGGAGAAGAACAATGTCTATACCTGCATATATTCTGGAACAAGGCAATGGCACTGCTAGTCTCGAAGAATTCAAAGAGGTTGAACAACGAGTCTACCGTGAGGCGCGCCTACTCGACGATGAAGTTTACGAAGATTGGTTCGATATGATGACCGAGGACATTCATTACTTTATGCCCGGCATAGAGACACGTTACCGCAAAGACAAAACTGATCAACTGAACGATACAAGCAGAATGGCGTATTACAATGACAACAAGGAAGAAATCAAGAAACGCCTGGCCAGGCTTGATACAGGCACTGCCTGGTCAGAAGATCCCTCCACACGTTATTGCCATCTGATTACTAATGTTGAGGTTGAAACCACAAACAATCCAGATGAGTATCTGGTGTATTCAAATTTTCTGGTTTATCGGAACCGGGTTGAGCGAGATGAAGATACGCTTATCGGCAGCCGTAAAGATATTTGGCGTCGGGAAGAGGGTGTCTTAAAACTGGCCAGACGTCGAATAGTGCTTAAGCAAAGCGTCCTGATTAGTAAAAACCTGAACGTTTATTTCTAATGTCACAAGTTTATCTAAATCAAGATCCCGTTATTAATCAGGACTTATTTTGAAATAACATTTTGTCAAACAATACATTAAAGGCAATATTGCTATTGAATGCTGCGAGCATTCTGTGGGCAGGCAATATGATCCTGGGTCGGTTTTTAAAAGACTACATAGGGCCCTGGTCGATTATGAGTGTTCGGTTGTTAGTGGGCGGCATTATTTTTATTGCGTTATTAAAAATGAATGGCCAATTAAAAGATATTCGACAAATCACCGACTGGCGTTTATTGATTGTGATGGTCTTGGCAGGAGTCGTTGGCTACCAGGCTTTATTATATTATGGTTTACATTGGACGACTTCAGTCAATACGAGCCTGATTAGTGCACTTATACCTTTAGTAACAGCTTTCTTTGCAGCAATTTATCTTAAAGAAAAACTCGATTTTCATCATTGGATCGCAGCGTGTTTCTCCATTCTTGGTTTATTTATTGTTCTAGGTCATGGTGATTTATTAAATTTATATAATATGAATTTTAATATTGGCGATCTACTTATTTTTATTTCCGTATTTTTTTGGGCAGTCTACAGTGTCATCGGCAAAAAAATCATGAACCGTATGTCTCCATTTGTCGTGACGGCAATGGGTGTCATTCTAGCTATGGTGATAGTGTTCCCGTTTGGTATTATTGAAATAAATTATATTCAACAAGCTGTGTGGAATGAGAAAGTTGTTGCAAGCTTGATCTTTATTAGTATCGGGCCAACGGTCTTATCGTTTTTATTCTGGAATAAGGGCGTTCAACTGATCGGTCCCTCTCGTGCTTCTTTATTTTTAAATACTGTCCCCGTTTACACCATTATTTTATCTGCCTTCTTTCAGGAAGATAAATTACATCTATATCATCTTCTTGGACTTGCTCTTATTATCGGCGGAAGTATTTATGCAAGCGTCAGGTATAAACCAGAGATAAGTAAACAGGTAGAAGAGACAAATTGAATAAAGTTCTCTGATTTCCCAATGAGTCATCGTAATGAATTACAAAGAATCGTATAAACTATCTCTTGAGCAACCAGAAGAATACTGGGGTAAAGCTGCAGACGATATACATTGGGATAAAACATGGAATAGAGTGTTAGATGACTCCAATATTCCTTTTTATCGTTGGTTTACTGGTGGTGAACTAAATACCTGCTACAACGCTCTGGACTACCATGTTGACAAAGGCTGTGGTGAACAAACGGCGCTGATCTATGACAGCCCGGTAACAGATACATGTCAGTCTTATACCTATTCTGAACTTCGTGATGAGGTTGCTTTGTTAGCTGGAGCGCTGGCAAAACAAGGCGTTGTAAAAGGTGATCGTGTCATCATCTACATGCCAATGATCCCGCAAACAGCAATGGCCATGCTCGCCTGCGCTCGGATTGGTGCTATTCATTCAGTTGTTTTTGGTGGTTTTGCTGCCAACGAATTAGCAACGAGAATAGATGATGCTAAACCAAAAGTAATTTTATCCGCATCATGCGGTATTGAAGTTAACCGTGTGATTAACTACAAGCCATTGCTTGATGATGCGATAGAACAATCTAGACACAAACCTGAACATTGCATCATTTTTCAACGCCCGCAGGGAAGTTGTAAATTGACGAATACACGCGATCTAGATTGGCAGGAAATAACAAAAGATGCCAGTCCTGTTGATTGTGTTCCGGTAGAGGCAACACATCCTTTATATATTCTTTATACATCGGGCACGACCGGACAACCGAAGGGCGTAGTACGTGATCATGGTGGTCATGCCGTGGTCATGAAATGGTCTATGAAGAATATCTATAATGTTGATGCGGGTGATGTTTTTTGGGCTGCGTCTGATGTCGGTTGGGTGGTAGGTCATTCCTATATTGTTTATGCACCGCTTTTAAAAGGTTGTACGACATTAATGTATGAAGGTAAACCTGTAGGTACGCCGGATGCAGGCGCCTTTTGGCGCGTGATTTCCGAACACAAAGTGACAGTGATGTTTACTGCGCCTACGGCATTCAGAGCAATTAAAAAAGAAGACCCGAATGGTGAATATATAAAAAAATATGATCTATCAAAATTTCGCACTTTGTTTTTAGCAGGCGAACGGTGTGACCCGGACACTTTACATTGGGCTGAAGATCATTTGAACGTGCCAGTTATTGATCATTGGTGGCAAACTGAAACCGGTTGGTCGATTGCTGCAAATTGCATGGGAATAGAAGCATTCCCCGTTAAACCAGGCTCACCAACAAAGGCTGTGCCAGGTTACGATGTGCAAGTTCTGGATGCTGACGGGAATAATCTACCGGCTGGGGAGATGGGGAATATTGTTGTCAAACTTCCACTTCCGCCTGGATGCATGACAACACTGTGGGAGAGTGATGAACGATTCTTGCAGACTTATTTGGCGGCTTATGAAGGGTATTATCTTACTGGTGATGCCGGTTATATCGATGACGATGATTATATTTATATCATGAGTCGTATTGATGACGTGATCAATGTTGCGGGACATCGACTTTCAACTGGAGGCATGGAAGAAGTCCTTGCCTCACATAGAGATGTTGCCGAATGCGCTGTGACAGGGGTAGCAGATTCTCTCAAAGGGCAACTTCCTTTGGGTTTAGTTGTGCTGGCGGCAGGTGTTGATCGACCACATGGAGATATTGTAGATGAGTTGATCCAGTTGGTTCGTGATAAAATTGGTTCTGTTGCCTCTTTTAAACTGGTAACGGTTGTAAATCGGTTACCTAAAACTCGTTCCGGAAAAATCCTTCGCAGTACAATGAGTAAAATAGCAGACGGTGAAGATTATAAAATTCCAGCAACGATTGATGATCCGCTTATTTTGAATGAAATAAGCGAATCATTATTGGCACTAGGCTATCCCTCTAATAAATAAAATTTAATAATTAAATAAAAAATGTCTCAATTACAATCAGCAGGTAATAAATTTCGTACGGTTGTTGAAAATGAACAACCCTTACAAATCGTGGGTACGATTAACGCCTATCATGCACGTCTTGCAGAAGCCGTTGGTTTCAAGGCTTTATATCTTTCTGGAGGCGGTGTCGCGGCAGGTTCATGTGGTATTCCTGATCTGGGTATTACCAGTTTGGAAGATGTACTCATTGATTTACGCAGGATTACAGATGTGACTGATTTACCTGTGCTAGTAGATATTGATACGGGTTGGGGTGGGGCGTTTAATATTGCCCGCACTATTCGCGCTATGATTAAAGCCGGTGCTGCCGCAGTTCATATTGAAGATCAGGTACAACAAAAACGTTGTGGGCATCGACCGGGTAAAGCCATCGTTTCTCAAGGTGAAATGGTCGATAGAATTAAAGCTGCTGTTGATGCTAAAACCGATCCGGACTTTGTCGTTATGGCACGTACTGATGCGCTTGCTGTGGAGGGATTAAATTCAGCGATCGATCGCGCCTGTGCCTGTGTTGAAGCGGGTGCGGATATGATCTTTCCAGAAGCTATCACTGAATTAAGTATGTATCAGAAATTTGCCGATGCAGTTGGTGTGCCTATTCTGGCGAATATTACTGAATTTGGGGCAACTCCTTTATTTAAAACTGAGGAATTAGCAGATCATAATGTCGGTATGGTTTTATATCCTTTATCAGCCTTTCGAGCAATGAATGCTGCGGCGTTAAATGTTTATCAAGTATTGAAAGAAGAAGGATCTCAACAAGCTGTCGTCGATACCATGCAATCCAGAAATGATTTGTATGATTATCTTGGCTACCATGAGTTTGAACAAAAATTAAACAAGTTATTTGAAAATGAAGGAGAAGATTAATGTCAGAAGTTACTGATAAAAAACCAAAAGCAAAAAAATCAGTCGCGCTCAGTGGCGTGCTTGCGGGTAACAGCGAACTTTGTACCGTGGGTCATACGGGTAATGATTTACATTATCGTGGTTATGATATTTTGGATTTGGCAGAAACTTGTGAATTTGAAGAAGTTGCATATTTACTGGTTCATGGAACCCTTCCAAACAAAAGTGAACTACATACTTATAAGAAAAAGTTAAAAGGACTGCGCTCGATTCCAGATTCAGTCAAAACAATACTCGAACAATTACCCGCAAGCAGCCATCCTATGGATGTTATGCGCACGGGCTGCTCAGCTTTAGGTTGTGTCGAACCAGAAGATGATGACCATAATTCTGCGGGGGCAAGAGATATTGCCGATCGATTAATGGCCAGCTTTGGCTCCATGCTTTTGTATTGGTACCATTTCGCCAACAGCGGCAACAGGATAGAAGTTGAAACCGATGATGACTCTATTGGCGGACATTTCCTACATCTATTACACGGAGAAAAACCTAAAGATTCATTGGTTCGCGCCATGCATATTTCACTGAATCTTTATGCCGAGCATGAATTTAATGCCTCTACATTTACCGGAAGAGTAATCACTGGTACAGGCGCAGATATGTTCTCAAGTATTACCGGTGCTATTGGTGCTTTAAGTGGGCCAAAACATGGCGGTGCTAATGAAGTTGCTTTTGAAATACAAAGTCGATATGCCTCAGCGGATGAAGCAGAAAAGGATATTCGTGAGCGCGTTGCCAATAAAGAAATTGTCATCGGTTTTGGTCACCCTGTTTATACCATTAGTGATCCACGAAACATTGTTATTAAAAGAGTAGCGCAAGAACTTGGTGAAGAAAGGGGTGAAATGACTATGTTTAACGTTGCCGATCGTCTTGAGGCAGTGATGTGGGATTTGAAAAAAATGTTTCCTAACCTGGACTGGTTTTCAGCGGTGTCGTATCACTTAATGGACGTACCTACGGCAATGTTTACACCTTTGTTTGTCATCTCTCGAACCAGTGGTTGGGCTGCACATGTTATAGAGCAAAGAGAAGATGGCAAAATCATTCGACCCAATGCAAATTATACGGGTCCGGACAATAGAGCTTTTACACCTATCGATCAACGTACTTGAATCATTCAATCAATTTATTAATTATTATCAGGAGTTATTAAAGTAAATGTCTGACATTGGAATTAGAGACACGATGCGGCCCGAACCGGATCAATTATTAAAAGATATTGCAGATTATATTGTTGATTTTGAGGTGAGTAGTACAGAAGCCAGAGAGACGGCAAGACATTGCTTGGTGGATACCCTCGGTTGTGGATTACTTGCACAGGAATACCCTGCCTGCACGAAATTATTAGGACCTATAGTCCCGGGCGCGACACTGGAAAATGGTGCACGGGTTCCGGGAACATCTTATGAACTAGAGCCCGTTCAAGCGGCATTTAATATTGGTGCGATGATTCGGTGGTTAGATTTTAATGACACCTGGCTTGCTGCTGAATGGGGTCACCCTTCAGATAACCTGGGCGGCATACTTGCGATAGCTGACTATATAAGTCGACAAAATATTGTTGCCGGCAAAGATCCTCTTATCATGGGTGATGTATTAACTGGAATGGTAAAGGCTCACGAAATACAGGGGGTCATTGCATTAGAGAATAGCTTTAATCGAGTTGGACTTGATCATGTTCTATTAGTACGAGTTGCGAGCACGGCTGTTGTTACTGGTATGTTGGGTGGAGATAGAGAGACTATAATTAATGCAGTTTCAAATGCATGGATTGATGGTGGTGCATTACGTACTTATCGCCATGCGCCAAATACCGGTTCACGTAAAAGCTGGGCTGCGGGTGATGCAACCAGTCGTGCTGTGCGTCTTTCTTTGATCGCAATGAAAGGTGAAATGGGCTATCCATCGGCATTATCTGCAAAAAACTGGGGTTATTTTGATGTTTTGTTTAATGGGAAACCATTTGAGTTTACCCAGGGCTTTGAATCTTACGTCATGGAAAATGTTCTATTTAAGGTTTCATTTCCAGCTGAATTTCATGCTCAAACAGCCGTTGAAGCAGCAGTGACTTTGCATCCACAAGTAAAAGATCGTATCGATGAAATTGAAAAGATTGTCATCAAAACACAGGAAGCGAGTGTCAGGATTATTGACAAAAACGGACCATTAAATAACCCAGCTGATCGCGATCATTGTATACAGTACATGGTCGCTGTGCCTTTGCTCACAGGGGGGTTAACCGCAGCTGATTATGAAGATGATGTCGCCGCAGATCCACGCGTTGATGAGCTGAGAAGTAAAATGGAAGTTAAGGAGAACAAACAATACAGCGCAGATTACCTGAATGCTGAAAAACGTTCTATTGGTAATGCGGTACAGGTATTCTTTAAGGATGGAACCAGTACGAAAAATATCGCCGTTGAATATCCTATTGGACATCGTCGTCGTCGAGAAGAAGGTATTCCTGTGCTAGAAGAGAAATTTAAACGTAATCTTGCCTTGAAGATCAATGGTGATAATTACGAAAAAATCATTGCAGTTTGCAGCGATCAGCAAGAACTGGAAAGCATGCCTGTCAATGAGTTCATGGATCTTTGGGTGGTCAATAAATAAAATTTAACGAGAATGAATTATGTCTAATGATAAACAAGAGAAGCAGACAAAAACGGTAAAAGATTTTTGTGCTGCCTGGGATCGTATGGATCTGGATGCCATTATGGAATATATGAGTGAAGATGCCGTCTATGATAATTTACCGTTGGAAACACTCAAAGGTCAGGAGGCCATTGCTAATTTTATTGGTGGTTTTTTTCAGATAGCCACATCAGCCAAGTTTGATATCTTGAATTTGACTGCTGATGAGAATCGAGTAGTAACAGAACGTGTTGATAGTTTTGGATTTGCAGAAGGTGGTGTAGATAAATTACCTGTGCTTGGAATTTTTGAATTTAATGATGAGGGTAAAATTAATGCCTGGCGTGAATATTGGGATATGCAAATGTGGCTTGATAAAGGTGGTCCCGCACTAAGTTAAATATTTTTTATTGAGTAATACTTTAGATGAATACAAATAAAAAACCCATTATCGCAACCATGATTGGAGACCCTTGTGGTATAGGCCCGGAAGTCATTGCCAAAGCATGGGCAACAGGTGAAGTGCATGAATATTCAACGCCGGTTCTTATAGGTTCTGCACAAGTGATGGAAAGAGCAGTTGGTTTTTCAGATCTAAAACTCCCCGTTCGTAAAATTAGTAAGCTTGATGAAATCACCGACTCAGCAGATGTGATTGATATTCTTGATTCCGGAAAATTAGATATTAATGATGTTACCTTGGGAGAGGATAACGCTGCTTGTGGAAAGGTTTCTGCTGACTGGTTGGATGAGGCTGATAAATTAGCACTCTCAGGTGAGGTGGCAGGCACTATCATGGGGCCAATCAGTTCTGTTGCTATGAAAATGGCAGGTGTAGAGGGCAAGGTTTTTAATATCAAACCAGGTCTTAGTTATTTATTTCTGATAAGCGGGTCATTGCGGGTCATGCATTTAACTGATCATATTTCTTTGCGTGAAGTGTGTGAGCTAGTCAGTAGCGATCTAGTTTTCAATGCTTTGCAAACGATGGATTCACGATTGAAAGAATGGGGAATAAAGTCGCCACGGATTGGTGTCTCCGGCCTTAATCCTCATGCTTATGGGGAAGAAGAAAAAAATGAGATTATCCCTGGAATTTCACGCGCAAAAGAATCAGGAATAAATGTGGAAGGACCTGTGGCACCAGATACCATATTTCGACAATGTATTGACGATAAATATGATGCAGTACTGGCAATGTTTCATGATCAAGGTCATATTGCTATTAAAACATGGGGGTTTGTTGGTAATTGTGCATTGATGGTTGGACCTCCTTACCTGCATATGTCAGTAGCACATGGAACAGCATACGATATTGTAGGTAAGGGAATAGCTAGTCATGAGATGATTCTTACTGCAATGAAAATGACCGGGAATTTAGCTGCAGGAAATGGTTTTTTGTAATAATTGTTATTTAATAGTGAATATATAGAAATCTCTTTTAACTAATTTATATTTAACAAGGTAATATTATGTCAAATAATCCTAATGGTGCTCTACATCAAAAAGAATACGGCCATCTTATCAATGGTGCATGGGTAGCAGGAGACAGCGGTAAAACAATCGATCTATTAAACCCATTCAATGGAGAAAAACTCTCACAGATTGCCGCAGGAAATTCTAAAGACGTTAATGCGGCTGTAGACGCTGCCTCTAATGCCTTTCCTGAATGGTCGCAATCATCTCCTAATCAACGACAGGAGATACTTTTTGAGATAGCACGCCGACTGAAGGTAAGGTTAAATGATTATGCCATGTTGGAAACACTGAATAATGGAAAACCTTTACGTGAATCTTTACATTTCGATATTCCCCAGGCGATCAATCAATTTGAATTATTTGCTGGTGCTGCATTTCATTTACACGGCCAATCATTTGATTATCCAGATGCGATTGGCCTGGTGCATAGAGAGCCGATTGGTGTTTGTGCACAAATAATTCCCTGGAATGTGCCGATGATCATGATGGCGTGCAAAATAGCACCGGCATTAGCGGCAGGTAATACCATCGTGATGAAACCGGCAGAGACGGTTTGTCTATCGGTGATGGAGTTCTTCCGTGAGATGTCTGACATTATTCCCCCTGGAGTGGTTAATATCATTAGCGGTTATGGTCCTGATGTCGGTGAAACATTAATTACTCATCCAGATGTTCGAAAGGTTGCCTTTACTGGATCCATTCCTACGGCACAGAAAGTAATGCAATACGCATCCAAAAACATTATCCCGCAAACTCTGGAGCTGGGTGGTAAATCAGCACAAATCGTTTGTGATGATGCTGATATTGATGCTGCAGTTGAGGGTGCAACCATGTCCACCGTGTTAAATAAAGGTGAAGTATGTTTAGCGGGTTCAAGGTTGTTTTTACATGAAACTATTCAAGATGAGTTTCTTGAAAAATTTAAAACTGCTCTGGAAAATATTCGACTAGGTGACCCCTCTGATATTGCAACCCAAATGGGGCCGCAGGCTTCTGTGATGCAAAGAGATAAAGTCTGTAGTTATCTTGAGCTTGGAGCAGAGGAAGGTGCAAGTATCTTGACAGGTGGTCAACGAGCCTCAGGCGTGGGACTGGATGACGGAAATTTTATTCAACCTACTATCTTCACCAACGTTACCAACGATATGCGTATTGCTCAGGAAGAAATATTTGGCCCGGTTACCTGCGTCATACCGTGGAAAGAGGATGATGATGTTATGCGTCTTGCCAATGAAAGTAATTATGGTCTGGCGGGTGGTGTCTGGACGACCAATTTGGCACGAGCACATAAAATATCTCGATCTATGCAAACAGGAACGGTTTGGATTAACCGTTACTACAATCTTAAATCAGCAATGCCTTTAGGTGGATATAAGCAAAGTGGTTTCGGCAGGGAGTTTTGTTTTGATGTACTTAATCATTATACGATAACTAAATCTGTAGTAATTAACCTGCAAGAAGGCGCTATGGGTATGTATGATCAATGATGATCAAGTGCCTATCTAATTTTAAAATAAATATCATCGTAGACGAGGGGAAACAATATGGCTGTTCCTGTTTTATTTAATAGTTTATTAACGGTAGACGGTGTGTTGGGTGCTGTTCGTTGGCGTGAGTCTGTCCCGGGCAAGGGCGCCGTTACACCGCCTTTAATGATCGAGTTTATTGGTAGTATTACAGAGGATAGAGCAAGCCGTTTAATGGCGCATGCTGAGGCCGCAGGACTAGGCATTTTCGGGATCAGCCAATTAAGTTATCATCGCGCGCCTGAAGATAAATCAGTCGTCTATCCACTTGATGCCTACTACGCACATAGCATGAATTCTTCTGTTGTCGCGACGATTAATCGAGTAGCTGTCTTACTTGATAATAAGATTAATACCGATATTCAAGGCCTCATTCATAAAATGATTATGGTTGATAATCAATAAGAGTCATAAATAATAACGGTCTTTTGTTTATCGTTTATTTTGTTTTTAAATTGTTTTTGAAATCTGCGGTACTGTTGGTGTTTGGGAATGCTTTATCAGGCATAGAACAGTCAAGGAAGTGACATAATGGCTCCCATCCTTCTGTGACATTGTAAACCAGGAGTCTATCTGCTGGAATCGTTTGTCTTACTTTCTCATTATGCTGTTCATATATTTGAATCGCCTTTTCCTTATTACCTAGGTTTCCATGAAACGTATTTTCAAGAATTAACTGTCTGGTCATAAGTCCCTGTTCTCGTTTTATTGGATTATCTTTGCTAACGGGCTGCGAGAGGACATAATAAATTGTGTTGTGTATGCTTTCATACCATTCATCCACATCTCTGATTGTCAGTATGATTTTCGCTTGCGGATAATTCTTTGCTAGTTGTTGCCAGAAAGATGCGACTGGCCAATCGACAGCGGCTTGATATGTATCGAACAGCTTATCCCAATTTATTTTTTCACCATTTGTTAATGCTTGCCATAGCGCTATGTGCTCAGGTTTCTTTGATACTTCATGCATATGATAACAAGGGGCATATCCCAACTGTTCCAGGGCATGTTTTAACGAAAGGGTACCAGTACGACCAAAACCGGCACCAATAATTGATAATGGCATAACTGGAAGTCTAACTAACTACAGTCTGGTTATTGCCCAGGGCGCTTACCAAAACCAATTCCTCCATCACTATTAATAATAGTCCCGGTCAGATATCTTGAGTTCTCTCTTGATGCCAATAGAGTATAAAGCCCGGTATGGTCTTCAGGTACAGAGGCAAATCCCATTGGTGTCATACCTTCAATGAGCTTATCAACATCCGGAATATCCGATAACTTTGAGTCTCCATGACCAGCCGAAGCGCTTCCGCCAAGGTTCGTTATAGTGCCGCCGGGTGCAACACCATTGACCCGAACATCAGGTGCCATTTCGTATGCCAACTGTTTAATCATACCGACCACCGCATGTTTTGATGCGACATAGATGGGGCCGCCGCCGCCTGTATAGAATCCAGAACTCGACACAGTAAAGATCAAACTGCCATTGGTTTTTTTGAGTTCATCCATGGCTGCACGCGCACCCAATAAACAGCCTTTAACATTGATGGAAAATATTTCATCACAAATGGACTCAAGGTTGTCATGTTCTTGCTCCATCAATGGCACCATATAATCCCATATACCCGCGTTACCAATAAAGACATCAAGTTTTCCAAATGCCTCTACCGTTTTTTTAACGGCAGCTTCATTATCTGCCAGTGATCTCACATCTCCGCTAACACCAACAACCTTGTCGCCCAGTTTTTTTTCAATGGATTTAACGGCATCTGCCGTCCTGTCCATAACGCCGACCTTTGCCCCTTCAGCTACGAAACGTTCAACGACTGCCAAACCAATACCTGAAGCACCACCTGTGATTAAAACCACTTGATCCTTTAACCAGCCCATTAATATGCCCTCTGTTTAACTCATTGAAATTAATATATAAATAACATCACTGCTGTCCCGTTAACCCGTCGTTCCCGCGCAGGCGGGAACCCAGTAGATTATGCCATCATGCTAATCAATGACTTACTGGATACCCGCCTGCGCGGGTATGACGTTGTGATGTTATGTTTATTGTCCTTAACATCTTTGCTTTACTTTGAATAACAATTGTTTAAGAAATCAACTGTTATGTTAACGGGACAGCAATGAAATAACATCACGAATATTGTTTCATAATGCTCAATATCATATAGAAGTAACATCTTAAATACATTAATTTTGCGCAAAAATTAATGTAAACTCATTGGTAATAAGGCTATCCGATTAAATACAGAATACTACAGAGGATTAGGAATGGAGGATAATCAAACCAGCAAGGAGAATGAAATTATAGATATCAAAAAAGGATATCAAAGCCACCTTATACATAACGATAAGGAAATATTTGAGTCGGAGATGGAGAGAGTATTTGGGCGTTGTTGGCTTTTTTTAACACACGAATGCGCTATTCCTGATTACGGTGATTACGTTACAACACGAATGGGTCTTGATGAAGTGATCGTCGTTCGTCAGAAAGATAATTCAATCAAAGCATTCCTTAATGTTTGTCGACATCGTGGCGCACGCATCTGCGCGACAGAAGCAGGGAATACCCGCGGCTTTGTCTGTAATTATCATGGCTGGAGTTATGGTGCGGACGGCTCGCTTCAATCTGTGCCATTTGAAGAAGCTGTTTATAAAAATCGTCTGGATAAATGTAGTCACGGTCTCTACGAAGTACCCTGTATCGAAAGTTATCATGGCTTCGTTTATGGCTGCCTTGATGCTGATGCCCCGGATTTTAAAAAGTATCTTGGAGATTTCGCATGGTATTTAGATATCTGGATGGAGGAAAGTGGCGGCATGGAATTGATTGGTCCTCCAGCTCGTTGTTTTATTCATGCAAACTGGAAAGTCCCTTCTGAGAATTTTGTCGGTGATGCTTATCATGTCGGTTGGACGCACACATCAGCATTGAGATCGGGACAATCAGTCTTTGCGCCATTGGCTGGGAATACTCAATTACCACCCGAAGGGGCGGGGCTTCAGATCACGACTAAAAATGGACACGGCCTTGGTGTCTTATTTGATGCATATGCCGGTGTTCATGGTGCCGAGATGATTGAAGAAATGATGGCATGGGGAATGGCTAAACATGCTGAAATAGAGAAAAAACTGGGAGAAAAAAGAGGCCGTCTATATAAGTCTCATTTAAATGGGACGATATTTCCTAACAATAGTTTTCTTACCGGCTCTGCAGTATTCAAGGTTTGGCAACCTCATAGCCCGACAAAAACAGAGGTCTTTACCTGGGCTATGGTTGAAAAAGACATGCCTGCGGAATTAAAAGATAAAATATCAAAATCTGTGCAACGAACATTTGGCATAGCAGGTTACTGGGAATCTGAAGACAATGACAATATGGAATCGGAAACCCATATGGCATCAGGCACAGTAACACGCAAACTTAAACTAAATTCACAAATGGGTCTCGGTGGTGATTATCAGGATCCGGATTACCCGGGTGTGATCGGTGAGTCGGCTATTGGTGAAACATCTTACCGTGGTTATTATCGTTTTTATAACGACTTGATTAATTCCGATAGTTGGCAGGAAGTGAATGATCGTAGTAGTAACTGGATCACTGATCTCACTGGTAATAAATAACGTATTATTTATCAAGCTTTAATATAAATAGTAAAGGAACAAAAAATAATGGGGAGTGAACAAGACAAAAAAAATTACGAAGCATATGTTTGTGATGATGTTCTCAAGGAAGTCGAACGTTTTTTGCATCGTGAAGCCAGATTACTCGACACGGAAAAATTGCGTGAGTGGCATGAAGAAATGGTATCTCCAGACATCAGTTATGTCGTTACAACGACTCAACTTCGGAGTAGAAAAGAACGAAGATATAAACACGAAGATAAGGTGTATTTGTACTGTGATAATTATCAACAGCTTGGTGTGCGGGTAAATCAGTTTTATGACCCACAACATTGGCGTGTCGACCCACCTGAGAAATACTGCCGGATGATTTCAAATATTGAAGCCTTTTATACTGACGACGAAGATAAAATTTATGCAAGAAGTAATTGTTTTGTCTCAAGAGCCCGGCGCGCTTACGAGGTGGATCACTTTTTTTATACACGGGAAGACGTCTTGCATAGAGATGCTTCTAAAAGATTAACCTTGCTGGAACGAAATATTGATTATCCAGAGCGTTCTGTACAAGGTCGCAATATGTTGGTTTTGTTATAACATTATAATGTAGGTGCACGTGATATGAAATTAAGATTATGGTTGCTCATTATCCTTCCATTGCTGATGGGTGGAGGGGATTCCTATCCGGACACACCTGAACAAGTTGTTGCTCATTATCTTCGCGCAATAAAAAATTATGATTTTCCTGAAGCACATTTATATTTAACTGATGAGATGACGCGTGGGGCTGATGCATTTAATTGGTCAGTAGAACAAAAACAAATATATAAATATGCCGAGGTTAAAGTCAACGGCTACAAAGTCTATGAAGCTATGATAGAAGGAGATAAAGCATCTGTTCCAAACATCCTCAGCTCTCGCGACAAGTTTTTAAATAAATCCGGCGCTGATGAATATGAAATATATATTCTAATTAAGATAAATGGATATTGGACTATTGATAGACAAAGACTGGTGAATGAAAAAGATAAAAATAAGTGGTTTAACAATCTTGTTATTTCCAGTAATTAGAGCTGGGAAGAAGATTAATCAATGCTGTTGAAAGCTTCCTGTCAATGTCAAAAAATCCGGTATGAACTGGAAACAGATCTATATTATCCTTATATGATTTGCTATTGCAGTATTTGTAGAAAAACCAATGGTGCACCCTTTGGGGTAAATATTAAGGGTGATCTGGATAATCTAAAAATTATTAACGGAAAGGATTATATAAAAACATATAGCGCAAAAGATTGTGAACGACACTTTTGTTCCAAATGTGGCTCACCACTTTATATTACTGATCATCGATGGCCCGATGGCATTTGGCCAAACGCAGCAAGTATTGATACAGCATTACCAAAGCCGCCAGAATACCAACAGATATTTCTCGATGATCAAGTACCCTGGTTCAAACCGGATATTCCCGGAAAGAAATTCAGTGGATACCCGAAATGGTCCATCGATGAGTATCATCAACATTTAAAAAATTCCAATCTTGATAATGAGACAAACAATAATGAAATATAACGAAAGAAAGATGCCGGATGAAAATGGCTTTTTCGGAGAATACGGTGGTCAAATTATCCCGCCAGAACTCGCATCCATTATGAACGAAATCAAGGATGCTTATCTTGAGATCAGTCAAACAGATGCCTTCAAAAATGAACTAAATGACTTATACAAACATTACGTAGGCAGACCTAGTCCAATCTTCTTTGCAAAACGGTTAACTGCAAAACAGGGTGGGGCAAAAATTTTCTTAAAAAGAGAAGATTTAAATCATACAGGCGCACATAAAATCAATCATTGCCTGGGTGAAGCTTTGCTGGCAAAACACATGGGTAAAACCAAAGTGCTGGCTGAAACTGGTGCCGGTCAACACGGTGTCGCACTGGCAACTGCGTGTGCGCTAGTAGATATTAAATGTGAAATACACATGGGCGAAATTGATATAGAAAAAGAACATCCCAATGTGACTAAAATGAAAATTCTTGGTTGCGATATTGTCTCGGTCTCAAGAGGAACGAAAACACTTAAAGATGCAGTTGATAGTGCTTTTGAGGAATACGTTAAAGATCCGGTCAATTATTTATATGCTATTGGATCTGTCGTTGGACCACATCCCTTCCCGATGATGGTGCGTGATTTTCAAACTATTGTCGGCACAGAAGCCAGACAACAATTTCTGGATGCGCAGGGTAAATTACCGGATGTCATCACTGCTTGTATTGGTGGTGGATCTAATGCGATAGGATTATTTACCGCATTTCTTGATGATGACTCTGTCAGAATTGTAGGAGTTGAACCAGCAGGTAAGGGACTGGATACTGAAGAGCATGCTGCAACCATGACAAAAGGCAAGAAAGGCGGCTTACATGGATACAAGTGCTACAATCTGGAAGATGATGATGGTAACCCATTGCCTGTTTACTCCATCGCGTCAGGTTTGGATTATCCAGGTGTAGGCCCGCAACATTGTTTATTAAAAGATTTAGGCAGAGTTGAATATACCTCTGTCGATGATGATGCCTGTGTCGATGCTTTCATGACGCTTTCCAGGACAGAAGGGATTATTCCTGCATTGGAAAGTGCTCATGCCGTTGCCTACGCAATGCAAGAAGCAAAAAATATGTCCGCTGATGAATCCATTTTGGTTAATCTTTCCGGTCGTGGTGATAAGGATGCAGATTTCATCGCTGATAAATTAAATTTGTGATAATAAATATTAAAATTGGAAAATTGCATATGTTAAGAATAATCACCCTGGTCTTTTTAATATTCAATAGCATAAATTGCATGGCAACAAATGGCTATTTTGCAATCGGTTATGGTTCCAAGTCTATAGCAATGGGCGGTGCATCCATAGCTCATCCTCACGATGGTTTAGCTGCAGCAACTAATCCAGCAGGAATGGCTTTTGTCGAACCGGGTTGGGATGCAGGAATGCGATTTATTAACACGCCGCGTGAAGCAGAAATAGACTGTCGAGGTGTTGGGGCATGTTCTCAGGTTGTTAGTGATAAAAGCAATCGTGATTTATTTTTAGTTCCAAACTTTAGTTACAATAAATCCTTAAATGACCGTATGACATTTGGCGTGAGTTTGTATGGTAATGGTGGAATAAATACGAGTTATGGAAAAGCACTGATTGTAGAATCATCACGACGTATCAATGGTGCTGCTCCTCCCACAGGTGCAAAACTTGGGGTTGATTTCAGTCAAATTATACTGGCTCCAAGTTTAACTTATAAAATTAACGAGCAACATACATTTGGAATAGCGCCATTAATTGCCACACAGAAATTCAGTTCTCGAGGTCTAGAGGCATTTATCCCATTGTCATCTGCATCAGGTAGTCTTACGAGCAGGGGTAGTGATTGGAGTTTTGGTTTAGGGTTTAGAGTAGGGTGGTTGTATCAGATCCACCCTAGAGTGAGATTCGGTGCAGCCTATGCTAGTAAAGTTTATATGACGAAATTTAAGAAATATGATGGCTTGTTTGCTAATGGCGGTGAATTTGATATTCCTTCTAATTTTGGTTTTGGTATTGCCTTTAATCTAACCGATAAATTGGATTTGGCCTTGGATGCTAACCGGATTCAATATGGTGATATTGATGCACTTTCAAACCCCATTGTTACTGCAGCGGAGTTAGGAGGCACTATTAACACAAATAGACGCCTTGGCGGAAGTAATAGTATCGGTTTTGGTTGGCGTAGTATCTGGGCATTTAAGGCGGGATTAAAATATGAAGTCAATAAGTCTTGGACATTTCGAACAGGATATAACCACGGAGAGAAACAAATACCACGAGAATCAACATTAATGAATCTTATTACTCCCGCTGTTCCACAAGATCACCTAACTTTCGGCGTGAGTTATCGTCCCAGTTCTAACACGGAAATATCTTTCGCTTATATGCATGCATTTGAAAATGAGCTAATAAATGCATCAACACCATTAGGCAAGGCAAAAGCTGAGATATCACAAAATACAGTCGACATTAATTTCTCGAAACGATTTTAATTAAAAAGGTAAATTCAACGCAATACATAAATAACTCATGAAGGGTGTTGACGTGGAGTATGTTTCGATTAGCTTGTCAGCAAAGTTATTTTTGTAAATGTCTTCTCTAATAAGATCATGTCTTGCGATAAAGTCTTTACGTTTTAAATCTATAATTAGGGGGTGATCTTTGTCATAACCTCTTGGAGGAAGTTTTAACGATTCGCCGGTAAGATAAAAATATTTTTTAAACTCCTTATTATTTAATGCCGCCTTCCATGCGTTTGGATTATCAGCAAGCATTTCACGAAGGACTTTTAAAATCTTGTTGTCAGGTCGCCACATACCTGCAATCAAGAAAACAGATTCCGGATCAATATGCAGATAAAAACCCGGTGCATGGACATCTTTTCCAGCTTCGTGTCTGAATTGAATACCAATATTAGTTTTATACGGTGTTTTGTCTTTACTGAAACGCATGTCACGATATATACGCATCAGTGAACCACCGGATTTTTTGGAAACAGCACGAAAGTGTGGAGATATTGATCTTAGTACTGGTTGGATTTCATTGATAAATTCCAATGCCGGAGAACGGACGTCATCTTCATAACGTTGTTTGTTATCATTGAACCAATCACGCTGATTATTTTTTGATAACTCCGAAAGAAATTTAAATGTGCGCTTAGTGAAAATCATATTAATTATAATGGTATTCAGGTAATATTTTTTTGTAGTGCATTAGATTATGCAATTTAATGGAATGTTCATAGAGCCGATATTGGTATTATGAAGAAATTATATCTTATATTTATTATTTCAATTTTTCTGAGTATGTCAGTTGTAGTTCAAGCTGATCAATATGATTTACGTCTGGATGGTTTGTTTTCTCGATTAACAACTACGAAAAATGGAGGGATGGCTCAATTAATATCTGAAGATATTTGGAATATATGGTCCAGACTCGATAACCAGGAGGTTAGCGAATTGTTTCGTCATGGTGAATCTGCAATGAATCGTGGTGACTTTCAAGCAGCCCTGAAAGATTTCAATAAGGTGATAGAAATAGCACCGGATTTCGCGGAAGGGTGGAACAAGCGGGCAACGGTTTATTATCAGGCGGGAAATTATCAGGCATCACTTGAAGATATTATCGAAACGTTGAAGCTGGAACCAAGACATTTTGGCGCAATTACCGGAAGAGGACTCTGTTACATGAAGCTTGATAAGTGGCAACTTGCACTGACTTCATTTGAACAAGCACTGGTAATTAATCCCTGGCTGCAAAGAGTGAGTGAAAATATAAAATCATTGAAACGCATGCTCAAACAAGCAGTTTGATATTATCAGTTCCAAATTTATTCACGGCCAAATGAATAACATTGCATTCCCAGAGTTCCATAATTAATCTTGTTGAATAATCGTTGTTTCTTCCTTCCGAGACCAGCCCCAATTGCAAACAGGAATGGAAGATAGTGATCAGGTGTGGGTATTCCTAATTTTCCATGAGCCAGACTTTCAGGGTTGCATAAATTAGTAAAATCTTCTGCCATCAACTTTTGATGGATATCTTCCAGAAATTCTTCAGTCCATAATTCAACAGCATCAGGTTCATGCCAACGTAGTGAGCGGATATTGTGAGAGATACCACCACTAGCAATGATAAGTACATTTTGTTTAGATAGTTCTGAAAACTGCTTGCCAAAATCCAGGTGCCATTTGAAAGTTTTAGACGGACAAATTGATAATTGTATGATGGGAATATCAGCATCAGGATACATACTACGCAAGGGAACCCAGGAACCATGATCCAGACCTCGTGTAGGATCAATGTCTAGATTCAATTCGGCACCTAATTTTTTTGCGAACTCTGTGGCACCAGTTGCCGGGTAATTGATTGTATACATGCTCTCAGGAAAACCATGGAAATCATGAATCGTTTCTGGTTGTGGGTTAGATGTGATAGTAGGTTCAGCCGTTTCCCAGTGAGCTGACATGATGAGTATTAATTTTGGTTTGCGAATAGATTTTGTAATTTCTTGCCAGAATTTAACTGTGGGATTATCTGGTTCAATGGCAATTGTTGGTGAACCATGCGATAAAAATATAACGGGTAAATTTTTAGAATTCATGGAATAGTTTCTGAGAAATCGTAAACACGTATCTTTTCCAATACTGGTTTGACGTAAACACGTAAATATTCCTGATGATATGGGTGTTGTAAATAGGTTTTCATGTCAGCTACAGATTTAAATGTCATATGAATACCAATATGATAACTATCATCGACAATATCTCTTTCACTTGAAATCACCGAACCAACACTTAAATATAGAATCCCTGGAATGGTATTTAATTTTTTTGTTTCGCTAATAATATTGTCAATCACGTCATTATTAACATCTTTGTTTAACCATAAAAATACTTGATGATGAATGACATTGTCATAAGTGACAGCAGCTGATAATTCAATAGATACTAAGGACAGACAAATCAAAACATAAAATTTATATTTATTCATAAAATCTCATTTAGACTTTGGCACAGTAAATGGACTTCATTTTCAGTGTTGTAATGCGCAAAACTAACACGGGCTAAACCTTCATATGGGTTTATGCCTAGCGCCTCAAGACAACGCCACGCATAAAAACTTCCCGCTTGAGCAGCTATGTTTCTTTTTGCTAAAGCTTTAACAACATCTTGACAGGAAAGCTTGTTTTTCAAAGTAAATGCAAAGGTAGGGGAACGTAAATTAGTGTCCGACTCATTTTTTCCGATCAACTTAATTGCATTATTTTCATTGATATATTCAATAAATATTTTAGATAGTTTCGCTTGATGATCTGCTATCAATTTAAAAACGTCCTCAACAACTGCAAATACAGATTCTTTGTTCTTTGTGAAATGATGCCCATGGAGCAGTCGGTAATAATCGGTCAGCCCTGAGAGACATGCCGCTTCCTCATGGTTAACACCACCAGGGTTTAATGCAATTCGTAGATAATTGGGCGAGCCTGGAGTGGTAATTTTCTCGTATTGTTTTGGCATGAACTCTAACGATTGATTTGTCAGTTTGTCATGATGTTTTTTATCAACATACAATAAGCCAAGATGTGGGCCGAAGGTCTTGTAGAGACTTAGAACATAAAAATCTACATTGAGATCTTTCACATTAATGCTGTGGTGTGGTGCATATGAAACACCATCGACCAGTAACAGGGCACCATTGGCATGAACCAAATCTGCAATTTTTTTAATATCATTCACAGAAGCAACAATATTTGAGCTGTGCGTCATGCAAACAAGTTTTGTTTTGTTTGAAAGTAATGACTCAAGATGGGCAATGTCGAGTTCTGCATTGTTTGAATTCATTTTCCACTCGATAATTTTCTGACCTGATTCAGCTAATCGTCGCCAGGGACTGATATTAGATTCATGATCCTGATTGGTAACGATGATTTCATCGCTTGGCATAAACCATGATTTGAGCGCGAGAGAAAGCATGACAAGATTCATGGTTGTACAGTGACCTATCACTACTTCACTATGAGTTGCGTTTATCATTTCGGCCATTAGACAGGTGCTTTTCTCTATGGCTTGAGTGGCATCAATTGATGGCTGATAAAGTCCATAGGGCTGAACCTTGGTGTGAATCATAAAATGATTTAGCTTATTTATGACTGATTCAGGGACGTAACTGCCTCCTGCGTTCTCCATAAAAATCCACGACGAAGTTTCATCATTATTGAATGCTGGAAATTGTTTTCTGACAAATTCGAGGTCGAGTGACATCAAGCCATTCTAAATGAAGTCGCTTTCAATTCACTATATAAATAACTATGAGACTGGAGCTTATAAACGCTCCCACTTCCTGCTTTATCATATGATCAAATTCAGGCAGTATTATTTTGATAAAAATAACAATAAATTTAATTAAAACAAATAGATAGGAGCAAGGCATGAATCCTGCAAGTCTATACACTTGATATTTTTAGTCGTTATGTTCGGCTGATTAAATAAGGTAGATTGAATTGGAAATAGCAGTAATGCAAAAGAACATCTGCTGGCAGGCAGGCAATGATGCCGTGGTCGCAGCGGTTAGACATGCGGAATCAATTGGCGTTAAGGTTAATGTTGCTGTTGTCGACCAAGGTGGACACCTTGCGGCATCTTTGAGAATGCCTGGCGCACCATTTCATTCGATAGATATTGCAAAAGATAAGGCTTATACCGCGGTCAGTTTTGGCTTCTCGACGGCTGACTGGTCTACTGTTTTGGACTCATTCTCACAGGCCGTTAAAGATGGTTTGCTAGGTGTTGATCGCATGATGATGTTTGGTGGCGGTCTTCCAATTATCGTTGAAGATATGGTTATCGGGGCAATCGGTGTTTCTGGTGCATCGGAAGAAGAAGATGCGGAATGTGCGGCGGCAGGCCTGGCCGCTATTGGCTTGAAATAATCATAAAAATTTATAAAACAATAATCACAATCGTTAAAAAACTATCTCATGAAAGAAATAAAACATTTTATCAATGGTGAATTTGTTGGTTCATCAAACGGCAAAACATTTGAAAACATCAATCCCATCAATGGCAAACAGATCGCAACAGTTCACGAAGGCGGTATGGATGAAGTCAATCAGGCCGTATCTTCTGCTCGTGCCGCGTTACAGAGTGAATGGGGGAGCATGGATGTTAATGAACGGGTAAATTTATTGTATAAAGTCGCCGACGGTATCAACGCGCGCTTTGATGAATTCCTTGAGGCTGAATGTGCCGATACTGGCAAACCCTATTCATTGGCACGACATATTGATATCCCTCGAGGTGCTGCAAACTTCAAAGTCTTTGCCGATACCATCAAAAACGAAGGAACAGAATTATTCACCATGCCCACACCCGATGGCACTGGCGCGATTAACTATGCATTACGTGCCCCAAAAGGCGTAATCGCCGTCATTAGCCCATGGAATTTGCCATTATTATTAATGACCTGGAAAGTTGGCCCTGCTTTGGCCTGCGGTAATACCGTTATCGTGAAACCTTCTGAAGAAACCCCCACCACAACAGCATTACTGGGAGAAGTCATGAATGATGCGGGTATCCCTAAAGGCGTGTTCAATGTTGTACATGGCTTTGGTCCTGATTCTGCTGGTGCTTATTTAACACAACATGCTGATGTTGATGCCATTACCTTCACAGGGGAAACCCTAACGGGGACTGCCATCATGCAAGCAGCAGCTGTTGGTGTGCGTGATATTTCTCTGGAACTGGGTGGTAAAAATCCGGCCGTGGTTTTTGCCGATTGCGATATGGATAAAGCAATAGAAGGTACGACACGTTCCGTATTTGCCAATTGTGGCCAGGTTTGTCTTGGTACCGAACGCGTATTTGTCGAACGCTCTATCTTTGATGAATTTGTAGAACGTTTGAAACAATCTGCAGAAGGACTCAAGGTAGGGGTTCCTGAGGATAAAGACAGCAACATGGGCCCATTGGTCAGCAAAACACATCAGGAAAAAGTTCTGTCCTACTACAAAAATGCAGCAGAAGAGGGTGCAACAGTGGTTACCGGTGGTGGTGTTCCTGATATGCCGGAAGATTTAAAAGGGGGTGCATGGGTTGAGCCAACGATCTGGACTGGCCTGGCTGATGATGCAACAGTCATACGAGAAGAAATATTCGGACCCTGTTGCCATATACGTCCTTTTGATACAGAAGAAGAAGCCATTCAATTGGCGAATGATACAGAGTATGGTTTGGCCTCATCCGTATGGACAGAAAATATCTCGCGAGCACATCGTGTAGCAGCTCAAATAGACAGTGGTATTGTTTGGGTTAATAGTTGGTTTCTACGTGATTTACGTACGCCATTCGGCGGCATGAAAGGCTCCGGTATTGGTCGTGAAGGTGGTGTACACTCATTGGAGTTTTATACCGAATTGAAGAATGTGTGTATCAAGCTATAAAATAATAATCTTAATAAAAACATCAGGGCAAAATTTTAAACATGATGGATAAAGCAAAAATTAAAACTTTGGGCGACGAACTCTATGACGCGTTACGTAATCGCACCATGGTCGAACCACTAACGGACAGAGAGCCAGATATCACCATAGAGGATGCCTATCATATTTCGTTACATCTGGTTGATCGCAGGCAGGCCGATGGTGAAACGATTATTGGTAAAAAAATTGGTGTCACCAGTGCAGCTGTGCAGAATATGTTGAACGTACACCAACCAGATTTTGGATATCTCACTGACCGAATGATCTGTGCAAACGGTGAAGACATGCCCATCAGTAGTGAATTGATTCAACCCAAAGCAGAAGGTGAAATCGCCTTTATCTTAAAAAAAGATTTGATAGGGCCCGGCGTCACAAATGCAGATGTACTTAGAGCCACAGACTTTGTTATGCCTTGTTATGAAATCGTTGATTCAAGGATAAAGGACTGGAAAATCAAGATTCAGGACACCATTGCTGATAATGCTTCCTGTGGTTTATTCGTGCTCGGCGATCAGGCAGTGGATCCACGAAAGGTCGATCTGACAACCTGCGGCATGGTGCTCGAAAAAAATGGTGAAGTTGTTTCAACAGGTGCCGGTGCAGCAGCACTGGGTTCACCAATCAATTGTGTAACCTGGTTGGCGAATACCCTGGGAGAGTTTGGTATTCCTTTAAAAGCAGGCGAGGTTATTTTATCTGGCTCACTGGTACCACTAGAGCCAATAAAACCTGGCGACAATATGAGTTTAATCATTGGTGGAATAGGAACAGCCGCAGTGCGGTTCGTTTAATTCGGAGAAGAAACATGAAAGTAAATGCAGCATTAATTGGATCAGGAAACATTGGCACGGATTTAATGGCCAAGGCCCTGCGTAGTGAACTTATCAATCCGGTGTGGATGGTTGGAATCGATCCGGATTCAGATGGATTAGAAAAAGCTAGAGTAGCTGGATTGAAGACCACACACGAAGGTATTGATGGATTAGTGAAACATATGCAGGAAGATAATATCCAAATTTGCTTCGATGCCACTTCGGCTTATGTGCATGAAGAAAATAATCGCAAGGTTCAGGAACAAGGCTCCATGATGATTGATTTGACACCTGCCGCCATTGGCCCTTATTGCGTGCCACCAGTGAATATGCAAGAACATGTCGGTAAGAAAGAAATGAATGTCAATATGGTGACCTGTGGTGGTCAGGCCACGATTCCTATGGTTGCAGCAATTAGTCGTGTTCAGGAAGTGGAATACGGCGAGATTGTTGCTACAGTGTCCTCACGTTCAGCAGGACCAGGTACGCGAAAAAATATTGATGAATTTACCAGTACGACTTCCGGTGCCGTTGAGAAAGTGGGCGGCGCCAAGAAAGGCAAGGCAATTATTATTCTTAACCCTGCAGAACCGCCTCTAATGATGCGCGACACAGTACATTGCTTGACCAAAGACACGCCTGATCAGGAAGCAATCACAAAGTCTATCCACGAAATGCTGGCAGAAGTACAAAAGTACGTCCCAGGTTATCGATTGAAAAATGGCCCGGTGTTTGACGGTAACCGAGTCTCTGTTTTTATGGAGGTCGAAGGTCTGGGGGATTATCTGCCAAAATATGCGGGCAACCTCGATATTATGACTGCAGCGGGTTTGAGAACAGCTGAAATGTTTGCCGAGGAAATACTCAATGGGACTTTGGTGCTTGAGAAAGTACAAGCGGCCTAATCAATAAATAATTCAAGAATAGATAAAGGTTATTCCAGGAGATAATGATGGATATAGCAGGTAGAGAAATAACAGTTCACGATATGTGTTTACGAGATGGTATGCATGCGAAACGCCATCAGATTTCAATCGATCAGATGATCGAAGTAGCTACTGCTTTGGATGAAGCGGGTGTGCCGTTAATTGAAATAACTCATGGCGATGGTCTGGGCGGCGCTTCGGTTAACTATGGATTCCCGGCACATACCGATGAGGAATATCTTTCAGCGGTGATTCCTAAATTAAAAAACACCAAGGTTTCAGCTCTATTGATTCCGGGTATTGCTACCGTTGACCATTTAAGAATGGTGCACGATTTAGGCGTGACAACGATACGAGTTGCCTCGCATTGCACTGAAGCAGACGTCACAGAGCAACATATCGGTTTGGCGAAAGAACTGGGCATGGATACAGTTGGTTTTTTGATGATGGCACACATGGCTAGCCCTGAAAAACTGGTTGAACAAGCCCTGAAAATGGAAGGTTATGGTGCAAACTGTATTTACTGCACCGATTCTGCGGGTTATATGCTACCTGATGATGTAACTGCCAGTGTCAAAGCGATACGTTCAGCCATCAAGCCGGAAACCGAATTAGGTTTTCATGGGCATCATAATTTGGCTTTGGGAGTGGCAAATTCCCTAGCCGCAATAGATGCAGGAGCAAATCGTATTGATGGTTCTGTTGCGGGTTTGGGAGCTGGCGCAGGGAATACACCATTAGAAGTTTTCGTTGCTGTTCTGGATCGCATGGGCGTTAAAACAGGCGTGGATATCTTTAAAATGATGGATATTGCTGAAGACATTGTGACGCCAATGATGGATCAACCCATACGTGTTGATCGGGACTCTCTGGTTTTGGGTTACGCTGGTGTCTATTCGTCATTCCTATTGCATGCTAAACGTGCGGGGGAAAAATATGGTGTACGTTCTAGCGATATCCTTCTGGAAATGGGCAAGCTTAAAACGGTTGGTGGTCAGGAAGATATGATTGAAGATGTGGCATTGAATATGTCACGTGAGGCAGCTGGAGCATCTGCATGACGCTTAACGAAAACATAATAAACAAATTGGCCGAGTATTTAGAGAATGCGGAGCTTGAATGCAATGCTGTAGTCAAGATTACCGATGAATATCCTGATATGGATTGGGATGACGCCTATGCTATACAAAAGACCATTCGCCAGAGAAAACTAAATCGTGGCAATAAAGTGGCTGGCCTGAAGATGGGGTTGACCTCGTTCGCCAAGATGAAACAAATGGGGGTTGAAACACCCATCAGTGGTTTTATCACCGATTATGGTAGTTATCCTGATGGTGCAGAAATAGATATTTCAAAATTCATTCATCCTAAGGTTGAAGCAGAAATTGCAGTTGTTACAAAAACACGTTTAAAAGGTCCTGGATGTCATATCGGTTCAGTGATGGCAGCTATAGATTTTGTTTTACCCGCAGTTGAGATCATTGATTCCCGATATGAAAATTTTCGCTTTGACCTGAAAAGTGTCATTGCTGATAACACTTCCTCAGCCGGTTATGTCACTGGTGGAAAAATATGTCCCCCAGAAGATATTAACATGCGTTCTACTGGTGTCGTTATGGAGAAAAATGGACAAGTCGTTGAAGTTGGTGCCGGTGCGGCTGTTATTGGACACCCAGCATCCAGTGTTGCCATGTTGGCAAATATGTTGTCAGAACGCGGTGAAGATATTCCCGCCGGAACATTCATCATGACGGGTGGTATTACCGCTGCGGTAACAGTCGAAGCTGGTGATAACATCATGGTGCGTTATCAGGATTTGGGAACTGTCTCTATGCGATTTGTGTGATGTTTTGTCTGAGTATTGAGAAAGACAGATTAATTGTTATGTATCTGTACTAAATAAAGTTAACACTAGTTAAAGTAATATTTTTTAAGAGGACATGTTTAATCCGAAATAAAAACACCACGAAAAAAATGAAATATGTCTGATGAATTGATTTTAGAGTCGACTATTACCTGTCCAAAATGCGGACATAAAGAAAAAGAAATCATGCCTACTAATTCATGCCAATTTTTCTATGATTGTAAAAATTGCAAGACAATGCTTAAACCAAATCAAGGTGATTGTTGCGTTTTTTGCTCGTATGGTGATGTTAAATGTCCACCGATACAGGAAGGTGGGTCGTGCTGTTCTTGATTTGTTATATTAAGGATGCTTTATTAATATCTTATTCAATTATCGAGAATCTTTTAGGGTTTGTAGATCATTAATTTAGAAAGACTAATTAATATGTTGTCTAGGAAAATTAATTTATAGTTATCTTGGCCTAGGTCAAACGAAAGATTAAATGTAAAACGGTTATTCTATCTCTTCGATTCCAGAATTTACAAAATACAGAGCCCTTTTTAATTTATTTCGCGTTTCACGTGAATACTCACTTAATATGTACGCTTCTTGATAGGCTCTTGCAGCGGCTTCATATTTTTTTAAATGCATATTGGCATCACCAACAAGCACCCAACCCTCAACTTTGGGCTCGCTTTTAAGTTTTTCTTCAATTCTTTTTATATGGGCTTCTACTTTTTCCTTTTCAGTTGCGCTAATTTCCTGTTGTGTTACTTCAGCAAAACTATCATCCGAACTTATTTTTTTATCTTCACAGAAAACAAACGCCGGAATTGAAAGGAATGAAATATATATTAGAGTTTTTAAAAAGTAATTCATTTATGTTATCCCTTTAATTAATACGATACGTATCTGGAACAGAGCTTTTAATAAATATGGGATAGTTATTTGAGTCATAAGTTTCATCTTTAATTTGAATATTGTTATTTTGATTCAAAGTCTTCTAGTTCTATACATAGGGCTTGTTCAGAGATCTTCAATTCGTAAAGAGAAATTACCAAGGATAAAAGCATCAGTACTAAACTGATACAAAATATTATTTTTCCAACGAGAAGCATATCTATAAAAAGGAAGAACATGGCAATAACACACAAGGTGATGCTCAATACACCAAGTATTTGCATCGCGATAACAAGTTTGACACGTTTTTTTAGATTCATTATCTGACGTTTAATCTTATTTTTATTATTTGTAGTTACATTTTTATTTAGATCTCGAATCAAAGCAGAGAGGTTCATAAATCTATTTGAGTAAGCAAGCAAAAGTAATGAAATTGCGGGAAAAAGTAACGCCGGAGTTGATATCTCCATAAGCACAAATCTATGATTTATATGAAATAATCAGCAATTTTACATCTAATAGTAGAAATTGCATCTAATATTAATTCAAGCAAACACTTAAACCGATTAAACATGAAATAGGGAGCAGCAAATGTTCGTTAGAGTGACTAAATTAAGTATTACCATTTCATCATTGGAGCGGGGTTTAATGGATACTTAAAAAACCATTTTGTAGCTCTCTTCATCAGGTTTTTATGAAATCCAGAGTTAGGAAATTTTGCTTTAACGTCTTTTATATATGATTTAGGAATACCAAACTTGAACAGCCCCAATGAAAAATCAACTAAATCACCTCTACGGAAAATTTCAATAAGCGGGAAGTTATGATCTGTGTACTCTCGAATCTTATGATGCTCGGTTATCATGAGTTTTATCTCATCCGACCAAGGTTCTAGATTATTGTTTTTTAAATACTCCATAGCTGGAGGCACTGAAGGCGGAATGTAATCGACCGTATCCTCAATCCATATGCCGATATCATGAAAGGCAGCTGCAATAATTATTTTCTGCCGATCATCATCATCGTAACCCCTTAAAGCAAAGCAATAATGAATCATACGATAGACATGATTTCTATAACCTTGATACTCACTTCCAATGCATTTCTTCCATTCCATGAGTATTTCGTCCAACAAAGAAATTTCATCTTCAATTATCATTTATGGATTCATCTTAAATCGTTTCCTGACTATAAATTAAAAGCGTGAATTTAATTTATAAGTCTCATTGTTATTTTTAATTTTTTTATCGCCAGAAAGAAATAGAAGAATACCATAGTAATGGTTGTAAAGAATATGAACCTTTTGTCTGTAATGTTGGCGATAAATGTGAATGGAGTGCTTAAAAAATATTCGAAATAACAACATAGAAAATAGGCTTTAAATACGTGATTGCGTCTTAACAATAAGTTATTGATGATTAAACTCAAGTTCTTTGCGTTGTTCATCCCAGTCATATGCAAATCCTTCCTTCAGACGACCCAATGTTAGTTTTTTAGGAATATCACCTTTAATAATGGCTTCAATAATATCGGGTGCGAGAAAGGCAAGCTTAATGAGATGGGCGATATAACGTTGCGTGACATTTTCTTGTTTTGCCAGTTGTGCCATATTTGAAACTTCTCCTGTAGTTAATGCCTGATTCCAACTTAATGCTTTTTTAAGTGCGTTTTGTATTGCACATATTGTAGTGGGGTTATTATCACTGGCATATTTGTCACCAATAATAAGTTTTGATTCACTATTACAATGTTTGAGTCTGGTGGGAATAGAGAGTAAAAATTCATCATCAACATTCTCATTTGATGTTTTGTTGTCAGAATTGGAATTTATTAAATACTCAGTCATTCCAGCACGAGAGAGGGTGATATCAATACTTTTACATCCAACCATTATTTTTCGAGTAATTATTTTCAAACAAGAAATTTTATTTGCAGGAGATAGAACATCCCAATTAGTTGCAGCATTTTTTGAATTAAGGATTAGGGTGGATTGTTGTTTTGCACTTAATTTAAGATGACTGAAAGCGTTAAGTAATTCATTTGGTGTTCGTAGGCATTGCATCAGACGTTTAATGACAGGACCTTCAATCTTATTAGCAGAGATGCGTATGACACTGCCTGCATCCGCTTCACGATATTGTAATACTGCTTGAGATACATAATAGCGATAACGACGGTTGCCTTTACGGGTGTGTGCTGGACTCATCGAGTTGTTGTTATCATCAAAAATTATCCCTGAAAAAAAACTGGGATCTTTCACAGAGTTTCTAGTCTGATTATTTTGTTTGTTTTCATTTAATAAGGTTTGTGCTGTATCCCATAATGAGGTATCAACAATAGCCGCGTGTTGACCTTCAAATAGATTGCCTTGGTGTGCAACCTTTCCTATATAAAGTGGATTTTTGAGTAAGGCATACAGTGCGCCTCGACCAAAGGGTTTGCCTCCACCACGACATTGATCTTTCTTACGTTGTTTACTGAGATAACCTTCAGCATCTAGCTCTTCTTTGAGTTTTCTGACAGTGCCGAGTTTTATATAGCGTTCATAAATATGCTTTACGATTTTGGCTTCAACATTATTCACCACTAGTTTCTTATCAATAACGTCATAGCCTAATGGCACAACACCACCCATCCACATACCTCTTTTTTTCGAGGCGGCAATTTTGTCTCGTATTCGTTCGCTAGTGACTTCCCGTTCAAATTGGGCAAAGGAAAGAAGTACATTGAGAGTTAATCTGCCCATTGAACTAGAGGTGTTAAATTGTTGTGTCACTGAGACGAAAGACACGTCATGTTGATCAAATAAATCGATAATCTTGACAAAGTCCGCTAGCGAGCGACTGAGACGGTCAACCTTATAGACGATTACTACATCAATTTTTCCAAGTTTTACATCATTGATTAATGTTTTCAGGGCAGGGCGTTCAGTATTCCCACCAGAAAAACCACCGTCATTATATTGAGTGGCTAATGTTGTCCAGCCTTCGTGTTGTTGGCTTTTGATATAAGACTCACAGGCTTCCCGTTGTGCATCTAGAGAATTAAACGATTGCTCTAATCCTTCTTCTGATGATTTACGCGTGTAGATGGCGCATCGTTTTAAAGAGGGCGTTGGTTTATTCATTTGGGTTTTTATTCTTTATCATTTAATCCAAAGAAACGCGGTCCTGACCATTTCGTTCCTGTGATATCAAAGGCTATGGCAGTCAAGCTTCGGTATTGTTTCCCTTGCCAGTGATAGCCCTTGTCCATAACGGTGACTTCATAGGTTACTTCTTGCCATTCACGCACAAGGCGTGTGCCCGTTTGATAAAGTGTTTTATGTTTAGGTGTGGCGCAGTTAGCCTTTTTGATTAGTTTTTGTCTTAAGGCATTAGGATTTTGTTTTTGTTGTTTTGCTTGAATCGCCCAGGCTAAATTGCCTTTAATAAAATCAAGACTGACGTTATGTTGCAGTGGAACATTAAACGTTGATTCGAATGACTCACGTAGTTTAATTTTAGTGCTTGTTTCAATATCATTTAATGACAATGGCTTTTTGATAACTTCATGTTTCATAGACTCCATGGAGCCATACTGTCGCCAGCAAAGCCAGTCAATTAAGGCGTATTTATCAGGAATAAATGACGAAGGGTGATGAAGATTTTTTATAACGATAACGCACGCGATCCCACTGAAGCAGTAACGTGAGACTATCCACTTGGTCATCATGTAAACCATTCGGGAAATTTAACAACTCTGTTTGAAATACCTCAAGCCATTTGGCTGATTTAGGCAGAAAAACTCTTCCCCTCTCAATTTCAGATGCTTCAGCCATTAGCCTCGTCGCTTTGTCTTCCTTGGGTTTAGACCATGATAAGGAAAAGGGTATATATTGCATGGATTTTATGTCTTCTTGAATTTGCTGTATGAGATGTTGCCCTGCTCCAGCAGCTTCAATCATCACATCAGTTGCATTATATTTGTTTGCCATTTTAAAGATTAAATCTCTAAGTTTTGGGAACTCATATTTAGCTCTATGAATATCAACAATGTAAAGATTGTGATCCATCGCATAGGCTGTAATACAAACAGTGTAGTCACTATATTTTTCTGCAGTGGTTGCGACATCCCAACTCTGAATGATATGTGCAGTGTGCATTTTATTTTTCAGTTTATAGTAGGTCTTAAACCACGACCATTTGACAATACCACCTCCTATTGGAGAAGGACGTTGTTGATATTGACCTGCAAATGCGTATTCGCCCATTTCCAGTTTGAGTTGATCAAGTTCTTTCATCGATTCTCGTTCAGGGTGCAATATTTCATCGCATTTTCTGTGATGAAATTTATTAGGACCAATTTGAATCTTTTCATCTTTTTCTGCAATTACAGGAAGATTGAGGTGATACCAGTGTTTTTTGTCTAATAAGTAGCCAGCAAGATCAGCTTGATGGAGTCGCTGTTGAATAACAATAATTGCGCCATTCTTCTTATCATCTAGCCGCGTCGATGCGGTTTGATCAAACCAATTCAGTACCTTTTCGCGTTTTGTATCTGATAGTAATTCATCGGCTTTATGAGGATCGTCAATAATAATAAAATTCCCACCTCGACCAGTTAGAGAGCCACCCACTGAAGTTGCTAGACGGAATCCATTTTGATTAGTAACAAATTCAGATTTCGTATTTTTTTTAACGGATAGAGATGTATGCGGAAAGACATCGTGATACCAATTAGATTCCATTGCCATTCGGGTATCTGCGGCGTGTTTCTCTGATAAGTCTTGTGTATAGCTTGCGCAAATTATCTTAGAAGTTGGTTTGTGCCCTAACAAAAAAGCAGTAAATGCCACTGAGACTGATATGGACTTCATATAACGAGGAGGGAGATTAATTACCAGACGTTGAATATTGCCATTCATGCATTCTGTTAACACATACGCGATAGCATCTATGTGCCAGCTATGAAGATAAACACTACCCTGCGAGACAGTTTGAAATATTTTTTGAATGAATAGTCCGAGATCATTTCGTAAAATTGCATTTAGAGTTTTTTTATCACTCATCATTATTCTCCCCATTTGTTGTTTTACTTGAGAGAGCATTTTTAAGAAAAGCGTCAAGAATCGCTTGGTCATCTTCTGATATTTTTTCAGGTGATGATTGATTACTTTTAGTTTGTTCTAGCCCCAAGATTAAATTGATAACGACATTGGATGCGCGGATATCTCCCTTCATCGCTTTAGCGAATAATGTTTTGATCATTGCGCGTTGCTTGGTGATTTCTTGAGGTTTGTTGCCTTCTGTTACTACTATTTTTTGTTCAAGTTCCTCTTGGAGATCAGTAGCAAGATTTTTCAACCCTTTCGGTCGTCCCTTGGGATTGCCCGATTTGCCAGGCTTGAATTGATTTTTCTGTGGAGGTTTTTTGTAACCAACCTTATCGTCATCGGATGCCATCTTTTACGCCTCACAAGTCTTTTGTGTGAGTCGCTGTTCTGCGATTTCAGTAAAAGGTAAATTCGATTTAGCATGGACAGGCATCTTGCTCGTTGCTGCCATCCAACGATTTAACGCGACGTCGACATATCGGGGGTCGATTTCAATAGCATAGCAACGCCGATTCGTTTGTTCTGCTGCTAGCAGGGTGGTGCCTGAACCAACGAATCCATCCAAAACAATATCATTGTGATTTGTAACATCCATTATGGCGTCTGCGATCATTGCAATTGGTTTAACGGTTGGGTGCATTGCGAGTGTCTCATCACGTTCTTTTCCAAACGAATTAACACCAGGATAGCTCCAGACATTTGTTCTATAACGACCGTATTTTCCTAGTTCAATGTTATTAATATGGGGTGCTAATCCATTCTTAAATATAGCTATCAGTTCGTGCTGCGAGCGGTAAAGACTCCCCATTCCTGCGTTGGTTTTAACCCAAATGCATAAATTAATAAATGTTTCGTATATATCATTACCGGCAGTCAGGAGTTCTTGGAGATGACGCCAGTCCATAAAAACAAAATGCAACGACCCATCTGTTGAAAATTGAACAAATTTTTCGAAGCATTGTTTTAAGAAATGAGCAAATTCAGGTGAAGTCATTTCACCGCTTGCCATTGCAAAATCCTTATGTTTTATTTTTCCAAGACCGCAAACATGGCCGTCGATTGGTACGTTATATGGTGGGTCTGTAATTATTATCCTTGCTTTTGATTTTCCCATGAGTGTATTGAGAGTATTTTCGTCGCGGCAATCACCACAAATTATTTTATGCGGACCGCAGAGCCAAAGATCACCCTGTCGTGTAACAATATCTTCGGCTTCAGGTAGAAGAGGGGGAGGATCTTCGGGGTCCTCTTCTAGTGGTGTATTTAACAGGACATCAATTTCTGCTGTTTCAAAACCTGTTAAGTTGACATCAATATCGATGTCTATATTAGTCAAGTATTCGAGCTCTATTTTGAGTAGCTCATTGTCCCAGTTTGAATTATCTGCCAGTTTGTTATCAGCAAGACGATAGGCACGAATTTCTGATTCAGTTAGGTGAGTGACCTGAATGGTTGGTACTTGAGTTAACTTAATATGCTCAGCGGCCAGAACCCGCCCATGTCCTGCAATTATTTGAAAGTTTTCATCAATAATAACCGGATTGATAAAGTTAAATTGCTGAATGCTTTTTGTAATTTGTTTTATCTGTTTAGCACTATGTGCTCGTGCATTTTTTGCATAAGGTAAAAGTTTCTCTATGCTGACATATTCAATTTTTACTTTACTAGTCATTACACCACTCCAGGGAAAGTTGCTGATTGATACAAATCAGTCCCACCGAGATGCAATTTAAGTTTTATTAAAGACCCTCCGTTGAAATTATGCAACCCATTGAAAATTTAGAGATATTTGACAAAACTTTATTTGTGATAAAATTATTCAACTAAGCTTTTCCCTGATAATTCCCTGTTAATTTTTGACAACTAGCAAAGGTGAAATGCTAGAATGGCGCCGCTTGGCGGTATTCGAGCAGTTGCATGTTTTTAGAAAGGAAAAAGAGTAAATATTCCCTGTATTATTCCCTAAAACAGGGAATTTATAGACTGAGACCATATAGCTCGAGACTGGAACCACCGCCATTTACTTCTCTAATAGATAGCTATAGCAACACTATCCGTTATCTCTCCTTATTTGATGTACACCTTGATGTACACTTGCGTTTTCTTACCTATCCATGTGTTGCCATATCTAATTCATTTTCGTCCGTTTAAAGGGCGTTTTATAGGGCGTTCATAGGCCGTCAAAACATATGAGACAGCATTGAGCTAAATATTAAGAGAGACTTCTAATAAGTTAAATTTATAAACAGGAGTCTTACTATGAATAATAGTACCGAGAAACACATTAAAGAGATACGTCGTCGCTCCAGCACAGAGATTTAACGCATGTGTTGCATTGACCGGTTGAAGTGACAGATGCTGATGCATTTTGGGGTGAGCAAGCCGATGAATTTCTAAGTTGGTTTTCAAAATGGGATAAGGTTCAGGACGGTGACTATAATGTTGAAAACGCATAACTTAGTGCCATTCCGCTCCGGCCCTTTTTTATGTGGATTTTTCCATAAGGAGCTTTTATTCTAGTCGTGTAATCTTCGAGGGACTTCCGGATGTCAACAACAACACAAACCTGGTCCAGAAAACGCACCATTACCGCTGGTATCATCGGCAATGTGCTCGAATGGTACGACTTTGGAGTGTATGGGTTTTTTGCCTCCATCATCGCGGTGCAGTTTTTTCCCTCCGATAATCCGTCGGTGTCATTGATCGCAGCGTTCGGCGCTTTTGCGGCCGGCTTCCTGATGCGGCCGGTGGGCGGAGCAATTTTCGGCCACATCGGTGATCGCTATGGTCGCGCCCGCGCGATGCAGCTTTCCGTGATGTGCATGGCGGTACCAACATTCCTGATTGGCCTGCTGCCCACCTACGAAACCATCGGGGTCGCGGCTGCGATCCTGATGGTGCTCCTGCGCATGATCCAGGGCGTCGCAGTGGGTGGTGAGTACACCAGTTCGATTGTGTTCCTGGCAGAAAGTGCCCCTGCCGGAAGGCGTGCGTTCTTCACCAGTTGGTCCATGTTCGGCGCCACCGGAGGTACCCTGTTGGGTTCCGCAGTGGGTGCATTGTTAAGCAACAGCATGGATGCCGAAGCGCTCACCAATTGGGGCTGGCGAGTCGCCTTCCTGGCGGGCATCTCCGTATCCCTGGTGGGCTTTTTCATACGCCGCGGCCTTGCTGAACAGCCGGTGATCGAGCATCAAAAACCGCCATTGCTCGAGGCCTTCAAGAGCCACGGTAAAGCAATTTTCAGAGTCGTGGGCCTGAATGTTGTCAATGCCGTGACCTTCTACCTGATCTTTGTCTACGTCGTTACCTGGTTGGTCAAGAACGTGCATGAGACGCGCTCGGAAGCTCTGGCCATTAACACTGTGTCGATGGTTCTGCTACTGGCGCTATTGCCGTTATTTGCAAAACTCTCCGATGCCTGGGGCCGTAAGAAGCTGATTTTGATCGGAACCGGTGGCATTGCCGTGCTGGCCTTTCCACTGCTTAAATTAATGCACCACCACGATGCAGGGCTGATCCTTGCCGGACAAATGGGTTTCGTTGTCCTGGTTGCCTGTTACGCAGCATCACTCCCTGCGATCATGACGGAAATGTTCCCTCAGAAAATCCGCGTAACGGCGGTCAGTGTCAGCTACAACATCACCTTTGCCCTGCTGGGTGGAACCAGCCCCATAGTAGCCGTGTGGCTGATCGAGCGCACACATGATGACCTCGCCTTCGCCTGGTACATCATGCTGGCGGCTGTGATCTCCTTCCTGTTCGCGCTGGGCGTTACCGACCGCAGAAACGAACCTTTAAGCTGATTCTACGCGCTGATTTGGACGCGACATTTCTGCTGGCGTCAGGCCTTCCATCAAAGGGTGTTTATGGCGATCAATGAAATGCCGGAAATTGTCAGTATTTCATATGGCGAATATATAATTCATTAATGATGGTGCAGAAAAATTATGAAACATAGGTTAATCACAATTGTTCTGCTTCTCACTCAACAAGTGCTATTGATTAAGCAACAAAAAACAAAAGAGAATTGAAAGGAAGAAGCCGCATTGAAATATTAGTGATAGTGTTTTCATGTCACCCTCCTTCTAATATATGGCATTTACCGGTGATAATGTCTTCAGATATGATAAATTCCATACCCTTATAAAAACAAATTGTTTTACGAATGGGGTTCAGTTGAATTGATTTGGCTTGCTTTTCAATCTCAGCTAAATATTTATTCAGAGTGATTAAATCCATTGCTTTTTCCATGATATTCTCCTTAAAGATAGGTTATTTCATTATCTTCAATGTAAAAAAGTGCCCGCCATTCAGTTTCAATACCAAATACATTATCGAATGGATTAATAATTTGGTCACCACATAAGATATGATCCCTAGCATCGTATAATATCGGGGGTTCTGAATGTTTAGAAAAGAATACGCACTCATATTCGATGCCCCGATATGTATAATTAAGGAGTTCTTCATTCATAAATGCTATAGAATGAGCTTGCCCAAATGTAAATAACAAAATTATTAATAGTAATTTTCTCACAAACTGATTCCGCCAAAAAAACCAACTTTTAATTTCTTCTTCTTATCTTTAGG
>DUBV01000052.1 GCA_012960105.1 Thiotrichaceae bacterium | reverse complement strand
CAGGGACTGGAAAAAATCAAACCACCTAGATCACGAATCGATTCAATTTCAGGATAATTATTCAGGATTAATTTTAGAGTAAAGGCATTGTAGGCATTGATTAAAAAAGCCATTCGTTGCGATTTATTCCAAGCATCAAACTCAGATTTTGACACTGCTGAAAGCCGTGCCAGGTACTGATTCAGTGGTTCTGGATTATTATGTAAATCATCATATTTAACAGCAGTTTGAAATCCTTGTTCGACAACGACCTGATTTAATATCGTATTGAAAGCACTATGACTGTGGTCAAATGAAAAGGCGGTCTGAGAGAACAGCAATAACAGGATTAACAGTGTAGGGCGCATAATTGATAAATGAGAATGATGTATTAATGTTATTGACCATAGTATTTCGTTTAAGTTTCTTCAAGAAATTGTTTTATATCATCCAATGTCTCAGCAGAGGTTGGTTTAGTATTTTGATTTTATAGTAACCAGAATGCGAATGATCAAATACATTAAATGTAATGGAGGTATTACCAGTAACGGTGATCAGAATTATATTAATGCCTCGTATCGCTTACCGGTGTCTGGATTAAATACTTTTGTTGAAGCCAGTTTCATTTATTCCAATCAACAACTCGGATCAAACCTTACTGCATTGAATGCCAAGGGTGATTCGAATATTGCTACCTTAAGAGTGTCACATTATTAGCAACGCACACGCTCTTATGAAATAGCTTTTGATGCCGGTGTCTCGGCACGTTTATATAAGAACGAACAACTCGGTAGCAAGACCAGTGATGATCGTTTAGGGAATGTGTTTGTTAGAATGAATGGTTTCTTTGATGATTCACTTCGTGCGCGTACGTATTATGATTTAAAACTACAAACGGATTTTACCGAACGTGATAAAGGCGATGCCCTTAACTTACGTTTGAATGGTCGTGGTAATGCGGTGATTGGATCTGCGAGCTTAACGCGTTATCAAGCCATCCCCGTGTTAGATAGTTATATAGTGTTAAAACTCAGTGGCCAGGGTTTTGGTGTACGCGTGAACATCGAACCGAATAATAATATTCCGAGTATTGATTTATGGCCGCTTATGCCGCACCAGTCTTAGGCAGCCAAACTCATTCTGATGATAATAATAGTGTTTTTTATCTTGGTGCGGTGATCACGTATTAAACTTTTATAGTTTCGAATGAGTGCCATCACAAAGCGGTTGTTTTTTCGTATGTTTACAGGCGCAAAAGAAAATTCTCTTTGTTTCGGTAGCCGTATATTGTAGTGGCGTGAAGTCAGTGCCGCTATGTGAACCATCGCAAAAGGGTTGGCTTTTACTCTTGCCACAAGCACACCACCAATAGTCTTTACCTGCTTCTACATCTATGGGGACAGGGGTTTTGTCTGCAATAGTAGGTTCGGCCATACTGTTTCTCCGGTGAGTAGTTATTGTTTCATCTAGTTTAGCTTGTTTAGATTTAAATGCTTATTACTTAAGGTAAGTATATAGAAAAACATCCTCCACCATCGATACCGTCATTGCTTGTAGTTATATATCCGTTTTTGCCTTTGTTCTTATGTAACTCAGCTACGAGTCTCGAGAAATAGAGTCCTAGTCCGGTATTTGAATTTTCAAATGAAATAGATTTTTCTTTGTCAGTATTTTCATGCGTTACCAACATGTTTTCTGGATAACCAGGGCCATTGTCTTTTATTTGTATTAATAGGTAATTATCTTTTATCGATGTAGAGATAAGTATTTTATCTTTCGTATATTTATATAAATTATTAATGACATTACTCATGACTCCAGTGATTAAATCGCGATCAAAAAACCATTGCAGATCGTTATTGCATTCAAGCTCTTTCTCGATATTACGGTGAAGAATCATGCTTTCATGTTGCGCAAGATTTTCTTCAAGAAAATCGGCAACAGAATATTCTTCTATATTGATAGAGTATTGTCCGTTATTAATTCGATAGATTGCCAATAGACCAACTAGATCATCGTTTACACGTTTCCCTTCATACTGAATTTGAGAAAGTATACTGTTTGCGCCATCTTTTTTATCTGCAGTTGTTATCGCTTGATCGACTGAGTTTAATAACATGCTAAATGAATTTTTCACTTCATGGATTGAGCTGGAATAAGTGTTGCGTAATCAAATTCAGGTGCAACGTTCATGTCTTATGTCCTTATTATATTGGCTAATGTCAGGCGGCTTTTGCCTTGGCTTTAATAATGATCTGTTGCAACATATCCGTTAAGTCATGATATTTTTTGTTTGAAGGATCTATTTTGTGTACGTGTTCGAGGTAGGCTTCAGCTCGAGGAGAATATTTTTTTATTTTTCCGGTTTTTTGCATTTGCATCATTATTGAATAAGCGGCGTTAATATTAACAATAATATTACCAGGCATAGCACGTGCTGCTTTCATAAATAATTCGATAGATTCTTCTAACTTACCTTCTTTTAGCAAACGAGCACCGTCGTTATTGATATTGACGACTTCTTTTTTCGAGCTTTCAATTATTTCAGAGCCGACATCTGATTTTCCCGCGTCGGAATAAATCTTTTTTGTTTTCTCGATTAAGGCTATATCTTCATGGTTATTCTTTATTAGATTTTTCGCGATCTCACTCGCAGCATCTTCTCTGCCAGACGTTAAGCATAAGTCGGTTAGTTCTAGCGCTGCGTCAGAAGATAAGTCGTTAGGGTTGTGGTTAAATAATTTTAATGCTGAATCCAGACTTTCATTAGCTGCTTGTTCATCACCTTTATGTGTGTGCACCATGCCAGCTGTTATAGCAGCCACCATTTCTGCGTTGACATCGTTTTTAAAATCTTTGTTAATCATGGAAACAACATTCATTGCCGCATCATCTTTGTTCGCATCGATTAATGTTTTAGCTAAACTATTGTAATCGTCAGCTTGTTTGTAACATGAGTGTTGTCCTACTTGTATTGCATTCTCGAATGCAGACTGTGCCTTATCTAGATCGTTATTTTTATAAGCGAGTTGCGCAAGCTTACGTTGGCGTATTAATGATTTTGGAGATTTAGCGACACCGATATCTACCATTTGTTGTGCTTTATCTAGTTCACCCATGGCTTCATATGTTTTAGATAACCAATCGTATGCTGCTACATTGGATGAATTTTCTTTTACTATAGCTTCAAGCACTTCCAGAGCTTCATCATATTTTTCCTGGAGGTATCGTGTTTTTCCCAGAGCCAAATAAGCTCAGGGAATATCTCTTTCTTCTATAATATTTTCATAAAGATCCGCTGCTTTTTCATATTCATTAAGATTAGTTAATTGCTCACCTTTAATCTTAAGTAAGTCCATTCTATTAGCAGGTTTGCTCGCGAGTAGATCGTCACAAAGTTGTATCGCTTTTTTGTAATTGTTTACTGATATTGCCTGTGAAATATCGTCTATGTTTTGTTTTTTTTCTAATTGTTTTTTTAGACGAGCATGGATTACGCTACGATTGAATGGTTTTGAAATGTAGTCGTCGGGAAGGTAGTCAATAACTCCCATAACCATGGATGAAGTATTTTCTGCTGTCGCCATCATATATATGGCGGAATAGGGTAGTAGTTCGCGATGTCTTGCTTCTTCCAGAATTTGTTGTCCGTCTTTTCCTTTACCCAGATTATAATCACAATAGACAATGTCAAACTTGTCCTTTTCCATGCATTCAATGGCTTCCTCACCATTTTGAGCAAGTTTAATTAAATCGGGTGCTAGCGGTTCCAACATCGTTTTCAGCATGAAACGCATTTCCTGAAAATCATCAATTATCAGGATTTTTTTACCTTTTAAACTCCATAAAGCCATAATCTTCTACACAACATGTTATTTGATGTAGTTGATATCGGCCGTTTTGGATGGAATCTTTAGAGGAAACAAAGACTTTCATCTATATAGCGTAGAAAAGGCTTAGCTTCAGAATTTTCCCGATTCGTAGTTACGACTTGCTTGAATACTTTCTGCCCGGGTATTCATAACAAAAGGCCCGCCACGGGCAACAGCTTCGTTTAATGGCGGTGCTGACATCAGCATACATTTCGTTGAAGAAGTGGTTGTCGTTATGAGTACTTCATCGCCATCATCTAGTACTGCTAACATACCTTTTAAAAGCTTCTGTGTGTCATTATTGTTTTCGGTATCGTTTATAGTATTGTTTTCAATCATTAATTCACCTTCTTAAACAAATAAGTAATGATTATGATGATTTATTCAGGAGAAGAAAACACATGACAAAAGCCGCTACCTTGTCCGAAAGCAATAGTGAAGTAGCTGAGGACTCAGCAATCAATACGATTGACCGCTTACAAGCACGATTATTTTACTTGATGAAACAATACACTATGAATCCGTGTATCCATTTAGCTGGTCATATTGTCGAATTACTAAGGAATCTTTGTCAGCACCCGCATATAGAGTTATTACCGGCGCAACATTATATCTATAGCCAGTCGCTGAATTACTGGCGTTCGCAGTTGATGAGTAACTCAAAAGTGAAAGATATAAAAAACCTTCATTAAAAGATAATAAATCTCATCTACATAGCTGTAGTTTTTGTAAAACATAATTAAACGTATCCTGCTTGTGATTTAGGAGTATTATTTGTCAAAAAAATAATACACATCACAAGAGAGGGTAATGGCAATGAGTTCTAATCCTAAAGTTGAAACCGCATTCGGCGGTTGTCCGCATGATTGTCCTGATACATGTGCAATGGTGTTTGATATCGAAGATGGCAAAGTGACAGGCGTACGCGGCAATAAAGAACATCCGATGACGCGCGGTGGTCTCTGCGTCAAATTAAAGGATTACGAAAAACGCATGTATCACCCTGATCGCCTGTTATACCCAATGCGACGTACTGGCCCCAAAGGCAGTAAACAATTCGAACGTATCAGTTGGGATGATGCGCTTAATGAAATCACCACTAAGTGGAAAGCCATTATTGAAGAATACGGTTCACAAGCGATCGTGCCTTATAGTTACTTAGGTCATCAAGGATTAGTGCACGGACTAAACGGCGGTGATGCTTTTTTTGCGAGAATGGGTGCCACCGTTACCGAACGTACGTTTTGTGGTGAAGGTTCTTGTACGGCCTGGTTATTAACTGTCGGACCCACAGCCGGCGTTGATCCTGAAAGTTATATTCATTCTAAATACATTGTTATTTGGGCATGTAACAGTGTCAGTACCAATTTGCATCACTGGGCGATTGTGAAAGAAGCACAACAAAAAGGCGCCAAGGTGGTTGTTATTGATAGTTATAAGTCACGCACCGCTAAACAAGCCGATTGGCATCTTGCACCTAAACCCGGTACCGATGGCGCATTGGCCATGGCAATAATTAACAGCATTATCGAACAAGACTTGGTTGATAAAGACTATGTTGACAATTATACCGTTGGTTATGATGCGTTAGCGGAACGCGCTAAAGAACGTACGCCGGAATGGGCAGAAGAAATTACCGGTGTTGCGGCAGCGGATATTCGCAAACTCGCGAAAGAGTTAGCCACCGAACAACCGGCTGCAATTCGTATGGGTGTTGCACTCGAACGCCATTATGGTGGTGGTCAAACGATACGTGCAGTGACCTGTATTCCTGCGTTAACCGGTGCATGGAAACATGTTGGCGGTGGTATTACACAGTTTCCTGTTTGGGAACATCCGTATAAGTTTGATGTCATGTGTCGACCTGATTTAATTCCTGAAGGCACACGTGTGATTAGTAATCTTCAAATAGGCCGTGCTTTAACCGGCGAGATGGATATTGGAGATACACCAATTAAATCGATGATGTGTTGGAATTCAAATCCGGTGACGCAAGCACCCGAGACAGATAAGATTGTTGAAGGTCTAATGAACGAAGATTTGTTCATGGTGTCTGCTGAACATTTTATTTCTGATACGGCTTCGTATGCAGATATTGTCTTACCGGCATCGATGGGTGCTGAGTTGGAAGATATTATCTTGTCATGGGGACATTTGTACCTGACTTACAATGCCAAGAGTGTTGAGTCTCCTGGAGAAGCGATACCTAATAATGAAATCTTCCGACGTTTGTCCGCACTCATGGGATTTGAAGAAGACCGATTGAAATGGTCTGATTCAGAATGTCTGGAAAACTTTGTTGATTGGGATTCGCCCGCTTGTGACGGTATTGATCTGGAATATCTACGTAAGAATGGTTATGCGCGACTGACAGTTGGCACTAAAGATGACCGTTGTCCGCACAAAGAAGGCAACTTTCCAACGCCTTCCGGCAAGTGTGAATTTTTGGTTGAAGGAGCCAAGAATTTTGTTGCACCACCGTTTAGACAAATGTACGAAGCATTCCAACCGGGTGAAGATCTAGATAGTTTGCCTGACTATGTCGGCCCTAGAGAACGACCAGAAACAAATCCTGAGCTAGCGAAGAAATTCCCATTGAATATGGTTTCTCCGAAGAGTCATGGTTTTTTGAATTCCTGTTATGCGAATATGGATCATAAGATTAAAGGCCAAGGCGAACAGTTCGTTATGATTAATGCGACGGATGCAGAATCACGCGGTATTAATGATGGCGATAAGGTACGTGTCTTTAACGAACGCGGTGCTTTTGAAGGTGATGCTCAGATTACCGATGATGTGAATGCCGGCATTGTTGTTTCAACCTTAGGTTACTGGCGACAACTGAACGAAGGTACCGTTAATTCTATCAGCTCAGCGGAGTTTGGTGACATGGGACATTCACCTTCGTTTTCAGATAATCTGGTACAGGTAGAGTCTGTCTGATTTAGATACTGAATTGTCGTTTAGAACAAATCGACACTACCGGTGTCGATGTTTTGTTGTTTTATAGATGATTCGCCCAGTGTTTGCATAGCTGCGTCAGATTCTTCTTGTAGTTGACCTAGCATAGTATTAAGCGTTTGGTGATCATCGAGAGAGCTGATGCAACTGGTTAATTGTATGGATAGTTTTTTGATTGTGTATATACGATTACGTATATGCGCAATCAATTGACTGGTGATGTCTTCGAACTGCAATGAAATAACACCTGTTTGAACGTGCTCACTTATACCATTTGAAATATCAGAAATAACATGAGTTTTATCTACAACGCTCAAGTTTAAGTTTGACATCGAAGCCCAGATTTCATCGATGCGTTGACGTGATTCATGCGCTGTTTCAAGATCGTATTTTGAAATGATATTAACGCGCTTAGATACATTTTCAATAGCCTCAATAATTTTTCGGGTATCTTCCGAAATTTGCTTATTAAACAGTTCAGTTTTTTGTGAGAGGTGTCGTACTTCATCTGCAACAACCGCAAAACCTCGACCTGCTTCGCCGGCTCTTGCTGCTTCTATTGCTGCATTCAATGCAAGTAAATTAGTTTGAGAAGTAATTTCATTTACACTTTTCAAAGAAGTTGAAATAGTTTTAGCTTGATCAGTAATAGTAACGAAGTCACTACTCATGTGTTTAGTATGCTCTTGTATGGATTCAATTGTATCGATGAAGCTGTACGTCGTCGAAACCTTTTGGCCAAAGAGCTGCTTGATTTAAGAGACACATTAGTTCATCAATGGGTTGTGTGATTCACTTGTTGTTTATCGTAATGCATTTGTCGTCTCATCGCTAACGTGTTTTGTTTAATCAGTTCACGTTGACTTAGTATTTCTTCCCCACGCCCATAAAACACATCAGCAGGTGTCAGATTGCTGAGTGATTCATGATAACGCTCATGATTGTAATAACTGACAAAACGTTGCAGTTGTGCCTCCAGTTCACTGGGAAAGTAATAGTGGTTCAATAATATCTGGTTCTTCATCGAACGATGCCAACGTTCAATCTTGCCTTGTGTCTGTGGGTGATACGGACGACCTCGTGTATGCGTCATATCATTTTCTTCAAGGTAATCGGCTAACTCACCTGAGATATAACAAGGGCCATTATCACTGAGTAAACGCGGTTTATGATTGACCTTCACTGTATCAAGTTCCGTAAAGCGTAAGGCATCATCCAGCGTATCAGAGACATCACGACTACTCATACCCGTACATAAACGCCAGGCAATAATGTAACGTGAGTAATCATCTAATACCGTGGATAAGTAATACCAACCCCAGCCAATGATTTTGAAATAGGTAAAGTCCGTTTGCCACATCTCGTTTACACGGGTTGTCGGCTGTTGGAACTTATCACTAGCTTCCATCAAGATATAGGCCGGACTGGTAATGAGGTCTTGCTCCTTCAATAACCTGTAGACAGTGGATTCTGAGACGAAATAAGCCTTGTTGTCAGTGTAATTCACGGCTAATTCTCGTGGTGACAAATCAGGCTTATCCAAGGCCAATTCAATAATCGCTTCACAATGTTCATCAGCGATCTTATTCCATATGGCATGAGGTATCGGTTTCTTATCTTCCAAGCCATCAACCCCATCCTCCTCATAGCGTTTGAGCCAGTTGTAAAAAGTGGACTTATGAATGTCCAGCCGCGCAAGGGTTTGTCGAACCGATAGGTCTGAGTTCTGTACCAGTTGGATAATCTCGACCTTATCCGATGCTAAATACCTCATGTATCGTCCTCCCCATCCCCGAGTACGCTTTTTTTAAGCAGCCGATTCTCCATGACTACTTCGCCCAGCGTTTCTTTCAGCGCAGATGTTTCGGAACGTAATTCCTTGACTTCATCTGAGGTCGCCTCGCGCACGGTATCGCCTGACAAACGTTTCTTACCCGCTTCCAGAAAGTCTTTCGACCAACGGTAGTACACATTGGGATTCAGTCCTTCACGACGGCATAACTCAGCGATGCTGTCTTCGCCTCGTAAGCCTTCAAGCACGATACGGATCTTTTCTTCTGATGAATATTTTTTACGGGTGCGGCGACGGATATCACGCACGGTCTGTTCTACACTTCGCTTACTTGTCATCATCGTTTCCTCTCAGGTTAACGATGAACTAAAACTATCTCTTAGGCAATCAGGCTATTTGGTACACATGGTGCTGACGGGGTACAGTGCGTTTTTCAAAACATGATTACTTTAGCTGGAAATTATTCCTGCCATTAGCAATAGCATCTATCCCCATGGCCTATGTTGGCGGCACAGTAGACACGCCTGCTGTTATCATTAAAATAGTAATGGGTCTTTCATTATTGATCACTTCGGTCTATATATTTCTTAAAAAACATGAAGACATACAAATTAATGACGCGGGCATTCTAAGTTGTTTGTTGATTGGCTTACTTCTGGGATATGTTTCTGGTCTGACTGGTGTTGGCGGTGCGATATATTTAAGTCCTATTATTTATTTTATGAAATGGGCCGACATGCATAAAAATGCTGCCGTGTCAGGAGCCTTTGTTCTAGTAAATTCATTGGCGGGCTTTATTGGGTATTCGAGTAACCACTTTGAGCTTCCACTGCAAACAATATTATTTGTATCGATAGCAATTATTGGTGGTTTGATTGGTACCTATGCAGGTATCAATAAATTTAAAACTGTTGCAATGAAGAAATTACTTGCCTTAGTGTTAATGATTGCTGGAAGTAAATTAATCCTTGGGGCAATTATTTGAAACTTTAAATCTGGGTTAAATTAATCGTTTCTTTCCAGTGCCCGGATTTATCCTTCTTGGCGCGCCCGGAGGGACTCGAACCCCCAACACCCGGCTTCGAAGGCCGGTACTCTATCCAGTTGAGCTACAGGCGCATGATAAAGAACCTATTACAATATTAGTTTACTGATCACCGGCAGTACTCTCGGCAATTGCTCCATGCATTGCTCTACCTCCTGCGTCCTTGCAGTCGTGCACTGCTTACTCTCGTCGCTATCGCGACACTTGTGCTGCGCACATCGTCCTGTTGAGCTACAGGCGCAATGAGTATAGTGAAGTAATTATTCTATCACTATTTTCTTTATCGAATAAGCTCTAACAATTTCCATCTTAAGACTGCTCAATTACAACAAAATCATTCGTTTTTTATTAATGCAACCTAAAAGCAGCCTAGTATCATTAACTCAGCTAAAAGATCTTACTGTTAACTTGTTGAAATGATTTTCTATGCTCATTTCCTGACAAACAGCATTTCCTATCTATTATTCCTTTTATTTCAATTACTTATTAAGTACCTGCTTGATTAAAGTTTACTCGATTTGCAGCCGATATTATTAGGATTAATGGGGAACTTTAAAGGGCAATGATAATGACTGATACGGCACAAATAGAAAAGTTGATAGCGCAGTTGGATGAATCGAAAGCGATTGCCATGCAGGCAATGCAATATTCAGCAAATATTGGTCTGGTTATGCGTTTTCTTGAGTCAACGTTTGTTTGTCATGATGAAAAGGAATTAGTCAAAAATTTACTCGAAACTTCTAAATCACTCTCCGTCGATTGTATTGCAAAATGTAATCTTGAAGAGGATATTTTCACCGTATCAATCAGCGATGAAATAACTTCTGAAAAACTAGAGTTAATGGATAAAGCTCGTTGGGATAGTAGAATTTATAGTGAAAACAAAACTATTAAGTTTGAACACGATGAAGAAGCCACTATGTTTAAGATAGGATACAAGGAATGATAAACTGATCAACGATATTAGAGTAATTTGATCGGGTAGAGTACTTAAAGGCTAGTTTGCATAATTTTGCTATTTCAATGAATGCCAACTTCATACAAAAAGCAGCCAATCGGGTAAAGGTAAGTCCGTAGTAGATAATTGCATACTGTCTATTGAATAAATAATGAGGATTGTTTGTTCTTCAATAAATTGAGGTATGATTAACCAAGAAAATGTTAACGTATTGATATAAATTTTCCATCTTAGAGTATAGAATTATTTTATTTACATAATTAATAATTAATGTTTATTAGAGATAGCTTTGTATTATTTAGGTTATTCCCCTATTTGAATAGATTTCACGCAATTTTTTCCTACTTTCTTTGCAAGATAAACACCCTCATCAGCTACTTTGATTAAATCATCCTTATTTCCCATTTCTGGAGAACGCACCGCAACATCAACACTGATACTCCCATGCCATTCACCTTCGCCAGCGGGCACATTGAGTTCGTTTATTATTTTACGTGTAGCCTCAGCTACGTACATTCCTCCTTTATGGGATGTATTGGGACAGATAATGAGAAATTCATCTCCACCCAAACGACATACAATATCGTCACTACGTATTGTATAACTCAGTTCTTGTGATAGCTCTTTAAGAACTAGATCTCCTGCTTCATGGCCATAGCTATCATTAATATATTTAAAACCATCGGCGTCGATCATCAAACAAGCCAGAGGAGTGTCATTCTCTACAGATTCATTCCATTGAAGCCCCAACTGTTGCAAACAATATCTTCGATTTGGCAAGCCTGTAAGTACATCGGTTAATGCTATCTTCTCAAGTTGTAGATTAGACTTTAATAGCTCTTTGGTTCGCTCTTCAACTTTTAACTCAAGTGTTTTATTCAACTAAGCCAATTCACGATTTCGAGAAGAAACCTGTCCAAACAGGCTGTTGAGCGCTGCCATAAGTGGTTCTGTATTACTATCTTGTTCTTTCTCCTCTTCGTCATAGGCGACATCAGATTTCTTACCTGCTTTGATAGACGCGATTTGTCTTGCCAAATTCTGATCAGTACACAAAATATGATAAGCAAGCCAAGCAATGAGAAATTTTAATAAGGGTTTAGCAGCATCAAGTTTCTCTGGAGTAATGCAAGCAAATATGGCGGCAACCTCTTCTATAAAATTGCCATGTTCTTTGTAATGTTTTCCTATATGGCGTGGATCCACACCAACACTGACCATCATTTCTTCCTCTTCCTTAAAATGGTGTAAGGCATATTTGGTCAGCTTCTCATAGACAGATTTGATGTCCTCAAAAATTAATTCGTTCTGTGACAGGAGATTACTAAATTTATTTATAAGTTTGACAAGGATCTGATGTTGCTCATCGACTTCTACTAATCCAGTGACAAAGTTCTTATTCCAAATAAATGTATCCACAACTATTTAACTCTCCTTTGGTAGTTTCGGTTAGAGTAAGTTTTTTTAATTATCCTATTTTGATCAAAATCAAATTAGTATGAATAACCGCTTCCGATTAAAAGCAGTAATTCAAAATATGTAATTAATTGCAGAGTATTGGTTAATTTATGGGACAAACCTGTATCTATGGGACAGCTGAGTAGAGACGATGCTTTGAAAGGTAATAAAATGACGCGCCCGAAGAGATTCGAACTCCCGCCCCCTAGTTCGTGGATAATTACTCTAATTCCTAATCTCTTATATTAATTAATCACTTAGCTTTATGATGTGTCCCATAAATTAGTGCGTTAATGCTTTATAAGTAGTTGAAATTAATCATACAGCCTTTCCTCTATGGGACAATTTTGCGGCATAAGTAGACACAATAAAGGGCGAAGGCTGCAATTGCATTTTCTGGATGGATTCCCATTCAACGCCACCCCGCTCAGGTCAGATTTCCATTAATATCTCATGCGTAATTCCTTGTTCAGGTGCTGAGGGATTTACCATGGCACCAAATTTAATTGCCAAACTAAACTGCTTACGAGTTAATATATTTTCTCTGTAGCAAGGCCACGTGGAAAATATATATGAAATCAAAAACAGTTTTTAAAACTATTGGCCGTTATAAAATTGAAGATAAGATAGGTGAAGGGACATTCGGCATTGTTTATCGGGGTCAGGATCCACTATTAAATAGAGACGTCGCTATCAAGATCCCAAAAGTTAATACAATCTCACCTGAAAAAACACTGGAACTTGGAAAAGCTTTCTACAACGAAGCACAGATTGCGGGGAATTTCACCCACACGAATATTGTCACGGTTTTCGATGTCGGCAGAGATAACGAGATGGACTACCTTGTCATGGAGTTCGTACCGGGACGAGTTGTGGATGATTATTTTGGTGATACGGGTATTGAGAGCGTAGAAGAATGCCTGGATATCATTCATAAGTGTTGTATAGCATTAGATTTCGTTCACTTTCACGGTATCATCCACCGTGACATTAAACCGGGCAATATTATATATAACCGACCACAGGCTCTGGTGAAGTTAACCGATTTTAGTATTTCCCACTATTTGGAAACCAAGGAACCTGTCAAAAATTCAGGCACACTTGCCTATATGGCGCCCGAACATTTTCTTGAAGCGCGCGAGATCACTTTCCTGACCGATATCTTTGCACTGGGATGCACCATGTATAAAATGTTGTCTGGAAAAAGGCCATTCAACGGAAATTCGAAAACATTAGTCAACCAAATCCTGTATGAATCTCCCACACCATTGTGGGGACTTAGACCAGATGTGCCAGAAGAGATTTGTGCCATCGTGGACAAAGCTATGGCTAAACAGGATGCAGATCGATATCAATCCGCACTGGAGTTTGCTGCTGATCTTAAAAAGGCCCATATCAATCTGGAACTTGAGAAAACCAAACAACCGGATTCTATAACGTGGCCACCTGAATTAGAGTACTACACTGACTTTAGGCAAAATGACTGGTTTCGTTATTTTTCTCCTGATCAGATACAACAATTATTGCAAATTGGTTCGATTAAAAATGTGGAAAATGGTGATGACATCATCACCGAAGGGGAAGTCAGTCAGGAGTTCTTTTTGCTGATAGAAGGCCAAGTAATGGTAATGAAAAAGGGAGTTAATATCAGCTTACTCGAGAGCGGTGCCTGTTTTGGTGATACAAGCTTGCTTGGTGAAATAACAAAACGTGCTGCCAGTGTCAGAGCTATAGGCGATGCGATACTTTGGAATATTGATTCAAACAAAATAGAAGAATTGTCAGCAGAGAACCGCTCGTCTCTGTTCAAGACCCTGTTGGGAATCGCTATGGAACGCCTTGAAGAACTTACAGGGGATGTGGCTACCTATATAGGAGATTCTTAGTTACAGATTAATTAAAATACTCAAAGAAATTTGATGGGATAATGGGACAACTTAAGAAAAGAGGCACTATGAAAGCCATTTAAAATGGCGCGCCCGGAGAGTGTACCCCGTCAGCACCATGTGTACCAAATAGCCTGATTGCCTAAGAGATAGTTTTAGTTCATCGTTAACCTGAGAGGAAACGATGGAATAATGGCGCGCCCGGAGAGATTCGAACTCCCGACCCCCTAGTTCGTAGCCAGGTACTCTATCCAGCTGAGCTACGGGCGCATTGTTTGAAAGCCGCGTATTATGAAGATTGGTCTCTTAGGCTGCAAGCCCGAACTTCCATTCTTCATAATAAACATAGAAACTATTCATAGTTCCCTTATATTTATGGCGGAGATAGAGTCCTTCATATATATATTTAACCCCGTTTAACCAAGTTTAATTTTCTCATATATTACAAATACTTATCTATATTCATGTCTATTCTTGTCTAATGCTGTATACTTAAAACCACATCAAAGGTGTACATCAAAGTGTACATCAAGGTATTCGGCGGAGAGATGTGAAGATTAACCAACTGACGGCTATAAAATGCAAGAAGCTGATAAAACCAGGTTTTTATAACGATGGTTTAGGGCTTTATTTGCAAGTCACCCCCGCTGGTAGCAAGTCATGGGTATATCGCTATAAGCGCAACGGTAAATCAAAAAAAATGGGTTTAGGCTCTTTTCATACTGTCAGTCTGTCCGATGCGCGTGGTCTAGCTAAAGAGAGTCGTTTAGCGCATGAGCGAGGCGTGGACCCCAAAGAATGCTGGGATGAGAGAAAGGCTGAAAACAGGTGTGTTATTGACTTTAAGTCCTGCGCTGAGAAATACATCGAGTTCCATAAAAAAGGCTGGAAAAACGCCAAACACAAAGACCAGTGGACAAATACCCTAACAACTTATGTTTACCCGTTTATAGGTAATAAATCAGTCAAATTAATAGATACAACGAGTGTTTTGCAGTGTCTTGAGCCTATCTGGTATGAGAAAACGGAAACAGCTAACCGTGTCCGCGGTCGCATTGAAAATATATTGAATTGGGCAAAGGCTAGAAACTATCGAACCGGTGAGAACCCGGCTTGTTGGCGCGGGCATTTAGATCAGTTACTACCTAAACGCAGCAAGATCCAAAAGGTGGTACATTTTTCTGCCCTGCCCTATAAATCCTTACCTGAGTTTTACCAGTCATTATGTAAGCACCAGACAACAAAATACCTGGCTCTGAGATTCATTATTCTTACTGCGGCTAGAAGCTCAGAAGCACGTTCCGCATCAGTCGAAGAGATTAAAAACTCAATATGGACTATCCCCGCTGAACGCATGAAAGCAGGTCGTGAACACCGTGTACCGCTATCCCCAGAGAGTCTTAAGGTGCTAAACCAGGCTATTCGATTGAATGGTGAGCAACCGTTTAAAGTTTCTGATACCGCCGTACGTTTATTGATACCTGATGCCACTATTCATGGTATGCGCTCGTGTTTTCGTGACTGGTGTGCAGAGCAAACAAACTTTCCCAGAGAATGTGCCGAGAGTGCTTTGGCGCATGTACTGAAGGATAAAGTGGAAGCTGCATATCAACGCGGCAATATGTTTGAAAAACGAACCTTAATGATGCAGCAATGGGCTAACTACCTCACCAAGAAACAGAGCAACGTGGTGGCTCTTCATGGATAGAAAAGAATTAATTGAAGCACTGAAAAAGTCCATCAATAGCCATGACATTGATGACCCTCTCACATGGGAAATGAAAATCGGACTGTTGAATGCTTTGCAGCTATTAGAGCAAGGACATGATGTTGATTTATTTAGAAAAGAAGATCACCCGTCAAAGAAACCTGAAACTATCACATCAATCCAGTGGCTCTGTTGGTATGTCAGAACCTCAAAGGATAAACAAGCAGCCAAAAGGCGGATAATGAGAGAGGCTGAAATAAGCCGAGATACCCTTAATTTATAGATAAAAGAAGTAAAAGGTCAGGACTTAAATATCTTTGATACTAAAGATTGCCTGATAGAAAAGATGTTTAGCAGATGCGTTGAAAAGTACAAAGAAACACGAAAATAATTCATTTATTTTTTTAGTGTACCCCGTCAAAACATATGAGACAGCATTGAGCTAAATATTAAGAGAGACTTCTGATAAGTTAAATTTATAAACAGGAGTCTTACTATGAATAATAGTACCGAGAAACACATTAAAGAGATACGTCGTCGCTCCAGCACAGAGATTTAACGCATGTGTTGCATCGACCGGTTGAAGTGACAAGCGAAAGCGGACATTCGTTCAAGTAGCAGAAATATGCCATTGACCACGATATAATGAATCTATGAAGCCAAAATATCTCCTTATTCTTTTATCTTGCCTAGTTCTAATGTCCAGTTATCTGACTACAGTTCAAGCTACGTACCATCACCTGTTTTACGGAATGCATCAATACACAGATAGCCAGTAAATAACATCTTGATGGACAATCCCTGGCTACATAGGTTAATTCCGTGATGGAATGGCATAATGATGTACTCCTGAATATTATTGTTATGTGACTTGGCACCTTACATACGCAATTGCGTATTTCGCTATTATAAATCTTCTGCCAGTATGCTTTTTATCAGCTTTGCAAGTTCTGCAGTGGGATAGGGCTTTCCAATTAGGGGAAAAGATTCTGTCTGTTCTTTCTCTATATCCACCTCTTCTACGCTCTTGCTGAAACCTGAGGTCAGGATAATCTTTATCTGCGGATAATTTTCCTCTGTCCATACAGCCAGCATGCGTCCATTCATTTCCCCCGGCATCAGGATGTCACTAAACAGCAGGTCGATGTGCTCGCCTGATTCAATGATGGTTTTGGCTATATCAGCATTTTCTGCCCGCAGGGTTTTATAGCCCAGCTTCTTCAAATCACGCATGGCCACGCGCCTGACTCGTGGCTCATCTTCAACCACGAGTATCACTTTAGGACCATGTGAAGATAGTTCTTCTTTTTCTTCTTTCGAATCGACATCATGGGTCTTGTCATCTATGGTCT
>DUBV01000051.1 GCA_012960105.1 Thiotrichaceae bacterium | reverse complement strand
CGACAAGGTTCTTTCATCCATTCAAAGCCACGGAAATGATTAAAGCCCGGCGAGCCATTCCATATATCAGAAATGCTATAGTCCTTTACGTTAGGAAACTCAATTGGTAACTGTCCTGCTTCATGGCAGGGGAGTGCTGTGCCATCAGGCGCAATGGTTAAAAATATTGAACCCCAACCATTCATACATGCTTTGGGTCGATCCTCAAAGTAATCAGGTATGACATAAATAATTTTTGATTTACCTTTGAGCTTTTCCTGATATTCCATTGCTATTTTTTCAGCTTTGGCCAACTGTTCTCTTGTGGGTAATAACTGGTCAACATTGATACGTGACCAACCATAGTATTGGGTGCTGGCTAGTTCAACGTAGTCAGCATTTAGCTCGACAGTCATATCGAGAATGTCACGCATTTGATCGATATTCTTACGGTGAATAACAATATTTAATACCATAGGATATTCGTATTCTTTAACAATGCGCGCCATTTCCTTTTTATGTTCAAAGGTTTTGGTGCCGCCGAGAAAATTATTTAACTCTTCATTACTTGCTTGAAAACTGATTTGAATATGGTCCAGGCCAGCATCTTTAAAGCGTTTTATGCGAGCTTCATCCATGCCAACACCCGAAGTGATTAAATTGGTGTAATAGCCCATACCTCTGGCTTCTTGAATAAGTTCTTCAAGATCAGGTCGAACTAAGGGCTCGCCACCAGAAAAACCAAGTTGCGTTGCGCCCATCTTTCTAGCTTGTTGCATAACCCTAACCCAGTCTTCTGTAGAGAGCTCGTCTTTATATTTTGCAATCTCAAGTGGGTTAGAACAATAGGGGCATTGGAGAGGGCAGCGATAAGTTAACTCTGCCAGCAACCACAATGGTGGGTTCACATCATTTTTTGTTTCTGATCCAGCCGGTGTCATAGGCGACCTCCAAGAATTTAAGGACATCATTCTCTAGATTATTTTCAGAGAAAGTAGTTTCAAGATCTTTAATAATAGATTCGATAGTTGTTTGACCATCAATGCGCTTCATAATTTCACCAGCGCTCTGACTCAGTTTAACCATGCCTTCAGGGTAAAGAACGACAAAACAATCTTGTACTTCTTCCCACTGAACGCGAAAGGTTGGGGCAACTTCAATAATGTCTGTTTTATTTATATCCATAATTATTTACAGTTATAAAAAGGGGGCTTTTTCACGATATAGGCCATCCACATACAATCAAGCATAGTCCATAGAATGTCGAGTTTAAATTGTAATATACCGAGCATGCGTTCCTGCTCTGCACGTGTCTTGTAATAGTCCAGCGTAATATCCAGGCCATGTTGAACATCACGTCTCGCTTCCGTTAAACGTTTACGGAAATAGCGATAACCTTTTTCGTCAATCCAGGGATAAATCTCTGGCCAGTTATCTAGACGCTTTTGATGAATTTTAGGGGCAAACAATTCGGTAAGTGAAGAGCTAGCTGCTTCTTCCCATGGTGCGCGTCGAGCAAAATTTAGATAGGCATCGATTGCAAATCGTACACCAGGCAGAACATGTTCATAAGAAAGCGTTTCTTCTCGTGTTAAGCCTACAGCTTCTGCTAGTTGCAACCAGGCTTCAATGCCACCGTCTTCTCCTTCAACGCCATCATGATCAACAATTCGTTGCACCCATTTACGACGTGCGTCGCGATCGGGGCAGTTAGCCATAATCGCCGCATCTTTGATTGGAATGGTTGTTTGATAATAAAAACGATTAGCCACCCAACCTTGTACAGCCTGTTTGTCTAATCCGCCTTCATTCATTAAAAGATGAAAGTCGTGGTTGATATGATATTTACTTTCTTTGGCGCGAAGTTTTGCTTCAAATTCTTCGCGTGTCCAAGGTGTTTGTTCTTCAGTCATTATATATGTATGTCCATGCCGTCATACGATACCTCAATACCGAGATCATCCAGTTGTTTTCTTTCATCTGAATCTTCGTCGAGGATGGGATTAGTGTTGTTGATGTGGATCAATATTTTACGAGGTTTGTCTAAACTACTTAAAGTATCTTTAATACCCCCTTTACTTGATTGATCCAGATGTCCCATTTCACTAGCACGTTTGTCGCTAATGCCATGACGTGACATTTCATCATCGGTCCAGACTGTTCCATCAATCAAAACAACATCGGCATTAGCCATGTATTCATACACATGGTCTTCTATTACACCTAAGCCTGGCGCATAAAACAAATTCTTACCGGTCGTAGTATCTTCTACTTTGTAACCAACATTATCGCCCGGTACGGTGTTATGTCTATGTGGAGAAAAGGGAGGTGCTTCACTTTTTAATGGGACAGCTGTAAAAATCAGATTATCCGCTTTTGGAATAGTGAATGCTTTTTGTTCTGTACTGACTTCATGCCAATTAACCCCACGGAAATGACTGAGCATATTAAATATGGGATAACCAGAGGTCATGTCTTCATGAACAGCAGAGGTACAATAAATATCCCAGGGTTTGTCATGCTCTCTCATGATAATTAACCCCGTTGTATGGTCAATTTGCGCATCACATAAAATAATTGAAGTAATGCCGGTATCACGTATTTTTCTAGCCGGTTGCAAAGGCGGGAAAGATTCAATTTGGGCGCGAATGTCAGGCGAGGCATTGAATAGGATCCAGTCTTCGCCATTACCACTGACTGTAATAGAAGATTGTGTTCTGGGGGAACTTTTTATGGTGCCTTTACGTAAGCGGCCGCAATTATCGCAATTGCAGTTCCATTGAGGAAAACCCCCACCTGCGCCGGTTCCTAAGAGATGTATATGCATAGTCTTTCGTATCTTTCGTTATTTTTATTGGAACGGAATCATAAGCGAGATAGCTTCTAAGAGCGAATTCTACCTCGGTAAAATAACTCGGAAAATTGTCTCGGAACTAGTTTCTAGATTCCTAAATATCAGTTTTAAATTTTCTATTTGTTGTTGATATACATGGTTACTTCAAAGCCGTAACGGATATCACTATATTCTGGTGTGAACCACTTCATAACACTCTCCTAATTTATGTATAAATATCTTTAATTAAAAGTGACAGAGCGATAATCATGCCAGCTATTTCATTTGAATAAAATGCTCATATAAAAATATAAAAATCAAATAGTTAATAAACTAATTTAAAGTAAATAATAGAAAATATTTGGTGCTATATTATTGGTAATTGGATAAAATAATTCGTTTTAATTGGTTTATATGAACCAATTGTTAATGAAAAATAGTACTCTTAAATTATGACATGGCTGACTATAATGCTGCGGCATGCAAGATAAAGAACACACTCAGGAACACCTGCTTTTCCTTACCGGAAAACTTGCACAAAAACGTCTGCAAAATATTCTGCAAGAAATGGCACCAAGCGAATTTACTTATGAAATACGTAATATTGGCGTTAGTGTTGCGGCCTTGATGACCGCGCAAATGCTTACTAGACGATTAACTGATCTAAACGGTGTAGATAGAGTGATTGTTCCTGGGCTTTGTCGAGGTGATCTATCTCTGGCATCAGCAGAACTCGATGTTGAATTTGTAAGAGGACCAATAGATTTAAAAGACTTGCCGGTATTCTTTGGTCGAGATTGCAAACCTGTCGATTTAAGTCAGCATAATGTCGAAATATTCGCTGAAATTGTTGATGCACCAATGGTGACTATCGATAATATTTTGCGACGTGCAGAAAAATACCGACAGGATGGTGCGAACGTGATTGATATTGGCTGTTTACCGGATACACCATTTCCTCATTTAGAAGATACCGTAAAGGCATTACATGATGCTGGCTTTAAAGTCAGTGTTGACTCGCTTGAAGAAGATGATTTATTGCGTGGGGGGAAGGTAGGAGCAGATTATTTACTGAGTCTAAAGGAAAGTACCTTATGGATCGCAGACGAAGTTGATTCAATTCCGATATTGATCCCGGAAAAACACGGGGATATGGATTCCTTATATCGAGCGATTGAAATATTTGCCGGGAAAGGCAAGCCTTTTTATGCTGATGCCATTCTTGATCCTATTCACTTTGGTTTTACTGAGTCAGTTATTCGTTATCATGAACTACGTCAAAATTGTCCTGATGCAAAGATAATGATGGGTGTGGGTAACCTTACCGAATTAACTGAGGCAGATACGACGGGTATTAACGCGATGTTGTTTGGTATGATCTCGGAAATGGATATTAATGCGGTACTAGCAACGGAGGTTAGTGCACATTGTCGCACTGCTGTTCGTGAAGCAGATATGGCGCGTCGTATTATGTTTGCTGCTAAGAGAGATAGTAGTTTACCGAAAGGTATTGATAGTTCCTTGCTAGGAATGCATGCACGCAAACCTTTTCCTTATAATGCCGATGAAATCAATGAATTTTATCAAGATGTGAAAGACCCCAGTTATCGTGTGCAGGTGAGTGAAGAGGGTATTCATGTTTATAATCGTGACAGTATGGCGACGAGTCCGAACCCGTTTGAATTATTTCCGAAACTTGAGCCATTGCAAGATGATGCTCCGCATGCTTTTTATATGGGTGTTGAATTGGCTAAGGCGCAGATCGCATGGCAATTAGCTAAGCCTTATATGCAAGATGAGGAATTAGATTGGGGAGTTTGTGTTAATACTAAATCTGAAGAAGAAAAAGATAAGGATTCGCGAGCAGCACATACGATGAAAGAATTACGTAAAGACTCGATCGATAATAAGGCAGAATATAAAACAGAAGGTAGTACACTTAAAGCTAGTCGGGAACGGAAAAAGAATAAAAAATGATTCAGGAAATAATTGTTACAACACAAAATGAAGATGGCACGACACATATCGCGCCTATGGGTATTCGCGAAGAAAAGGGTTTAATTATTATTGCACCATTTAAACCATCTGCCACGTTAGAAAATATTCAGCGAAATAAATCAGCAGTAGTTAATCGAATAGACGATGTGCGTATTTTTTCCGGCTGTTTAACCGGTCGTAAAGATTGGCCGTTGGTACCCACCGATAAAGTTTTAGGCAAGCGTTTGCAAGCGGCATTAAGTCATCTCGAACTTGAACTGGACTCTGTCGAAGATGATGATTTGCGTCCTCGTTTTTATTTAAAGCCAGTTATTGAAGTAACACATTCTGCTTTTAAAGGCTTTAATAGAGCTCAATCTGCTGTATTAGAAGCCGCGATTCTAGTTAGTCGTTTAAAGATGTTGTCTAAAGAGAAAGTAGAACAAGAACTAGAGTATTTGACTATAGCCATAGATAAAACTGCAGGTGAAAATGAAAAGATCGCATGGCAATGGTTAATGGAGAAAATAGATAGTTTTCAAAAAGAAACTAAAGAGAGTGAAACAGCATGACCGGAATGCTAGCTAGCGTTATGTCAGTAGCTGAAGCTGAGGTTGTACTTGATGCAAACGTGGATATTATAGATATAAAAAATCCGCATGAAGGAGCATTAGGTGCGTTAGATATAAATACCGTTAAAGAAATTGTAAAAAGAGTTAACGGTAATATTCTTACTAGCGCCACTATTGGTGATATTAAATCAGATGATTCTAATCTTTCAGACTATATTATTAATATGGCTGGAACAGGTGTTGATTATGTGAAAGTAGGGCTGTTTGATGACAAGCCCGCTGAATCTTTTGTTAATACTATTTCTGATGCAGCAAACAAAGGCATTAAGTTAGTAATCGTGATGTTTGCTGAAAATTATAATGGTACAGAATCTATTTCCCCTCTTTTGCAAAGTGGCATAACTGGCATCATGTTGGATACTAAAGAGAAGAAGGGTAGAAATCTTTGTGCGATTTTAACTGACATTGAATTGCAAAAATTTGTGAAAGAAGCAAAAAAATATAATTTATTAACTGGACTTGCAGGTTCTTTAAAATTTGAAGATATATTTTCGCTGCTTGATCTTAATTCGGATTATCTTGGTTTTCGTGGTGCGCTTTGTTCTGAAAGTGACAGGATAAAATCAATTAATGAAGAACAGGTTAAAAGGATTAGAGCTGCCATTCCTCAGCTTAAATTTCAAGATGTTCAATATAAAGAAGCAAGTAATTAGGAGGATTTGTCATGGCTCAATGGCGTAAAGAAGGAAAAGACGAAACTTATACAGAAGAAGAAATCGAATCTCGTCTAAAAGATGAATTACCTGGTTGGTATTTTGAAGGTGGTTGGATTAGACGTAAATATAAAACCAGCGGCTGGAAATCAACCTTAATGGTTGTGAATACAGTCGGCCATCTTGCCGAAGCCGCATGGCACCATCCTGACCTCACAGTTTCTTATGCTTTTGTTATCGTTAAACTAACGAATCATGCTGCTAAAGGCGTTACCGATAAAGATTTTGAGTTAGCGAAAAAAATTGAAGATGTTATTCAATGGCAGCCAGGTGCAGAAGAGGAAAGTGCTTTAGATGGAACGCCAGATGATCCTCGTTTTAAATATATGAAATACGATTAATTTCGTTTCCAAAGTCCAGATTTACCGCCAGACTTTTCCATTAATTGGATACTGGAGATTACCATTCCACGATCAACTGCTTTGCACATGTCGTAGATTGTTAGAAGTGTAACTTGAACAGCGGTGAGCGCTTCCATTTCAACACCGGTTTTACCATCTGTTTCTGCGCGGCATTCGCAATAGACAGAGGCAGTGTCCTCGTCAATATTTAAATCGATATTGATATGGGTCAGTGAAATAGGATGGCAAAGCGGGATGAGTTCAGACGTCTTTTTTGCACCCATAATGCCGGCAGTACGAGCGATACCTAAAACATCTCCCTTTTTATGTCCACCTTCCTTAATTAACGACAATGTATCTGCTTGCATGCTGATAAAGCCACTAGCAATAGCAATACGGTGCGTTATCGATTTATCACCGATATCGACCATATGGACAGCACCTTCTTCGTTAAAATGCGTTAATTTAGACAAATAACACTCTTCTCTTTGATATAATTACTATATTACTCAAATACAGGCTTTAATTAAACACATGCAGGTATCCGTTAAATATTTCGCCAGTTTACGTGAATTAATGGGCGAGGCTAGTTCCGTCATTGATATAGAGGAAAATATTTCTGTTAGTGAATTGTGGCAGTCGATTCTTGAAAGCAAGAAAGTTGTGTTTGATAACGTCATGATGGCGGTCAATATGGAATATGTGAAGTCAGAACATCAACTTAAATCCGGTGATGAAGTGGCTTTTTTTCCACCAGTTACCGGGGGCTAGGCATCAGTCATGTTAATTGAAATACGAAAAGAAGCATTTAATGCCTATGCAGAAATGCAATATTATCTGGATGAACTGGATATCGATGGCCAATATGGTGCAACAGCTAGTTTTGTTGGAACTATGCGTGATTTCAATGAAGATAAAAATATCACGAGTCTGACTCTGGAATATTACCCCGGCATGACTGAAAAACATCTGGAGACTATAGTTAATGGCGCAATAGAAAAATGGAACCTACTCGATGTCTTAATTTTGCATCGCGTTGGTAAGATAAAAATTGCAGAAGATATCGTTTTAGTTGCTACATGGTCAGCACATCGTAAAGATGCGTTTGAAAGTTGTCGGGTAATAATGGAGCAACTTAAATCTGGCGCACCATTTTGGAAAAAAGAAGAAACGACCACAGGTGTAAAGTGGGTTGAGAAAAACACTCCTGGTTTTTAATTAATTATTTCATGTCACTAAATAAATGCCCTGATTTTCTAATCATCGGGGCCGGCATCGTCGGTCTTACAATTGCGTTAGAACTAAAAAAACAATTCTCTGATTCAAGTATTACTATACTTGAAAAAGAAGTTCAGCCCGGCGCACATGCCAGCGGTCGAAACAGTGGTGTGCTCCATGCCGGTTTTTATTACACAGCCGATTCTCTAAAAGCACAGTTATGTCGTGATGGTAACTTAGCTTGGCGACAGTATTGTAAAGAAAAAAAATTAACAATTAACCAGTGTGGAAAACTGGTTATTGCTCGAAATGAAAATGAATTAAAAGGCCTGGATGAATTATATAAGCGCGGTCATATTAATAATGTCGAACTAGAAATGATTTCAGCAAAGCAGGCGGCTGAAATAGAATCGCAAATGTATACATACGAACGTGCACTTTGGTCGCCAACAACAGCGACGGTTAATCCAATGGAAGTTGTACAGTCTATTCAGCAAGATATTGCAGAGGCAGGAATATCTTTATTGAATGATACGGCTTATATTGAAAGAGTAAATAATAGAGTTATTACAAGTAATGGTGAGTTTGAAGCGGGTTATATTATAAATGCAGCAGGTTTGTATGCAGATAAGATTGCAAAAGATTATGGCTTTTCCCAGGATTTTAAAATTCTTCCTTTCAAAGGTTTGTATCTCTATGCTAATGATGACGGATTAAAGCTAAAAACCAATATTTATCCTGTGCCAGATCTGCGTAACCCATTTCTAGGTGTGCATTTCACAGTAACTGCAGAAAATAAAACCAAGATAGGGCCGACTGCTATTCCCGCATTCTGGCGAGAAAATTATGTTGGGTTGGAACAATTTAATTTAAAAGAGATGATCGATATTCTTGGTATTGATGCGAGTTTGTTTGTGGCTAACAATTTCGGTTTTAGAAAACTGGCATTTAATGAAATGCAAAAATACTCAAAAAAGAAACTGGTAAAACTTGCAGGGACGTTATTAAAGAATATTGATCAGAATGATTTTAAACAATGGGGCAAGCCAGGCATTCGTGCTCAGTTAATTAATATAAAAACGAAAGAACTAGAAATGGATTTTAAATTTGAAGGAGATGATAAATCATTTCATGTATTAAATGCGGTGTCTCCAGCATTTACCTGCGCATTACCATTTAGTGAACTTCTTGTAAGCGAAATGAATATAAGATAATAGTTAGCAGAGTCTTTTTATACGATTCCATGAAATAATTGTACATCAACCATCGCACCTGATTTCACTCCTTCGCTTTCTAATGGAAGAATAATAAAACAATTTGCGTCAGCCATTGAACGTAAAATTCCTGAACCTTGCATTCCTGTTTTACGAACGACCATGTGTCCTTCTTCGTCTTGTTCTAAAACACCACGTTGATATTCAACACGACCGGGTCGTTTTCTTAAATTACTAGTACAAGGTACTTTCATCAAGATTGGTGAACAATAGGTTTCACCCATGAGTTTTTTTAATGCGGGTTGTACGAATTGATAGAAGGTAACCATGACTGATACAGGGTTGCCCGGCAAACCAAAGAAATAGGTCTTGTCCAGTTTTCCAAAGGTAAGCGGGCGCCCAGGTTTCATGGCAACTTTCCAAAAGTTTACTTCACCCTGTTGTTCTAATATGTCCTTAATGTAATCAGCATCACCAACAGAGACGCCTCCGGAAGTGACTAGTACATCGGCTTTTAACGAAGCTTCAATAAAAGCACGGTCTAATAATTCTTTATCATCTTTTACAACACCCATGTCGATAAATTCAACGCCAAGTCTCGATAACATGCCAAATAAGGTATAACGATTACTATCGTATATAGCGCCATTATCTAATTCTTCGCCTACAGAGCGTAGCTCATCGCCAGTAGAGAAAAAGGCGACTTTTATATTTCGATATATTGTAACTTCTGAAAAGCCTAATGAAGCTAACAAGCCAATATCTGCTGGAGTTAATTTCATACCTTTCGAAAGAACTAAGTCGCCTACGGAAATATCTTCACCGGCTTCACGTACATTTTCACCCGGTTTAGTATCATTATTTATGCTGATAGTACTTGCTGCAGAGATGACATGTTCCTGCATGATGACGGTATCCGTACCATCTGGCATAACAGCACCCGTCATAATGCGTACACATTCCCCCGATTTCACATGCTCATTAAAAGGGGTGCCAGCGAGGCAACAGCCAATGAGGGTCAGGTTATGAATTCCTTCGTCAGGTATATCTCGACCCTTGATGGCATAACCATCCATAGCTGAATTTCTTTCAGTAGGAACATTGATCTGCGAAATGATGTCTGTTGCAAGGATCTTTCCTAATGCTTCTCGGATAGGGACAGATTTAGTTGTCTTGACCGGAGTGATAGTTTGGAAAATATTCTCTAATGCCTGTTCAGGTGAGATTGAATTTGGATCGTAATCGTCTTTGCAGCTGGCATTGTGAGGTATTGTTTCGGACATTCGATGTTTCCTATTATTTTCTATAAAAGAATAGACTATTTCTTATTTATTATTTCAATAATAAAATCTGTAATCGCTTTATGATTATTTAAATCCAGTATAGGCAGTGTAGTTTTATTATTTAGTGGTGCATCTGTTGCTACAGCTATAACGCTATCATCGTCTTCATAAATTAAAGGGTGATTCAGGCTAGGGCGATGCAATTCAATTTTTGGAATTGCTTCCGATTTAAAACCCTCAACTAAAATAATATCGAGTTTATCTTGATCAAGTTGCGCGATATATTCTTCCAGGCGTTTTTCCTGTTTTTCTTTCTCTTGTTCTACCATTAATGCCCAACGTGTTTTTGAGCTAATTAACATTTGGCTGGCGCCGGCTTTTCTTATTTCAAAACTATCTTTACCGGGTTGATCAATTTCAAAAGTATGGTGAGCATGTTTGATAACACCAACTTCAAAGCCACGTTTTTTTAGTAAAGGAATTATTTTTAATAATAAAGTGGTTTTTCCTGTGCCGCTGTATGCAGAGAAACCAATTATGGGGACTTTTGCTTTGATCTTAGTCATTCGCTGCTTCTATCACTTTGATATCTTCAAAGGTGTTTAAATTATCAAAGGTTTGGGGAATATCAGAAAAATCAGCGATAGCTAACTTATGTTGATTAAACCATTTATCGATTTTTCTTTCGTCATTACTTAAGAATTCGTTCATTGAAGACATTAAGTCTTTCTTCATTAGACAAAAAACCGGTTGCAATCGCTCACCATTATGCGCAACGCTAATGTCAGCCTCTTCTGAGGCTAATGCTGTAGTTAGTCGTTGCACAAGGTCATCAGGAATAAAAGGTGAGTCACAAGGCGCGGTTATCATATATGACGTGTTCGTGTTATTTAAGGCACTGGCCATACCGGCTAATGGACCGCAATAACCACTTAGTTCATCAGAGACTATATCAAAACCATATTCTGAATATTTTTTATGATTTCGATTCGCATTGATTAAAAGTGTAGCAACTTGTGGATTTAAAATATCGATAACATATTCGATCATGGGTTTGTTATTTAATAAAACTAAACCTTTGTCCTGACCTTGCATTCGACGTGCTTGTCCGCCCGCTAATATAACGCCGGTAATGTCATTGCTGCTAATATTTGGCATTCTGAATTTATTCTGCGAAGTTAAATTAATCTTTTTTGATATTAGCCACTTCCAGTTTTGGTGGAAGTTCGGTATCAAATACAATATTTTCTTTGCCGTTGTAGATTAGAAAGTGTTTGTTCTTTGCTCTGGATAATAAGGTGATGTTTAAATCGCGAGCCAGGTTTAATCCCATTTGCGTCAGACCAGACCGAGACAGCAGCACAGGTATTTTCATCTGAGCAACCTTTATTACCATCTCAGAAGTAAGCCGTCCGGTGGTATAAAATATTTTATCATCGCCGGATATATTTTCTAACCACATCTTTCCAGCTATGGCATCAACGGCATTATGGCGCCCGACATCTTCTATGAAGATTAACGATTCAGTTTCATGACATAAAGCACAGCCGTGGACAGCACCGGCATTTTTATAAACTTCATTATTACTACTGAGGTTCCTTAACAATGCATATAGGTCAGATTGTTTAATATCAAATCCTTGTATATCAAGTTCATCTAATTCTTCCATTATGTTACCGAAGACCGTGCCTTGGCCACAGCCAGTGGTTACGATTCGTGGTCCCAACTTATCTGTCCAGTCATCGCGACCACTAAAACTGGTGATAGCTACGGCATTAACATCCCAGTCAACTTGCACAGATTTTATTTCTTTTAAATCGCTGACTAAGCCCTGGTTTTTAATATATCCCAATGCCAATATTTCTGGTTGAGTACCGAGCGTCATCAACGTCACTATCTCATAACTATCAATATAAATTGTTAACGGGCGTTCTTCAGCGATATGTAATTCACGTGTGTTTTGATATTCATCAGTTGCTAAAACTGCACATGTAGGAGAGAGCCCGGAATTCGTCATTTCCGGACGATAGTTACTGGACATACTCAACCTCCAGTTACATTCATATGTCGGAAGATGAGAGGCTTTCCTGTTAAATCAAATTCATGCCCTTTGGGTTTGATTGCCATAGAATCACGAATTGCTTGTTTTAATTTTTCATTGTCTTCTGGATAAGCGCGAAGTGTCTTGCGTAGATCTACTGAATGTTCCTGACCTAAACATAATAATAAACGGCCTTCGCAGGTAAGTCGGACGCGGTTACAGTCATCACAAAAATTATGACTGTGTGGAGATATAAAACCAACACGTGTTCCCGTGTTTTTCACTTTATAGTATTTAGAAGGACCATTGGTTGTTTCGGTTGTTGGTATTAATTCGAAGGCTTGTTCCAAGTCACTTTTAATCTCATCACTCGAATAATAGGCTTCGGCACGGTCATGATTAGCAATGACTCCTAATGGCATTTCTTCAATAAAACTGATGTCCATACCACGTTCGCCAGCATAACTAACCAGTTCAATCACTTCATCGTGGTTACGGTTTTTCAAGATAACCGCATTTAATTTTATTTTTTCAAAACCAGTGGCTAATGCAGTATCTATTCCTGCCAAAACATTATTTAAATCACCTACACGTGTAATGCGTTTAAATTTTTCCGCATCGAGAGAATCAAGACTAATATTTATACGTTTAACGCCGGCATCTTTTAATGGCTGTGCCAGTTTGGTGAGTTGTGAGCCATTTGTGGTTAAAACGAGTTCATCTAAGCCAGATAATTGGCCTATATCTTCAAATAACTTAAGGACGTTACGACGTATCAATGGTTCACCACCGGTAATACGTATTTTTTTAACACCAAGTTCGGTAAAAGCTTGAGCTATTCTTGATATTTCTTCCAGCGTTAATAGTTGCGCGCGAGGGACGAAATGCATTTCTTCATCCATGCAATAAACACAACGAAAGTCGCAACGATCAGTAACGGAAATACGCACATAATCGACGACACGATTAAATTTATCGATCAAGACTTCTTCTGAATTGTTTTTACTTGCGTCCATTTATCCAATTAATTATAAAATTAGTAATGCTTGTATTTTAGCGTGTGCATTTCATGAAAGGAAACACTATTAATTGTATCGTAAAGGCATCTTTAATTATATATAAATATCAGTGACTTACGTTAAGTCTAGTGGGTATCGTTATATTTATGTATTACCAATTTTTGTATGGATGATTCACTAGACAAATATTGTAATAACGAGGGTCATCAGAGACCTCTTTACCTAGCCAATCGGGTTTGGTAAAAGTCTCATCGACAGATTCTAGTTCCAGCTCAGCGACGATTAAACCAGTATTTTCTCCAGTAAAAACATCGATTTCCCATTCATGACCATCGTGTATTACATGAAAACGAGTCTTTTCTATATAGGGTTTGTCGCAAAGTGATTCAAGCATTTCTTTGGCTTCATCCAAAGGAATAGGGTACTCATATTCACTACGCTGTATGCCTAAGGTCTTGCTTTTGATATTGAGATTTGCGGAATCACCGTGAATTCGAATCCGAATAGAACTTTTGTTATTGCTACCCATATAGGCTTGTACCATATGCATACCTTCGTCAGCACCTTTACGCCAACTATCATTTTTAAGTAAAAACTTTCGTTCAATTTCTGTAGGCATGGTTATTCAAATTTTAAATGCTTATTAGCTAGATAAATAATCCATAACACGGGTACGCCAATTAAGGATGCGACTAAAAAGAATTGCGTGTAACCGATGTTCTCAACAATGGAACCTGAATAGCCGCCGATTAGTTTTGGAATGAGTGTCATCAGAGAAGTAAATATCGCAAACTGCATAGCGGTGAAAGAAACATTAACCAGACGAGATAGAAATGCAACAAAAGCAGCGCTAGCGATTCCTGCCGATAAGTTATCAGCTGAGATTACCAGGTAGAGCAAGGTAATGTCATAACCTTTAATTGCTAGCAACATAAATAACAGGTTGGTCAATACGGTTAATAACGCACCAACAAATAATATTTTCATTACGCCAAAACGAACAGATAAAACACCGCCTAAGAAACCACCAAGTAAGGTCATAAATAAGCCAAACGTTTTTACGATGGAAGCAATTTCTATCTTGCTATAACCAATGTCTTGATAAAATATATTGGAAATCACGCCGAGGACGATATCAGATATTCTATATAAACCGATTAATGCTAATAATAGTATTGCGAGTTTAATGCCGTAGCGCTGAAAAAAATCAATAATAGGCGAGGCATAACTTTCCATAATGACTTGCCGATCAATGAATTTGGTTTTAATGAATGCGAAAGTAATAAATAAAGCGATTGTTATGCCTAAACTAAGTCGTATTAGTTCTATACAAAAACTGGAAATCGCCTTGTTATGAATCAGACCGGTAAGTTCGTTTTTCCACATCGAGGCTATGTCGGCACTCAATGAAAATGAAATAACAAAACCAGTAACGGCAACTAGGAAAATCATAAAGAATTTAATATATACCTTACTTGAGTATTTATTTTTCTTTTCACGATTGCTTTCGGGTTCGTTGATGATAAGAGTGGTGATTACTCCGATAAGCATGACGGCGGCCATGCTAGCGTAAGTATTTTGCCAAGCATGATAACTATAGGCCCCCATTTCAGAGCCTAATAAACTAGCTATGTATAAACTTCCTGCGCCAGCGATGAGCATACCAATACGATAGCCGGCAATATAGGTTGAAGCCATGAGTGCTTGAAGGTCAGAAGAGGCTGATTCAATTCGATAAGCATCGATAACGATATCTTGTGTCGCAGATGAGAAGCCGAGCATGATGGCGGCTAAAGCCATGATCTTTAACTGAGTGATTCCTGATGCTGGATCGGTCATTGCCATCAACAAGATGGCAGTAATGATGGCGAACTGGGAAACAAGTATCCAGGCTCTCCTGCGCCCTAGCCATTGTGTTAAATAGGGAATAGGCATGCAATCGACTATTGGTGCCCAAACAAATTTAAAGGAATAACCTAATGCCGCCCAGCTAAAGAAAGTGACGGTAGACCGTTCAAGTCCTGCTTCACGTAGCCAAAGTCCTAAAGAAGAAAAAATAAGTAATATCGGAATACCCGCAGATAAACCAAAAAACAGCATGGTAATAACGCGCGGGTGTAGGAATGCCCGAAAACTATCCTGCCAATTCTTCATTCGTTAATTAATATTTATAAAGTATGTGTGTCTAGTTTACTCGATTTAAAGATAAATATTAATCTACTGGTTAATGATGTCGTTTAATGTCCGAATTTATAATGATGTTTGCTTTTGTGAAGTCCAGCTTTATAACCCCGTTTGTAAGCATCTCTATTACGTTGGAAATGATTATAATTTGAGTAAGGGTTGTAACTACTATAGCTACGGTGGTTTTTAGAAAAATACTTTTTATGCGGATTAGTATATTTATAATTATAGTTGCGGTATGAATAGGGAGGGTAATTATATTTGTTATATTTATTTTTTTTATAGTAATGATTGTTTGAGTGATGATTCGAGTAATTATGGCTGTAGTTATAAGCCGGAATGCCTAGTATAATTTTTATTTCGGCAAATGCACTCATGGGAAAAAATAATAAGAGTGAAGTTAAACACAGTATTTTTTTTATCGTTGATGACATGCTTGTCTCCAATTATTATAAACTTATCGGTTTAGAGGGGGTAAAATAGAAATGGTTGCAAAAATTAATTCACCACGTATAGAAATTCATTATTGTACTAAGTGTCGTTTTATTCTCAGAGCAAACTGGCTGGCTCAGGAATTATTAATGACGTTTACCGATAAGATAGGGGAATTAGCCTTAGTTCCGTCATCAGGTGGTGTATTCACTGTGTTAGTTGACGGCGAAGAAATTTTCTCACGGAAAGAACAGGAAAGATTTCCTGAATCTAAAGAATTAAAGCAATTGATCCGCGACAGAATAGAGCCAGATATGCCTCTAGGGCATAGCGAGGCTTAAGAGCATCTAATAATATTACTTTATAGATACTCTTAAATTTTAGGACGAAGTTAAAACCTAAGGAATCTCTCTAAGGACACGAATACCGATATGGTCGTAGGCTTTATCGGATTTAAACTTGTCGCGTTTTATATGCTGAATAGATTGTGGCGGAGTACTGTAGGCGCCACCTCTGACAGCACGAAAAGTACAATCACCACCTTCCCATACTTCAGCTTCTGTTGGTGCGTCCTTGTAATTTTTGTGCCAGCAATCATAAACCCATTCGCTAACATTGCCTGCAGTATCAAATACGCCAAATTCATTAGGCTCAAAACTACCCACCTTAGTTGGTTTACGGGGGTTTAAACCTGTGCCGCAACCAAAGCAGTGAGCTCGGTTAGGCTCTTCTTTATAACCCCACCAGAACGGACTCTTTTTACCTGTTGATGCCATGTATTCCCATTCTGCTTCACTAGCTAATCTGTATTTTTTGCCTGTTTCTTTAGACAACCATTTGGTATATGCATACGCGTTATCCCAAGGAACATAAATTACAGGAGATGTAGCTCTATCCATATAAAGTGAATCAGGAATCTTTTTGCCTTTCGTTTTAGCAAAAACATCATATTCAGCGAAAGTGATTTCATGTTGGCTAATAGCAAATTTAGCCACAGTTACTTCATGACGAGGGCGTTGATCCGAATTTCTAGAGCTCTTACTGCCCATATTGAATTTACCTGCCGGGATAATGACCATCACAGGACCTTTTCCGCCAGATTTCAAAGCGTCTTGAATTGTTTTACCTGATGTTTCTTCAGACTCTTTAACTTCTGCTTTAGTTTCTACTATCGCTGCAACAGGTTCTTTCTTTTCTTCTTCAGCAACAACTTTGCTCACTTCTTCTGTTTTAGATTCAGCTACTTCTTCTTCCTCTTCCTCAATAGCCTCATCTTCTACAACTTCCATTTCAACGTCAGCAACCATAGGTTCTGATGGTTGCGAGGATTTTCCTCCCATCATGAAAAAGGCACCTGCACCAGCAATAAGTAGTACGGCAACAATACCAATAATTAAACCTGTTTTACTTTTGGGCTCTTCAAAGTCATCAATAGCCTCTTGATCTGCTGCATTTTGTATTGCTTCAGCTAATGATTCTTCAACGGTAGTAACTTCCTCTAGGGAAATTTCATCCGTGGCTTCACCAATTTCTTCTGGTTTTTCAACGACGGGAGTTGGGGTTACTGCATTATTTAATACGCTCACTACAACCGCAGTTGTATTATCCTGGCGCGGCATGTCAGCTTCTTCAACTGCGGTCATTAATGCGTCAGCACATTCTTTGGGAGATTCAGACCAATCCGAATATTGAATAATTTTACCAGCGCTTAAAGTATCTAAACCATCACTGCACAAAAGTACTTTATCACCATCGTGTAATTCAAAAGGTTCTTCTGAAACATCAATCTCATTGATGTCTTCACCAGTAACCGCACTCATTAGCATATTACGAGACAAACCTGGTTCTGCTTCTAACGGTGTGCCTTCTGCTTCCATACGATCCAGAAAGCCACCATAACTATGATCCGCATTTTTCTTGGCTAATTCTTTATTTCTAATAAGGTAACAATGGCTGTCACCAACGCTGACCCACCACATTTTTCCTTCTTCAAGTATGGCGGCAACCATGGTACAACCCATGCCAGATAGAGCAGGGGTTTCGGCAACGGTTTCTTTTATCGAATTATTTGCTTTAACGACAGCTTGTTCGAGTATGTCGGGAATACTTTTCGAGGGATAATTAGCGGATACGTGCTTATTGAAAGCTTGAACAGCCATATTACTAGCGACATTACCGGCAGCGTGACCACCCATACCATCAGCTATAATGACCAGCGCGCTAGGTTTACCATCGGCATCGGTTAGATGAGTAATAAGAAACGCATCTTCTTGATAGTCTCTAGCACCATCAATTTGTGAGCCAGCTAATTCAAATTCAAGTGACATACGTTAAGAAATCTCCATTTCGAATAGTTCGAGAAAAGTAGTTTAAATTATTGATATTATTTATTATTAATTACTGCTTAACGTAGAAAATATTTCTCATGTAAAATTTATATTTTAGATTTGATTATCCTATCAGTCTATCAATAAATTACAAACAAATACTTTATTAAAATCAATAGATTAGCTTGCTTAAATAAGAATAATTAACACTTTTAGTGCTTTCATAGTGAATAAAACAAATAAAAAGTCCGATATAAGCGACAAATTACGTGCTCGATTAGCCGAGGTATGGGCTTCTGAGCGCCATAATCTTACGTGCAAATTTGAGCAATTACGCAAGCGAACGGAGCTTAAGCAGTCTGATTGGGATGTTCTAAGTCGAAATATTGAAAATTCAATCCAAACCAAACTAGATCGGCAAGCAAACCTGCCAAATTGCCAATTTGATAAAAATTTACCTATTAATCAGCATGCGCAGGCTATTTCTGAAGCAATACAAAATAATCAGGTGGTTATTATTTGTGGTGAGACTGGATCAGGTAAAACAACACAGCTTCCCAAGCTTTGTTTGACTCTAGGCCGAGGAATTGAAGGATATATTGCTCATACTCAGCCGAGAAGACTCGCCGCAAGAACCGTAGCTAAGCGCATTGCCGATGAACTGGATTCTGAGCTAGGAACACACGTTGGTTATAAAATACGTCATCAGGACAACACCAATAAAGATTCTTATATCAAATTGATGACAGACGGAATTTTATTAGCCGAATTGCAACAAAATCGCTATTTAAATCAATATGATACGATAATTATAGATGAAGCTCATGAGCGCAGTCTGAATATAGATTTTATCCTCGGTTATTTAAAACAATTGTTGCCGAAACGGCCGGATCTGAAAGTTATTATTACTTCGGCAACTATTGATGTAACGCGTTTTTCCGATCACTTCAATAATGCACCAGTAATCGAAGTTTCTGGACGAAGCTGGCCTGTTGACGTTTTATACCGACCTATAGAGGAAGATATCGACGAAAGTGATGAGGAATCACGCGGCCGCGAAGGCGCAATACTGGATGCCATTAATGAACTCGCTAGCTTTGATATGGGTGACATACTCATATTTTTAGAAGGCGAGGGCGAGATACACGAAACAGACAAGTTATTGCGCAAGCAAAATCTGCCCGATACCGATATTCTGCCGCTGTATGCACGTTTAAGTTCGTCGCGACAAAACAAAATCTTTGCACCGCATAAGCGCCGTCATGTGGTGTTGGCAACAAATCTTGCCGAGACATCATTGACCATTCCCGGTATCCGTTACGTTATTGATAGCGGTATGGCGCGCATCAGTCGTTATAGCTATAAAAGTAAAGTACAACGTTTGCCCATAGAAAGAATATCAATGGCGGCGGCAAATCAACGTAAGGGACGTTGCGGTCGTACCAGCGAAGGAATTTGCATTCGTTTGTATAGCGAAGAAGATTTCAACGCTCGTAGTGAATATACGCAGCCAGAAATATTGCGTACTAATCTCGCTTCGGTAATTTTACAAATGAAGGCTCTGAATATTGGTGAGATAGAAAAATTTCCTTTCATCGACCCGCCAGAGAAAAAGTTAATCAGTGATGGCATGCGTGTGTTACAAGAAATTAACGCGCTGGATAAACAAGATAATCTGACGTCTATTGGTAGAAGAGTAGCGCGGTTTCCATTAGATCCGAGACACGCAAGATTATTACTCGCGGCGAATGAATTTAATTGTTTGAATGAAATGTTAATTATTGTTGGCGTTTTAAGTATCCAAAGTCCGAGAGAGCGACCTATAGATAAGCAACAAAAATCAGACGAATCGCATCAACAGTTTGATGATGAGAATTCAGATTTTTTATGGTTTGTTAATCTCTGGTATTTTTATCAGAAACAAACAAAAAAGTTATCGCAAAATAAATTAAGAAAGTTATGCCAGCAAAACTTTTTATCGTATATGCGTATGCGTGAATGGGCCGATATTCATCGACAGTTACGCCATGTCTGTACTGAGATGAAGTTTTCTATTAATACAGAGCCGGCTACGTATCAAAATGTGCACTGTGCAATATTAACCGGCATGCCGAGTCATGTTGCTTTCTTATCTGATAAACATGAATACACCGGTGCTAGAGATATTAAGTTAAATATATTTCCTGCATCGGCACAGTTTAATAATAAACCGAAGTGGATCGTTGCCGCGGATTTGGTTGAGACTTCACGACTGTATGCGCGCAATGTTGCCAAGATAGAATCAAATTGGTTAATAAGCAGCGCAAAACATTTATTAAAGTACGATTATTCCGGTGCACATTGGGAAAGTAAAAGTTCGAGTGTGGTCGCGTTACAAAAAATTAGTTTATACGGTATGACGTTGGTTGCCGGAAAAAGAGTTAACTATGGCCGTGTCAATCCTGTTGAATCGAAAATATTATTTATAAGGAATGCACTTGTTGATGGAGATCTGGAATCCAGTGCGAAATTTTTTAAACATAATAATCAAGTCATTAATGAGATTCGTGAATTAGAAATTAAATCGCGTCGTCCAGATATAATTGATGAGGAAGCTATATATAGTTTCTATCATAAAGCGTTGCCAGCGGATGTTTATGATGGCCAATCATTTGCCGTGTGGACGAAGAAGCTTAGTCAAGAACAAAAACAAGCGTTGTTTTTTGATAAAGAACAAATCATGAGTCATGAGGCAAGTGACGTTACTGAAATATCATACCCAGATTATATTCAATCTAAAGGCATCAGTATGCCGCTTGAATATAAGTTCGAACCAGGTCAAAGCGAAGATGGTTTAAGCATAGATATTCCTGTTGCTGTATTAAATCAATTTAATGATAAGCAGATGGATTATCTGGTGCCTGGCTTGTTAGAAGAAAAGATTGTGTTGCTATTACGATCGTTGCCTAAGTCTATCAGAACAAAAATAGTACCTATCCCGGATGTTGCTAAGGAATGTGCGCGCAATATTAATAACCGCGGCGTGTCTTTAAAGAAAAATATATCCGCCTATATATTGAGAACACGTTCCATAGAAATAAAAGAAAATGATTGGTCTGATACATCATTACCAGAACATTTAAAAATAAATTATCGAATTCTTGATGCAGAAAATGCGGTGCTAGGTTCAGGAAAAGATATTAGCGTATTAAAGGAATCATTTTCGGACAAAGCAGATAATGCCTTTATCGAATTATACGATGATGTTTATGGCACAGAAGAAATATCCTCGTGGGATTTTGACGAGTTACCGATAAAACAGGAAATAGAAACCGATGGCAATAGCATTACAGTTTATCCCTCATTGATAGAGGAAGAGGGTAAAGTCTATCGCCACGCATTCGATAATCAGGGTAGCGCAGAATATTATTTAAGATATGGCCTAAGAGGTTTATTCAAGAAGGAACTGGCAAAAGAAATTAAATATATGCGCAAAAATCTTCGTGGCATTGAAAAGCTAGCGTTGATGTATAGCAATATAGGGACGAGAGACGAGTTAATAGGTGAAATAGTCAACCTGACATTAGACGAAACTTTTTTGTATAAGCAGGAACCGATTAGAAAAAAGGACCATTTCTATGCAAGCCTGTCTCAGGATAAACAGAATTTATTAATGAATTCTGAAAAAGTATGTATTTTGTTAGAAACGATATTACAAAAACAGATTAGCGTATTGGCCCGACTTTCTGATGCCGATATTTTAAAGCATGGTAATACGGTTGCCGATATTGAAGGTCAGATGGAGTATTTAATCTTTGCTGGTTTTATTGATGATATTCCTTATAAATATCTTATCCAGTATCCAAGATATCTGGATTCCATATTAAAACGTCTCGAAAAACTGACTGGTGGGCTTGAGAAAGATAGACAAAATACCTTGCTTATTAGCGAACACTGGAATCGAATCAAGAAATTAGTAGATAATGCCTATGAAACAGAGTGTTTTACGACATCCTTATATGATTACCGTTGGCTAATTGAAGAATTACGAATATCCTTGTTTACACAAGAATTAAAAACGAATGTCCCCGTTTCAATGAAACGCATGGATAGAATGTGGCAGCAGTATCAACAAATGGAATGATGACCTGAGATAAATATGGCTGAGCAATCAATAGAATTTTCAATATTTTTAATATTTACCGGCGCAGCAGTGTTCGCGACGATTGCCTTGTATGCACGACAGGCAATGATAATTGCTTACATCGCACTTGGTTTAATACTGGGCCCTTGGGGACTGGGCTTTGTAAATGATGCTGAATTGATCAGCGATATTTCTAATATAGGTATTATTTTTCTCCTGTATTTATTAGGTCTGGATTTACTTCCACAGCAATTATGGAAAATGTTAAGAGAAGCGATAGTAGTTACCTTTGCCAGTTCAGCGATCTTTTGCGTGTTTGGTTTTCTTATAGGATTTGTATTTGGATACGAACTGTTACAAGCGATGTTAATCGGTGCGGTTATGATGTTCTCAAGTACCATTATTGGTTTGAAATTATTGCCGACGACAATATTACATCATCGTCATACCGGGCAGATTATTATCAGTGTTTTATTGATACAGGATTTAATCGCTATTGTTATTTTGTTATTGCTACAAGGTTATGGCAAAGGTGGAAACCTGGTTTCAGATATTGCTCTGCAATTAGTTTATCTGCCTATGTTAATCGGTATTGCTTACGTATTAGAAAAATATGTATTGGTAAAGTTAATTCAACGTTTTGATCAAATACATGAGTATATATTTTTATTAGCAATCGCATGGTGTCTTGGTATTGCCGAATTAGCAAATTATATCGGTTTGTCTCCTGAAATAGGTGCTTTAGTCGCGGGTGTCACTCTAGCGTCTTGTCCCATTGCACTTTTTATTACTGAGAGTTTAAAGCCGTTGCGAGATTTCTTTTTAATTATATTTTTCTTTTCACTAGGTGCGGGATTTAATATGTCAGTCATTAATGAAATATATATTCCGGCAATCTTGCTAGCGGCGATGGTGTTGATATTCAAACCGCTAGTCTTTGGCTGGCTATTACTAAAACAAGGCGAGAAAAAATACGTTTCATATGAAACAGGATTCAGGTTAGGGCAGATCAGTGAGTTTTCTTTATTAATAGCTGTTCTTGCTGTTGAATCAGGTTTTATCGACGATAAAACGTCTTACTTAATTCAATTAGCAACATTACTTACTTTCGCAGTATCGTCATACATTATTGTAATGCGATACCCGACGCCAATTTCAGTAACTGATCGACTACGTAGAGACTAAATGGAATGAATAAAAAAGCAGTTAGGATAGCAATATATGTAGTTTCATTTTTTATATTTATATCAGCTTCTTTTGTTACTGCAGATTATTTTGCGTTATTCGGTACGAAACTGGATGTAAGGCTGGACTTTGTCGAGTTACGTTTTCGTACAGTGAATGCAGATACGGGATCGCCTGTTATGGAAGTAGGTGTACGTTGTTTTCAAAAACATAATACCAATGCATGTACTCGAAGAGATAGCCATCGTGTCGGTATTGTTTCGGTGCATATCCCTGTGCGCCAGGTTATTAAGAAAACGATATTATTTGAAATGGAAGAAGAAATAATAAAAACAACTGATCCGAAATTAAATATTATGTTACTGCATCAGAATTACGATAATCCGACCAGGACTTTCTTAATGGACGATATCTATGCAAATAAAATCGGTGAAGTTACTGTAAAAATGCCACCTATAGCATGGGAAGATGCAGAAGAAGAACAAGAAGAGGTACAATATACAAATGAGTGATGCACTGGATTATTTATTAGACGTTAGAAAAGACGCGATACAACCTTATTTTAAATTTTTAAAAGAGGGAGGTAAACATCTTGATGATAAAACCCGATTTTTATTATCAGTAATAACCAAAGTTAATGCGCAAACAGAAGCCGGTTTAAAACAATATTTAAAGAGGGCATTAAAAGAAGGTAATAGTGCCGATGAAATATTAGATGCCATGTTGGTTTGTATGCCGACATTAGGACTAAGCAAAATCATCTGGGCGGTAGACATAATCCTGAAAATGGAACTTCCTGAATTTGATCCGGAAAAATTGGGTAAGATAGAACAGACCAAGGCAGTTCAAACTAAAAAAAAACAATGGCATAAGTTAATTGAGATTACTGATATAAAAGAAGGTGCGTCACGCTTTGAATATGGCAAGCAAGCTTGTTTTGTCTCAAGAGACGGTGATGACTTTATAGTCTTCGATAGTATCTGTCCACATAAGGCCTCAAATATTCCCGGTGATGCAATCGATGGAATGACACTGGAGTGCCCAATGCATCACTGGAAGTTCAACCTAGAGAATGGTGAATGTATAGAAAATGGGAATCAACAGCCGCTTACTAAAATTAAATATAAAATCGAAGGTAACTATTTGTTCGTCTATTCATAGATTAAAATTTAACTAAAAAATTAGACGCGATCTAATAGCTCTTTTATTGATTGTTTGTCATGACGCTTATTACTAACAGGATTAAACCGATAACGATTATGTAACTTAATCAACTGGAGATATTTTTCTGCCTCTGTTATTGGCAATATTCGTTTTATCCATTTGCTTAATGTTTCTCCCTGTAGTCTTGTCGCTGCCTCTTGTTCCAGATTTTGTAATAGCGGATAAATAGGGGAGTCCATACCAAATCGTTTTAGTTTAGTGTCAAAATTATCGTTGCGAGTCTTTTTCGTATCTACTCGTTGTTTATTATAAAAGCGCCATACTAAATATGCCATTAATGGTATGAGTAGCCATATAAGCCAATCATTTGACTCGGTATTTGATTCAATTTCACTGCCGGTTATTTTATAGCGCAAATATGAAAGTAGATCGAAGAACGGTTCCATTATGGTTCTGTCTGCAGCTTCCATTGGTGCCCATATTGATGGTGTTGTATCCATCTTATGCCATTTTCCGTTGATATAATATTTAAGCCATGAATGTGCATGGCGTGCACGCACTAAGTACATCTTTTGCCATGCGCTGTATTCTTGTACTGAATAACCTATGGTATAGCGTGTAGGTATGCCGGCTTCGCGTAGAAGTAGGGCGGTGGCTGTGGCAAAATATTCGCAGTGTCCTTTTTTATCTTTAAATAAAAACTTTGTTAAATACTGTCCTCTTGTGTAGCGTTGATTTTGTGTGATCGAATAATAAAAGTTATCTTTAAAATATTGTTTTACAGTATTAATGATTTGTTCTGGTGATTTTGTATAGAGTTCTAATTCTTCTGCGACTAGTTTAAAATCATTTTGATAGTTGAGTTGGATTACTAAGTCATCTGCCGTAGGTTCAACTTCAACAAAATCTTTGTCAGAATATCCTAGTCGATAACTAATCCAGCCTTCACGTGCTTCGATTCTTGTTGAACCATAGATGCTAGTTTCCACCTGAATTAAATCTTTTCCGGATAATGTGTTTATATTATCTGGCACGGGAAGTATAGATGACTGATCTTGCAAGTAGATTGCGATATCAAAATTCCCAGTGTCATTTAATTGTTTATTTAAACGCCATTCTTTTTTTGCAGGAGTTTTTTCTATGATATCGAATTCAACTTGAGGATTGCTCCATGTCCCGTGGTGATAGCGACTGTATGATGTTTCTCGAAAATAGAGCGGCGTGTCTAGCTCATGGTCTGATTTTATTCTTAAAACAATACGATCAGATAATTTTAATCGTCCTAATGAACCTATTGTGGTTCTGGCGCGATCTGGATCGCGACTGGAAAAACCATATTGCTCGAATAGATCGAGAAAGAAAATTTCTGCGTTATTTTGTAAAGTCTGTAAGCCTTGTTGAGTTAAGAATGATATGGATATGACAATGGCTATCGGTGTAAGCCAGGAAATAATGGAATGGTGTTTTGCTCTTAATCCCCAGAGTGTCCATACAATGATGAAAGAGCTAGAAAAGAAAAACACTTCGTTATATTTATTGCCGGAGCTAGCTGAGATCAAGCAAAGAAAAATATAAGGCAGGCTGATATTGGTGTCATAAAGAATATCAGAGTCGGCTTTGTTACCCATACGGCGGATACTGATAAACAAGGCTGAAGTTCTGATCCCATTTTGCATACTGTAATTTTGCGCAAGCATGAGTATAACTAAAGCAAATGGAAGCAATTCAAGGATTTTATATATTCCTTGAAATGAATAGTTTACGAAGACATAAACAGTAACAATAAAAAATAGGATGCCGCTGAGATCGGCGAGTTGATTGATATCCTTTTCACTAAATTCAATTCGCCATTTTATAAAGTAGGGCAGTTCTAGCAATACACCCATAATAATGGCATAAAACAGATAGTCTGTTTGCCATCCCCATAGTAGTAAGCTTGCTAAGGTTAAACCCAGAGGTGCTGCTTTTAAGCGATTTTTAACTGTTTTTATATTTATATTTATATTATTCATAGCTTACGACAGGACATCGAGATCTTGTTGTAAGCGATCATGATGAATGACATTGATATCAGTTAAGTGCGGGATGTATACTATTTCTAATTTTTCAGTATCGCTAATGATTAATACTTTTATAGGTACGTTATAGCTAGCAAGGGTTCTTAATAATCGTTGGCGGGGTTTGTCAAGATCCAGCAAAATGCATATTAAGGCACTACATTCATGCATATACTCGTTCAGCATGACTTCCATGCTTTTTATATTGCTTTCATAGACAGGCTTTATACAAGCAAGTACTTCCATGATGTTCTCTGTCCCGCCTAAGCCACGACCTGATGTAAATCGATAGGTGTTGTTACCTATAAACATTAAATCTAACAGGGCATCTTGTTCTTTTTGTGCGGTCATAAATGATGCTGCTATAGAAATGGCATCTTCGAATATGTCTTCTGATTTATCGTCAAGCCAAGTATCGAGGATTAGGCCATAACGGATAAAGAATTCATCATTATATTCTTTAACAACAAGGTGGTTTGTTTTGGCAAAGCTTTTCCAATGTATAGAACGAATAGGATCGCCGGGTCGATAATCGCGTAGAGAAATAAACTCTTGTGAATCGCCGATTGATGACGCGTTATTGATGCCACCTTGTTGATAGGTGCGTTTACCATGCGTGTTTAGAGTAGGCGTTTTATATAATTTAGGCAGTATTAATAATTTATCTTTTTTCTTAAATATTTTTTGTGCTTGAAATAAACCCAATGGGTCAGCTTGGGCTAACCTGATTTTTTCGAAATAAAGATAGCCTCTACGCAAGGGGATTAGTTTAATGTTTTCTTCTGTTTCGCTATTTTCAGCAATATAGTCAATTGACACGGGCGCTATGGCAGCGCCGCGTAGTTTTCTTATGGTGTTCATTAATCGCGGGTAACCCATAATTCGATCGACACGATTGCGAATCTTATCTAGTGGATCTTTTGCATGAATAAATTCATCCAATGTCGGAAACGGACTATTTAAATCATCAATCAACACCAAACCTTTACGTGGTTTTTTATTATTATTTTTAATTGCGCAAGAATAATACAAAGCTGTGCCGACTGTGCCGTAGTCGGGTAATTTTCTATCGATAGAAAACTTTCCTCGAAATAATAATGAAAAACTAATTGAGGTAATTAAAAGTATTAAGGTAATAGAGAATATTTGGAAGGAAAGTGTCGAGCGCGTATCAAAGCCAAACACGCCAGCAACAGGCATGGTTAAAAGGATTAACATGCCGGCAGCGGTAAAACGTTGTCGCATCCATTGACTTAGTTTGTAAACCAGTTTGAAGTTTGCAAACAGCAGTCTACGTAACATGCTTTTAATCTCTGTCCTAAGTGGGAACAGCTATGTTGGACAGGATCGCTTCAATAATTTGATCGCTGCTATTGCCAGAGAAACGCGCTTGTGAATCCATCATGATACGATGTGACATGATAGGAATGGCTATTTCCTGCACATGATCAGGCGTGACATAATCCAGGCCATCAAACAAGGCTAGTGCTTGCGCTGCTTTCATTAACGATAGTGAGGCACGTGGGCTGGCACCATTGATAATTCCTTCTGTTTCTCGGGTCGCTCGTACAAGGTTAACCATGTAATGTTTAACTTCATCACTGATGTTAATTTTAGTAACGTGTTGTTTTAGGTGAATAACATCGGTTTTACTAATGCAGGGTGTTAGATCATCAATAGGGTGATGACTGCTTTGATTATCGAGTATGGCAATTTCTTCTTCCGGATTGACATAGCCAAGTCCAAATCGCATAGCAAAACGATCCATTTGTGCCTCGGGTAGAGGATAGGTGCCGTGATATTCAATCGGATTTTGTGTGGCAATAACAAAAAATAACTCATCTAGCTGATATTGATTGCGTTCAATACTGACCTGACGTTCGCCCATGGCTTCTAGTAACGCTGATTGTGTGCGTGGCGAAGCACGATTGATTTCATCTGCCAGTAGTATATTGCTGAATATGGGACCTTGATGAAACTCAAAATCATGGTCACGTTGATTGAAAATAGATACCCCAAGAATATCGGTAGGCAATAAATCGGGTGTAAACTGTATACGCTGGAATTCGATATCGATAGATTTTGCTAGCGCCTTTGCCAGCGTCGTTTTACCGGTGCCGGGAACATCTTCAAGCAAGACATGCCCATTGCTAAAGAATGCGGCCAGGAGTTTTCTAATCGATATAGACTGTCCCTGTATTACTTTTTCAATATTGGCAGAGAGTTTTTGATATATTTCTATGTCTGACATGATATATAAAATATTTTATTTATTAGTTGTTATATTCATTGCATTAAGAGTAGCAAAACGGGAGTTTGATAACACATGTTTAATAAGAAAATTGAGACAAAAACCACTATTAATGAATTAATCGCTTCTCGTTGGAGTGGTCGGGCTTATGATGCTGAGAAGCTTGTTGCCCGTGAAGATATAGTTTCACTTATGGAAGCCGCACGTTGGGCACCTTCCTGTTTTGGCGATCAACCTTGGCGATTTATTGTTTTTGATAAAGCGACGAATGTTTCTGCTTGGGAAAAAGCGATGTCGTGTTTAGTTGCAGGTAATCTATCCTGGGCTAAGTATGCCCCTTTATTGTTTTTGGCGTGTGCTGATTCGAAGGTGTCGAAAAATGGCAGCCCTAATCGCTGGGGACAATATGATACGGGTGCGGCTTCAGAAAACTTATGTCTACAAGCGGCTTCATTAGGATTAATGGTGCATCAAATGGGTGGCTTTGATGTTGATATGACCAGAGAAGCATTTGAGATACCGGAGCAGTATGAACTGATGGCGATGATGACGGTAGGTTATCAATTAGCTGAAAGTGATATTCCTGAGGATATGAAAGAACGTGAATATAATGAGCGCGCGCGAAATTCACTTGGCGATAATTTCTTTGATGGAAACTGGAATACTCCAATCTAATACTCCGATCAAATAAACCCATAGAATAAAAACTTCTTTAATTCTTCACTTCGTTATGATGGATAAGAGTCAACATCGCGCATTCTGGCTGCTAGCCGGACCAATGATCATTGGCAATATCAGCATGGCCTTATTAGGTCTTGTCGATACGGCTGTTATCGGGCATCTGGATACCGCTGTCTATTTAGGTGGCGTTGCTGTGGGCACGATAATATTTGATTTCCTTTATTGGGGCATGGGATTTTTGCGGATGGGCACGACAGGTATTGTTGCTCAAGCGCATGGCAAAAATGATGCGACAGAAGTGCGTACTATTTTAATGCAGTCGATACTTGTTGGATTAGGTATAGCATTTATATTTCTTCTGTTTCAAAAACCTGTTTTTAATATTGGTCTTTCTTTTTTAGAAGGTAGTTCGGAAGTTAAACATTATGCTTTGGTATATTGCCAATGGTTGATTTGGGGTATGCCGGCGTTAATGATTTTGTTTTCTGTCAATGGTTGGTTGCTAGGAATGCAAAATGCGATGGCGGTGCTGCGTATTGGTATTGTCGTTAATGTGATTAATATTATTCTTGATGTCGTCTTTGTTGTTTATATGGATATGGATGTACGTGGTGTGGCATTAGCAACAGTCATTTCTCAATATAGCGGCGTGTTGATGGCGTTTATTGTTATTAATAAACAATTGTCCGTGCAGCCATCAGGGCAATATGGTGAGTGGTCGCTAGAAAAAATATTAAACATTAAGAAACTGCGAAATTTCTTAAGTTTAAATCATGATATTTTTATTAGAACAATTTGTTTGATTTTTGTTTTTGCTTTTTTTACACGTGAAGGGGCGAAGCAAGGTGATTTAGTATTAGCTGCAAATTCTATATTACTGAAATTTTATCTATTAATGGCTTTAGCACTAGATGGATTTAATCATGCAGCAGAGGCCTTGGTCGGCAAAGCAATAGGGCAGAAAAATAAAAATATGTTTAATCAAGCGGTATCGCTAACGTTAAAATGGTCATTTGTATTTGGCATGTGTTTTACCCTGTTTTACTGGTTGCTCGGTGAAGGCATGATTAATTTGTTAACTAATATTGAACCTGTTCGGGAAGTTGCCTTGCTTTATTTGCCGTGGATGGTGGTCTTGCCTTTGATTTCAGTCTGGTGCTTTTTACTAGACGGTATTTTTATCGGTGCAACACGTGGTCCTGAAATGAGAAACTCGATGTTGATTTGTACTTTTGTTTTCTTTTTGCCGCTTTGGTACGTGTTTCAATACTTGGGTAATCATGGTTTATGGTTGGCGTTCACGTTATTTATTGCCATACGTGGTGTTACTTTAGGTATTTACTATTATTTGATTGAACGCAATCAGGGGTTTATAAGCATTTAGCTGTTATTAGATTCGCCATCCTCTCTAACAATCCGGGTAAATCGAATGATTTCACGTCTATTACGTTTCGTCGGTCGTCCTATGGTTCTCGGATAGGACGCATTTTCAGCTTTAATCTGCACGCTGAGTTCTTCTCTTGCCTGAATACTGTCTTTGTTTTCCTTGTAAAGATGAGCAGCTAAGCTAGCGGAGAGTCGATTCTTCGATAATTTAAGAATTGTAAAGGTGTATTGATAAGGTGTTTTCTTTAATTTAATTTCATCATCAACACGAACAATTTTTGCTGCTTTTACGGGAAGGCCATTTACGCGTATTTTATTTCCCTTGATGGCGGCGGCTGCCTGAGCACGCGTTTTATAAAAACGCGAACACCAAAGCCATTTATCAAGTCGCATTGTGTAAAGTGTGCCTGTCCTAGCCAATCTCAATTTCCTGCATTATCATTAGATCTAATTATTTGGAATAAAGATTATGACTGAAAATAAAAATGAAAGAGAGTTTATTCCTCTCAATATTGCTGTTTTGACTGTTTCTGACTCAAGAAATGAAGAAACGGATAAGTCAGGCAAGCGTTTAGTTGATTTGCTGGAACAACAATGTCACATGCTTTATGAAAAGAAAATTGTACCAGATGATATTTATCAGATTCGCGCAGAAGTCTCTAAATGGATCGCCAATGAAGAAGTGCAGGTTGTTTTAACGACAGGTGGAACCGGTGTGACAGGTAGAGACGGTACGCCAGAAGCAGTAAGTATTCTTTTTGATAAAACAATTGATGGTTTTGGAGAAACCTTCCGCGCAATATCTTACCAACAGATTAAAACATCAACCATACAATCTCGTGCTATCGCTGGCGTTGCTAATGGAACCTATATATTTAGCATGCCGGGTTCTATGGGCGCGTGTGCTACGGCTTGGGATGAATTGATACGCTTACAATTGGATTATCGAACTCGTCCATGTAATTTAGTTGAGTTGATGCCGAGACTAAGAGAGAAGTAATTATTACTGTTCGTTCCCTGAAGTTTTCAGACCAGGAATTTCAAAGTAAATTAATATGGTGCGTTGAAAAATATTATCGTTATCATCACTGATCATAAAAAAACGATTTTTCTCGTGCCAAGTAATACCCTCAAAATTTTCGTTGAAATAACCGTCGATAGGTTTTAGCTTGAGTAAAACTTCTTGTCTCAGTGAATTTTCTTCCAGTGTAATTAAATGTATGACATTGGTGATGCCAGCAAATACACTAGGGAAACTTCTTTCCAATGCAATTATTTTATTATTTGGCAAAGTAGTAAGGCCAACTAGAGAACCATAGTGGTCATTATTAGCTTCGATAGGCCATTCTTTATCGTTTAAATTATGCAGTGATAATACATTACCATTCTTGTCTAAAGGTCGTTCGGGCCCAGTAATAATATTAAATTGCTTATGTACGGTAATCGCTTCCAGAGCTTTGTTTGCTGCTGCATAGTTATTAATGCCTTTCAGAATATTAGGCAGGATTTCATTCGAAACAAATTTTCCTTTGCCAGTGTAACGAATCACGCGAGGTTTGCGTTCGAAGCTAATTAATAACTCAGTATCATTTTTAATATTGTTGTTTGAGTTTATTAACGCTAGTCCTTCACTGTCGCTATAAGAATATTTTAATTTTTTATCTCTAGTATCTTTAAGTTTATGATAAGAAAGTAATTCAACATCGATTAACTCAGCTTTGTTGAATAGTGGTTTCGTATGAATAATAAAACCACGGTCGGACAGGATAATTAATTCTTCTTGATCTTGATCCCAGGCTATGCCGGAAAGCTCTATTAATCGATAATCGGGGTCTGCATTAGAATCAATTTGAATTGCCCCTAAAATTTTAAAATTATTTTGTTCATAATGTTGTAATTGCGTTGGAGTTAAAGTTAGCGGATTGCCGATAGATTGTTCCGCAGTAAGAAAACTGGAATAGACTAGACAGAGAAACAAGAGAAAATTTCTGTCCCAATACTTGAATAACATCATATAATGCTGTGAATTATTTGAAAATATTATAATCATATAATATGGAATATTACCTTAGTCTTCTGGAAAACAAGAATAATATGATAAACAAAATATCCAGCCTTTTTGTACTTTGTCTGGCTGCTTTTACTACATCAGTGTTTGCGGGCGGTCCTCCACCAGCAATTGTGCAGGTTGAAGGTGCTATCGATATAGAAATTGCTCCCTTCATATGGGTATCTGGAACTGTAATCGGTCGATTTGATTCAAAAATTGCTGCTGAAGTCGAAGGTGTATTAAACAATGTTCTCGAAGTTGGTGACAGGGTTAATAAAAATGATGTTATCGCGAAAGTTGATGATAAAACCTATCGACTTATTAGAGATGAAATTAAAGCTGCAATTGCCCCTATTGAGGCTATGGTTGAATTTCATCATCTCGAAGCGGAAAGACTGGGAAAATTAGCCAAGAATAATAATGCCGCCAGAAATCAACTTGATCAAACACAGGCAAATCGTGATGAAGCGCTCGCTAGAATCGGAATAGTAAAAGCAAAACTAGCAATGGCAGATGATGATCTAAATCGCACGATAGTACGGGCTCCTTTTTCTGGTGTCATTGTAGAACGTTTTAAGGCGGCAGGTGAAAGGGTAGATACGGGCGAACAAATAGTGCGTTTAATTAATACAGATAAGCTTGAGATTCAGCTTCGAATTCAGCAAAAATCATTTGCACATATAAAAGCAGGGGACACACTAACTATTGCAGGACCTGAATCTGAAGTTGGTGGCATTGTTAGAACAGTTATTCCTGTTGGTGACGATGTTTCAAGGTTGCATGAAATGCGAATAGAGTTCAATAGGGAAGACTGGTCGGTAGGAACTGCCGTGCAAGTAGCGACTCCGGTGAATAAGAATCAAAAGGTTATTGCCGTTCCTCGTGATGCTCTCGTCATACGTCGTTCAGGCGTCGTTATTTACCGAATAAATAATGAGAATCAGGCTGAACTTGTTCCGGTCAAAACAGGTGTTGCTAATACGACGCATATTCAGGTTATAGGTGATGTAAACGAAAATGATAAAATAGTCGTTCGTGGTAATGAACGATTACGTCCCGGACAAAAGGTGCAAGTAATTAGCAGTATTAATGGAAAAAAATAATAAGTGAATATAACGCGTTCAAGCATGGATAATCCGGTTGCGGTACTTGTAGCGATTATTCTTTTAGTCATCTTCGGTACGATCAGTTTATCGCGACTACCTATTCAGCTAACGCCTGAGTTAGAAGAACCCGAAATCACCATTGCAACTGCTTGGCGTGCCGCCGCGCCAAACGAAGTTGAAGCAGAAATTATTGAACCACAAGAAGATGTATTAAGAGGCCTGCCTGGTTTAACTGAAATTCGCGCTAATGCATTTGAAGGTCGAGGTGAAATAAACCTGACTTTTAATGTTGAAATGGATATGCGACGAGCATTAGTTGAAGTGATGAATCGTTTAAATCAAGTGCCGGATTATCCGGACGATGCGGATGAACCATCCATAAGTAGCGTAGGTCAGGATGCACGTGCTATTGGTTGGTTCATTATTAAAACAGATGACGGTAACGAAAGACCAATCGAGTCTTATAAAGACTTTGTTGAGGAAGTTGTGCAGTCAAGGTTCGAACGTGTTCCTGGCGTAGCTCGTGCGGCTATATACGGCGGTAGCGATAAGGAATTACGTATTACCTTTGACCCTTACAAAGTCGCTAACCTCGGCATACAACTTGATAAAGTAATGAAACTGGCGGGTACCAGTAAAGATATATCGGCCGGTTTTGCTGATGTAGGTAAGCGTGAATACAGTATTCGTTTTGCCGGGAAATATGCGGCGACTGATCTTGGTGAAATGATTCTGGAATGGCGTGATGGCAGGCCTATCTATTTGCGAGACGTTGCTACTATTGAAGAACGTCTTACCGATAAAAATAGTTTTGTATTAACGAAAGGCTCGACATCCATAGCGATAAACGCGCAACGTGAAACCGGCGTTAACGTGCTCGAAGTCATGTCTGGTTTGCATGAAGCCCTGGATGAATTAAATACCGGCCCATTAAAGCGCGCTAATTTATCGATAGAGCAAGTTTATGATGAAACTATTTATATTCATCGTTCTATAAAAATGTTGCGGAGTAATCTGGCTTTGGGTGTGGCGCTTGCAATAGGCATACTGTTTTTATTCTTATTGAAATTCCCTGCTACTTTAGTCGTTGCTGCATCAATTCCCATCTGCTTAATTGCCAGCTTTAGTGTTATGGATATGACGGGGCGCACTCTGAATATCATTTCTCTTGCAGGGCTTGCCTTTTCTGCGGGCATGGTGCTCGATGCTTCCATAGTTATTCTTGAAAATATAGTGCGCTTACGTGAAAAAGGTTTGTCTGCAGAAGATGCATCAATGCAAGGCACAAGTCAGGTATGGGGTGCGTTACTCGCATCAACTGTAACGACGATTGCTATTTTTTTGCCGATAGTTTTTCTTCGAGATGAAGTGGGTCAATTATTTTCTGATCTTGCTATAACCATCACTGCTGCCATTGCGATTTCATTAATAACTGCAATAACCGTTGTGCCGACTGCGGCGAAAACATTTTTATCTCGAAAAACATTTGTTGATCCTTATAGCAAATTATGGAAAGTACTTTGTCATTTTATTATGACGTTAACGAATACACCTATTCGTCGTGCTTTATGGATAGTAATATTAATTTCTATTCCTATAGCGGTGATGATGATATTGAAACCGAAGGCAGATTATTTGCCAGATGGAAATCAGAATTTAGCTTTCGCATTTATATTGCCGCCACCGGGCACGAATATCGAAACCATCGAAAAAGAAATGGGCCAGATTGTCGCAAGTCGTATGCAACCGCATGTAGATGGTGAAGTCGAGCCACATATTAAACATTATTTTTTCGTGGCTTTTTCCAGAGGTGTGTTTATGGGCGCACGTGCTGAAAAGAATGAGGATGTAAAAAGACTAGTGCCGTTGATTAATTCAGTCGTGCAAGGTTTCCCCGATACATTAGCTTTTGCTAAACAGGCATCATTATTTCGTGGTTTTGGTTCGGGGCGTACTATTGATATCAATATTCAATCGAAAGATTTATCAAAATTAATGGATGCGGCATTACAGGCTTATATTCCAATTGCTGCAATATATCCAAATACGCGTCCTCGTCCCGGGCTTGAACTAGCACAACCGGAATTGAGGTTAATACCTAATGAGCGGCGTATATCCGAAGCAGGTTGGGACCGTTCTATCGTTGCCGCATTTGCACAAACATTGGGTGACGGTCGTTTTATTGGTGATTATTTTAATGGCGAAGAAACACTGGATATTATTTTGCGCGCGAAACATTGGAATACGCCGGAAGAATTAGAAGGGACACCGGTAATGACAGCGAATGCCGGAGTACTGCCTTTAAGTGAACTAGTTGATGTTGTTCGTACTGCTGGGCCAGAAGAAATCAGACGTATTAATCGCAGAAGAACGGTAACGCTTGAAGTATCGCCGCCAGCAACGGTATCTCTGGAGGAAGCATTAGAAATTATTAAGAATGATATCGAACCTCAAATACTTGAATTATTACCTGAAGATGGTGATATTCAATATGGAGGAACGGCGGATAAGCTAACAACGGCATTGAGTAATATGATTGGTAGTTTTTTATTAGCAATTACCATTCTCTATTTATTGATGAGTGCGATGTTTCGTTCATTTAAAGATAGCCTGTTAGTCATGTTATCAATTCCACTAGCTACCTTTGGCGGTGTACTGGCATTATATTTAATCAATCTGGTCAGTTTTCAGACGATGGATTTATTAACCATGATTGGTTTTATTATTTTACTTGGTTTGGTGGTAAATAATGCTATTTTACTGGTGCATCAGGCTAGGGTGGCCGAGAGAGAAGGGCTTTCACGAAAAGATGCGGTAGAGGAAGCCATATTGTTGCGTTTACGGCCTATAATGATGAGTACCCTAACCAGTATTTTCGGTATGTTGCCGTTATTATTGATTTCTGGTGCAGGAACTGAACTATATCGAGGTTTAGCTGGAGTCATAGTCGGGGGTATGTTGGTGAGTACCTTTTTTACATTAATATTATTGCCTAGTTTGTTGCGTATTGGTGAGTCTAAAAGACTTGCAACTGCCTAGGATATAATTAAATAGGACTATATTAAGGAAACAGTTCGCAATTAATGATTTTTCTATTGCAGCTGATTCTATTAATATGAAAAAATAAAAGAATGAATATAAGAATACAGAAACACAGTCTTTTTTATGAAAATAACAGTTAAATCCCTAAGCTTAATCTTTCTTGCGCTATGTAGTATTTCGAATGCGTATGCGAATCGTTATGTCTTGAGTAGTACAAAAGACACCGTTATTGGCGAAACGAAAATTATTTTGGCGGATGAGCGCGATACCCTGCTTGATATCGCTCGCCGACATGGTTTTGGTTATCAAGATATGAAGCTGATTAACCCTGACGTTGATACTTGGTTACCAGGAGAAGGGCAGGAAGTAATTTTACCGGGGCAATTCATTTTACCGGTTGCTCCTCAGGAAGGTATTGTCCTAAATATCCCTGAAATGCGCTTGTATTATTATTTGCCGAAAGAAAAGGGAAAACCGCAAGAGGTTCTTACTTATCCTCTTGGTGTTGGTCGTGAAGGTTGGAATACACCTTATATAAAAACCTACATTGCTGAGAAAAAAGAAAATCCTAATTGGTACCCGCCTGCATCGATTAGAAAAGAGCATGAAGAAAAGGGTGATCCTCTTCCAAAAGTAGTGATGTCAGGACCAGATAACCCATTAGGTTTTTTTGCAATGCGTTTAGGTCGGCCGGACTATCTGATTCATGGAACAAATAAGCCTTATGGCTTAGGTATGCGTATAAGCCATGGCTGTATACGTTTATATCCTGAAGATATCGAAGCGCTTTTTGCCGAAGTTGCGATTAAAACGCCCGTCAATATTATTAATCAGCCTTATAAAATCGGAGTGAAAAATAGCGTTATCTATATTGAAGCCCATCCTTTTATGGTCGAAGATTCAGAGCAATATGAGAATAATTTAACCAGTGTGATTAGCTTGATTATTGATCTGTCAAAAGGACAAAATTATGAACTAGATTGGTCAGCAGCATATGGAGCAATCAATAGTCCTAGTGGACTGCCTGTTGCGATAGGTATGTATATCCCTGAAGTTATACAAGCAAAATTGGATGACGTATTTATTGATAATGCTCAGGTAAAAACGGTTAAAAAAGAAACTCAGAAGTCTCCGCTAAAAGTGGCTAAAAAATCAAGCCATAAGTCTCAGGTAAAAGTGATCGGGAAACTAACTGAAAGTCTTCAGGTTAAAGTGGATGGAGAACTAAGTGATGCCCTACATTCAAAAGCGACCAAAAAATTAAATGATGACCTACAGGCAAAAGTAGCTGAAAAATTGAATAAAGAACTTACTCAGGCAGAGAAAGTTAATTTACAGTTACGTATGGATTCTGATTTGAAGAAATAAAAGTATTTGAAGTTCTTCTCTTATTAAGAATTACTTTATTAAATATCCTGTAACTTCATCTCTTATCGACAACCGTCGTTTTACTTTTACGTGCTTACAACTGGTGTCTACTGCTTAGATTTTTATCTTTTATTAAATTCGCTACTTTATTTAATTATCCAGTGTGACTTAGCATTTTCGACAGCTTGTTTCCGACGCCGTCTGAAGTGCCTACAGTTGGTGTCTACCGCCTACTTCCCTGTGGTCATCGTTGCTTCGGACTCCCCGGCAAATGTTCCCGACATTGTTCTAACTCCTGCTTCCATGCAGTCGTGTCCTCTCACTACATTGCCTGCATGGACGCAGGCACTTATGATTAGTTAGGAACAATAATCATGACAGTCCATCCAAGGACATCATCTTTTGTGTACTCCTCGGCTTTGACTCCTGTGTCGCTCTATCTCCTGCATCCATGCAGTCGTGCATAAAAGATATACATTACGGTCCCTGTAAATAAAAAAAAGCCCCTGATTCTTTCGAATAAGGGCTTTAAAAACTTAGAAATAAATTTCTAGTTCTTACTTCATCATTGCTTTTTCAAACATGCGATCAAGCTTTTGAGAATTTGCACTACAACATTCTAATGCAGCATCAGCAGTAGATTGTGCTTGTTGAGCGGCATATGCAGCTTCAGAAGCAATTCCATGTCCGATTGTAGCTAGGTTATAAGCGTCAGTTGCTTTTGACATTGCAGCAGCAGCAGATGCTTTAGCTTCGTTGATTTGAGTCATATCTGCACAACCACCAAGCATAGCAAGTGATAGAGCAAGAATAGAAACTTTAATAATTTTTTGCATGTTTGTTCTCCAGTTAAACTAATAATGCTGAGGTCGTCCCCAGTTCTCCGATTATGGTCAGACAATGATGACCTATTTCAAAGTGTTAATCAATTTTTATACCTATAAAATAGGTAAAAAAATGACTAAATCTAATTCTAGGACTTCACAAGTAACTTATTAATAGTATTCGACTTATGATTTTAACGTCCGACAGAATTACCAGACCTTTTCAAGCGACTATCATAACGGTCAAACGTGAAATTAAGTAGGGCGGTTTCAAAGCCAGACATTGGGTTTTCAGCACAATAATCTTCTAGCGATTCAGCAATCTCATTTATATTCATTTTTCGGGCAATGCTGTAGGTTTTCTCGGTAAACATATTATAGGCGGTTAAGAAACCCTTGATATAATGTTTGAAATTTTCGATATCTCCGCCAGCAATTGCCTGGGTGTATCCAAAACAGGATTTTTTGCCTAGTCCCCATACGGCATAATTGCCTTTACTATCAATAGCGAAGGTTGATGATGATGTTAGTACCAAGACTAAAGCGATGATTAATGACTTCATTGTTACTTCCTCTTTAATTTAATTTAATTTATTGTGTATTTATTCTCTGATAATATCTGTGAGACCTGCAATTAAGCGTTGAATTCCCATAGATGACGTTTTTTTATCCAGTGCACCATAAGCGATACGTACATAACAGCCATCATTCATACCGAATGTTTCACCTGGTATCACTGCTATTTTATGTTCTTTTATTAATCTTTTGACAATTTGCATTCCCGTGAGTGATGTATTTAATTTTACCAAAAAATAAAACGCACCCATAGTATTCGCTGTTGTACATATTGTCTTGATATTTTGCAATGCAGCATAAAGTTCATCACGAACAGCATTAATTTGTTTTAAGTGAGATAAGGTATAGTTCTGTCCTTCTTCCAAAGCAGCTATGGCAGCTTCCTGTGTTATGCGAGCTGGGCAAATAAGATTGGTATCCTGAACTTTTTTTACCGACAAAGACAGATGTTCTGGAATTATCATATAGCCGATGCGCCAACTGGCAAAACCATAGGCTTTAGATAAAGAATACAGAGAAATAGTGTGCTCACTAGAATCGGGGCTACTGGCAACGGAATAATGTTTGGTGCCGTTATAAGTGAAGTATTCATATGCCTCATCTGAAATATGATAAATCCATTTTTCTCTACATAATTTGTTTATCTGTTTCAATATTGATTCGGGGTAAACCGCGCCAGAGGGGTTATTGGGCGAAACAGTGACAATCGCTCTGGTTTTTTCGGTAATAGCAGAGGCGATGTTGTCTAGTATCGGTTGATAATTATTATCCGTTTCGACAATGACTGCCTTGCAACTAACCATATTGATTGCCATTTCATGATTGAAATAATAAGGACGCAATAAAATAATTTCATCATCGGGATCAGTAATAGCCATCATGGCATTCATAAATGCCATATTGGCGCCAGCAGTAACAACAATTTTTTGTTGATGTTGTTCTAGATGAATGTTGTTTTCATTTTTTAGCTTATTTGAAATACGCTCTCTCAGTTCATCAAGTCCTTCAACGGCAGAATATAAATGATAACTGTGCTGTGAGTCGACTTGAGATGCTCTGTCTAATGCAGACTGTGGTGGTGTAAAATAAACAACACCTTGTCCTAATGAAATAGTGCCGGGTGTTTCATTGATCATATTGGCAATGATAGGAATGATGGGGGATTGTATCTCACCCATACGTTGGCTGGGATTATAAGATTTATTTTGCATGGTATTTAAATAACGCAAATGAGACTGTAAACAACATAGAGATGTGTTTATTTATATTTGATGGTTTGCGGGAGTAGATATAAATTATTAATTGCTAAGCAACAACATGCTTCGACCTGAAAATTGATTTTTCAGGAATTCCATTTGATCCGCAAGGATTCTTCTGTTTGATAAAGCAAGATATTCAGCCCAATTAGGTACAAAAGGAACCGCTAGTAGTGGCATATGCGCTTTTTCAGGGTTGCGATTTGCTTTTTTGGTATTGCAATAACGACATGCGGTGACGACATTTGACCATCTGTCTATTCCACCCTTTGAGATGGGAATGACATGGTCACGGGTTAATAAATTCTTGTGAAACTCACTACCACAATACATGCATAAATAAGCATCACGTAGAAACAATTCTCTATTGGTTAATGGTGGAATAGTGCGTTTGCCATGCTTAATGCGAGTAGAGCGTTTGACTGCGATAATGGAATTTATTTTGACTATGGAACGTTCGCCGGATAACCGGCTAGTTCCACCATGAAAGGTAAATAGGCTATCACCCGCGGTCCAGGCTATCATTTCACGAGCATACAGATTTACGGCATTTTGCCATGGAATCCACCTTATTGGCGAGCCTGCAATATCAAGTCGTAAAATTAATGGTGTCATGTCAATTCATCGTTGTTTAGAGTCTTGTAACGCCTTTTGCCTTAGAATATGCCCCTAGTTTTATGCGAAACCTTAATAAGGTCAAGTTTGATAGATATCCATGATAATTGTAAATGCATTTTCTTAGCACGTCGGTTTTAATCCATGGCGACGTTGCTCCTCTTTGCAGGGGGCAGCCATGCGGATTGTCGCGTCTTGCCCTAAATAAAAACTGACGCACTCTGAACACGTATTTACAATTATCATGGATATTACAATAGATGAAAGAACTCGATAAATTACTATTAATTATGAAATCTCTACGTGATCCTGTGAATGGCTGTCCATGGGATAGAGAGCAGACCATAGATTCAATCAAAGGTTATACCATTGAAGAAGCTTATGAGCTGGTTGATGCCATAAAAAGTAATGATATGGATGGCATTAGAGATGAATTGGGTGACTTACTTTTCCATATTATTTTTTATTCTGAAATGGCCGATGAGGATAAACAGTTTAACTTTGAGGATGTTGTGAAACAGCTCAATCAGAAACTCGAGCGTCGTCACCCGCATGTTTTTTCTGATACACAGCTTGATAATAAAAAACAAGTTAAAGAATTATGGGAGCAAATAAAAAAGCAAGAACGTAAAAACGCATCAAATAATAATAAAAATAAAAAAGAGAAAAGATTACTAGATGATGTTGCTAAACACATGCCTGCGATTCAAACAGCAGCTAGATTACAAAAACGGGCTGCCAGTATTGGCTTTGATTGGTCTGAGAGCAAAGATATTCTCGATAAAATGAAAGAAGAATTGTTAGAAGTTAGTGAGGCTATGGATAAATCCGATAATCTAGATCACATAGCCGAAGAGTTGGGCGATCTTATGTTTTGTTGTATTAATCTGGCGCGACACTATCAGATAGATTCTGAACTTGCTCTTCAAGGAACTAATGATAAATTTATCCGACGTTTTAATTACATTGAAGCATCGTTAATTAAACAAAATAAATCACTTGATGATGCGACATTGGAGGAGATGGATGCACTCTGGGATGAAGCCAAATTAAAGCTAAATTAAAGCCAAATTAATTAGAAAACCCGATACCTGTCTTTTGCAATTAATTTGCCGTTACTATTGAACCTGAATTCAGTAATCCATTTGTTAGTGCTGTTTTTCTTTGGTATATAAAACCAGGTTTTACTGAGTATGTTGTGATGATAATCACTACGGATCGTTTCGTGATCTGAAATTCCGAATTTATAAAGTACCTCTGCTTCCGATATAGTATTCCTTAGCAAGGTGTAATCTCGCATATTGATAGCATCAGCAGAGGCTAGCTGACTAGCCAGAGAACCATAAATGAGAACTAAGAGGAGGAGTATGGTTTTTTTCATGGTATCGCTTCTATTTATTGTCTAGTTTGAGCGAAGTTAAAGGAATTGGTTCAACGTTGGGCGTAAAAAAAATGGGTGCAATCACTTGCACCCATATCTCAAGGGGGGGAGGAGATATATTACAACTATATCACCGCATAACTTACACCAACTAGTTGCAATATTTTAAAATCAATAGCTTACAAGGTTAGCTACTTACTTAATCTGTTACTAAACGGCGAAAATTTGACTGTTGACGTAAAATTGCCACTTTAGCAAAGTATAGATGTTTTCCTACAAACTATCTTATTCAGCGTCTTTATCGTATTCCAGCATGGCATAAGCGGAATGATTGTGAATAGACTCGAAATTCTCTGACTCTACGACATATTTAGAAATTCGGTCGTCTTTATTAAATTCGACGGCGACATCTCGTACGATGTCTTCAACAAACTTAGGGTTATCATAAGCCCGTTCAGTTACATATTTCTCATCAGGACGTTTTAATAAACCATAGAGTTCACAAGAGGCGACTTTTTCAATGATATCGATAAGTTCTTCAATCCAGATAAAATCACGCATGCTTACACAAGCGGTGATATGAGAGCGCTGATTATGAGCACCATAATTAGATATGCTTTTTGAGCATGGGCAAAGGGTAGTGACAGGGACCAGAACTTTAACCAGAACCTCAGGTTTATTGTTTCTGATTTGCCCGATAAAAGTCACTTCATAATCCATCAAACTCATGACACCTGAAACAGGTGCCTTCTTATTTACAAAATAAGGGAAGTTCATTTCGATATCGCCTGATTCTGCATTAAGTCGTTCAGTCATTTCTTCAATCATGCGTTTGAAAGATTGCACGGTAATTTCATATTCATGATGATTGAGAATTTCAATAAAGCGTGACATATGAGTGCCTTTATATTCTTCAGGCAAATTTACGTACATATTGAAATTCGCAACAGTATGTTGCTCGCGGCCAGATCTGTCGCTGACTACGATAGGATGTTTAATATTTTTTATACCGACTTTGTCGATAGCAATATTTCTTGTGTCCACAGTATTCTGAGTGTCAGGTATTTCGGTTGTAGGTACTGATTTGCTCATTAGCTTTAATTCCAATAACTGAGTTAAGTTAAGTTTAGTGTAGTAAAAATTCGGCCAGAAATTTTACGTTGTATGACGCTTCGTCATTTAAATTCACATCCAGCTTGGTTGAGAGTAGATGGTTATAAATAGTAAAAATTATTTATCGCGTTTAACGATGTAATCCGCTATCGCTCTTAATGTATCGGCTTGTTCATCGAAAACATCAAGGCATTTAATTGCTTTGCTGTGCAGTTCGCCGGCTGCTTCTTTGGCGCCATTAAGACCGAGTAATTCAGGATAAGTCGGTTTATTCATTTCTCTATCCGAACCTTGTGGCTTACCTAAAGTTTCGGTATCACTCTCTATATCAAGTATGTCGTCTTTTATTTGGAAGGCAAGGCCTATACATTTCGCATACTGTGAAACACGAGAAAATAAATCGAGGTCAACATTTTCAACAGACAGCGCGCCTAATTCAGTACTTGCCTTAATGAGAGCACCGGTTTTATGGATGTGCATATTTTCAAGTTCAGTAATATTCAGTGATTGTCCAACCGCGGCTAAATCGATAGCTTGTCCGCCTGCCATACCTCTAGAGCCGCTGGCAATGGCTAAGGTATCAATCATAGATAAGCGTTGTTGGCTATTAACCTGAATCTTTGGATCATGCGCTAAGATATGAAAGGAGAGTGCTTGTAGCGCATCTCCGGCCAATATTGCTGTCGCATCATCATATTTCTTATGGCAAGTAGGTCGGCCTCGACGTAAATCATCGTCATCCATAGCAGGTAAATCATCATGGATGAGAGAATAAGCATGAATGATTTCAACGGCACAAGCTGGTCCATCAAGTGCTTCTAATTTCACGCCAAACGCTTGACCTGTCGCATAAACTAAAACAGGACGGATTCGCTTGCCTTCGCTTAATACGGAATAGCGCATAGCCTCATGCAATTTTTCTGGCTGTATCGACGTATCGGGTAACCAGTGACCTAGCGCTTTTTCTACAGATTTTTGATAAACATGTAATCGTTCTGAAAAATCGGACATTTATTTATTCGTTATTGCTGTTTTGGTCAAAAGGTTCAAGTTCAGATTTACCGTCTTTGTCCAGTAATATGCTGACTTTCTGTTCTGCTTCACTTAAAGCTTGCTGACATGCTTTTGTTAATAAAATGCCTCGTTCGAAATATTTCAGGGATTCTTCCAGTGATAAATCGCCTTTTTCCATTTTTGCCACGAGCTGTTCAAGCTCAGCTAATGTTTTTTCGAAGTTGATTGAGTTTGTTTTTTTTGGCACAAAAGCCTCTAATACGTTGGGTCTAAATAAAGAACGACCTTGAAAAGGGCGCATATATTAGCATCACTTAGGCTCATTACCAGCCGCCAGAGCATCTTTTTAGCTTTTGTTTATATAGTGCTTTGAGAAAAGGAATGAAATTTTGGATAAAATCAATGCTACATTGTGAAAATCACATGAGTTATCCTATCGTGAATTATTAATTAGCTGAGAGATAAACACTTGTCATCAAAATACGATGCCTCTGATATTGAGGTATTAACGGGTCTGGACCCGGTTCGTAAGCGACCGGGAATGTATACCGATACCACACGTCCTAATCACCTCGTGCAAGAAGTACTGGATAATAGTGTCGATGAAGCTATTTCTGGATATGCCTCCAAAATTGAAGTAACGCTACATAAAGACGGCTTTGTCTCAGTGACCGATGATGGTCGTGGTATGCCTGTCGATAAACATCCGGGTGAAAAGGTATCCGGAGTCGAAGTGATCCTAACGCGTTTACATTCTGGCGGTAAGTTCTCCAATAAAAATTATAAATTCTCCGGTGGTTTGCATGGTGTTGGTGTGTCAGTTGTTAATGCTTTGTCGAAAACGCTTGAAGTATTAGTTCGTCGTGGCGGTAAAGAATATAGCATGACTTTTAAAGGCGGAAATGTGAAAACCTCATTAAAGGTTGTTGGAACAGTCGGCAAGAAAAATACCGGTACGACTATTCGTTTTATAGCCGATGCAAAATATTTTGATACGACCAATTACGCTGTTGCAAGATTGAAACACCTAATGCGTGCCAAGGCTGTTTTATGTTCAGGTTTAAAAATCTCTTTTCATGACGAAGCGAAAAAAGATAAACAAGAATGGTGTTATGAAGATGGAATTAAAACCTATCTAGCAGAAGAATTAGTCGGTTTAGAGTTATTACCTCCAGAACCTTTCTTGGGATCTGTGCAAGGTGAACACGAAGGTGTCGATTGGGCAGTGCATTGGTTAGCAGAACCTGGCGATATGGTGACTGAAAGTTACGTTAATCTTGTGCCAACAGTGCAGGGTGGTACCCATGTTAACGGCATGCGCCAAGGTATGTTGGATGCGTTACGAGATTTTTGTGAATCACGGAACCTATTACCACGAGGTGTGAAACTGACAGCAGATGATATATGGGATAGTTGTTGTTATATCTTATCCGTGAAAATGGATGATCCGCAATTTGCGGGGCAAATAAAAGAACGCTTGTCGTCACGAGAATGTGCCATCTTTGTTTCAGGTGTTGTTAAAGATGCACTGAGTCAATGGTTACATCAACACGTAGAGATGGGTGAACGTATTGCTGAATTAGTGATTGCTGCCGCGCAAAAACGACTTAAATCAAATAAAAAAATTGTACGTAAGAAAGTTAGTGGTGGTCCAGCACTACCCGGAAAATTAGCCGATTGTTCCATGCAGGATATTAGTGTCTCTGAATTATTTTTAGTGGAAGGTGATTCTGCTGGCGGTTCGGCTAAACAGGCTAGAGAACGGGAGTTTCAAGCGGTTATGCCATTACGCGGCAAGATATTAAATACTTGGGAAGTAGACTCAGCAGAAGTATTGTCTTCGAAAGAAGTACATGATATTGCCGTCGCTGTTGGAGTCGACCCGGGTTCGACAGATTTATCCGGATTACGTTATGGCAAAATATGCATACTTGCTGATGCTGATTCAGACGGAGCGCATATCGCAACCTTAATCTGCGCTTTATTCCTTAAACATTTCAAACCTTTGGTTGAAAACGGACATATTTATGTTGCGATGCCGCCGCTCTATCGAATAGATGTTGCTAAAGATGTTTATTACGCACTAGATGATTCTGAAAAGCAGGGTGTATTGGATAAAATTGCGGCTGAAAAGAAACGTGGCAATATTAATGTGCAACGATTTAAAGGTCTGGGTGAAATGAATCCTATACAGTTGCGAGAAACTACTATGGCCACAGCAACACGGCGGCTAGTGCAATTAACGCTGCCAAATGAAAAGCAGGCAGAAAAAGTAATGGATATGTTGTTAGCTAAAAAGCGTGCCGCTGATAGGAAGAAATGGCTGGAATCGAAAGGTAATGAAGCTGAAGTTATTTAGATTGAAAAGAATGATTATTACCATATATTAAAAGTAAAATCATATAGGTATCAATATATTATATTAATAAAATAATATTAATTAGAGGAAATTTTAGTGCCAGATTCAATGAGTTTTGACTTCGAGCAAAACGAACAACAACCGTTACAGGAATTTACCGAGAAGGCTTATCTGGATTATTCAATGTACGTCATTCTCGACCGTGCTTTACCGCATATCGGTGATGGTCTGAAACCGGTGCAACGACGAATTGTTTATGCCATGTCGGAATTGGGTTTAAAAGCAACAGCGAAGTATAAAAAATCTGCTCGTACTATCGGTGATGTATTGGGTAAATTTCACCCGCATGGTGATTCTGCCTGTTATGAAGCCATGGTCTTGATGGCACAGGATTTTTCCTATCGTTATCCTTTGATCGACGGTCAAGGCAACTGGGGTTCGATGGATGATCCTAAGTCCTTTGCTGCCATGAGATACACCGAATCAAAACTCACACCTTATGCTGATGTTTTACTTGGTGAAGTGAGTCAGGGCACCGTTGATTGGACTCCAAATTTTGATGGGACATTAGAAGAGCCAAAAATATTACCTGCACGTTTACCGAATATTCTCCTAAATGGAACTACGGGTATTGCTGTTGGAATGGCAACCGATATTCCACCGCATAATCTCAAAGAAGTTGCTAGTGCTTGTATTCGTTTACTGGAATCTCCCAAGAGCACTGTTAAAGAACTCTGCAAACATATTAAAGGACCAGATTATCCGACGAAGGCTGAAATTATTACACCCAAGTCAGCCATACAAGAAATGTATGAAACTGGACACGGTTCGATCAAAATGCGTGCTATTTGGGAAAAGGAAGATGGCAATATTGTTGTCACTGCGCTGCCGCATCAAAGTTCCGGGAGCAAAATACTAGAACAAATTGCCGCACAGATGCAGGCGAAAAAATTACCCATGTTGGAAGATTTGCGTGATGAATCCGATCATGAAAATCCAATTCGACTCATTCTTATTCCTCGTTCTAATCGTATTAATCTTCAAGAGGTGATGTTGCACTTATTCGCAACTACTGATCTTGAACGCAGTTATCGCGTTAATTTAAATATCATTGGTTTGAATGGTCGTCCTCAAGTTAAAGATCTAAGGGGTATCTTGAAAGAATGGTTGGAGTACAGAACAGAAACGGTACGTAGAAGATTACAATTCCGTTTAGATAAGATTCTTGCGCAAATTCATATGCTCGAAGGTTTGATGATTGCTTATCTGAATATTGATGAAGTAATTCAAATCATTCGTGAACAAGATAAACCGAAAGCGGTATTAATGAAACGCTTTAAGTTAAGTGATATTCAGGCTGATGCAGTTCTTGATTTAAAATTACGTAAGTTAGCTAAACTTGAAGAGATCAAGATCAAAGGTGAACTAGCTGAGTTAAGTAAAGAACGTAAAGAGCTAGATAAAATTTTAGGTTCTAATCAACGCTTAAAAACTTTAGTAAGAAAAGAAATCGAAGCTGATGCGAAAGAGTACGGTGATGCTCGCAAGTCACCATTAAAAGAAGGCGTAGAAGCGAAAGCTATCGATGAGACTAGTCTTGTTCCAACAGAGCCGGTCACAATTGTACTTTCAGACAAAGGTTGGGTGAGGGCGGCTAAAGGACATGAAGTTGATCCAGAAACATTAAATTATAAAAGTGGTGATAGTTTTAAACAGGCAAGCTTAGGCAGAAGTAATCAGCTTGCTGTCTTTGTTGATTCAAGTGGACGCTGTTATTCGTTGCCGGCACATTCTTTACCTTCAGCACGAAGTTTAGGTGAGCCGATCTCTGCTCGTTTAACACCGCCGGATGGTGTTACTTTTGAAGGTGTTATGGCCGGCGATCCTGATACTATATATCTTGTTGCTTCAGATGCGGGTTATGGCTTTATGGTTAAGCTTGAAGATATTTATACAAAAAATAGAAATGGTAAGTCAATTATATCCGTACCGAAAGGCGGAAAAGTTTTAGCTCCAAGCAAAGTTAATGATATTAAAAATGATTGGGTCGCAGCAGTAACGTCAATAGGACGTATGTTGATGTTTCCAATTAGTGAATTGACTTTATTACCAAAAGGAAAAGGTCTGAAAATCATTCAAATACCACCAGCAAAATTTAAAACACGTGAGGAATATGTTATTGCTATAACGGCAATGGGGGAAACTGATAAGTTAGTTGTTTACTCGGGTAAAAAGCATGTGACGCTGAAATCAGCAGATCAAGAGTATTATATTGGTGAACGTGGTCGACGAGGAAATATGTTGACTCGAGGTTACAGAAACGTAATTAGAATTAAACCTGAGCCGTAGAAATTAATCTACTTATGCAGAAAATCGCATATACAGGTTTATCAGTGAGCGATTGTTAGATTTAATTTAAATATTCTAAGATACCGTACATCCGTGTAAATCATCGTTTCAGGCGTCCTGCCTTCTCGCGACATAACTATCCATCCATGGATATAAAAAAAGCCGGGGTCATAACGCCCGGCTTGAGTATTTTGAACGAATTCTTGGGGGAAGGAGGGGTGAACCCGTTCTTAATTGGGTTATCGGTATATTTCGAAATAACTTTAGCTTAATTTAAACTCGGGTTTTACCTGCTTTACCTACTTCTTCTTTTACTAGCCTGGGAACAAGATAGCCCGATACAGATTCATGCATTTTCTGGATAAGAATTTTGGCGACTTGTTCGTCTACATTGAAATGAGCGGTGCCAGTTACGGGATCTAACAGGTGTAAATAATAGGGCGTTACTTGGTTCTCAACCAGACGTTCGGAAAGTGCGATTAAAGATTCCGTCGAGTCATTTATCCCTTTTAATAACACTGATTGATTAAGTACCAGAATATTAAAACGACGTAATAGTTTAATATTATTGATAACAGCATCATCAATTTCATTAGCATGATTGATATGCAAGACGAAAATTAGTGTTTTTCCTATATTCGCAATTTGCTTGATTAACTCTTCTGAGAGACGAGCAGGCAGTACGACAGGGATGCGAGTGTGAAAACGGATACGTTTTATATGATCGATCTGCGAAAGAGCCTGACATAGTTCGATTAAACGTCGATCAGACAATGTCAAAGGGTCGCCGCCGCTAAGAATCACTTCTTTGATCGTTTCGTCTGATCGGATGTAGTCTAAACTTTGTTCTAGGTGCTTCCCATTTGTGGATGATTCTTGATAGGGAAAGTGCCGACGGAAGCAATAACGGCAATGGATAGCACAGGCGCCTGTCGATATAGACAGGACGCGGCTATTATATTTATGCAACAGTCCTTGTACTGGCTGTACGTTGGCTTCTGCCAAAGGGTCATTAACATAACCTTCACAATCATCCTCTTCATCTATATACGGAAATACCTGACGTAAAAGGGGATCGTCTGGATTATTTCGTTGTATGCGGTCGGCAAAAGCATAAGGGACACGAACAGGGAACTGTTCTATAGATTGTTGACTGTAACCAATACTGTCAGCCATAAGACCCACATAGTCGAGTAAGTCATTTGGTTGGCGTATAGCCTGTGCCAGTTGTTCTTGCCAGGATAAAGACTGCATTCTTAACTTGGTTCCATGTATGATGTTGCGATTTTTTAGAACTATAAACGTTGAAAACGTTATGAACGTAGCTTAGGCGAGGCAAAAACTGGTGAAATAGCGCAGTTTATTATTATTTGCTGCTTTCCAGCCACGCATAGTTTGGCATTTGTTGACTTCGCATAAGCAAGCGTAATAGTTTTCATACATCACTATATTGTAAAGAGGTAAAAATGGCGACTTACAGTACGAACCAATTTAAACAAGGTCTTAAACTTATGATTGATAATGCCCCTTGTACCATTATCGAAAATGACATTGTTAAACCAGGAAAAGGTCAGGCATTTAATCGCGTAAAACTACGTAATTTGAAAACCGGCCGTGTTTTGGAAAAAACCTATAAATCGGGTGAGTCTGTTGAAGGTGCGGATGTCATTGAATTGGATATGCAGTATCTCTACAGTGATGGTGATATGTGGTATTTCATGGATAAAAACACTTTTGAGCAGTTTGAGGCAGATGAAAACGCCATGGCTGATGCGAAACAATGGATAAAGGGTGAAGAAATGTGCATTGTCACGCTATGGAATAATGTGCCTTTATCCGTTGCAGCACCTAATTTCGTTATCCTGCAAATTTCTGATACGGATCCCGGTGTTCGCGGTGATACCGCCCAAGGTGGTACAAAACCGGCAACCCTGGAAACGGGTGCTGTGATAAAAGTGCCACTATTTGTTGAATCTGAACTGGTAAAGATCGATACGCGAACTGGGGAATACGTCGGTCGCGCAAAAGATTGATTGAGTTCTTTTAAGCTTAATACATTTGATTCAAATATTTGTTTGAATTCGTTCTTTTTTAAGGAATTTTTGCATTTAATACAGGTCTAATTTCTGTAAATTAATTATTTTTTACTATTATTTAAGTTAAGAGTAAGGGGTAAAAATATGGAAAATTTTGAACATACGATGAGTGATTTATTCGCTCAATTAGGATTAGCTAATGCCGATATTGATGTTGATAAGTTTATTCATCAGCATCGTCCTATTGCCGATGAATTATCTCTTGAAAAAGCATCATTCTGGAATACCGGACAGACTCAATTTATTCATGAGGCCTTGTCTGAAGATTCTGATTGGTCAGAACTTATTGATCAGTTAGATACTCGTTTACGAGCTTAAGACTTTTTCTTCAGTACTAGTTTATTAATGACTGGTAGTTTAATACGCTAGTCCTTAATATCGCTTGCCATGACCTCTGAACTTTCATGGCGACCAACAGCTAGCCTCGAACTTATTAAACAGCGTGCCTCGTTGTTGCAACAAATCCGTAGCTTTATGATGCGTCGTCATATACTTGAAGTCGATACGCCAGTGTTGAGTCACTATGCCAATAGCGATCCTTATGTAGAAAGTATGCTTACGAATAATCTGGCGCACAAAGAAGTTCCACTCTATCTGCATACTTCTCCAGAGTTCTGTATGAAACGTCTATTAGCCGCAGAATTAGGATCAATTTATCAAATTACTCATGTGTTTCGTGATGAAGATTCCGGTAAAAGACATAATGCTGAATTCAGTATGCTTGAATGGTATCGATTGGAGTTCGATTATTATCAATTAATGGATGAGTTAGCGGAGTTATTGCTTGATATTGGTTTACCGAAACCAGATAAAATGAGCTACGCTGAGGTATTTTTAGAATCGCTACGAATTGACCCGCATACGGCAACTTTAAATCAGCTTCAGGATATAGGCGGAGAATATGGCTGGGGTAGTGATTCAGAAGATCGACATGCATTACTTGATTATATTTTTTCAGAAGCGGTTATTAAGAAAATAAACAATGAGTGTCAGCCGCTTATTATTTATGATTACCCTCAATGTATGGCTGCTTTAGCGACAATAAAACCAGAGCCTCCTTATATTGCAGAACGTTTTGAATTATTTATTGGCGGTGTGGAGATTGCCAATGGCTTTAATGAACTATGTGATGCTAACGAGCAACAACAACGTTTTGAAACTGAATTAAAAACAAGGAAAGACAAAGGTTTGCTTGAGTTTCCGATAGATATCAATTTTTTGGCGGCATTAGAGTCAGGCTTGCCGAAAACTGCTGGTATTGCTGTCGGGATAGATCGTTTATTGATGGTTTTATCCGGAAAAGATGATATAAAAGAGGTGATTACGTTCACCTTGGACAATAACTAGGGATACTAACTAAGGACTTATAAAAATGGGTATTTATTCAGTTGATAAGCTAATTGCTGAGACCCGTCGTATTGCTAAAGAATATCGTCTTGCCATTGGTAAAACATTGCCTGTTACGCCTGAAATAGCGATACAGGATGCTATTTCTATTCTTAAGTTACTTCCTAATGATGAAAATATTCCCGGTTATGATGCTGTTTTTGAAAAAGATGGCGAGCATTTAAAAGTTCAGATCAAAGGTCGAGCTATTTTAATGAGAAGAAACAAGGGCATCGACTTGGACAATTAAAAACCGAACAGGAATGGGATGCCATTATTCTGGTTATTATGAATGCTGATTTTATGCCGGAAGAAATTTACATGGCTAAAAGAGATATTATTCTGGATGAACTGGAAGAAAAAAAGAAAAATAATAAAAAAGGTGCGATGACATTGGCTAAGTTTAAATTAATATCAGATTTACTGTGGACAGATCAAAACGGCCTGGAACAGGATGAAATCTGGTCAAACAAAACTAATTAAATCCATACTCAATTAATGAAGTACGCTCGTATTTCATTTTATTAATTCATGCATCGTTTATTTATATTTAATTACACTCTATGAAAACAGTTGCAGAAGTATTTTCTGATAGCGGTGCATTGTCCGAATTAATAGAAGGTTATCAGCACCGTCCTGAACAGCAAGATATGGCGGAGAAAATATTATCTGCCGTTAATCAAGGACAAAGTCTGGTTTGTGAAGCAGGAACAGGTACGGGCAAAACCATGGCTTATCTGGTGCCCGCATTGTTATCAAGACAAAAAGTTATTGTTTCTACCGGCACACGTCATTTACAAGATCAACTTTATCAAAAAGATTTGCCACTGGTGCTTGAAGCTTTAGCTTCGCCTGCTACAACCATGGTTTTGAAAGGTCGTTCAAATTATCTATGCTTGCAACGACTAGATGCGGCAATTAATGATAGTAAAGGTTTAAGCTATCAAAACATGTCCGACTTGCAAGAAGTTGTGCAATGGTCGTCGTCAACGAAAACAGGTGATATTAATGAACTAGGAATGATTGAAGATAACTCTGTTATTCGGCCAACAATCACCTCGACAACAGAAAATTGTTTAGGACAAAGTTGTCCTGAATTTGATGCCTGTTTTGTATTTAAGAATAGAAAAAAAGCATTAGAATCTGATTTGGTGATTACCAATCATCACATGTTGATGGCAGATATGGGTTTACGAGAAAGTGGTTTTGGTGAAGTACTACCTTTGGCAGATATTATTATTTTTGATGAAGCGCATCAGATCCCAGAATTAGCTTCAACCTACTTTAGTAAGAGCATGGGTACGCGTCAGTTACTTGAATTGATTTCCGATATTAAAACGGCGATTCGTGAAGAAGCGAAAGACATACAAGGTTTAATCGAAGCATCGGCTAAGTTTGAAAAAACGATACGCGATGTTCGTTTAGTGTTTGGTCGTAGAGATCAGAGACTGAACTGGAAAGAAACCTGGGAGAAAACAAATTTATCAACTGAGTTGCCAAAATTATTAGAAGCTTATCAAGTCGTACTAGATATTTTGGAGACGACAAGTGAACGTGGAAAATTATTGGATAATTGTTGGCAACGTGCAAAAGCGCATTACAATTATATTGATTCTTATATGGAAACAAAGAATGAAGATTCAATACGTTGGTTAGAAATACGCGGTAATCATATTTATCTTAATAAAACGCCAGTTAATATCGCAGAAACATTTCAACAAAGACTCAAGGAATATGATGCGACAAGTATTTTTACTTCGGCAAGTCTGGCAATTAACAATAGTTTTGATCATTTTAATCGACAGCTAGGTCTTGAAGAATGTTTAACAGAAGTATGGAGTAGTCCGTTTAATTATCAGACGCAAACTTGTTTGTATCTTCCTGTTGATTTACCCGAGCCGAATCAGCCAACTTTTTTTGATGCGTTTATAGACAGAACTATAAAACTATTATCTCACAGCGAAGGCCATGCCTTTGTTCTATTTACCAGTCACGCTGCGTTGAATAAGGCCGCAAAAGCGTTATCTGAAGCAATTGACTATCCTATTTTTATTCAAGGTCGTGCACCGCGATCTGAATTGTTAAGTCAATTTCGACAAACCAAACACGCAGTACTATTAGGCACGAGTAGTTTTTGGGAGGGAGTAGATGTTAAAGGCGAGGCTTTGTCTTTGGTTATTATCGATAAACTACCTTTTGCTAGTCCCGATGATCCTGTATTACAGGCTCGTTTAAATTATTTTTCTAAACAGGGCGGCAATGCTTTTATGGATTATCAAGTGCCACAAGCGGCCATAGCTTTGAAACAAGGAATAGGGCGTTTAATTCGTGATGTAAACGATAGAGGTGTTTGTGTTATTTGTGATAAACGTATTGTTAGTAAAGCTTATGGAAAACGATTGATCAATGCCTTACCTGCAATGCCTATTACACATGATATAGAGGATGTGTATAACTTCTTCCACTAGTACATCTATTTAAATATCATCTATAAGAGACATGTATTTAATAGGTGACATTATTTTTAAATAAATCTTGTAAGGTACTGAATAATAAGACTTGATTAATAATTGTTTAGAAGATAGTTTAACTGCTATGCATAGGTTTATGAACTATGCTTAATCTTATAAAATAATTATAAAAATAGAATAATCTTTATTCCTTTTATTTTTTTGGGAAGTACAGGAGCAGTTAATGTCAAATCGTCGGTTAGCCTTGTTGGAATTTGATATGGGCTGGTCAATGTGGCTTACAGAAGTTCATTTACCTTTTCATATTGGCCGACATCCTGATAATGATTTACGTAGCTCAAGTAATTGTGTATCACGCAGACATTGTAAAATTGATCTCATTGATACAGGCAGTTCTAATGGCACCGTTTTACATAATAAAGTAATTAAAAATCAGGAACTTCCTCTGCAGGAGAAAACCTGCGTGCTTTTATCTGACATGATGCTCTGGATTTCTCCCTGCGATAAAGAAGGTCTGCTTTTCGAAGACAAGTCCTTAAAAACTTTTCATGGAATGAATAATGAGCTCAGCATGAGTCATGGCGTTTGCCTGGTTGATATTTGTGATTCGATGGAAAGAGATATCGAAGAAATCAATCATATTTCACAAATGTTGCGTACAAATATCATTGGCCATGATCAGGAAAAATTATTGTTATTAAAACATATGGGCGATGGTTACCTTGCTGTTTTTGATTCCTGTGTGCCGACTGTTTCAGCAGTTAAAAGATTGTTAGATTGGCAAGCAAGCAGTAATGAGAACCTTTTTCCTGCGAATATACGTATCGCAATTGATTCAGGCATAACTCATCCTAGTCATGGACATGATCGAGCCGGCATACCTATTTGTCGTGCTGCACGAATAGAAAAAACACAGGTTCGTGATATTGAAGTTCCTGGGAAATATATTAAAAAATTAAAAAACCGTAACCGTTGTTTGCTAACGAAAAGTATGAGCGAAGTAATTAAAGAAACTGATTCTGGAAAATATACTTACATGGGCAAACGTAAATTAAAAGGCTTTGCCGATGAAATGCATTCCATATTTCAATACAATAGTTAAGTGCATTAAAAAACTTTTTTATCCTCAGCTATCTCTATTCGGCAAATTTAATAAACCAATCGAAGTTCATGTTTGATTCTAAAGAAAAGAATGAAAAGGGAACTGTAGTTTTAATAAAGCCTGGCGGTTCCATTAAAATAATTCAAATAACCGATACGCACATTATTGATGATGATGCTCCGTTATTCAGTGGTTTTGATACTTCTGTTAGTTTGCTTCAAGTCATAGACAATATAAGAGAAAACGAATCCGATGCTGATTTGATTTTATTAACGGGCGATTTGATTCACGAAGCAACAAAAACCTCTTATCATAAATTATCTGAACATCTATCGACTTTAAGTATTCCTGTTTTTTGTTTGCCAGGTAATCATGATGATCCTGAGATATTGAATGAGATCATGACAATGAATGGATATGGTCTCGGTAAAGTCATTAAAGCAGGGCAGTGGTTAATTATTCTATTAGACACTTGTGTCAAAGGTGAGCATCGTGGTGAGTTATCGAATTCCGAACTTGAGTTTTTAGAGACGACACTCGCATCGCATGCCAATACTCATTGTTTAATAGCACTGCATCACCATCCTGTACCAATTAATAGCCCGTGGATGGATGCAATGTCGTTAACAAACACAAAGGAATTATTAAGTATTATCGATAAATTTGACCATGTTCGTGCCCTTGTATGGGGACATATTCATCAAGAATTTGAATTGTTGAGAAATAATGTACGCTTATTGGGTACACCATCGACGTGTTTACAGTTTAAGCCAGAAAGCGATGTCTATGCCGTAGATGATAAACCACCGGCATATAGAAAATTAGAGCTTCTAGAGGATGGAAATATAAAAACGGAAGTCGTATATGTGCTCGAATAAACCTATGATATAGATTATATTAATATAGTAAACTATTGAATTAATTGCTTATTTATGTGATTTAATCGCAACTTTATTCCTTAGGTATGTTGGCATTGCCTGTTCAACTGAAATTGCCTTATCTGCTCGTAAATCTGCCTTTGCTAACGTCATAATATCTTCAGCAGTGGGTAGAATATCACCGTTAAAGCCCAGAAATTTATTAGACAATCTGGTTTGCAGTTCTTCTGAATATGTTTTCCAGCCGCTACCAGCACCAAACCAGTCTCCCTCCGCAGGAATAATCGCTTCACTCGGATCACAAACGCTTTCTTCAATAATGAGTCGCATTAATCCGGAATCATTCTTTTTATAGAGTCCCCAATAAATTTCCTGCATACGAGCATCAATAGCTGTCGCCACACAGTTTTGATCTTTGGCAAAGTGTTGTGCCAATGCTGCTAGTGTTGAAATGGGTATTACCGGAAGGTCATGGGCAAAAGCTAACCCCTGAACAACACCTATGGCGATACGAACACCGGTAAATGCACCGGGTCCTTGTCCAAAGGCTATCGCATCAAGCTCATTTATTTGAATACCAGCTTCACTGAGTAATTCATCGACCATTGGTAGAATTAAAGCAGTATGTTGTCTTGGAGCAACTTCAAAACGCTGACTACAACTATCATTAATATCAAGTGCCGCAGAACAAGCTTCGGTTGCTGTATCTATTGCCAGTATTTTCATTTAACAGAGTTGCTTTAATAGTTTAGTTTATGTGGTGAAAATACATGTTCAGCTAAATACAATCAATTTAATTAAAATTAATTTTGTTTCAAGCTTTGCATAAGACACCTATAATGCGTGCCATGTTTAATTCATTCGAAATCATGATCGGCTTGCGCTATGTTAGAGCACGCCGTCGTAATCATTTCATATCCTTTATATCCATGACCTCAATGCTGGGTTTGGCATTGGGTGTGATGGCATTAATTACCGTGCTTTCGGTAATGAACGGCTTTGAAAAAGAACTAAAAGAGCGGATTTTAGGCATGGCATCTCATGCGACCATTGTTGGTAATGGGGATACCTTAAAGGATTGGCAACCTATTGCTGAAGAAGTTGTGCATCACCCTGAGATAGTCGGTGTTGCGCCCTATATTCATGCTGAAGGCATGTTGGTGAAAGATAAACAAGTTAATGGCGCAATCATTCGCGGTATTTTGCCAACAGAAGAACCCAAAGTTGCCATCGTCACTGAGAAAATGATCCACGGTGATTTGAATGATTTACAGACCGGTGCGTTTAATATTGTTTTAGGTAAAGAGCTTGCTCGAAAACTCGGCGTTATTGTAGGAGATAAAGTTACTTTGGTTGCGCCACAAGCCAATGTAACTCCTGCGGGGATTTTACCAAGACTTAAGCGATTTACCTTAGTGGGTATTTTTGAGGTAGGCATGCATGAATTTGATAGTGCATTAGCATTAATTCATATGGATGATGCCATGAAATTATTTCGTAAAACATCGCCTACAGGTCTGAGACTTAAAACCAGTAATATTTTGCGAGCACCCGTTATAAGCAGAGAGATTGTTAGTCAATTACCCGGTCGTTATTGGGTTGTCGATTGGACGCAACGCCATGCAAATTTTTTCCGTGCATTAAAAACTGAAAAGACAGTCATGTTTGTTATCTTGACACTTATTGTTGCGGTTGCTGCATTTAATATTATTTCAACGCTAGTCATGATGGTGTCGGATAAACAAGCTGATATCGCCGTATTAAGAACTCTCGGAGCCAGTCCGGGAAGTATTCTTAAAATCTTTATGCTACAAGGAACAATTATTGGCTTGGTAGGTATCTTCTTGGGGGTAATAGGGGGGATTTGCCTCGCCTCGAATATTGAAACAATTATTCCTGCAATTGAATCAATGATGGGCCAAAAATTTCTATCGGCTGATGTTTATTACATTAGTGACCTTCCTTCGGATATGCATTGGAACGATGTGATTATTATCAGCATTATCTCTTTTACATTGTGTCTATTAGCCACAATTTATCCTGCGTTGCGTGCAGCGGATACACAACCTGCTGAGGCGTTACGCTATGAGTGATGTATTGTTAGAAACAAAAGAGCTTGGAAAGCATTTTAGTGAAGGCGAAATGCGTGTTGATGTTTTGAATGGCGTCAACTTTAGTATTAGAAAAAATGAAAGCGTAGCAATCATTGGTGCTTCAGGTTCGGGTAAAAGCACCTTGTTACATCTGTTAGGTGGTCTTGATATTCCGGATAAAGGTGATGTGCTGATTAATAATAAAAGTATGATCAGTTTAAATGATGAGCAACGCGGTGAAATGCGCAATAAACATCTTGGCTTTATTTATCAATTTCATCATTTGTTACCAGAATTTTCTGCATTAGAAAATGTGGCAATGCCTTTATTAATCAGACGTGACAACCCGAATGAAGCTTTGGATAAGGCTGCTGCTTTGTTAGAAAAAGTTGGCCTGTCAGACCGAGTACAACATCGTCCGGGAGAACTATCGGGTGGTGAACGACAACGAGCCGCGATAGCCAGAGCCTTGGTAACAGAGCCTGCTTGTATTCTTGCCGATGAACCGACAGGTAATCTGGATGAAAAAACCGCCGATCAAGTATTTGATTTGATATTAGAGTTAAATCAAAGCTTGGGCACGAGCTTGATTATGGTGACACATAATCTGGAGCTTTCTAAACGAGTAGATCGAGTTGTCGAATTAAAAGAAGGCGTATTGATTGAAGATTAAATAAGGGCGGGCAATAATTTTATTTACGATTTCGCCTTTTTCCCCATTTGGCAATAGCTGTGAAACGCCATATCAATCGGATTATTATATAGGTCAGCATCGAACTGACCGCCCCTAGAATAAAACAACCCAGTAACAAGGGTTCCCATATATGTATTAATGTCTCACTGGCCCAATCCCAGTTAAATGTAAAATCAACTTTAATCTCCTGTTCCCCGAGTAACTTTGCGCCAGTTTGATAGGCAAAAAAGAATATAGGTGGAATAGTGACCGGATTGCTAAAGAGTGAAAATACGACGGCGATAGGCAGATTCATTCGAAATATAATGGCCAGTGCTGCCGTGCTTAGGGTTTGTACAGGCAAAGGGATAAAAGCGCAGAACATTCCGATAGCGGCACCACCAGCAGATGAACGTCGATGTACATGCCAAATATTTGGATCATGCAAATAGTCAGAAAAGAGGTGCAAGCTGCCATGTTTCTGCATATGTTCTTTATGCGGCAGGTAGCGTTTAAACAGGTTTCGTAGACTCATTATTCCTAAATATTTTGTGTCACTTGTAAAAAGCGCGGTATTATATACTTAAGTTACCCCAAAATGCAGGGAGTTGAATAGTTTTATGCTCGCAAGGACGCTGGCATTTGTTCTCGGTATCTATTGTTTGATGCAACTACATTGGTTGCCATCAGTCTGGATCGCTGTCTCAATACCTTTATTACTCATACTGACTCGATATTTCTCTGGGTTTCGCATTATTTTATTCTTTTCTCTCGGATTTTTCTGGGCATTGTTCCGTGCTGGATTGGCACTAGAACATACCCTGGATATCGGTATTGAAAATAATGAAGTTCTTATCAAGGGCACTATTGTTTCAATCCCTGAAACTTACGATGACCATATTCGTTTTTTGCTTGATACCAAAGAGGTGATTGATTCTAAAGAACAGCGTTACTCATATCCTGGAACAATTCGCTTAAGTTGGTATAGAACTCGAAATTTACCTGCGTCCGGTGAAACATGGCAATTTAAAGTAAAGTTGAAGCGCATATATGGTTTCATGAACTCGGGTGGTTTTGATTATGAAGCCTGGATGCTAAGACTGGGTATAAAGGCGACAGGTTATGTAAAGATTTCTCCTGAAAATAAAAAGCTAGGTATCAGTCACGCTTACTTTATTCAAAATATTCGCTATAAATTGGCTCAACAATTAAAGCAAAGTCTGGATAAGCCTTTGCTCGGATTGGTACTTGCTTTGAGCTTGGGTGATCGTAGTCAGCTTGATGCTGAGCAATGGAAAATATTAAGCTATACAGGGACGAATCATTTAATTGCGATATCAGGTTTGCACCTGAGTTTAATAGCAGGTTTGGTTTATTTTTTAGCGAGTTTTTTCTGGAGTCAATTCTACTATTTAACGCAACGATTACCCGCACCAGTATTTGCATCAGTTATGGCGTTTATAGCAGCTTTTTTCTACGCGATGCTTGCCGGGTTTGCGCTTCCTGCGCAACGAGCATTAATTATGATCGCGGTCTTCTTAGTAGCCTTGTTTTCAGCGCGGCAAATATTAATAAGCCATGTTATCTGCGTCGCTGTGGTTTTAGTATTAGTTTTAGACCCATTTGCCATCATTGCGGTAGATTTTTATTTGTCGTTTATAGCAGTTATTTTTATTTTGTATATCACCCGTTTTAGAATAAGTGAACATACAGCTTTAACACGTTGGATTCGTTTGCAATGCATGTTGAGTTTTGCCTTGTTTCCGATATTAATATTCTGGTTTAAACAAGTTCCGCTTTATAGTGTATTAGCTAATTTAATCGCGATTCCAGTTATTGGTTTTGTTGTTGTGCCGTTAATATTAATTGCATTAATTTTATTGTTACCGATGCCGAAAGCGGCACTCGCCTTGTATTCGTTAGTTGAGAAAATTTACCAACAACAATGGGCTTATCTTGAATTTTTGTCGCAACAAAATTATGCGGTCATCCCCATTGCAACGCCAAGTTTATTCGTACTCATCTTAGCCATTGTTGGTGTGTTAATTTTATTAATGCCTAAAGGTTTACCAGCAAGGTGGCTGGGCATATTTTTTATTTTACCATTATTATTTCCAGAAACTGAAAAATTAAAGCAAGGCGAGTTTGATTTTAATCTGCTAGATGCCGGGCAGGGATTAGCTGCAGTAATACGCACGAAAGAACATGTGCTTATTTATGATACTGGCGCTCAATTTTCTGAACGTTTTAATATTGGCGATGCGGTTATTAAGCCTTATTTGAGAGATAAAGGAATTAATGAAATATCTATATTGCTGGTTAGCCATGGTGACAATGATCATATTGGCGGTGCTAAAGCGCTAATTAAGAATTTTAAAATTAGTAAAATCTTAACTAGTGTTCCTGAGAAATTTGACGAGTTATATACTGAACACTGCTATGCAGGTCAAAAATGGACATGGGATGATGTTGAATTTGAAATACTGCATCCGCAAAAACAAAAATTGCTTAGTGGAAACAATGCCTCATGCGTACTAAAAGTTTCTTCTATCTGGGGGTCGGTGCTGCTAACGGGGGATATCGAAAAAAAGGCTGAAAATAGATTGGTAGAGCAATATAAGGATGAGTTACATGTTGATATTCTGCTGGTTCCTCATCATGGTAGCAAAACTTCATCAACGAAGGCATTTATAGCCGCTGTAGCATCCGAACATGCGTTCATTGCTGCAGGATATAGGAATCGATTTGGCTTGCCGAAACAAGATATAATAGCTCGGTATGAAGCTCATGGTGTAAAGACGCGGGTTAGCTTTGAAACGGGGGAATTATCAGCAAAGTTTCGTGATGAAGGTTTGCAAATCGATGAATTTCGAACAAAAAATCGACATTTCTGGCATCATTAAGACCATATAGTTATAAAATAATAATTCGTAAAATAATATTGGAGTGAGATTACGTGCTTGAATTGATCAAGGCCGGTGGTTTACTTATGTGGCCGATTATATTGTGTTCTATTATAACGATGGCCATTGTTGCAGAACGATTTTGGTCTTTAAGAGAATCCAAAGTTGCGCCAGAAAATCTGGTTGCCAAAGTCTGGCAATGGCAGAAAGTAGGGCATCTCGATGGAAGTCGAATTCGAGATTTGCGCAATAGCTCTCCACTGGGAATGATTCTGGCGGCGGGATTAGTCAATCGCAAGCATTCGCGTGAAATCATGAAAGAAAGCATCGAAGAAGTGGGTCGACATGTCGCTCATGATCTTGAGCGTTTTCTTAATGCTCTGGGAACCATAGCTTCGATATCACCTTTACTTGGTTTGTTGGGTACGGTTATCGGCATGATTAAGGTATTTACTGTCATTACTTCTATGGGGGTCGGTGACCCAAGTATTTTATCTGAAGGCATTTCAGAAGCACTATTGACTACCGCTGCAGGATTATCCGTTGCTATTCCAAGCTTAATGTTTCATCGCTATTTTCGTGGAAGAATTGACGGTTTGATTGTCACCATGGAACAAGAATCATTGAAAATGGTAGAAGTAATGCACGGCCAGCGCGAACACGACGATTCAACTGGATAATAATATGGATTTTCGACCAAGAAGACGCGATGAAGTGGATCTAGATATCACACCATTAATCGACGTGGTGTTTTTGTTATTGATATTTTTTATGGTCTCAACAACATTTGAGCAAAATTACGAAATCAATATTACCTTACCAAGCTCTTCAAAAGAGGCGACAGAAGCCAAACCTGATGCTGTCAATGTTGGACTTGATTCAGATGGTAATGTTTATATTAATGAAAAAGCGCTGGTAAATGCACAGATAGAAACAATTAAGGGCGCGTTATCGGATGCCTTAGTTGGTTTAAATGAACCGCCAGTTATTATTAGTGCCGATGCCAATGCTTCTCATCAATCAGTTGTTCGGGTTATGGATGCAGCTCGCCAGTTGGGTTTGGTGAAGATTACTTTTGCGACGCAAGGGTCTAATGACGAATGAATGTAACGAAAATATCTTTTTTCGCGAATTATTCTATCGGAATATAAATTCTATAACTGGACTTAGTAGATAGAGTCTTATGCTGTTATCTAAAGAATTAATTGAAAACATCTGGTATACCAAGCATCCGCTTGGTGTTCTTCTATTACCATTAAGCTGGATATATACATTAATTATTGTATTAAGACGTTTGTGTTATCAATCAGGTTTGATCGCAGTCAGTCAAATTGATGTGCCGGTCATAATCGTGGGTAATATAACGGTTGGTGGAACAGGAAAAACGCCACTGGTTATCTGGCTAGCTGAATATTTCCATAACAAAGGTTTTAAACCGGGAATTGTCAGCCGTGGTTACGGTGGAAATTTTTCCGGGAAGACTCAGCAAGTAAGACCCGACAGCGATCCTTTGTTGGTAGGTGATGAACCAGTCTTAATAGCGAAAAAAACAAACTGCCCTGTGGCGATAGCAACACAAAGAAGAAGAGCGGCTGAAGAATTAATTGAATATTGTGATTGTGATTTAATTCTTTGTGATGATGGTATGCAACATTATTCATTAGCTAGAGATATGGAAATAGCCGTGATTGATGGCCAACGTCGTTTTGGCAATAAGCATTGTTTGCCCGCAGGTCCATTGCGTGAACCTATTAGTCGATTAAAAACAGTAGACTTTATTGTTAGTAAATATATTGCCGGTAGACATGAATACAAAATGGAGTACAGCTATGGAGATTTGGTCTCGTTAACGGATCCTGAAAAAACGATGCCGGTTTCAAAGCTTAATGGACAAAGTGTACATGCGATAGCAGGTATAGGTAATCCAGATAGATATTTTTCTTATTTGCGTAATCAAAAAATTAATTTAATGCAGCATGAGTTTCCGGATCATCATTCCTTTGAGGCCGAGGATATTAATTTTAATGATGGTTTGACAGTGGTTATGACGGAGAAAGATGCGGTAAAATGTGTAGAACATGCAACCAAATATCATTGGTATTTGCCGATTGCGGCAACATTACCAGAATCATTTACTTTTAGACTCGATGCTTTAATGAAGGAAATTATGAATGGATAAAAAACTACTCGATATCCTCGTGTGCCCGGTAACTAAAGGGCCGTTACATTATGATAAACAAAAACAGGAATTGATTTCCAAATCGGCAAGATTGGCTTATCCGATACGCGATGATATTCCGGTTATGCTAGAAGATGAAGCAAGAACGATTAGTGATGAAGAATTGGAAAAATTAAAGTAGAGCCGTATCAATTATGTCAATGCCAGTACCATTCAGTATTGTTATACCCGCACGTTATGCTTCTACTCGTTTGCCAGGAAAATCTTTATTAGATATTAAAGGTAAACCTTTAATACAACATGTGTTCGAGACAGCATCAAACACACAAGCAAAAAATATTTATATTGCTACGGACAATGATGAGATAGCGAGTATTGCCGATTCATTTGGTGCAACTGTTGTGATGACTTCCGATAAGCACGAGTCGGGAACAGATAGAATAGCGGAAGTCGTTAGTAATCTTGATATGGATGATGATGAAATTATTGTCAACCTTCAAGGTGATGAATATGGTTTGCCTGTATCATTAGTTGAACAGGTAGCATCGAATTTATTTAATAATCCGAATAAACAGCTTGCGACTTTATGTGAAGAGATTTTAACAATAGATGATTACAATAATCCTAATATTGTAAAAGTGATATTTGATATAAATAATACCGCGCTTTATTTCAGTCGTTCTCCCATCCCTGCAAATAGAGTCGGTGATCTACCTAAAGATGTTTATCGACATATTGGTCTTTATGCTTATCGAGCGGGTTACTTACAGGAATTTACTCATTTACCAGTCTGCGTATTAGAACAAACAGAAGCGCTTGAGCAATTACGCGTTCTTTATAATGGCGGAAAAATTCATGTGGAAATTGCAGTAGATGATGCGGGCCTGGGCATCGATACCGTTGAAGATCTGGAACTCGCAAGAAAATAGGAGAATAGCAAGGCTAAGACTTGCTATGTAAAAGATTATCTAGCTCTATAAGTAATTCGGCCTTTGCTTAAATCATAAGGTGTCATTTCGACAGTAACCGTGTCCCCAGTAAGGATGCGGATATAATGTTTACGCATTTTTCCTGAGATATGAGCAGTAATGATATGGCCATTCTCTAATTCAACACGGAACATAGTGTTTGGTAGTGTTTCGACAACGGTTCCATCCATTTCGATTTGGTCTTCTTTTGCCATACATCCCTCGTTTCCTGAAAAAGGGCGAATTCTGCACTAATTTTGCGTCACTGCAAAGTCTAAAGTGCTAAATTCCTTCCATTCATCACTAATAAAGCATTCAGTAGGCTGATAATCGATCTTGTATTTCATTTTGCCGCAGTTTGCGATCCAATAGCCGAGATATAGCCATGAAAACCCCATCTGCTTGCTATGCTCGATAAGATACAAAACGGCATATTTGCCAAGACTGCGTTTCTGTAAATCCGGGTCGAAAAAAGTATAAACCGCGGAAAAGGAATTTTCTAATTGGTCAACGACAGCGACGGCAATTAATTTTTTATCAAGTCTGAATTCAAATAAATATGTTTCTGACCAGGAACACCAGAGAAAATTACTGTAATCGTCTCTAGCAGGATTATCCATGCCGCCATCAGGGTGACGAGCAGAGAGATATTTCCTGTAGAGTTGAAAATATTCTTCATTAAATTCAGCCATTATTTGTTTAACTGTTAAATCCTGATTGCTGTTCCATGTTCTTTTTTGATTGCGCCGAAATTTAAATTTATTAATGGGAACCCGTATAGGAATACATTCAGAACATCCAGAACAATAAGGTTGATATAGATGTTCACCACTACGTCTGAAACCATTGGCAACCAATGTTGAGTAAAGTGCTCTATTTTTTGGAAATATTGGATCGGCAAATATACTACTCGCTTCACGATTATCAAGATAATTACATGAAGTTGCCGGAGTGATAAAAAAGCGGAGTTTTTTTGATTGGTCATCCATTACTTGAATGATTCACTACGGATAAATCTGATGAAGGTAAAATCAGTTTCTCATTATTACAATAATTATTCAGAATCTGAATAAATAGTTCTCTTTGCATAGGTTTTGCACCGAGTGTTTGTAAATGTTCAGAGTGCACCTGACAATCAATCAATCTAAAATTCATTTTATCAAGTTGTTGGCCAAGGTGAACTAGCGCTGTTTTTGATGCATCAGATTCGCGGCTAAACATGGATTCGCCAAAAAATACTTTACCCATAGCAAGGCCATATAAACCACCAACGAGTTTGTTATCACGCCAACATTCAACAGAGTGTGCATAGCCTAGTTTAAATAAACTAAAGTAGGCTCCTTTTATCTTATTTGTTATCCATGTGTCCCCAACTCCTTTTCTGCTAGCAGCACAGGCATTAAGTACATCGGTAAATGCGGTGTTATAAGTGATCTTGAGTTTATTTTGTAATAAACGTTTTTTAAGGCTGCGAGATATTCTAATTTCGTTAGGAACTAAAACACAACGAGGATCAGGTGACCACCACATGATGGGTTGGCCTTCATTGTACCAGGGGAATATTCCGTTTTTATAAGCTTGTAACAGGCGTTGCGTTGATAAGTCTCCGCCAATAGCAAGTAAACCATCTGGATCACGCAAGGCTTTATCAACGGTCGGAAAGTTTGCGGCTAATAAATTATCTTTAACCCAAAAAAGTTGATCAGAACCTTGTTGGAAATCTGCCAGTGTCATTCGTCTAATTCAGTTTGTATGGCAAATGTGTTTTCAATGTTTCAATATGTTCTTGCATAGCAACAGCCTCTCTATCCAGATAATTGGCAATAGCATTTCGAAAATCATCATCCCGAATCCAATGAGCAGAAGGCATAGCTACTGGTTGAAAGCCTCGAGCCAATTTATGCTCGCCTTGAACACCCGCATCTAATCGTTTTAATCCAGTTTCGATCGTATATTCTATAGTCTGATAATAGCACAATTCAAAGTGCAAAAAGGGCTCATACTGATTACAGCCCCAATGACGTCCATACAATGTTTCTTTGTCACGCATAGCGAAAGCACCGGCAATAGTTTCATTATTTTTCTTAGCCAGAATAAGTAAGGTTTGTTCTGGTAGTTCTTTGCCAAGTGATTGAAAAAAATCCAGAGTAAGACGAGGTTCCCCCCATTTTTTATAAAAAGTTGACGCATAAAAACGATAAAAAATTTGCCATTGTTCAGTCGTAATTTCATTGCCAGATAAACGCTCAATATCGATATTTGAATTTTTAATTTCTCGGCGTTCTTTTAATAATCGTTTACGTTTTTTTGATGTTAATGAATCGGTAAAGTCCTGGAAATCACGATAATCATTATTGAACCAATGATATTGGCAAGTCAGTCTTTCCAATCCGTCATGCTCTATCATTACACCTAGATCGTTCTTTTCTGGAAAAAGGATATGAAATGAAGAGTAATTTTTATCCTGCATTAACGATACAGCCGCTTCTAATAATATTTTTTTAATAATAGTACGGTCATAGTTTTTGTTAACGAGTAACCTTGAACCAGCAACAGGTGTAAATGGAATTGCAGAAACGAGTTTCGGATAATAGTTTCTTCCTGCTTGTTGGTAAGCCTCAGCCCATGCCCAGTCAAAAACGAATTCACCATAAGAATCGTATTTAACATATAAAGGAAGAACGCCAATCAATTCATCATTATTTTCTATGACTATGTGAGAAGGGTGCCAATGTTGATTTTGCAGGCAGTTAAATTTTTCAAGCCCGGATAAAAAAGCATATGAAAGAAATGGATTATCCGAGTAATCGAGTGCTTGCCATTTTTCAGAAGATATCGTTTGCAGGTCGTTGACGACTCGCCAATCAAACATAGAAAACTAGGGTGTAATAGTCAGGTTAGTACCTAACGCACTTAATGTGGCTTTTTTAGAACCGCTAAGTGAGAATTTTGTTTCTTTATAGCTACCGTTTTCCAGCATAAAGCGAAATGTAATCGTGCCACCATTCATCAAGGCATTAAGTCGAGAGGAGGCAGTATTATTATCGGCAATATATCCTAGGATGAATTCGCTCCAGCTCAGGTCTGTCAAACAAGGCGCATCATTAATAGAACGATTATCGATAAGTCTTGAGTCAATTTGATAAGTTGGACAGCTTCGCTTTGCTAGCATGTCGAGCTCAGCATTCAAACTGAAACGCGAACGTATGGCACCAACATTATCCTTGTATATCTCGAGGCTGTAACCATCACTGTTCTTGGTGTAGGCAACCTGTGTCTTGGCATTATTAGTATCTGTTTGAGTGACAACCCCCCAATCTGCTTGCACTAATATAGGGCAAAAGATTAAAAACAGACTAATTTTTTGAGTCAAATTCATCAATGATTTTCCACTCTGCTGCAAAATAGATATTGCTGATTGGTTAAGTATATACAATCTTACAGTAAAATATCAAGTTTAGTACTATATCTTACTGATTTATGGGTATATTTTTATAAAAACTTACTTTAATAACATCTATCTTCGTAGTTTTTATTCGAGTTAATGTTCCTTGTTATAATATTTCAAATATCCATGATAGCTATATTTAACGCCATTTCTTGGTTTTTCTGTAGTTATTTCGAAAATCAATTTGGTTTTTAAAATTAGGCTCGTTACTCTCAACCATGTACTAATCAATAAATAGACTATTTATTAAAAAAATGAATCGAAGAGACTTTATTTCAGGTGTTTTATCGACTTTACTGTTGTCATTTCAAACACGAATCATAGCAGTAGAGGCGGCGAATATGGCCAAATATACAAATAAAACAGGATTAATCAGTGATTCTGTCTTTTTACAGCATCATATCGCTACCGGACATCCTGAAACTCCTAAAAGAATAAGCTACATCCAAAATACCCTGAAAGAATCAGGGGTATTGCAGCAAGTAAGCAAGATTGGGTTAAAAATCGGTGATGTGGAAGAATGGATAAAAACGCTACATACCGAAGGTCATATTGCCTCAATTAAGAAAAATACACCTATCGCACATAAAGTAGCAATAGCATGTGTGCGAGGCTGCCTTGCTGCCGTTGATCGAGTAGCGAGCAAACAAATAAATAATGCATTTTGTCTTAGTCGTCCACCTGGGCACCATGCTTTGAATACCGGTAGGGAAGAGGGTTTTTGTTATTACAACACCATAGCGATAGCTGCACGCTATGCGCAAAAACAATATGGTTTCAAAAAAATATTGATTATTGATTGGGATTATCATCATGGTAATGCAACCGAAGCCATGTTTTATGATGATCCTAGTGTGCTGTATTTTTCAACACACGATCAATTTGCTTATCCTGGTACAGGCGACCCTGCTAAGAAAGGTATCGGCAAAGGTTTAGGTTTTAATATTAATGTGCATCTTCCTTGTGGAACTGATGATAAAAAGATCATTGATGTGTACAAAAGTATTTTATTACCCGCAGCAGAAAAATTTGAACCGGACATGATATTAATTTCTGCCGGTTTTGATAGTCGTGAAGAGGATTTGCTAGGTTGCTTTGATATAACAGATGCCGCTTATGTCACGATGACAAAAATCGTTATGAAAATTGCTGAGAAACATTGTGACGGTCGCGTCGTATCAATGTTGGAGGGTGGTTATAACCTTCAAGGAATAGCCAAGGCAGTTACAGTGCATATAAAAACATTGTTAGGCGAAGTTTGATTTAATTAATATTCTTTTGTGCTTCCTTTTCAAGGTTGTGAATCGTGACTGTGGCAATCTCAAGCATTTTCTTTTTTACGTGATATGTTCCAATAATTGGTAGAATAAAAAAATCTGGCGTCATCTTTGTATCAAGAGTTAGCTGCGTTACTTTTTTATTCGGATTTGATTTATCTTCCTTAATAGTCCAGCGAGTCCAGCCTTGTTTGAAATCACTCATTTTTGGAATTGTACGGCCATAGAGAATATTATTCTTCAACTGTTGGAAAATTTGAACGTGTCTGATTTGGTAACAAATAAATAATATGCATACTTCACTAAGTGTACTGACTGTTGTTCTTTCATCTTCTGTTCTGGAAATAAGTTTGCTTTCTTTCAGGTAGGGGTTAATTGATGTCAGGTTATTGTAGTTGGTGATAATTTGTTTAACCTTATTAATATCTGCATTTACCAAGGCTTTTATATGCAAAGCATATTGTTCTCCTTGCTTTTCCACATGAACGCTAGTCAGCGTTGCTGCTGACGTAAGAGCGGGAAACAAAAATAAAAAAATAAATATTGAACGTAAGACGAGTTTCATATCAATTAAACATTCGTTATTAATTGTTTGAGTTAATAATGCCAAAGTATGCTTCAAATAATCGGGCATCATCAAAATGACGCCGACCAACGAAAGCTGTTGCATGATGACCCCATTGTCGCATAGCACCCGGGTTAGGAATACCCATAGGCCAAAACAAGTAACGTTCGCCGCGTTTACTGCTGGCTATGATGCCATCCTGGCCATATAAACTACGTTGTGTACCATCGCTGCGTTCCATTGATCTTAATATTTTACTGTCAGCTTGTTGATAGTGTATGACTTTATCTGAAGCATTATTATCGAAATAAACACGCTCAATATAATGCGTGCCATGCGCTATACGTATAACAGGTCTACTATTTGAATTAACTGATAAAGTCTGTGGTATGAAAGCAGGCTCATCCCATGTGGACTCTTGAGGAAATATTGTTGCGTGTTGTGTCGGGAAAAATAAATGGTAACAGCCACAGTTATGTATGGTATCGAATAACCACGGCTTGCCGTCAGCTAATAAGGTGACGCGCCATGTAATGCCATCAAGATGGCCGCCAAGCATATCGAAAGCAGATGCTTTAGGACGCGCAGGAAACCAGATACTGTAATTTAACTGCAATAAAATTTGATCGGAAACACGCGTGTATGAAAGATGTTGATAAATTTTCGGTAAGTCGGTTTTAATTTTTGGGAGATTGTCTTTGTCCCATTGTGGCGCTCCAATGCGATCATTATTAGTGACAGTGTCGATTTCAAAAATGGGTGCGTAGCTATTAAAAAGTTTTTGTAAGTCGTTTACTGAAGGCTCAGGAATGTTTAACACATTGTTAGATGAGGTGACGATAGTTTTACTAATGTCGTTTGAAAAGAGTGATATGTTATTTGTTGATGGCGCATAACGAAGCAACTCTCCCTTGATAGTTAATGCTTCTAGTGGTTGCGCATAGATTTTATTTATTTCTTTATGCCATGAATTGATCCCGGAACGGAACGCTAAAGCGGTTAAGGGATAAAGTCCGATAACGCGTTGCCATGTTTTATATTCATCAGGCACTATTGCAATAGATTTTAAATGAAGACGTTCGCTCGTTTCATCAAGATCAGTAGCAATTAACAAATCGCCACAATAACGTATGGCTTCCTTTATATTCGAAGTAGTATCGGGCGGAGTAATTTTTTCTCTTTCTAAAGTTGGTAAATTACTCAGTTCGATTAGCCAACCTTCCGAAGCAAGATTCTGCAATCGAGCTATCCATGCATTTAAAAATACTTCATCCATTTCTTCCTTACGGAAATCAGCTAAAAACCGATTGATACGTAAATAAGAGTAATTTTGTATTCGAGCAGTTTCACTGTCGATAACACCTGCTTTTGAAATGGTCTGATCCAGATTGATAAAAAAACCTGCACAGAATTGAGATTCTTTATCTAGATATTTATCAGACGGATGTTGAATTAGAGAAGTACAGCCATTGATTAACAAGACACACTGCAAAACCAGCAATAATCTAAATTTATGGCGTGTTTGAATAATCATGCTAAAAGAGTCATTTGTACTAAGACTACTTTCTTGAGAAGTACTTCTCAAGCTATTGAGAGAATCAACAAATATCGAGAAAGGTATTTGCCTAGAAGAAGCTAGAAGAAAAGCTACTTATTCAGGCTTACGCCAATTACTAACTTTAGTCTGATTTAGTGTAAACAGGGAAAGGCATGACATTTGAGCCATTTTTAGAGGCTTCGGTAACTTTTGGTATACCTTCTTTTATAACTTCATCAATGCGAATAATTGAATGCATAGGGATATAAGTCCGTTCAACACCTTCAAACTCCGTTTTGAGCTTTTCTTCAGATGGGTCAACAACAACAGATGTTTTTTCACCGAAAATCAGTTTTTCAACCTCTATAAAGCCAAACATAATGCCGTGATCAACGTTCTGTGCGTAGATCTCAAAGACCTCGCCTTGATTATGGAAGATGACTTTAAAAATTTGTTTATCCGACATATCAGTTACTTAGAGTCCTATTAATGTTGGTCGTTCCCAAAAGGCCGCGAATAATAACATAATTTGCACTAATCACTACATCTGGTAAGACAGCGCTCCACCAGGCCCTAGCGGTAAGCCTGTCCAGATCCATAGAATTAATAATAATAACCACACAACCAAAAAGGCGAGGGTATAAGGCAACATCATTGCAACAACTGTGCCCAGACCTGAGCCGCGGACGTATTTTTTTACTTCCATCAGGATAATTATCATATAAGGATTCATTGGTGTAATGACATTACTGACCGAATCACCTACACGATAAGCAGCCTGAGTTAATTCAGGGCTAATGCCTACTTGCATCAACATCGGTACAAACACCGGAGCAAAGAAGGCATATTTAGCTGAAGAAGATCCAATGACAAGATTGATTACGACGGCCATTAATACAAAGCAACTTAATAAAAAGGCATCGTGTACCATTAAGTCCCGTAAGAACTGGCCGCCAGCTATGGCTAACATTTGACCGAGACCGGATTGATTAAAAGCAGCAATAAATTGCGCGGCAAAAAATGCCATGACGATATAAGGCGCTAACCGAGCAATAACTTCACTTAGTATTTCGGTAACATCACTATCATTTTTAATCTTTTTAACCAACATGCCATAAATAAGACCGGGTACGAAAAAGATAATGAACAAGAGTGGAACAGTTACTTCTATCCAGCGATCAAAGCGTTTGCCAGTTCCAAACAAAGGACCATTACTTAATGTAATAGCGAAGTAAAAAATTATCAGTAAAACTATTCCGGATAAGATTGAATAAAACAAAGCACGTTTTTCAAATTGACCTAGCTCAACTACACTATCGTTTAAATTTTGATTCGCGACGCCTTCAATGGAAGGTTCGACGATGCGTTCAGTAATAAACCAACCGGTTAACGTTAACACTATTGTTGAAACGATCATGAACCACCAATTACCCGTGACAGCTACTTGGTAATCAGCATCAATAATTTGTGCGCCAGCTTGAGTAAAACCAGCTAGCAAAGGATCAAGTGCAGTAATAAATAAATTCGCACTAAAGCCGGCTGAGACTCCCGCGAAGGCAACAGCAATACCCGTTAACGGTGAACGACCCGCCGCAATATAAAGCACAGCAGCAACAGGAATTAAAACTACATATCCAGCATCCAAAGCTATAGATGAAAGTATGCCTAACAACATCGTTGCCGGTGTTAATAAACGTTGGTGAACATGGGTAATACAAAATTGTAATAGAGCAGGGAGGAAGCCGGTCTTTTCTGAGAGACCTATACCTAACATACCTACCAAAACAATACCTAAAGGTGGAAAGCGAATAAAGTTATTCACCATTGACGATAATAACCACCAAATTCCGTCAGAAGAAATTAAATTAAATGCTCCTATGGTATTTCCTTTCGGATCAACAATAGACCAACCCAGCGAGGAAATAATTGCGGATAAAATAAAAACAACGATAGTGCCGATAACAAACAGTGATGCCGGATCAGGTAGTTTATTGCCGGTTTTTTCTATGGCGGTAAGGAATTTCATTTTTGAATAGTATCAATTTATGCATATTTGACATAGGACATATTTGTCCTATAATTGATTAAATGGAAGGGAATGACTTTATCAGGAAGATAAAGAAGCTTGCTAAACAGCGTAAGCTTTTATGCCGACTCGATAAGAAACGTGGTAAAGGCTCTCATGTCACGCTTTATTTTGACGATAAACGAACTATTGTTCGCAACCCTAAAGATGAATTAAAAACGGGAACGCTTATGGCAATGCTCAAACAAGTAGGTCTTTCACTTAACGACATACAGGACAGTTAGATGCAAAGATTCAGTTACCCTGCAAAATTCAAAAATGATAAAGACGATGGTGGTTTTATCATTACATTTAGGGATGTTCCCGAAGCAATTACACAAGCAGAGTCACTGGATGCTTGTTTTATTGAAGCGTCAGATTGTCTTGACGAAGCTGTTGCTGGTAGGATTGATGATGGTCTTGAAATCCCTAAACCATCTAAACTAAAAACTAATGAAAAAATGATTAACTTGCCTGCTCAAATTGCAATCAAAGCCGCCTTGTATATCGCTATGCAAGAAAAGAAAGTCAATAAAAGTGAGTTGGCTCGTAGACTTAATGTTGATGTTAGAGAAGTTCGCCGTATGTTAAATCCACATCATGGTACTAAATTGCCTTCAATGGAACAGGCTCTGTCAGCATTAGGAAAACAGCTTGAATTACATGTTAGATAATTAAGGAGCTTTTGATTGCAGTAGTTATTTTTCAATAATATCCGTTATAAAACGATCCATTCCCTCAATATATTTCTTACCACTAATAATGAAACCATCATTGTGCCCACCATTAATACTAAGAAATGTTTTCGGCTCTTTTGCTGCTTTAAATAATTTTTGCCCATGTTGATAAGGGATAAGGTCATCGTCAACACTATGTATAACGAGTAATGGCATTGTTATCTTAGAAATTCTATTCTCAGATGGGTATTTTATTCGAGTTAATAACTCAGTTGGAAGAAATGGATAATAATGCTTTCCCATATCTGCAATTGAGGTAAAACTTGATTCAACTATTAATGCTGCTGATGAATGTTTTTCAGCTAGCCAAATAGCAATTGCGGCACCGAGAGAACGACCAAATATAATAATGTTATCCGGCGCTATATTTTTTTCTATAGTTAAATAAGTCCATGCCGTTTCTGCATCAAGATAAGTGCCTGATTCAGATGGTGAACCACTACTTTTCCCATAGCCACGATAATCAATAATTAAAATAGACAAGCCCAATCTGTAAAAGATATCAATACTGTTCGGTCGATGAGAAATATTGCCAGCATTACCATGGAAGAATAATAACGTTGCTCGGGCATTAGGGTTTTTATACCAACGAGCGTTTAAATTAATATCATCTCTAGTGTTTAAGGTGAGTTCTTCGTAGTCATGTGAAATTTCTTTAGGAGCAGTTGCAATTTCGTTACTTGGGAAATAAATTAATTTTGATTGATAGAAATAAATGAATAAGGAAAATAAAATCCAAGAAGTAACGAGTATAAATACAAGTGATTGTAACATTCGTTTTAGTAAAGTGTTCACAGTAATGTTTAGTTCGGTTTTATATCATCTACCTTTAAATATATATAAACCGAATTTATTAAATTTCAAGAACAATCTTTCCTGATGTATGTCCTTTTTCTATTTGTTTATGTGCTTTCGCAGCATCTTCTAATGGCATCACTTCGCTGACGTGAATTTTTAATTTTCCTTCATCAATCAACTTGGCGCATTGTTCCAGTATCTCTGTTTGATGTGTTTGCGCTTCTTTTAAGTCGAATAATAAAGGTGACAACATGATCTCCATACTAAAACGTATATTTCTGAATCTTGCTACTGACCAATCAACTGTATTATCGGCTTGTAATAGACTTACCATTTCACCGTAGTGTTTTATAGCAGGGAAGGTTTCTTGTATGGCAGCACCACCGACATTGTCCATGGCGACATCAACGCCTTCATCATTGGTCCATTGCATGATGGCTTCAACGACATCTTGTTTTTTATAATTAATAATAAAATCAGCACCGAGTTCTTTTACAAAAAGTGCTTTTTCATTATTGCTAACAGTAGTGCAAACTTTTGCGCCGATATGTTTGGCGAGTTGTATTGCGATATGACCAACGCCACCGGCACCGGCATTAATAAAAACAGTTTGGTTTTTTTCTAGATGACATCGATCAAATAAAGATTCCCATGCGGTTAATAAAACTAAAGGAGCAGCTGCAGCTTGTGTAAAGTCTATAGATTTTGGTTTAAGCGCAACAAAGCGTTCATCGAGAACTTTTACTTCGCAGTAGTTGCCGGGTATATCGCCAACACCGCCATGAAAGTAATAAACTTCATCACCTTCTTTAAAACGCGTGACTTCCGAACCACATTCTTCGACGATACCCGCGCCATCGCAGCCTAAGACGGCAGGGAAGACATTGAGCGGATAGGCTCCCGCCCGAAGTTTGGTATCGATAGGATTAACGCCGGCTGCTTTTAAACGGACTTTGACCTCTGCTGGGTTTTCTATAGTTGGTTCGTCTACGTCAACAAGGCTTAAAAGTTCAGGTTCACCATGTTGCGAAAGTTGAATAGCTTTCATGTGTTATATCCCTTAATAATAAATGAAACTATTATATAGGCTTTAATACTAACCACATATTAAATTAATTTCAGAGTTTGATATTGATACTTAAGGTAATTGCAGGTGCTTCGACGCGGTATTTTCCCGTGCGTTAAAAATAGTTGCGTTTGTTGAGTTCATCTTCGATTAGACCTAACAAATTAAACCATCGAGGCGAACCATGGTGGTTTTGCCCGGGTGATATTCAAGACCCATATTTAAGTGGATGCTCTCTTCAGAATTTCCACGTTGCATCGAGGCCAATACGGGGTGCCAGGTTGCGGTAACCACCAAATCCACCGAGATAGTTTGCTTATTGAGGTCTTTGTCGATAAGACCAAGCAGGTGATATCCGACGAGATTAAGGGTGACCTTGTCACTTGGTTTGTACTCTAGGCCGAGATTAAGAAACACGCTTTTCTTAAATGAGTCATCAAAACCGGGATCGGTAAACTTAGCGTTAGTGGCACGGGTAGAGTTACGAAAATTAACCTGATCTTCCGTTCCAGGATACCCCCATAGATATTGGAGATTGCCGTGCGCGCGCCAGTGATTACTTAAGTCATAAGAAACGTCAATTTTGCTAATGTGGTTGCTCCAGCTATCCAGATCATTACCAAAACCAAATGGTGCTGCTGTGACAAAAGTACTCTTTGCCACCGGATCTAATCTGACATTGGCCAGTTCTTCCAGCGAGAGTTGAAAGAGATCAAGTACATCGGAAGTGGTATCGCTCTAGGCGTAAATAGGCGAGACCATACTAGAAAGAATTACTAATAGATGGATTTTGAGTATCTTATTAAATGTTAAGAAAGCTCCGTTCTTTTACTTCTTTATTTATTGTTATTATTTGTTTCCTTTACCCATGCAGGGTGTTTCTCTTTATCTAATCTGTGAAATGCTGACTATACAATTTCGGTTAACAATTCTTAGTCAACATCAGTCCTCATTTGTGACATCTTTACCTTATCGAGGTATTGCACGCCGCTGAACAACTCGCACATGCCTATAAATTGGAGATCATCACTTCTTTACCCAAGCCATTGCAATTGATGAAACTACAACTTTTGCTTGAGCAATATAATGAGGGTGACATAATTCCCCGGAAATTTATTGCACAACCCACTGGATTTGAAATTACAGTTGATGGCCTGCGCCAGACGATCGGTGATGACCAGTTGATACTGCACTACCAACCTCAGATTGATATTGCCAGCGGCAAGATCATCGGTCTTGAAGCACGTGCGCTGGCAACACCCTGACCATGGTCTGCTTTATCCCGATCGCTGAACGCAACGGTCTTATGGGTGCGGCTGCGGTTGTCGTAAAAGCTATGGATTTTGGTTTAGCGCGACAAAGCGTTCGTCTAGCACTATTTTTAGATTGCCTTACTGTTGATTATCAAGATAGGTTTCCACATCGAGTGCCGCCATACAACCACTACCAGCAGAGGTGATTGCCTGGCGATAAACATGATCGGCAACATCGCCTGCGGCAAATACACCAGGAATACTGGTTGATGTGGCTCCGCCTTCAATACCACTTTTAATGATGATGTAACCGTTATTCATATCTAATTGGTCTGCAAAAATATCGGTATTTGGTTTGTGTCCGATTGCAATAAAAACACCTTTTAGGTCTATATCTTTTGTTTTATCACTTTGCGTGCTTTTGATACGCATACCGGTAACGCCGCCTTCATCGCCTAAGACTTCATCGAGGGTATGATTCCATTCCACGCTGATATTTCCGTTTTTCGCTTTATCCATGAGGCGGTCGGAAAGTATTTTCTCAGAACGAAACTTGTCTCTGCGGTGTACTACGGTAACGCTGTTGGCAATATTCGATAAATATAGTGCCTCTTCAACGGCGGTATTACCGCCACCAATGACGGCGACATCGGCTCCACGATAGAAAAAACCGTCGCAAGTGGCACAAGCGGAGACGCCACGGCCACTAAATGCTTCTTCAGAAGGTAATCCTAGATATTGTGCTGAGGCTCCTGTCGCGATAATCAATGCATCACACGTATAAGCAGCGCTATCGCCAGTAAGCTTAAAAGGGCGTTCTGTGAGTTCTGCGGTATGAATATGGTCAAATATCACCTCAGTATCGAAGCGTTCGACATGTTTTAGCATACGTGTCATTAAATCGGGGCCTTGTAAGCCTTCCGCATCTCCTGGCCAGTTGTCGACATCGGTAGTGGTGGTTAATTGACCACCTTGCTCAATCCCCGTGATTAATACAGGAGAAAGATTGGCTCGTGCTGCGTATAATGCTGCAGTGTATCCAGCAGGTCCAGAACCGAGAATTAAAAGTTTTGAATGACGTGTTTCGCTCATGAATTACTACCCCAAATTGGATATTATGCTTATTTAAAATTGGGCTATGGTACGTTAAAGCAGTATGATCAGCAAAAACCATCAGGGTGTAGAAATCATAATATTGTGGTTTTATTATTTCCTTTATAAACATATAATTACAGATATTTTTTATTAAAAAGAATTAATGTGAGTCAAGCATCCCGCACTAAACAAAAAGAGAGCCCGGCGATTTCCGGACGAGTGATTACTAATCTGAGAGAAGTATTAGTATTCGCTTCTCTAATAGTGGCTGTCTATTTATTCATTGCGCTTTTTACCTACCATCCAGATGACCCAGGTTGGTCGCATTCCGTTACGGCGACAGATATCCACAATAGCGCAGGAACTATTGGTGCACGGATAGCCGATATTATGCTCTACGTCTTTGGTTATTTTGGTTACATCATTCCATTAATGTTTCTTGTCAGTGGCTGGCGCTGGTTTCAATTACGTCGCTTAAAAGAACCTTTTAACCAATTAATCTTCTCTATACGAGGCGTTGGTATATTCCTGGGACTAATTGGCGGTTGCGGTATTGCCTGGATGCATTTTCTTGCTGGAGGGGCATTACCCCATGTGGTTCGCGTACCCGGCGGTAGTGGCGCTGGCGGGATATTAGGTGATGCGACCGGGTCTATTCTATTAAGCGCGACAGGTGATATCGGTAGCACCTTATTGATGCTGTCGATGTTGATTATTGGTTTAACACTTTATACCGGTTTATCCTGGTTAGCCTTAATGGATTTCATTGGCAGAATCACCTTAAATTCGGTTACAAAATTTCGTAGCAAAGCTTCGTCATATCAAGATGAAGCAGAAGGACGCCGAGCAAGAAAAGAAAGAGAAACTTTATTTAAGCAAGAACAGGAAATAGAAGAGCAACGTATTCCTCCAAAAATTCAACGTCCGATTCCTGAAGTAAAACCAAGTATTCGCGCAATAAAAGAAAAACAGGAAAGTTTATTTGAGCCAGATGTAGCAACTGCATTGCCGCCATTAAGTTTGCTCGACGATCCTGTCCCTTCTAAAGGACAGTACTCAAGCGAAGCATTAGAAGCCATTTCACGACAAGTCGAAATAAAACTAAAAGATTTTGGTGTGACTGTCGAAGTGGTCGCGGTTCATCCCGGACCTGTTATTACACGTTTTGAATTAGCACCTGCGCCTGGTGTAAAAGGCAGTCAAATAATTAATTTGGCGAAAGATTTAGCACGTTCTTTAGCTGTTATCAGTGTTCGTGTTGTCGATGTTATTCCAGGTAAACCTTATATCGGTTTGGAAATACCAAATGAGATTCGTGAGCTTGTTAGCTTAATTGAAATTATTAATACGGTGGAATATGAGTCCATTAAGTCACCAATGGCAATAGCCTTAGGTAAAGATATTAGCGGCAAACCTATAGTGACGGACTTGGGTAAGATGCCGCATTTATTAGTTGCAGGTACAACTGGCTCAGGTAAGTCGGTTGCATTAAATGCAATGATTTTAAGTTTACTTTATAAATCGACGGCATTAGAAGTGCGGATGATTATGATCGATCCGAAAATGCTTGAGCTATCTGTTTATGAAGGGATACCAAATTTACTTGCTCCTGTCGTAACCGATATGAAAGAAGCTGCGAATGCCTTGCGATGGTGTGTTGCAGAAATGGAAAGACGTTATAAATTAATGTCTGCTTTAGGTGTAAGAAATATTGCCGGCTACAATAAGAAAGTAATAGATGCCAAAGCTAAAGGTACTCCAATTGTCGATCCACTTTATGTCGTCATTAATCCTGAGGATGAACCGCGTTACTTAGAAACGTTACCTTTCATCGTAGTTATTATTGATGAGCTTGCTGACATGATGATGACGGTGGGTAAAAAGGTAGAAGAACTCATTGCTCGATTAGCACAAAAGGCGAGAGCGGCCGGTGTACATTTAGTATTGGCAACACAACGTCCTTCGGTTGATGTTATTACAGGATTAATAAAAGCTAATGTACCAAGTCGAATTGCGTTTCAGGTATCATCTAAAATAGATTCACGAACGATTCTTGATCAAATGGGTGCAGAGCAGTTATTAGGTCACGGTGATATGTTATATCTTCCCGGCGGCACAAGTATTCCTGAACGAGTTCACGGTGCGTTTGTCTCAGATGAAGAGGTACATAAAGTTGTCGCAGATTTAAAATCACGCGGCGGGCCTGATTATGTTGAAGAGATATTGAATGGGCCTGAAGAAGGTGGTGCAAGTGCAATTCCTGGGCTTGATACACCGCAAGATGAATTGGACCCTCTTTATGACGAAGCAGTGCGAATAGTGACGGAAACTCGCAAGGCTTCTATTTCATATATACAAAGAAGATTGAGGGTAGGTTATAACCGTGCGGCGAGGATAGTAGAAGAAATGGAACGCAGTGGTTTAGTAGGGCCACTAGGTTCAAATGGCAGTCGTGAAATATTAGCGGCACCACCTCCACCAATAGATTAGATATATAAACTAAATTATGAAATTTAAATTAACTGCACTTTTTTTATTTGTTGTGTTTCAAGCAAGTTCTGTTTTTGCTGTGGATTCAAGTGATCCCTTGCAAGAATTTTTGTCTGATTTTAAATCTCTACAAGCAAACTTCTCTCAAAGTTTAATTAATGAAAACGGAGAAGAGCTTGAAAGAACAGAAGGCATTTTATACATGCAACAACCCGGAAAATTTTATTGGTTATATGAAACCCCGTACACACAGAAAATAATTTCTAACGGTGAAGTGTTGTGGGTATTTGATGAAGATCTTGAGCAGTTAACTATAAGAGAAATGGGAGATGCATTAGAGCAAAGTCCTGCTGGTATTATTCTTGGTAACAGTGATATCACAGAACACTTTATTTTAGTGCACATGGGGGTTATAGAAGACCATGACTGGATTGAATTAACGCCAAAAAATACAGAGGAAGCCCAATATAATAATATCCGTCTTGGTTTTGAAGAAACAATATTAAGCATGATGATTATTAATGATAATCTCGGTCAAACAACACGAATCGATTTTTCTGATGTTAAAAAAAATACTGAACTATCTTCTACGCTTTTTGAATTCGAAATTCCAGAAGGCGTTGATGTTATAGACGAAAGATTGATAGATATAAATTAAGTCAGAATTATATAATGTAATACAAACTTAAGAAAATTATATATGAAGGTTGCTTATAAGAAATTAAATGTGTTTATTTGAATATAAATATAAGTTTTACACATAATGCCTGAGTCTGAAGAATTTCGTCCCCTAGCTGATCGTATGCGTCCATCAACGATTGATGAATACATTGGGCAGGAACATATACTCGGAAAAGACAAACCCTTAAGGTTAGCAATAGAACAAGGTCGGTTACATTCTATGGTTTTTTGGGGGCCGCCAGGCACAGGTAAAACAACACTTGCGCGGTTAATTACCAAATCTTGTGATGCGCAATTTATATCTGTCTCCGCTGTATTAAGCGGCGTAAAAGATATTCGTGCGGCAATAGAACAAGCAAAACAATATCGAGCTGTTTATGATAAAGAAACCGTATTGTTTGTAGATGAAGTACATCGTTTTAATAAATCGCAGCAAGATGCGTTTTTACCTTATGTAGAAGATGGCACGATTACATTTATTGGTGCGACAACGGAAAATCCATCGTTTGAATTAAATAACGCATTGTTATCTCGTGTCAGAGTTTATGTATTAAAAGCACTAAAACCCGAAGATATAAAGAATATTCTCCAACAAGCATTAAACGATGATGTTAATGGTTTTGGAAAGCAGCAGTTAAAACTTGATGATGATGCTTTAAAAAAGTTATCAGATGTTGCCGATGGCGATGCACGTCGCGCGCTTAATTTATTTGAAATCGCATCTGACTTGGCTGAAGACGGTATTATTACTGGAAATTTGCTAAATGAAGTATTAGTTGATGGTTCGTTAAGACGCTTTGATAAAGGTGGTGAAGCTTTTTACGATCAAATATCAGCTTTACATAAGTCAGTTCGAGGATCGAATCCTGATGCTGCACTATACTGGTTTGTTCGAATGATAGATGGCGGCGTTGATCCATTTTATGTTGCTCGCCGTGTTGTGCGTATGGCATCGGAAGATATCGGTAATGCCGATCCTCGAGGCTTACGACTTGCATTGGATGCATGGGAAACTCAGGAGCGACTGGGTTCACCTGAAGGTGAGCTGGCAATTGCGCAAGCTATCGTTTATCTTGCCTGCGCTGCCAAGAGTAATGCGATTTATTCTGCTTATAATACGGCTATGCAAGATGCGAGACAGTCTGGTTCATTAGAAGTACCGTTACATTTACGCAATGCACCAACGAAGTTAATGAAGTCTCTCGATTATGGTAAAGATTACCGATATGCTCATAATGAAACAGATGCCTATGCAGTGGGCGAACATTACTTCCCCGAAGAAATGGGAGATAGAGAATATTACCATCCGGTAAATCGGGGCCTGGAAATAAAAATTTCTGAAAAACTGTCTATGCTGAGAGAGCAAGATAAAGAAGCAAGAAAGAAAAAATCATGATGCAACTAATATCAATTGCTATAGGTGGAGCCACAGGTGCCTTATGTCGTTACGGTATGTCTAACGGCGTCTATTTGTTGCTGGGTCGTAGTTTTCCTTATGGTACATTGGCAGTGAATATTGTTGGTTCAATTATTATGGGCTCAGCTTATGTCATGATGATTGAACGGATGGATGTCAGTCCTGAATTACGCGCAGGAATAACGATAGGCTTGCTTGGTGCATTTACGACATTTTCAACATTTTCGATAGAGACTTTAAATCTACTTGAGTCAGGTGAAACGTTTAAAGCCGGATTGAATATTCTACTAAGTGTAACGTTATGTGTGTCAGGTTGTTGGTTAGGAATGATATTGGGGAGACAGCTATGAGCGAAACTGAGGTAACAGTAGTTCGTGTTTATTTACACGAAGCTAAATCGCAAATGGAAGGACTGTTAAAATATTTACATGATGAAAGCAAAGTCCGTGGTGTTACTGTATTTCGTGGCATCACCGGGTTTGGTATATCGGGAGAATATCATTCATCTAAATTAATCGATATGTCACTTGATTTACCGATAGTGATTGAATTTTTTGATGTGCCTGAAAAAGTAAATTCCATTATTGAAGAACTGAATAAACAAATAAAGCCAGGCCATATTGTTCATTGGTCTGCAAAAATAAATATGTAAAAGGAAATAATTAGTAATGTTAGACCCACAATTATTACGCAATGAACTTGATAAGGTTGCTACTGCTTTAAACAAGCGAAATATGGCCTTGGATACAAGTGCGATTAAAGAACTCGAAGAAAAACGCAAAGCCATTCAGGTTAAAACGGAAGAGTTACAAGCCTCACGTAATTCAAAATCCAAAGAAATTGGCAAGTTAAAATCAAAAGGCGAAGATGCGCAAGAAGTTATGGATGAAGTTGCGAATATTAAAAAGCAACTCGAAGAAAGCGCAACTGAGCTTGATGAAGTCTTATCAAAACTTAATGAAATACTTGTGGGTATTCCGAATATTCCACATGAATCTGTGGCGACTGGACAAACAGAAGATGATAACGAAGAAGTACGTGTGTGGGGTACACCAAAAACTTTTGATTTCGAAGTAAAAGATCATGTCGATTTGGGTGAAGCACTTGGGCAGATTGATTTTGAAACAGCAACCAAAATAACTAGCTCTCGTTTTGTTGTGATGCATAGAGGGGTCGCTCGTTTGCATCGTGCCTTAATACAATTCATGTTAGATACTCACAGTGAGGAACATGGTTACAGTGAGATTAATGTTCCCTATCTGGTTAATGCAGATAGTTGCATGGGTACAGGGCAATTGCCAAAGTTTGAAGAAGATTTATTTCATATCAAAGAACACGGTTTATATTTAATTCCTACGGCAGAGATACCCGTTACCAATACTGTACGCGGTGAAATATTAAACGATGATGAATTACCAAAAAAATATGTTTGCCATTCACCCTGTTTTCGTAGTGAAGCCGGCTCTTATGGTAAAGATACCCGCGGCATGATTCGTCAGCATCAATTTGAAAAAGTAGAAATGGTGCAAATGGTTAAACCTGAAACATCTTATGAAGTTTTAGAAGAGTTACTTGGTCATGCCGAAAGTATCTTGCAAAAACTGGAGCTACCTTATCGTGTGGTCAACTTATGTGGCGGTGACTTAGGTTTTTCTGCCGCAAAGACCTACGACATAGAAGTGTGGTTGCCAGGACAAAATAAATATCGAGAGATTTCATCTTGCAGTAACTTCGAAGCTTTTCAAGC
>DUBV01000050.1 GCA_012960105.1 Thiotrichaceae bacterium | reverse complement strand
TTTAACATTTGGCGTATTACTGACGGGAAAGCTGGCCATGACTCTCAAAGCATTGGACTATGTAATGCCATAGCGAAATTAAAGCCGTGTGAACGTTTTGATATTCCTGTTGGTTCATTATTTGATAACTATAAAAACCTTTTGCTAAAGCAATTTCCAAAAAGTAAAGATCTCCCCAGCCCAAACATTATCATTGGTGCTGGCCATGGAACACATTTACTCATGCTAAGCGCAAAGCGGGCTCGAGGCGGCAAAATCATTGTTTTAATGAAGCCAAGTTTGCCTCTATCATTTTTTGATCTTTGTATTATTCCAAAACACGACTCACCTGCTAAGCAAGAAAATATCATAATAACGAATGGTGCATTGAACCCGGTACAATTTAACGAAAACAAATCAGATAATACCGGACTGATCCTTCTAGGTGGGCCATCGAAACATTATCAATGGAATAATGAGTCTATCATTAATCAAGTAAAACAAATCGTTACTAACGACTCCAGTACTCACTGGACGATTGCTGACTCGCCTCGTACACCTGGCAACACCTTAAGTAATATAAATGAGCTTGCTTATGAAAATGTCGATACACTAAAATTTGCTGAAACAGACAGCCAAACTATTCGTAAATTTATTTTCAACGCTAATCGCATATGGGTAAGTTCTGACAGTATTTCCATGATTTACGAATCTCTCTCCTCTGGCGCAGCCGTGGGCTTGCTTGATGTTGAACAAAAAAAACAAAATCGAATAAATAACGCCATAAATACATTAATTGACGAAAAACAACTCTCTACTTTTGAGATGTGGAGTGATGCCCATAAGTTACTAAATGCTTCTTTTAAATTTCATGAAGCGGAGCGTTGCGCATCTCTATTATTGGAACGAGGCATGTTAGTTTGAATAAGCCTAATAATTCATCTGAAAATACAATGGTCGCTTGTCCTGTTTGCGACCATCCGGAAACTCATTATTTTGTGTCAAAAAATGATTACACGTTTAATCGTTGCACAGAATGTGACTTTATTTTTTTGAATCCGATGCCAAATCAGGATGAATTAAATGCACAATACACAGATGACAATAAAGAAATTGAGCCCACGTATAACAAATCAGGCTCTCGATTAAGACGGGCGTTCATCAAGTTGCCACGCTTTCTACCTTATGCCTTAGGTAAAAACACTCTGGATTTCGGTTGTGGCGGTGGTTTTGTGGCTCATGCATTAAGTTTTGTCGCAAAATCTTCTACCGGCATTGATATCAGTGAAAATGCCGTCGCTTACGCTAAACAGCGCTTCAAACGAGCAAATTATGCTTGTATGGATTTTGTTCAATTACTTGAAACAACGGAGAAATATGACTTCGTATATTCCTCCGAAGTCATCGAACATGTTAGCGAAGTTAACCTTTATATGAAAACGCTCGCTCATTTAGTAAAAAAAGACGGCTATGCCTATATCACCACGCCTGATTTGGGACACCCGAAAGTACCTCAGAACATAACAGAGTGGAGCATGCTATGCCCACCAATACATGTGCAACATTTCACCAAAAAAACCGTGGACATACTGTTTAAACGTTATGGTTTTAAGGTTGTTAAATTCTATAAACACAAAAAACCCGGGCTTATTTTTCTTTCTAAAAGACTATAATCCAATTATCAATAATTCAATTAAAAATAATAAATGGGAAACTATTGCTTGCCCCGTATGCGATAACGACTCTTTTTCTGACTTGTTTGTAAAACGAGAAGAACCTTTTGTCCGGTGCAATAATTGCTCATTGGTATTAATAAACCCTCGCCCTGAGTATGAAGAAATTAAAAAAACCTATGATAATGATTACAGTCGTGACTATGCAAAAAAAGACAAGACTAAATTAAAGCGGTCTCTAAAAAGAGTAAATCTGGTTAAAAGAAATTTTGGCTCCGAAGGTCGCTGGCTGGATGTAGGTTGTTCTGCCGGATTTGTAGTTAAAGCAGCATCTCAATGTGGCTTTAATGCTTATGGCGTAGATGTAGAGCCCTGGGGCATTAACTATGGAAACACAGAGCTTGGCCTCAATAATTTATCCGTAGGCCTATTGGAAAATCAAGCTTACCCAAATGAATTCTTTAATGTTATTTCACTGTATGATGTTATAGAACATGTTCCCGACCTTAATACTCTAGCAAAAGAATTAAAACGAATTTTAGCACCAAATGGTGTTATTGATATTGTCACACCGGATATTGGACACTTTCGAGTAACTAAACCATTATCTGACTGGAAAGAAATTAAACCTTCTGAACATCTTTATTACTTTGATAAAACCACATTAAATAAACTTTTTAGCAACCATGGGCTTTTCATTACAAAAAAAAGATTTGGCCTTAAAGCATCAATGAAAGTATGTATACAACACATCATTTAACAGCCTCATAATGCCATTAACTATATTACAAATATTGCCTGAACTGGATTGTGGCGGCGTCGAACGAGGAACGCTGCAAATTGCGGCCGAACTTGTACGTAGAAACCACCGATCCATCGTAGTCTCTGGACCAGGACAGCTTGTAGCACAACTGATCTCTGAAGGTAGCGAACATTTTGAATTGCCTGTAGGGAAAAAGTCATTATTGAGTGCGGCGAGACTCATCCCTAAATTACGTAGGTTATTCCAGGAACAAAAAATTGATATTATTCATGCGCGGTCTCGCTTGCCCGCCTGGATAGCATATTTAGCCTGGAAAAAACTCGAAGCTGAAGACCGACCTATTTTTATGACGACAGTACACGGCCCTTATACCGTAAATCGCTACAGCAAAATAATGACGTCAGGTGAACGAGTTATTGCCACCTCTGGATATATTAAAAATTATATTCTTGAAAATTATCCCGATGTTGATGAAAGAAAAATAGAGATCATTCATCGAGGTATTAGCAAAGAACAATACCCTTATGCTTACAAGCCCTCTGATATCTGGCTGAAAGAATGGAAAAAGCAACACCCTAAACTAGCTGATAAATTTATCATTACACTGCCCGCTCGTGTTACTCGCTGGAAAGGGCATAACGACTTTATTGAGATTATTACCAATGCGAGAAAAGAGGGTTTAAATGTTCACGGACTCATTGCTGGCGGCGCAGATCCCAAAAAAAAGAAATACCTCAAAGAATTGGAATCAATAATTAGTTCAAACAATATGAATGAGCACTTTACTTTCCTTGGTCATCGTAATGACATGAAAGAAATCATATCTATTTCAAGTATCGTATTATCGCTAGCCAAAATTCCTGAAGCTTTTGGCAGAACAGCACTTGAAGCATTAAGCCTCGGGACCCCGGTTATTGCTTATAGCCATGGTGGTGCAGCCGAAGTATTAGAAAAGATGTTTCCTGAAGGCAGGGCAACACCACTGAGCATTGAGAATGTAAATTCAATTATCAGTAAATTTTATATATCAATGCCTAAAGTTCAGGATAGAAATGATTTCACTCTAAATTCTATGCTAAGTAAAACCATCTCTGTCTACAATTCGTTTCATTAAAAATATTTATGACTGCCTCTAAAAATATTATTGCTATTTGTGTAGCAACACATAAGCGGAATTCAATGTTGAATAATTGCCTGTCTTCGATTAAATTGATTGAGCTACCTGAGGATTATAAAACTATCGTTATTATTATGGATAATGATGTTAAAGAATCTGCGAGGGTAACTGTTGAAGAAGCCAGTGTAAACTCTCCAATACCCATTTATTATTATGTTGCTGCAGAAAGAGGCATCTCCTCTGCCAGAAATCATTTACTTACAAAGGCACTAAATCACGAGTCTGACCTAATTGCTTTTATTGACGATGATGAATTTCCAAAGAAAAACTGGCTTCTAAAACTTCTTAGCGCGCTTAAACAGTATCGTGCCGATGTTGCCACTGGCCCGGTTATCTCTTTAACTGAAGAAGGCATAAATATTTCTACTACTGAAAAAAAATATTTAACCGGGCAACAGCCTCGGAAAGTTTCTACTAACAATGTTTTGTTTAAAAATAAATTAATTAAAGAAGACCAGCTTGATTTTGATTTAGCGTTGAATTTTACCGGGGGAGAAGATTTCGATTTTTTTAGCCGGTCTCAATCTAAAGGTAACGTTCATGTTTGGATAGATAGCGCCATCGTATATGAGACCATAGCTAAAGAACGAACCGCTAAAAAATATTTATTTTTCAGACATTTTACTGGAGGAATAAATAATGTCATTCAATACAAAATTAATAACGGCCTCTTTTTAAGCTGGTTACATTTTTTGTTAAAGGCAACAGGGAAAGTTATTGGAGCTATTCTTGCTATGGTTTCATACTTATTAACATTTAATAAAAAAACGCTGGAAAAAAGCATGATAAAATTCGCTAGTGCTGTAGGTTATATATGCGGACTTTTAAATATAATCGTTGAACGTTACCGTTGAAATATATTTTTATGATTCTACTTAATTCAAAAAACAACCAGACAAACATTATATTTTTTTCTTATTTAAAAAAATATTGGCCCTGTTTTTTAATTTTACTCGCGTTTATTGGCTTTGTTAGTAAATCATATTACAACTACCCTATGGGTCTAATGGCACTGTTAGGTCTATATAAAGTTATCATTGCGCACAAAATATTAATACAAGATCAGATATACAAAACATTTTCTCTTGTTTTTCTTTGCCTGTGGCTGCCGCTACTCATTTCATATCCAGATGCAGTAACCCAGGAACATTCGGCACATACTCTCTTTCCTTATTTAAGGTTTTTCTTCGTCGGAATTTTCATTATTGAAGAATTATCTAAAGACACGGATCGATTAAAATTTATTACAAAATGCCTGTTTTATATCGTTCTTTTTTGGTGTGTCGATGCTGCCATTCAATTTATATTTAATAAGAATCTATTGGGCTTTCCCTATCAGGCAGGCCACATTACCGGTATGTTTCATCCAAGAAATACCATTTCACATATCTGTTCTATTCTTTCTGTTTTTTCATTCTTATACATATATGCCAATGCTGAAAAAAACAAATATTTGGCTCTTGGCATCATTCCGCTATTTTTTATAATTTTGTTAAGTGGCAGGCGGGCTGCATGGGTGATGCTGGCACTCTCTTCTTTTGGTTTTTTCATTTATGGGCTCATGTATTCTATAAATAGAAGTATGTTTATTAAAACATTCAGCATCGTTACTGCTCTAGTGACTGTATTGCTTGCCACGACCATCATTTTCCACCCTCCGACTAATGATCGATTTAAAGTTACATTGGGCCTTTTCAGCAATGACTATGACAGCATTAATGCTGCTACAGCTGTTAGGCTGCCTATATGGGAAACAGCTTATTCTATATTTAAATCTAACCCTATTAACGGGATAGGTCCTCGTGGGTTTCGTCATGCTTATGAAGAATATGCTTCAAAAGGAGATTATTTCGTTAATTCCCATGTGGTGCCGACTCAGCCACATATCATTATATTAGAAATATTATCCGAAACAGGTCTGATTGGTTTTCTAGGCTATATGTTTGCTCTATATTTTATTACCCGCATTCTGCGAAAGTCTAAAAAACAACAAAATCTATTACCCTTTTTTATTGCAGTAACAGTTTCCATGTTTCCTTTTAACACGCACATGGCTTTTTATGGTTCTATCTGGTCAAGTATGGTCTGGTTATTACTTGCTCTATATTTTGCCAGCGCCAAACTAGCTTTGAACAATGATTAATTATTTACACGCTGAATGAAAATTTTAATCATTAAATTAGGGGCGTTAGGAGACATCATTACGTCTACCTCGGTAATAGATCAAATATTGAAACATCACCAACAAGATGCTGTTTCTTTACTAACCAACTCTAATTTCAAAGAGTTATTTTCGAACTTCGAAAATCTAAATATTGTTTCATTTGAACGTAAAGGCATATTAAATGCGTTTAAAACCATTCATTGGATAAGAAAGCATAGTTTTGATCGCATTTATGATTTGCAATCTAATGACCGAACAAGTATTTACTGTGCTTTATCAGGCAGCCCCTTTCGAGCAGGCAACCACCCCCGTTTCCCCTATCATGTGCATCCCGCAAATAAATATATCGGAGAATGTCATTCATTTGAACGCCTCAATCAAATAATAAAAAGCGCAGATATAAAGCCCGCAAAACCATTACCCTTCTTACCCATACCAAACAACATCATTACTGAAGTATCAAGCTGGCTTGATCAGCATAATCTCGGAGAAAAACCTATCGTGCTATTGCATGCAGGCTCAAGCCCTCTACATTTAAAAAAAAGATGGCCTTATTTTGCTGATCTGGCTTCTAATTTAAGTAAAAGCTTAGATGTGGTCTGGATAGGCGGCAATGATGACATTGAATTAAATAAAACACTTAGCATTAATTCAGGAATAAACGCGACAAATACTTTTAACATCTTTGGGCTCGTGGAGCTGGGTAAAAGAGCAAAATTTGCTGTAACCAATGATTCAGCCCCTATGCATATTTTATCTTGCTCTCAAATACCGGTATTTGGTTTGTTTGGACCAACATATGTTCGCAGAACCCATGCGTTAGGACAAATTGATAATGTGATCACGGTAAATGATATGATCGCTGAGAACGACTATAGTTTTGAACCACAAGACATATCGAAAATTTCCTTTGATAAAGTATTAAACAAATTACGCGATAAAAAATTATTATGAGCTTTAGCCAAAAACTAGCTCTTTCGTACGTAATACTAATAAAGCTATTGCGACTTGCTGTTATTAATTTCTTTACAACACTCCTATATAAAAAAACATCGAATATTAAAAAGATTCTAATCAATCGTGATGGTGCTTTTGGTGATTCTATTGTTGCCTTACCGGCGATAAGTATTATTAGGCAAAACTATCCTGATGCTCAAATTGATTTATTGTCTGTTAATAACAATAGTGTTTCATTTAAGGATATTGGCCTAAGCAACCACTTAATCGATAATCTTTACAATATTAATAAAAATGAGAGAAATGAAACTTTAAGGAAACTAAAAGAGCAACATTACGATTTGTTTATTCAAATCCCTCAAAATATTGGGATTTATAAATCAATTAGAAACATGTTGCTCGTGCGATTTTATTTAAATATAAAAAATGCTTTTGGCTGGGATTACGGCAGAATAAAATCTTTTATGCGATCGCAAAAACAAGTAGGCCAAATAATAACGGATACACGTCGTTTTATTAGGGCCCTAAAACAACATGGACTTGTAGGAGACTTTGTTTACCCACTTATAAGTCAGGTACCGAATAATAACGAAATTAATAATTTAATTGAAACGAGGGAAACGATTGCTTTTTTAATTGGCGGAAAACTCCAGCCAAAAAAATGGCCTCTTAATCACTGGGTGTCTTTGGCAAAACTGATTGGGGACAGGAAAAAAATATTAATTGTTGGCGGCAAAACAGAAATCGACGAAGCTGAATACATTCTAGAAAGAACAACAAACACGACGAATCTATGTGGAAAATTAGAAGTTCCTGAATTACGTTATCTACTCGAAAAGACCGAAACAGCCATCAGTCTTGATACTGGAGCTATGCATCTTTGCGATACAACTAACACTAGGTTTATTACTCTTTTTTCTACTCGAGATTTATCTGACAAATGGTTTCCGGGCAGTAAGAACGCAACTGTTATCGAAAAAGTACTTCCCTGCAGCTTCTGTTTAAAAACTAAATGTCACGACAACATATGCATGAGCACGATATTACCTAATGAGGTTTATTCTGAATTATTAAAGCGTTAAGCCTATTGTCCAATACTATCCCAAAGCCTTTTCCAATCAAAGAAAGGCGGCAAACAATGTTTCGTTTGCAAATGAACCGCTATCGCAGGAATGGGTGAAAAACCTAAAATATGATTAAATAGACGGTCTGTCGTTTTTTTCTCTGAACCCAGGTGCCGTTTTTCTTTAACGCCAACGTATTTTGTATTTTCGAAATACTCCCAATACTCTCTTACTACATCTGAATGAATAAAAAAAGTATGTGTGGCATGACTAATTGTTCGCCAACGCCTTGTATCACTATAAAGAATATATGAAGGATAATTAAATTGACCGAAAACAATTTCATGTTCCTGAGGGTATAGCAACATGTGCTCACCTGTTTGACTATGTACTTTTTTATAAAAATTTATCATTTCCAGAACAGCTGACTTTGCATGCAGGTAGTCATCTTCACAAAAATAATAAAGACCTTCTCTTTCTTTTGAATATTCGAAATTTTGATAGAGCGACTGTCCTTGCCCTGATTTTTCCGTTGTACGAATATTCCAGTCAAACGTTGATTTTTCGCAGAGTATTTTTATTTTTTCTATTACGCGCTTTTCAGATCGATCATCAAAGATCGTAAGCCGAACTTTACATTTGTTCTCATGCGCATACTGAACTGATTGAATTAATGACTTAATGCATCTTAAAAGATGATCTTCAAGATCAACCCCTGTTAACTCATTCCGCGCGCCCTTTGCCCGCTTCTCATTTATGCATGTTCGCAAACAAATCGTCAACTCGCCCAGATTACTCTGATTAAATTTCTCAGGTGAATTAAAAGCATCATAAGCTTTTTTCTGGCTATCAAGCTTAGAAAAATCTTTTAATGGCAATAAATTATATTCAGAATGTTTCTTTATCGTATAACCGCGTTTTCTTAATACTCGATCCAATATACGCAACACTTCATTCATTTTAATACGCCTTTAATAGCTAAGCTCACTTCGTCAACAGGAATATTACGCGCATCATTATTTATACCCGTCAAACAATTTGCCCTGCCACCCCAAGGACGATAACGCTCGGGCTCAGTAACACCAAAAAAACTGATGGTGGGTGTTTTTACTGCTGCAGCAATATGACCAAGGCCCGAGTCAGGGCCAATATACAAACAGGACCTTTCAATTAATGCAGCGGCTTCTAATAAACTATTATCAACGGTATTGATGTGCCTTATATTAATTGAATTTGCAACTTCCTTCGTCTCCTTCGCCTCATGGCTATTTCCCAAAAAAATAACACCTGAAAAATCATTTTCGTGTTTATTCAATAATTCGACAAACTTATCTATTAGCCATGTTTTTTCAGGCTTTCGACTATCGCCCATAGAAATTGTTAATAGACGTTCTTTGCTTTCAAACACTGATGTTTCTTTTTTTGCGTAGGCCCTGTCCTCATCAGAAAGCCAAACATTGGTTGGCGGAATAGGCTTGTCTCCATGTAACTTTGCAATAACGCCCATTAATTTTTCTACTGCATGTGGGCCATAACTTTTTGCAGACCATTTTGTATATCTTTTTTTAGCTCGTAGTAAGTATGCAAGCCCATCTGTTCTTACATCAACAACAAGATCATAACGATTTTTCCAGAGTTGCAGTAATAAATCCGGCACACCTCTTAATAGCCGATCTTTATCTTTTAAATATAATTTATTTAGCCGCGGATAATTTTTGTATAAACCGGTGCCTCGCTTATCAACTACAATATCAAATAGAGCTTCAGGATACTTATTTTGCAAGGACTGCAAGACTGGCGTTGTCATGACAACATCGCCAACAGAACTGAGGCCTATAAATAATATTTTTTTAACACTCATTAATTTAATCGAGTTTATTTATTATTCGCCGAATAATCACTATACGATTTTTCTTCGATTAACTCAGACCCTGTTTTACTATTGATTGCTTTTTTAATTTCCGCTCGCTTATCATTTGTAAAATAAACGGACCTTGCTAACTCAACGAACTCTTGGTCGAAAGCTTGCTCGCCTTCTTTATCTCTTATTTTATCTTCGATGTCCCACAAAGCTTCATTAATTATTTTTAATTCGCCTATATTTTCATCAAGATCATTTTGTGAATAAGAGGAAGCTTCCCATAGAGACTGCAAAACACGGAGTTCTTTATTAATATTTTCTAATTTAGATGCGTCATCAATTCTTTCTGATTTTATTTGTAGGATCGTTATTTTGTCCAATAACTCGCCTACCGATAATTCTATTTTTATACTCACAAATACTTCCTCTATTCTTTTATTTTCCTATACAGAACTGTGAAAAAACATGTCCTAAAACATCGTCACTTGTTGTTTTCCCTGTCACTTCATCAAAGCCAGACAAGGCTAGTCTTAATGATTCCGCTAAAACTTCCAGGCCTGCATCCTGTTTTGCTGCAGACAACATTTGTAACAAATGCTCTTTTACACCATGTAAGGCGTCTATATGTCGCTGTCGCGCAAAAATCATGTCTTCTTCGTTCTCAGTTATATCAAGAATCGAACATATTTTCTCAATAAGCTCACTTACTCCCGCGCCAGTCTTTGCTGAAATATAAATTACATCCTCTGTATTTTTAAAATTACTATCTTTACAAAGATCTATTTTATTTTTTACTGTTATTACCTTTGCATCAGACGATAAATGCTCTGCAAAGATAACCGATTCTATTTCTTGTTCTAGACTATTATCCAGCACATATAAAACAACATCGGCAACGGCCAAAGCTTTATATGTCCTATCAACGCCCTCTTTCTCTATAAGATCGCGCGTTTCACGTATGCCTGCTGTATCCACTAAAGTAACAGCAAAATCTCCTAGCAAAACCTTTTCTCTAATAATATCCCGCGTTGTACCGGGCATTGCAGAAACAATGGCCGAATCAAAGCCTGACAAATAATTAATAAGACATGATTTTCCCACGTTCGGCGAACCAACAATTACGACTGTCGGGTTTTGATCAAGAACGCGCCCGGCCTCGGCTCTGCTTAACAAGCTATTTAATCCTGATAAGCTTACTTCTACGTTATTAATGGCAGGCTCAATACTAATATCAACATCTTCTTCATCCGGAAAATCTAATGCAGCTTCAACTAGTGTTCTTGCATTAAAAACCTGATCTCTAAGCTGTTTAACATCATCAGAAAAAACACCGTCTAAAGACTGCATGGCACTGCGCGCGGCTTTTTTAGAATTACTATCAATGAGATCTGCAACCGCTTCCGCTTGTAACAAGTCCATCTTATCGTTTAGAAAAGCTCTTTCGGTAAACTCTCCAGGTCGTGCAACTCTTGCCCCCAAAGAAATAATTTCTTCTAGCAACATTCCCAACAAGATACGACTACCATGAACCTGGCATTCCATAACGTCTTCGCCCGTATAGGACGCAGGACTTTTAAAATAGAGCGCTAGCCCTTTATCAATAGTTTGCTGAGAAGAAGATTTAAAAGAAACGTATTGTGCTAGACGAGGTTTTGCCAAAGCACCGGTTAATGCTTTATAAATATCTTTGGTTTTATTTCCAGAAACACGAATAACACCTATGCCGCCTCGCCCTAAAGGGGTGGCAATAGCAGCAATGGTGTCATTGTTTTCTGGCATAGCAATAACTGCTCAATTGTTTATTTACCGGAGTTCGTTCGTTCTATATTACGAGTAATGACCCACTGTTGTGCAATTGAGAGCGTATTATTAACCACCCAATACAAAACTAAACCTGATGGGAAAAAGGCAAAAAACACGGTAAATACAACTGGTAACACCGACATTACTTTTGCTTGTACAGGATCCATAGGCGCTGGATTTAGCTTTTGCTGAATGAACATGGTTATGCCCATTAATAAAGGCAAAACAAAATAGGGATCAGCCGAAGACAAATCATTCCACCAGAATATAAAGCTCGCTTGTCTTAGTTCAACGCTTTCTAGTAATACCCAATACAAAGAAATAAATACCGGAATTTGTATTAAAATGGGAAAGCAACCGCCGAGAGGATTAATCTTTTCTTTCTTATAAAGCTCCATCATCGCCTGATTAAGACGAGTCTTATCATCTTTATATCGATCTCGAATAGATAACATACGTGGCTGAACTTTGCGCATATTTGCCATGGAGCGATAACCGGCAGCGGACAATTTAAAAAACATCAGCTTCAGCAATAGCGTCACTAATATTATTGCCCAGCCCCAATTATTAACATACGAATGTATGTAATCTAATAGCCAATACACGGGTTTGGCTAAAAACCAGAAAATGCCATAATCAACCGTTAACTCCAATCCTTCTGCAATCTGTGGCAATTCTTTTTGCAGTTTTGGTCCAACATAAAAACGATGGTTTATTTTTTCACTTGCACCAACGGGAATATTTTTCGAAGGAGTTATTGCGCCAATAACATAACTATTGTGATCGGGATTCAAAGTATAATAGTGATACGACTCTTCTTTTGAGCCGGGAATTAGCGCGACAACAAAATAATGCTGCAACATTGCCACCCAACCATCAGCAACATCTACAGACAACTTGTCATCTTCTATGTCTCCAAAGTCTATTTTTTCATAGCGCTTTTCTGGCGTAGATAACACCGCTCCCGTGTAAGTATAAATGAACCGGGATCCGCTTTCTGTAGGTTCAGTACGATTTATCTGAGCGTAGGCACTGCCTTTCCATGCTTCTGAGGTGTTGTTTTGTATCTCGTAACTTATATCCGCTACGTACTGGCCTTTATAAAAGGTAAATCTTTTTATAATTTTTAATCCGCTTTCTGACTCCCAGAATAACGGCACAGTAACACTACCCGCGGCGCCTAATTCGTAATATTCATTCTCAAGATCAAAGAGTGTTTTATGATTAGGTATCTCTGATTTACTTAACAAACCTCCCTGCACCAAATAAAAACCATTGTTTTCATTATCTAATAAAACAACTTTCTCGGTTTCTTCATTCTTGGACACCGGATAATTTAATAATGCAGCTCGCTGGACAGTTCCGCCCAGCGTATTGATCTCTATATCCAGTACATCCGTTTTTATATGAACGACTCTCCCGCTCAATGCTTGCTCTGCTGGGGCAACGTTCATTAAAGAAGGCGCTTTATTGTTTGTGCTAGCTGTTTGCATTTCCGGCAAACCTGATGCTTCTGGCTCGGTTAGAGGGGCAGGGATTGATGTATCTACATTAACTTGAGCAACAGCGACAACAGGATAATCTTCATGCCAAGCCTGCCAGATCATAGTTAAAACCAGACCGAGGGTAATTAATAAAATAAACCGGGTTGTTTCCATTAACTTATTACTCTTTTAGATTTATGCGGCACAGGATCAAAACCACCTCTATGAAAAGGATGACAACTACAAAGACGTTTTAAAGACAAAAACGATCCTTTTACTACACCATGTTCTGATAAAGCATCAATTGTATATTCCGAGCATGTCGGAAGAAAACGGCAGCTTGGAGACATATAAACGCTAATATAGCGTTGATATAATCTAATAAGCTTTATAAAAACCGCTTTCATTTAATAACAATGTCCCAATGCTTGGTAAGGATGGACTCTATATTTTTATTGTTAACATCCATTTTATTTCTGACGACAACGACTATATCGTTTCCTTTAAGTTTTTCCTGCTTTAATCGAAAACTTTCTCTAATTATACGTTTCAGTCTATTTCGCTCAACAGCACTATGAATATATTTCTTGGGAACAGCTAAACCCAGACGAGCCAAATTAAAACTATTCGTTTTAGCTAAAAATAAAAAAGATTTGTCGCTGGAACGGCGTTTTGAAGAAAAAACTTGTTTATATTCTTCCGGTCGTTTTAGCCTGTTATCAGGCCGGAGCCTATTACCGACGGAAGACATTATCGATTGCCTCTAGGCAGAAAGTTTTTTTCTTCCTTTAGCTCTACGAGCTTTTATAATGGCTCTTCCAGAACGCGTTTGCATACGAGCACGAAAACCGTGGTTTCTTTTTCGTTTTAAATTACTGGGTTGAAAAGTTCTTTTCATATCTGCTGCCTTTGGTTTTCTATACGATGCTGTTTAAAAGGGCGCACATATTACTGTTTTGATGATAAAAATGTCAATTAATCTTGAGAAATAAAGTCTTCTTCTGCTTGTGGATAACTTTTTTGATCGGGTATAGACTTCTTTAAACTCTTTATTTTTATTTTCAACGAGGTTATTTAGTGGTTGCATCGCCCTGGAAACGTTGCCTAGAGCGGCTTGAAGGTGAATTATCACCTCAACAATTTAACACCTGGATACGCCCATTACACGCGGTGGAAACAGAAGGTTCAGTGTGTCTATTAGCACCTAACCGTTTTGTTCTAGATTGGGTTAGTGAAAAATACCTCTCTAGGATGGAAGAAATTATAAGTAATGATTCCGTTGAAACAGAAAAAACATCTTTAAAGATGGAAATTGGTAGTAAAAGCAGCAACGCCAAAACAAAACAAGACATGGCGACAGAAAATTACGCTGTATCTGCTAAGGCCGAAAAAGAAAAAATACTGAGTAAGCAAGTTAAGCATTCCAGTAATTTAAACTCTTCGTTTACTTTTAGCTCTTTTGTTGAAGGTAACTCAAACCAACTTGCCAGAGCAGCTTCTATGCAAGTCGCTAAAAACCCCGGTAGTGCTTACAACCCTTTATTTATTTATGGGGGAGTTGGACTTGGTAAAACACATTTAATGCACGCAGTCGGCGCTGCTATTCTGGAACGAAAACCATCAGCAAATATTGCTTATCTTCATTCTGAGCGCTTTGTCGCAGACATGGTTAGAGCCTTACAACACAACGCAATCAACGAATTCAAGCGATATTACCGTAATTTAGATGCATTATTGATTGATGATATTCAATTTTTTGCTAAAAAAGAAAGGTCTCAAGAAGAGTTTTTCCATACCTTTAATGCTTTGCTTGAAGGCCATCATCAGATTATTTTAACTTGTGACAAGTATCCTAAAGAGGTTAACGGTCTTGAAGAAAGACTAAAGTCCCGTTTTGGTTGGGGTTTAACTGTTGCTATTGAGCCACCAGAACTTGAAACTCGTGTAGCTATTATTCGAAAAAAAGCCCTACAAGTGCAAAAAGACCTTCCTGATGAAGTTTCTTTCTTTATCGCAAAGCGTTTTCGGTCAAATGTTCGCGAATTAGAAGGTGCTTTAAACCGAGTAATTGCTAATTCTAATTTAACAGGTAAACCTATCACGTTAGAATTTACCAAAAACGCTTTACGTGACTTGCTTATTATCCAGGATAAACAGGTTACTATGGAAAACATACAAAAAATGACTGCTGAGTATTACAAAATACGTGTTGCTGACTTGCTTTCCAAAAGACGTAATCGTTCTATAGCGAGGCCTCGACAAGTTGCTATGGCAATATCTAAAGAATTAACCAACCACAGTCTACCTGAAATTGGAGATGCTTTCGGTGGTAGAGATCACACAACGGTATTGCACGCGTGTAGAAAAATTAAAGAATTGAGAGAAACTGAACAACGAATCGAAGAAGATTATGTCAATATTACAAATATATTAACAAGTTGAATAAAAACTGTGGAAAAATTAAGAATTAATTTATATTAAAATTAATTCACATATTATCAACAAGATAAATGTTAATAAAACATAATTAATACATAACTAAATTTATATCTAACTAATTGATTTTTAAAGAAAATTAGAGATATCAACAGAAATCCTAATCACTAATAGTAATAATAATAGGTATATATAAATGAAATTTAATATAAACAGAGATGATCTATTACCTGTTTTACAGACGGTAAGTGGGGTAGTCGATCGACGCCAGACTCTCCCTATTCTTTCCAACCTATTATTTAATTTAGAAACTAAATCACTATCTGTAACGGCAACTGACATGGAAGTAGAATTAATTGTTAATTTTGAAGTGCCTTTAGAAGAAACAGGTGAATTAACTCTTCCTGCAAGAAAACTATTAGATATTTGCAGAGCGCTTCCCGCAGAATCAATACTTCAAATTGAAATGAAAAACGATAGAGTTTTAATAAAATCAGGAAAAAGTAGATTTACGCTAGCAACACTACCTGCTGCTGAATATCCCGTTATAGAGATTACTGAAAACATAGTTGTTTTTACTATTAAACAAAAAGCTTTAGATAAATTATTAAGTAATACTCAATTTGCAATGGCGCAACAAGATGTTCGTTACTATTTAAACGGTCTTTTGCTTGAAATATCTTCAGACAAACTTAGAGCAGTTGCAACAGACGGCCATCGTCTAGCGTTAGATGAAACGGATATAAAAACTTCTATTGATGAAGCGATACAAATAATTGTCCCTAGAAAAGGGATTACTGAGTTAACACGACTATTACAAAATAATAGTGAAATTGAAATACAAGTAAGCGCTAATCATATAAGAATAAAAAATGCTGATACTTGTTTTACCAGTAAATTAATTGATGGCCGTTTCCCTGATTATAAACGAGTTATACCAGAGTTAAGCGAAAAGCCTGTTTTTGCTGACAGAGAAGAATTAAAAAACAGTTTGACTAGAGCGTCGATTCTTTCCAACGAAAAATATCGTGGTGTAAGAATAATGCTTAGTGCTAATAGCTTGCGAGCATTAGCTCATAACCCGGAACAAGAAGAAGCAGAAGAAGAGTTGGAAGTACAATATGAAGGAGATGAGTTAGAAATAGGGTTCAACGTTTCCTATTTACTAGATACCTTATCGATTATTAAAAGTAATAAAGTAAAATTAAGTGTTCTAGATGCAAACAGTAGTTGTTTGATTCTGCCTGAAGATGATTCTAATTGTCAGTACGTCGTAATGCCTATGCGTCTCTAGGAAATGCTTAGTATTGAAAAGCTAAATGCGCTTTCAGTAAGAAACCTGGGAGAATTTAGTATTGAACCCAGTCCAAAAATTAATTTCTTTTATGGCCAAAATGCCAGCGGTAAGACCTCTGTTTTAGAATGTATCTACCTTTTATCAAGGATTAAATCATTTAGAAGTAAGCGAATAAATGATGTTGTTACACGAGGAGAGGAAAAGCTACAAGTTTTTGCTAAGGGCTTAAAACAAGGTAAAGACTTTTCTGTAGGGGTAGAAAAAGGAAGGGGGATTACAGGAATAAAGTTTGATGGCGAAGTGATACAAACGGCATCAGAACAAGCAAGAAAGCTACCTGTTTATATTTTAACCCCAGATCACCACATATTATTTACCGGTACCCCAAAAGACCGTAGACATTGGCTAGACTGGTCTATGTTTCACGTGAAACAAAACTATATGTTTGTTTGGAAGAATTACCATCGAGCTCTTCGGCATCGTAATGCCTTACTAAAAACAGAACGCGCAATTAACTCTTTAGAACTAACAGGTTGGGAAAAAAGAATGGCGGAAGAAGCATTAAAACTAGATGCGATGAGGAAAGAATATATTTCCGAATTAAACAAGTTTTTAAATAATAAGCAGCTACCTTTTGTTTTATCTGGTTTAGGAGCCATAGATTATTTAAATGATTCTTATGATAAACAGGATTTAGCCGTTTTGTTAGCTGAAAACAGACAAAAAGATATAAACAGAGGGTTTACCCGTTTGGGGCCGCACCGAACAGATATTTCCTTTAGCTATGATGAATTTAATGTGGCGAAACACTTATCAAGAGGCCAAATAAAGTTATTTGGAGCAGCCTTAGTGTCTTCGCAAATAGAGATATTAAAAAAAGCAGGTATCGATTCCATACTGCTAGTTGATGATCTAGACGCAGAGCTAGATGAAGAGTCGTCGAAGAGAATGTGGATGTTATTATTAGGTAATAACATTCAAACATTTGTTTCCTCGTTAATGAAACCAGACTGGTTTGATAGCGAACAAGAGAAACATGCCTTGTTCCACGTGGAACACGGAATAATTAAAAAAATGGTAGAATAATCGCAATATTTACCGAGAGAAAAACATGTCTGAAGAAAACGAATACGGTTCGTCGCAAATAAAGGTTTTAAAGGGATTAGAGGCGGTTAGAAAGCGCCCAGGAATGTATATCGGCGACACAGATGATGGTACCGGCCTGCATCATATGGTGTTCGAAGTGGTTGATAATAGTATTGATGAAGCTTTAGCTGGCTACTGTGACCAAATCAAAGTAACGATACATTCGGGCGAATCCATCACTGTTACCGATGATGGTCGAGGAATACCTGTAGGTGCCCATGAAGAAGGTCGTTCAGCAACCGAAGTGATCATGACGACTTTACATGCCGGTGGTAAATTTGATGATAATTCCTATAAGGTTTCTGGTGGTTTACACGGCGTCGGCGTTTCCGTTGTAAATGCGCTTTCGGATAGATTAGATTTAGTTATTTATCGAGAAGGCTTTGTTCATCGTCAGACCTATAAAAATGGCGATCCTGTTACTGAAATAGAAAAAGGCGAAGCTTCAGATAAAACCGGCACTGAAGTCACCTTTTTACCCAGTGTTGCTACCTTTAAGCTTATTGAATTCCACTATGACATCCTCGCGAAACGCTTAAGGGAGTTGTCCTTCCTGAATTCTGGTATACGTATAGAGTTACATGATGAGCGTAGTGGGAAAACGGATGTTTTTGAATATGAAGGCGGAATCAGTTCGTTTGTTAAACATTTAAATCGAAATAAAACGCCTTTACACGAAGTCGTGATCGATATACAGACCGAAAAAGAGGACGTGGGTGTTGAATTAGCAATGCAGTGGAATGATTCATACCAGGAAAACATTTATTGTTTTACCAATAATATCCCGCAAAAAGACGGCGGCGCCCATCTTTCTGGTTTTAGAGCGGCATTAACCCGAAGCTTTAATCAATTTATGGACAAGCAAGGTACCGCGGCCAAAGCAAAAGTGACGGTGACAGGGGATGACGTCAGAGAAGGTCTAACCGCTGTGCTATCAATAAAATTACCTGATCCTAAGTTTTCCTCACAAACAAAAGACAAGTTGGTGTCTAGTGAAGTGAAATCTGTCGTTGAATCTTGTGTGGCTGAAAAAATACAGGAATTCTTATTAGAAAAACCAGCAGATGCCAAAATAATTACCGAAAAAGTAATCGATGCTGCCAGAGCACGCGAGGCAGCGCGTAAGGCAAGGGAACTAACCCGCAGGAAGTCAGCTCTGGACGTTGCCGGTTTGCCAGGAAAATTAGCCGATTGTCAGGAAAAAGACCCAGCAAAGTCTGAATTATTCCTAGTGGAAGGGGATTCCGCAGGAGGATCTGCAAAACAAGGTCGTGATCGTAGAAATCAGGCGATATTACCGTTGAAAGGTAAGATCTTGAACGTGGAAAAAGCACGGTTTGATAAAATGCTGTCTTCTGTCGAAGTTGGTACGCTTATTACCGCTTTAGGTTGCGGTATTGGCAGAGAGGAATTCGATCCTGAAAAACTAAGGTATCACCGGATTATCATTATGACCGATGCGGATGTTGATGGCGCGCATATTAGAACTTTGTTGCTTACCTTCTTTTACCGGCAAATGTTTGAGTTAGTTGAGCGAGGCCATATTTATATAGCGCAACCGCCACTATATAAAATTAAAAAAGGGAAATTAGAAAGATATCTTAAAGACGATGATGAGCGAGAATCGTTTTTGTTGGCTTTGGCTTTAGAAAACAGCAGCTTACAAGCTGGCTCAGGGGCTCCATCAATAGAAAGTGAAAAATTAAAAGAGCTGGTTGTTCTCTATATCGCTATGAACCGAGCATATGGTCGCTTGTGTAAACGCTACCACTCAAGCATCGTTGATGCTGTTCGTTACATGCCAACCATTACAGAAACAGCCTGTGCTGATCAAACAGTGGTACAAAATTGGTTCGCTGAATTAACTGATCGACTGAATAATGATGACGCTAATGTGACTGAATATAAGTTTGATGTTTTTCCAGTGAACGATGGCATGTTTGGCGGCAAGGTTTCATTGTTAATTCATGGCATTGAGTCAAACAATATATTTCAACCAGAGTTTTTCGCTTCCGAAAATTACAAGAAGTTGATCGCTTTAGAACAAGGCACCGACCTTAAAGAAGACGCGCACATACAACGCAATGAGCGTAAGCAAGCGATCACTACTTGTAAACAAGCGTTCGATTGGCTGATGAAAGAAGCCGAGCAAGGAATGTCTATACAACGCTATAAAGGTCTTGGCGAGATGAATCCAGACCAGCTTTGGGAAACAACCATGGACTCAACTACCCGCAGCCTTCTGCAGGTTAAAATAGAGGACGTTATTGGCGCGGATGAAGTGTTTACGACTTTAATGGGAGATCAAGTCGAGCCAAGAAGAGAGTTTATCGAGAGCAATGCTTTGCTAGTAGAAAATCTAGACACGTAACCTAAGTTATTGATAATAATTAGGTTTTAAGTCTTTCTAGGCTCTGGTAACAGCCCAAATCTCGATGGTTTCACAGCCTGCTTTATTTAATAAACGGGCAAGCTCATCAACCGTTGATCCTGTTGTAATCACGTCGTCTACAATTGCTATATGCTTTGGTATAGTTTCATCACTTAAACAAAAAGCGCCTTTGACGTTGTTTTTTCTCGTGCTCATTGGCAATGCACTTTGTGGATCAGTGTTTTTTATTCTGCTACATAAGGTTGAATTTACCTTTATTCTAATATGCTTGCTTATTTGCGCAGCAAATTCTAGTGACTGATTATAGCCGCGTTGCCGCTGTCTATTCTTGTGCAAGGGCACGGGCAGTAAAATGTCAGGCAAAATACGGTTATTGTTGTTTAGCTTTATAGTCAGGTTTTCAGTAAACCTTTCAGCAAAACAACGAGCCAACTCTGGCCGATTTTTAAATTTAAATGCTTTTATTAAATGACTCGCAGGATGTTGATAATTAAACAATATTTCAGCCCTATGAAAATAAGGCGGTTGTTTCAGGCAAGCGCCACAAATATCATTATATGGATTTTTCCGAGCGCAAACAGGGCATCTGCCGATCTCAAGAATAAAGTCCTGTTCACAATCAGCGCACCAGGCATGATTAACCTTTTTCAGGCAAAAAAAGCACGCTCCCGGCAAAATTAGCTTTTTGACATCCATGTCAGTCTGTTAACCTTATAGAAAATAAAAAGTTTACTAATAATTCTTAATTTTCATTGTGGCACGTTTTGAAATAAATTCAGAGTTAATAACATTGCAACAAAGCAAACTAAAAAGAGCGATTTATGCAAACCAATAAAAACACACCCATCAAAAATGATTGGACCAGAGAAGAAGCTGTTTCCTTATTAAATCAACCGTTTAACGATTTGTTATTTTCAGCACAACAAATTCATCGTGAAAATTTTGATCCAAACTACGTTCAATTGAGTACCTTAATGAATATTAAAACAGGTGGGTGTCCAGAAGACTGTGCTTATTGTCCACAAAGCGCTCATTACGATACTGGAGTAGAAGCAGAAAAGTTGTTGGATCTCACAGATGTGTTAACTCAAGCAAAAGCAGCAAAAGAAAAAGGTGCAACACGTTTTTGTATGGGTGCGGCTTGGCGCCAACCAAAACAAAAAGATTTAGAAAAAGTAATGGCCATGGTTGAGGCCGTTAAAGCAACGGGCATGGAAACCTGTGTAACTCTGGGCATGTTATCTAGGGAACAAGCAAAAAATTTAAAGTCAGCGGGCCTTGATTATTACAATCACAATCTAGATTGCTCACCAGAATATTACTCAAAAATTATAAGTACTCGAGATTATCAGGATCGACTCGATACACTAGACAACGTAAGGCAAGCGGAGATCAATGTATGTAGTGGCGGCATCATCGGCATGGGGGAAGATCAAAATGATCGCGCAGGCTTATTATTAACGTTAGCAAATATGTCTAAGCAGCCTGAAAGCGTACCAATCAACATGTTGGTACAAGTTGAAGGCACACCACTTAAAGATGCAGATGTGCCCGACGCAATTGATTTTATAAGAATAATAGCCGCAGCAAGAATTATGATGCCGGCTTCCTATGTGCGGCTTTCAGCAGGACGTAATGAGATGACCGACGAAATGCAGGCCCTATGTTTTCTTGCTGGAGCAAACTCCATTTTTTATGGAGAAAAATTATTGACCACGGACAACCCTCAATTGGAACAAGATAAAATGTTGTTCGAGCGTTTAGGCATGCAATCATCTCAGCATTAATGCGCGTTTAAGAAAGTGAACTTGGCAGAAGAAATAAATCAGCGAAAATCTAGTGGTTTATATAGAGAAAGAAAAATAATAAATTCCGCGCAAGGGGCGCTGATAGAAATAGAAGGGCAACAGTATATAAATTTTAGCAGCAATGATTATTTAGGCTTTGCAAACAATGCAGAATTAAAAGATTGTATGATAGCGGCAATAGATAAATATGGTGTTGGCGCTGCATCATCACAATTAATAGTAGGTCATTTAACCCCACATAAATTACTAGAAGAAAAGTTATCTCAGTTTTTAGACAGAGATGCAGCATTAATTTTCCCTACAGGTTATCAAGCTAATCTGGCAATTGCATCTGTATTAATAGATTCAAATACGGTAGTTCTTCAGGATAAATTAAATCATGCGTCGTTAATTGACTCAGCGTTACTCTCAAAAGGAAAACTTGTTCGTTATCGTCATAATGATGTTGAAAATTTAAAAACGCTTTTAGAAAAAAATAAAAAATATAACTTAGTAGTAATGACTGATGGTGTGTTCAGCATGGATGGCGATTACGCTTTATTAAGAGAAATAGCAGAACTAAGTAAAAAATATAATGCGCTACTAATAGTTGACGATGCACATGGACTCGGTGTTTTGGGAGAACGTGGAGCTGGTTTACTCGAAGTATTAAATCTTGATCAACAACAAGTGCCGATAATCATTGGCACGTTTGGAAAATCATTTGGTGCAAGCGGCGCATTTGTTTCAGGAAGCAAATTACATATCGAAGCATTTATACAAAAAGCAAGAACCTATATATATACAACGGCATTATTGCCTTCAATAGCAGCAACAATGACGCGAGCTATTGATTTGGTTTCAGAAGGCGATTACTTAAGGAAAAATATAAAAGATTTAGTCTTGCATTATAAAAACCAAACAGCGGGCTCAGGTTTGAACATTGGTGAGTCGATGTCTCATATACAACCATTAATTATAGGCAAAGCAGCCCAGGCATTAGCAGCAAGTAAAGAGCTATATGAAAATAAAATATTAGTAACAGCTATAAGGCCGCCAACCGTGCCTAAAAATACATCTCGTTTACGAATAAGTATTACAGCAAAGCATACAAAGGATCAGATAGATCTTCTTGTTGAGACTTTAAAAACCGTAGTGAGCATAAAAGACTAAAAGATGGACTGTTTATTGTTACATGGCTGGGGCACGTCAAATAAAATATGGCAGGGTTTCGAAGAGCAATTAAGTGCCTTTAATAAAATAACCGCACCCTGTCTGTATGAAATCGCTGACGACACTAAAGATAAAAACCTTGATTCCATAGCAGGCAGAATAGAAGAAAGAATAAAAACGGATAGTATTATCATCGCTTGGTCACTAGGAGGATTAGTAGCGACATATTTAGCCGGCATGTCAAACAAGATTAAAGCAATAATTTATATTGCTAGTCCGCCCTGCTTTATAAATAAACATGAATGGAATAATGTAATAGAAGAAAAAGCAATTAAGGCTCTGCAGAATAATCTAGAAAAAAATACAGAAAGCGCACTTAATTATTTTGCAGGCTTAATTGCACACGGGGATATGTCCGCAAAAGAAACAAATAAATTTATTCGTAATAATACTACAGATAAAAAACATAAAGAAACATTGTTTGCTTTATTAAATGAGATGCGACTAATAGATCTCAGAAAAGAATTCTCGAAAGTAAAAATACCCGTGAAGATTATATTGGGAGAAAATGATTCACTGATAAATTTTAAAATTAAAAATGACATAAAAAAAATCAATCCCAACGTCCAGTGCTCAGTTATAAATAATTGTGGTCACGCACCATTCATTAGTAAACAACACGAAACCATCAAAATAATTGATGAATTCATCAATGAGCAATTTAAATGAAAGATTCAATACAAAATAATTATCAGCTTGATAGTAAAAGTGTGCGCGAGGCATTTAATGTCGCCGCTACAAAGTATGATGATGCTGCTCTATTACAACAAACAGTAGCTGATCGGTTAATTGAATCTTTTGAACATATAAAGATTAAGCCTAAAACAATACTAGAATTAGGTGCGGGCACAGGATATGGATCAAGACTATTAAAACAACTGTTTAAAAAAGCGCAGATATATCAAGTTGATATTTCTGTGGAGATGATAAAAAACTCACGTACACACACACCGAGATTTTTCTCAAATAATCATTTTTTATGTGCCGATGCAAATAAAATTCCTTTAGTAAATAATAGTGTTGATTGTGTTTTTAGCAGCCTAATGTTGCAGTGGTGCAATGATCTCGATCAGGTGTTTTCTGAAATTAAACGCGTACTAAAACCTGGCGGTGTGTTTATGTTTGCCAGCTTTGGTCCAGATACCTTAAAGGAACTAAGAGAGAGTTGGCGCAAGGTCGATAACAAAGTACATGTGAATGCGTTTGTAGATATGCATGACATAGGTGACTCATTAATGCGAAATGGTATGGATGCTCCCGTACTGAGCATCGAGCATATTATTTTAACTTATGATGGATGTAAGCAATTAATGCGTGAGTTAAAAAATATAGGCGCACACAATGTTAATAATGGCCGAAGAAAGACGCTAACGGGAAAGCAACGCCTGCAAAAAGTCATGAAACATTACGAGTCGTATAGAAAGAATAATAAATTGCCGGCAACTTACGAAGTCATATATGGGCATGCCTGGAAGTCTGAAACGGTAAAAAATATAAAGACAGATACAAATATTCAAACCATATCACTAGCAGATCTAAAGAAAGATCTGGCAAGTCGAAAACCAAAGTAATCATGTCCAAAGGTATTTTTATTACAGGAACAGATACAGGGATAGGAAAAACCCGGTTTACACTTGCTCTAATGACAGCTTTAAAAAACCAGGGGCATCAAGTTTCTGGAATGAAACCGATAGCGTCAGGAGCTAGGCTTAAAAACGGCAGGATAATAAACGAAGATGCCGAATTAATAATGCGGTATTGCAGCAAATCAACGGACTATCATTTAATAAACCCTGCGGTATTTGAATTAGCTGTCGCGCCACACATCGCATCGAGTAAAAAAAATGAAAAAATTGATCTAAATCAAATTATTGCATGCTATAGAGAGCTAGCATCTAATAGCAGAAATGTGATAGTTGAAGGCGTAGGTGGATGGCGGGTTCCTCTTTCAAACAAGGAAAGCCTTGTAGATTTAGTCCGGTCTTTAGAATTGCCAGTAATTATGGTGGTGGGATTAAAGCTAGGCTGTATAAATCATGCCCTGCTAACCGCTGAGGCAATCAAGGCTGATGGCTTGATTTTAAAGGGCTGGGTGAGCAATCGGTTAGATAAAGACTACCTGTTTCATGAAGAAACAATTGAAACGATAAAAGCAGCTTTAGAATGTCCGCATATTGCAGATTTACCCTATATGGTAAATTTTGAACCAGACAAATTATTTGAAAATATCGACCTATCTGATATCTCCTAGATATTTTATTATTGCAATAATAAATTGATCAAGATCAAGAAGGTTGCAAACAATGGCGAATATGGCATATTGTCGCACCGAGAGAGAGCAGTTAGCTCGACTCGACAATGTTTTGAGTTCTTTAGTTTTGAAATAGATTTAAAGATATCAGGGTGTTGTGTCATTTTAATAGTAGATGACAATGTGGTAGCGACTATGGGTATAGCGCAAATTAACCACGGCAAGGTAGCCTTCAATAAGAATTACAAAAATTTTAAAGAAATATTACAAAAACCATCAATGCTGAGGAATGTTGTATGTCAGTCGATAAATTAAAACGAACTGTGCTTGGTCTAATTGCAGTTTCATTATTTCTAGTGAGCGGGGCAGTGCTGGCCGAATATCCGCTCAATTTGACAGAAGGTGTCACTGAAACCAGTCACAGAGTCTATGAATTACATATGATTATTTTGTATGTTGTGACCGTTATCGGCATCGTAGTCTTTTCGGTCATGACTTGGTCGATTTTCCATCATAGAAAATCAAAAGGTGCGGTTGCAGCGCAATTTCATCACAGTACGACCGCTGAAATCATCTGGACCGTTATTCCTATCTTAATCTTAATCGGTATGGCTATTCCTGCTACGCAAGTTTTAATTTTTATGGAAAAGACAGGTGATGCGGAAATGACATTGAAAGTCACAGGTCATCAATGGAAATGGCAATATGATTATCTTGATGAAGATATCACTATCGTCAGTGCTTTACATGCAGATGATCGAGCAGCCGCTCAAATTGACTCAGGTATCAATCCAGAGTCAATCGATAATTATTTGAATAATGTCGACAACCCAATAGTTCTACCAATCGATACAAAAATACGAATTTTGACAACAGCATCGGATGTTATCCACTCATGGTGGGTGCCTGATTTGGGTTGGAAGCGAGATGCGATTCCTGGTTTTATCAATGATAACTGGACCAACATCAAGAAAGTCGGTACATACCGAGGCAAATGTACAGAACTTTGCGGTAAAGACCATGGTTTCATGCCTATTGTTGTACACGCGGTAACAAAAGAAGATTACGCAGTTTGGATTGAAGAAAAGAAGGCTGAAAAAGCTGAAGCAGCACTTGGTAAAGACATGACCATGGCTGAGTTAATGGAAAAAGGCGCTACTGTTTATGCAGCCAACTGTGCTGCTTGCCATATGGCACAAGGTGAAGGCGCTGCCGGTTTATTCCCTGCATTAGCGGGCAGTCCGATTGCTACAGGTCCTGCTGGCGACCATATAAGCAAGGTACTTGATGGTAAGAATTTAATGCCAGCATTCAAAGGCCAGTTAAACGATGTCGATCTTGCTGCTGTAATTACCTATGAACGAAATTCATGGGGCAATGATGCTGGCGATATGGTTCAGCCATCAGATGTAAAAGCAGCACGATAATAACAACATTAATAACATTAATTATTTAGATTAAGTAAATAGAGGATAGATTCATGAGCGACGCAGCTGTCCACGACGATCATCACGATCATAAGCCTACCGGCATAGGCCGTTGGTTATTTTCAACAAACCATAAAGACATCGGTACTATGTACCTGATATTCGCTCTGACAATGTTTTTTGTCGGTGGCGCTATGGCAATGGTAATTCGCGCTGAATTATTTCAGCCTGGATTACAATTTGTAAATCCACAGTTTTTCAATTCTATGACGACAGTGCATGCACTAGTCATGATTTTCGGTGCATTAATGCCAGCAGGCGTAGGTCTAGCCAACTGGATGATTCCACTGATGATTGGTGCGCCTGATATGGCAATGCCAAGAATGAACAACATGAGTTTCTGGTTGCTTCCATTCTCATTTACCTTGTTGTTATCAACATTTTTCATGGAAGGCGGAGCACCAGCCGGTGGCTGGACCATGTATCCACCGTTGGTATTCCAGTTAGGCGATGGTTTTCCGTTCTTGATATTTGCCGTGCATCTACTCGGTATCTCTTCAATCATGGGTGCGATTAATATTATTGCTACGGTATTTAATATGCGTGCCCCTGGTATGACTTTCATGAGATTGCCTTTGTTTGTCTGGACCTGGATTATTACCGCATTCTTGTTAATCGCGGCAATGCCTGTGTTAGCAGGTGGCGTAACCATGTTGTTGACAGATAAATTTTTCGGTACTGCTTTCTTCGACGCAGCCGGTGGCGGTGATCCATTATTGTTCCAACATGTATTCTGGTTCTTTGGCCACCCTGAAGTTTATATTTTGGTATTACCTTCTTTCGGAATTATCTCGCAGATCATTCCAACCTTTGCTCGTAAGCCGTTGTTTGGTTATTCCTCAATGGTTTATGCAACTGCATCGATTGCGTTCTTGTCTTTCTTTGTATGGGCGCATCATATGTTTGCAGTGGGCATGCCTTTGGCAGGCGAGTTGTTCTTCATGTATGCCACCATGATGATTGCGGTACCTACCGGCGTGAAGATTTTTAACTGGACGGCGACGATGTGGAAAGGTTCGATGACATTTGAAACACCGATGTTATTTGCTATCGGTGTTTTATTTATGTTCTCTATTGGTGGTTTCTCTGGTGTGATGATGGGTATCACCCCGGTTGATTTTCAATACCATGATACCTATTTCATCGTGGCGCATTTTCATTACGTCATTGTTCCTGGAATTATCTTCGGCATTATCGGTGGTATTTATTACTGGTTGCCAAAATGGACCGGTCATATGTATGACGAAACGTTGGGCAAGTGGCATTTCTGGTTGTCGACGATTTCGGTTAACGTTCTGTTCTTTCCAATGCACTTTATTGGTCTAGCAGGCATGCCGCGACGTATTCCTGATTACAGTACGCAATTTGCTGATTGGAATGCGATTATCAGTATTGGTGGCATCGTCTTTGGTTTGAGCCAACTAATCATGGTTTGGGTCGTTATCAAGTGTATTCGTGGTGGTGAAAAAGCAACTGACGAAGTTTGGGAAGGTGCGCATGGGTTGGAATTCACCCTTCCATCGCCTCCTCCGTTCCACAGTTTTACTACTCCGCCAGAAGTAACGGAAGCGTCAGCGCATTCATAAGCGACGAGTTTTAAAGACTATGAGTAATAATGATAAAACAGCAGCTGAAAAGGAATTGGCAGCAAAAAACATGCGCATCGCTATTATCGTTGGTGTCGCGGCATTTGGATTTTATGCTGCTATCGTCCTGACGTATATGAAGTGATGGCGCAACAGGGCGTAATAAAAACTGCTAAGAAATTAGGTTTGTTTGCAGTTGCAATGTTTGGTTTTGGCTTTGCCATGGTGCCGATTTACTCAGTGCTATGCGAAGTAACCGGCATCGGCGGTAAGACTGGGGTAATTTCTCAGTCAGAGGCAAGCGCTGATGAAGTGGATGCCGATCGTTTAGTTACGGTTGAGTTTGATTCAAATGTACACCCGGATTTGCCTTGGAAATTTAAGGCGCTGAAATACAAGATGAGTGTTCATCCTGGAGAAATGTCTGAAGCTATTTTTATTGTAGAAAATAAATCGGACAAGGCTGTAGTCGGCAAAGCAGTACCTAGTGTGGCACCAGAGAAAGCCTCGGTATATTTTAATAAAACCGAGTGTTTTTGTTTTACCAAGCAGCTATTAGAGCCTGGCGAACGTAAAGAAATGATTGTGCGTTTTATTGTCGGTTCGGAGTTGCCAGAAGATATTTTGATTATGACTTTGTCATATACATTTTTTCTAGTAACAGATAATGCTGATGTAGCAGCATCTGACACTAAAGCAGTTAAGACGATTAGTTAGTTTAAGTAAAATAATAAATATTTAAGAGGAATAGTTATGTCAGATTCTAGTGACACATATTTTATCCCGGAACCAAGTCGTTGGCCGATAGTTGGTACCTTGGCGTTGTTTCTCACCTTTATCGGTGGTGGCATGATGCTGAATGGGTCGGGCTTCGGTACTTTCATACTAGGTATGGGTATTGCTGCAGTTATCTATATGTTCTCTGGCTGGTTTTCTGATGTTATCAGAGAAAGCATGGCGGGAAATTACAGCAAGCAGGTTGATATCAGTTTCCGTTGGGGCATGAGTTGGTTTATCTTTTCTGAAGTGATGTTCTTCGCAGCATTCTTTGGCGCTCTCTTCTACATAAGAGTGTTATCAGTGCCATGGTTAGGTGGCGAAGGAGCTGGTTTTGCGACACATATGTTCTTATGGCCTGATTTTAAAGCAGTATGGCCATTACTGACGACGCCCGATATGGCTTTAGCTGGTGTTGAGTCGCAATATACAGCGATTAAAGATGTCATCCCTGCGTTTGATGTCCCTCTTGTGAACACAATACTTCTGCTATCTAGCGGCGTAACCATTACCTTGGCTCACCATGCCTTAAGGAAGGATCACCGTGCTCCTTTATGTTGGTGGTTGGCGGCAACGGTTTTATTAGGTATCGTTTTTGTTTATTTTCAAATTGGTGAATATGCACATGCGTATCATGAACTTGATTTAACCATGAAGTCTGGCGTTTATGGTTCAACCTTTTTCATGTTGACGGGTTTTCATGGTTTTCATGTGACTATGGGTGCAACCATGATTTTTATTATTCTGATTAGATCCATGAAGGGTCATTTCTCTTCAAAAGATCACTTCGCTTTTGAAGGCGTAGCCTGGTATTGGCACTTTGTTGACGTCGTCTGGTTAGGTTTATATATCTTTGTTTACTGGATATAGTTAAACAGAGAAACAGCATAAGGAGGCGCTGCTTTTGCAGCGCCTTTTTTATTTGGGTTATTATAAAGTTTAAGTGGTTTTAAAAGCCGGCACTGTGTGGCTGAATCCAACCAAACCTGAAACCAACGAATAGAGAAATAAAGAGAATAACCGAAAGAGATATTCTAAAAGTAAGTGAGGTGACAAGGCGTTTTGATTTAGAATCATCCTTAACGAGAAAAAATCCACCAGCTATCAATGAAGCAGCTATCGAGAAAAGTATGATCACGATGTATATTTTAAAAAGTAATGTGGCCATAGGTTTAGTTTTATATGATTGAGAATATTCGTGCAGTATAACTAGCAAACATTTTTTTATGAAACTAATTATTGGAAACTGGTGTTTTAGCCCCAGGCTTTTTACAAGTTTGTTAGCCTTAGTTTGTACTTATTTATTTATTTCGTTAGGGTTTTGGCAACTTGATCGTGTTAAACAAAAAAGAAATATATTTGCCGAATTTGAAGCTAGACAATCAGCTGCAGCAATTGATTTTAATAAAGTACAAAATAATGAGTTAGATAAAGAAGCGCTATTGTGGAAACGCGTTAAATTAACAGGTGCGTTTTTAGAGCAATATCAAATACTGTTGGACAATCAGGTAGAAGATACACGTGCAGGATACTTTATCTATACCCCTTTTGTTATAGATCAAAGTGAAAAGGTCGTTCTGGTAAATCGTGGTTGGTTGCTTGCTAATGCTGATCGCAAAGTAACTCCAAAATTAGTAATGACAAATGGCTTAATAGAAATTAATGCTGTTGTAAAAGAACTGCCAAAAACCGGCTTGATATTAAAAGATATGCCGCCAGAACAAATAACAGAAACAATATACCGTGTACAACGAATAAATATTGAAGAGTTGGAAAAATTAACAAGCATTAAGTTACTGCCTTACGTAATAAGATTAGAGCCAGAGTCTGAACATGGTTATCTTAGGAAGTGGCGCTTGCCCGGCTCAGGTGTGAACATGCATAATGGCTATGCGTTCCAATGGTTCGCATTTGCAATAGTTTTACTGATTATATATCTAGTTTTAAATATTAAGAAAATAGACAAGACAGGATTAAAGACATGAGTGAAGAAGTAGAGGTTAAAAAGAATAATAAGTTAACGATTGTTATGGTCGTCTTGATGTTTACTAGTCCATTAATCTTGTCCTGGTATGTTTTTAACTATACTGATTTTCTTGAAATGCGAGGCATGTCCAATAATGGTCAACTAATCGATCCACCAAGACCTTTAGGTGATCTGACATTACTCGACCCTTTTAAAAATGATCGCAAAGATAGCTTGTTTGGTAAATGGAGTTTGGCTTATGTTGCTGCAAACTGTAACAAGGCCTGTATGGATAATGTTTATCTTATGCGTCAAACACATGTTTCAATGGACAAGCATTCCTTACGTGTTCAAAAAGTGTTGTTATTAACCGAACAACCAGTTGGTGAATTAAAAGAGTTGCTCGCGGATTTTAAAGGCCAGCAAATTATAAATAATGATTTAATCGACGTAGATGAATTGCTGAATAAATTTCGTTTGAATGAAAGCGATAAACCATTAGATGCGCATCGCCTTTATATAATTGATCCACTTGGTAATTTAATGATGAGTTACGAGCTCGGCGCGAACCCAAGAGATATTTATAAAGATTTGAAAAAATTATTGCGCGGATCACGCATAGGCTAGTAAATTTTTATTTCTTGAATACTTATAAAATGAATAATCCTTTATTAATTATTGCGCGTGTAGCATTGGTCCTGGCATTAGTCGTTATAGTCTTAGGTGCCTATGTGCGTTTATCAGATGCTGGCTTAGGTTGTCCAGACTGGCCGGGTTGCTATGGTAATTTACTTGTGCCCGATCACGTTGATGCGGGCAATGAAAATCTAGCGGTACGCCCGCTAGAGCAAGCGAAGGCCTGGAAAGAAATGGTGCATCGTTATGTTGCCAGTACCTTGGGTTTTCTAATATTAATTATGGCCGTCATGGCAGGGGTAAAATCTTCTTTATCAGGCATGCGTGGATTTTCGTTAGCCTTATTAGTCCTGGTAATATTTCAGGGCATGTTAGGAATGTGGACAGTAACGTTGTTATTAAAACCCGTTATTGTCATGTCGCATTTACTAGGCGGTTTAACAATTCTCTCATTATTATGTTGGACCGTATTACGTCAGCAATCTAAGCAAGGAGTATTTGTCAGTGCTAGATATAGTAATTTATTACCCATCGTTATCTTCGCAATTATAGTTTTAGTGTTGCAAATATCGTTAGGCGGTTGGACCAGTTCAAATTATGCCGCCCTCGCCTGTCCTGATTTTCCAACTTGTCAGGGCGTCTGGTGGCCGAACATGGATTTTAAAGAAGGTTTTATACTCTGGCGTGGGCTCGGTATTGATTACGAAGGCGGCGTGTTACTTGGTCCCGCTAGAACAGCTATTCATATGGCTCACCGAATAGGCGCAATAATTACCTTTTTTACCATATTCTACGTAGCCATGCAGGCGATACGTTCTGGTGTGCAACAGCTTAAATTGACAGGCATTATTTCGTTAATATTGCTAATTACACAGGTAACTCTAGGTATTGCGAATATTAAATTTCATATACCATTACCAGTTGCAGTATCTCATAATGGAGTCGCTGCACTGTTATTATTATCTTTAGTGACCCTGTTACACCACTGTTTACCAGAAAAACAGCCTAATTAGTAAGTTTAAGTGAACTTAGAGAAGCATAAGGGGTTTCCAGTCATAAGACTGAACTCTATTTAAAAATTCTATCCTACACATGACTATCATTCATGCGATCGGTTTTTGTGTCCTTGAGTAAATAAAACATCGTAGTATTAACATGGCTTGTTACTCTAGATGAAATATGACGATATTCAGAATTTTACTGTTGCAATTGACATTGGTAGTCCTGATGAACTGGTACCAGGGTGCATTTGCACACGGCGGTGTTGGTATGGAAGACGATGTCTGTCTGATCAAGATCGGGTTTCTGGAAGCGCATTTTACTGTCTATCAACCAAAAACTAACGGGACACAGGAGTTTTGCGAAGATATTCCCGAAGTTGCCAGCAGTGTATTTGTGATCGATTATCTGCACGATTTTCTCAAGGAGATGCAGGTTGATTTTCGTATTATCAAGGACGTCAACAATTTCGGTGTGTTTGCTAACTGGGATGATATTACTGGCCTCGATAACATAGAACAGGATACGGTTTTTTATCATCGGCCGGAAAAGCGATCAGACGGTGTACTCACGGTAAATTACGATTTTCAACAAGCTGGGGGCTATATCGGTATTGTTACAGCCGTTCATCCCGAAAAAGAAAAAACGTATCATACGGTGTTTTATTTTCAAGTGGGCGGGACCGACTACGGTTATCTACCATTTTTTATTCTCTTGCTGATCCTTGCGCAGGCGCTCTATTGGTTCATTAACAGAGTTCCTGTTAAATAAAATGTCATATTATTTTGAGCTATCCTGCACTTCTCGTATGCCAGGATTTCTATTAACAACAACATAAATCCTCACGATGACTGTATGATGTGATCATGTACACACGTTGGCTGTTTTTTCTCTCAATCCTCGTTGCACTAATGTGTTTCCCACTGCAGTGGTATCCGATGGCGTTGCGCCTGCAATTAGGCCAGTGGTTAGGAGCAGATGAATATCGTGCACCACCTATGGCGAAAATAGCCGCTGATACAACGACAGAACTACCCTGCCCTGAAGATCTGTTGAACTGGAGGGACGCACAGACCATTGCCGGTGTCGATGTTCGTCATTCTCCCGGTTGTATTGTTGATAACCCGAATGCAGTTGCGGCTTTTGTGCGCGGAACGAACAATGTTTCTCAACAGATTCTTATGGCCAGTGGCTTGACACCGGACGCAGTAGAAAAAGGACGTGATCTAGATGGCGATGGCGACCCGGACGAAATTCACATTCGCCTGGAGGTTGTTGAATTGAATGGTGGTTCGCCGGAAAGTGATTTACCAACGACCCAGTATGCCATCGCGCCAGGTATCAGTCCGGGCTTCTGGGTTTTTGCACCGAAGATGTTTGGCATGGCAACCGAAAACTTTGAATCTTCCAAGGCACGTTCAATGTTACGTCTGCCGTCACCAGCGATTCGCGTTGAACAGGGCGACATAGTAAAGATTACACTGGAAAACAGTCATTACATGCCACACACAATTCACTTCCATGGTGTGGATCATCCTTTTGTTGATGAAGACGGCGAAGGTAACGATGGTGTACCTGTGACTAGCGAAAAGCCAGTGCTGCCCGGTAGTTCTCGGACATATAACATGCAGCCGCGCCAAAGTGGCACCATGTTTTATCATTGTCATGTACAACCTCATGTGCACATTATGATGGGTCTACAAGGCTTGTTCGTGGTTGAGGAAAATCGACCAAACAACTGGCTACAAACGCTCAACGTTGGCGCTGGTCACGTGCGCGTACCATCGGTTGCGGTGACAGAGAAATTCGATCGTGAATACGATTTACAGTATCTCGACATAGATATTGATCTGAATAACCGTATTCAAAAAAGTAATGATCCGCGCCTGATCACTCGAGACATGCATCGACGCTATGACATCACCGATGCCAAAAGCGATTTCTTTACACTCAACGGTCGATCTTTTCCTTACACGTTTCGTGAGTCACTGGTGGTGACAAAACCCGATGAGCATATCAAATTACGTATTGTTAACGGTGGTAGTACTGGAATTGCACTACACACCCATGGTCATAAAGTTACCGCTACTCATTATGATGGTGTAGAAGCCAAGCCTGCAGCACGTATCACCCGCGATGTAGTGTGGATTGCCAGTGCACAGCGTGTAGATTTGGATCTTGAAACAACAAATGATGGTCTGCATTCATATGGTAGCGGTATCTGGTTGTTACATGATCATCAGGAAAAAGGTGTCACTAATGATGGCATAGGCCCGGGTGGTAATGTCAGTGCCATTGTTTACGAAAATTATTTGCAGGAAAACGGCTGGCCTAAAACACAGGGGATGGATTTTAATAAGTTTTTCACTGCAGCTTATTATCGAAAAGAAGTCCCGGTGTGGGGTGATCTGCTTAATGGTAAATTTTCAGACGTGGAGTTTGATTTATGGATGTTAATACGCTTGCTGGGTTTGGGTCTTTCACTGGGAGTCATGGTTGCACTAGTGATTAATGGCATCAATAAGCGCAGACCTTAAATATGAAATTATCGCATTACGATGTGCTAAACCAACTGCATCATATTGGAATAGTTGCATGGTTATAATAAAAATCTTTTGCGTTCTTTGTATCCTTGCGCTGAATTTCAGTATTCCCGTACAAGCTGAAACGCAGAGTATGCAAGATGAACATCATCATCACAATATGACACTCGATAGCAGTGGTTTAGTGATGAATAGTAATGACAATACATTGCCTCAGGATTGCGACAAGCTAAGTCGCGATTACAATATAAAGGTTTATGCCGGTACGAAATACGCAGCGGACTATCCTGGTACCGTTTTCGGCATGGATCAGCACGAATATCAGGTAGAACCTTGCAGCCGCATCACGGTCACATTTGTCAACGAGGACGAAGTACGTCACCAGTGGATGATCCATGGATTGCCTCGGTATCTTTACCCGGGCGGCATGTTCCATCTTGAAGCTGCAGGTGGCCATTCCCAAACCGGAACCTTCATCGTGCCGAGCGATAATAAAACCTATCTAGTGCATTGTGATATGTCGCAGCATATGGAAAAGGGCATGAAGGCCCAGCTTAAAGTCGGTAAAGGCAGTGGTGACCTATGGGCTATACCGGGTGTCAGTAAAGGTTTCATACAGGATATCTATATACCCGAGGAAATCTGGATTTATCTAATGATGGTATCCATTGCAGGAGTCGTGATTACCACATTGCTCATTTCTAGCAAACGATCCTGAGTATCCTTTAAGAATAATTTTCTACGAAAAGTCAAGACCCGATCAAGAAAATTTCAAAGATCCAAAACCAACCGATCAGTCAACAGGTGTACATCAATACTGGAGGCGAGTAGTATTATCGATCCTAATAAGAATTCTAGACGTTAGATTAACTATAGAACCTGCTCACTTAGCAGGCAGAGGAGGAGAGTATGGTATTCGCTGTAGTACTGATTTTACTGGTCATTGGATCAGTTCTCTTTCATTTTCTCAGTCCCTGGTATCTCACCCCGCTTGCTTCTAACTGGAGCACCATCGATGACACGTTGGGCCTCACTCTTTGGATCACAGGAATATTGTTTGTTGTCATCAATCTATTCCTGGCTTATTGCGTTATAAAGTTTCGATACAATAAGGACAAGCGAGCGCACTATGAACCCGAGAACAAGAAGCTAGAAATCTGGCTCACGGTAGGCACCGCGATAGGCGTTGCCGCCATGTTGACGCCTGGGCTGTATGTCTGGGCCGATTTCGTCAATCCGCCGAAAGACGCAGATGTTTTCGAGATTGTCGGCAAACAATGGTCGTGGAAGTATCGTTTTCCGGGCGACGATGGAATTCTGGGTTCGGTCGATACCCGCCATATTACATCCGACAATCCGTTCGGTATGAATTCTGATGATCCCAACGGCCAAGACGATGTACTCATCTCCAGCGGCGAGGTGCACCTGCCGATAGACCGTCCGGTCAAGCTCTTGATGCGTTCTGATGATGTACTACACGATTTTGCAGTGGCTGAGTTCCGGGTCAAGATGGACATGGTGCCAGGCATGGTTACCCAGATGTGGTTTACCCCTACGAAGTTAGGAGAATACGATGTTTTGTGTGAAGAGTTGTGCGGTGTGGGTCACTACAATATGCGTGGCCTCGTTGTGGTTGACGAAGAAAACGATTTCAAGACGTGGCTGAATACATATCCGACCTATGCACAAACTCTCTCAGGGGAAGGTGCCGCAGCTGCAACAGAGGGGCTCAGTCTGGTCGAACAAGGTCGTGAGTTGTCAAAATTATATGCCTGTACGGCATGTCATAGCATAGATGGAAGCACTGGCATCGGACCCACATGGCAAGGCCTGTTTGGTAAAACCGAAACACTTGCCGATGGCACCACCGTTGTCGTCGATGCAGACTACCTGAAGGAATCTATTCTCAATCCGAATGCCAAGATGGTGGAGGGTTATCAGCCACTCATGCCACCGACGGTTGTCACGGATGAAGAATTGGATGCATTGATTGCCTATATAAAAGAAGGCCTGGTAGAAAAATCTGAATGATAAGATCACCAAGCCAATTTGAAATTATTACCAGGAGACTGTTCTGATGTCCACTATTGCACACGACGCGGATGATTTTGTAGCACCTGCCGAAATTCCGGAGATGGAGCTTTACCACCCGAAAACCTGGTTAGGCAAGTATGTCTTTAGTCAGGACGCCAAGGTGATTGCCATTCAGTATGCTGTTACCGCGATGGGAATTGGCTTTATTGCGTTAGTGATGTCTATGTTGATGCGGCTACAGCTGGGCTTTCCGGACAGTTTCGACTTCATCAACCCATCGGTATACATCCAACTTGTTACCATGCACGGCATGATCATGGTCATCTACCTACTCACTGCACTGTTTTTGGGTGGTTTCGGTAACTATTTGATCCCACTAATGGTTGGTGCACGCGATATGGTATTTCCTTATCTCAATATGCTTAGTTTTTGGATGTATTTTCTTGCAGTTGTGGTACTGGTAGCGAGTTTCTTTGTCCCCGGTGGCCCCACCGGCGCCGGTTGGACGTTGTATCCTCCGCAGGCCATCTTACAGGGAACCCCGGGTGCGGAATGGGGCATAGTATTAATGCTTGTCTCGCTGGCCATTTTTATAGTTGGCTTTACTATGGGCGGTCTGAACTACGTCGTGACCGTGCTGCAGGCGCGCACCCGCGGAATGACACTAATGCGTATGCCGTTAACAGTGTGGGGTATTTTTATGGCTACGGTGCTGGCACTGTTGGCCTTTCCTGCCCTGCTAGTCAGTGCGATCATGATGTTGTTTGATATGTTGCTGGGTACCAGCTTTTTCATGCCTGCTATTGTCTCTATGGGGCAACCACTGGACCATACCGGCGGAAACCCGATTCTGTTTCAGCATCTATTCTGGTTTTTTGGTCATCCCGAAGTCTATATCGTCGCCTTACCGGCCTTCGGAATCGTCTCTGATTTACTATCTGTTAACGCCAGGAAAAATATCTTCGGTTATCGCATGATGGTGTGGGCAATCATCATCATCGGTGCGCTCAGTTTTGTCGTATGGGCGCATCATATGTATGTCAGTGGTATGAACCCTAATTTCGGTTTCTTTTTTGCCACCACTACGCTGATCATCGCCGTCCCCACGGCCATCAAGGTCTATAACTGGGTGCTGACGTTGTGGCGAGGCAACATCCGCCTTAACGTACCGATGTTGTTTGCCATTGGTTTTATTTTTACTTTCATTAACGGCGGACTGACGGGTCTGTTTCTCGGAAACGTGACCATCGATTTGCCGCTTTCAGATACGATGTTTGTGGTCGCTCACTTTCACATGGTCATGGCAGTATCACCTGTACTAGTGGTGTTTGGCGCCATCTACCATTGGTATCCCAAGATCACCGGACGTATGATGGATGAAACCTTGGGTAGATGGCATTTCTGGATTACCTTTGTTGGTACTTATGCCATCTATTATCCAATGCATTATCTAGGATTTCTGGGTGTGCCACGGCGCTATTACTCCATAGAAGGGACTAATTTTATTCCGGAATCTGCCATGAGCCTGAACGCAGGAATTTCCATCGCGGCCTTTATAGTCGGTGCCGCTCAGCTGATATTTATCTATAACCTGTTCATCAGTTACTCGCGAGGCAAGGAAGCGGGAGGCAATCCATGGGAAGCCACTACGCTGGAGTGGCAAACCGCCGATACCCCACCGAAGCACGGCAACTTCGGTAAGTCGCTGCCTTTGGTCTACCGCTGGGCGTACGATTACAGCGTACCGGGTGCTGAAAAGGACTTTATTCCGCAAAATGTTCCGCCATCCAGTGTAGAGAAAGGCACCGATGAGACCAATCAATAAGCAAGAGGTGAACTGACTCGTGACGATTTCTCTACTATTTATGGGCGTAATAATGGGCGTGGTCGCCTGGTGGCTACTGAAGCAAACAGTAGATACCAGTCCTTGGCAAGCGGATGCACCCTATGCTGCGAGCGAAGACTTCAGTGGTCGTTCATTACCCCAACCCGATGCTAAGCTCGTTCTGATTATTTTTCTTGTGGTGGTTACTTCCTTGTTTGCTCTGTTTATCAGCGCGTACCTCATGCGCATGACAATGGCCAGCGACTGGCGTCCGCTACCTGACCCGGATTTGTTATGGCTGAATACGGCTGTGTTGATTTTGAGCAGTATCGCATTACAGTGGGCGCACGTTGCCGCCAGACGAGAGCAGCTTGACAGTTTGCGTAACGGTTTGTTTGTCGGTGGTTTTTTTGCCTTTGTTTTTATCGGTGGACAGTTGCTGGCGTGGCAACAACTGGTCGATGCAGGTTATTACGTGCACTCCAATCCCGCCAATGCCTTCTTTTACCTGATCACGGGTCTTCATGCCCTGCACTTGTTAGGTGGCGTCGTGGCTTGGGGCGTGACAACGATAAAACTAATGGGTGGCACTGAAGTGGCTCGTTTACGTTTGAGCGTAGAACTGTGCGCTATTTACTGGCACTTCCTGCTCGTGGTGTGGTTAATTTTGTTTGGTCTGATGTTATCAACTTAGAATAAGGATAAAACTATGGCGAACGAAGCAGTTGTAGATGATACGGGGCGCTCTATAGCCGTAGTAGAAGGTTTGCAAGGCGTCGTTACCGACTGGTCTTCTGATCAGCAAGCCTTCAAGCGAGTTCCTTGGGGCAAGGCGATGATGTGGATTTTCTTGCTCAGTGATACTTTTATTTTCGCCTGTTTTCTTGTCGGCTACATGATGGTACGTTCATCGACTACCTCAGCCTGGCCCAACCCCAGCGAAGTATTCGCGTTAACACTATTTGGCAAATCTATTCCGTTGATCCTGATCGCCATTATGACGTTTATTCTTATCAGTAGCAGCGGCACCATGGCCATGGCGGTTAAGTTTGGTTATGAAAAAAACAGGAAAATAACCACCATCTTGCTGGTTGTGACTGCTATGTTCGGTGCCTCGTTCGTCGGTATGCAGGCTTTTGAATGGAGCAAACTTATTGAAGAAGGTGTACGTCCCTGGGGTAACCCGATGGGTGCAACACAGTTTGGCTCGTGCTTTTTCATGATCACTGGTTTTCATGGCTTTCATGTGTCGATTGGTGTGATTTTTCTGCTAATTGTCGCGAGAAAAGTGTGGAAAGGCGATCTTGAGAACATGAAGCCAGGTTTTTTCACTACTCGTCGGGGTGGTTACGAGGTCGTTGAAATCATGGGCTTGTATTGGCATTTCGTCGATCTGGTGTGGGTGTTTATCTTTGCATTTTTCTATCTTTGGTAGGGGGCAGTTATGAGTGAGTCACAAGAAGGAGCAAAAGTTGAACAGCAACAGCACCCGATTTCTACTTATTTCTGGGTTTGGGGCGGCTTGTTTGTTCTAAGTACCTTGTCTTATATGGTTGACTACATGCAGTTTCAAGGTCTTCTAAGGTGGTCACTGATCATTATTTTCATGTTGTTAAAAGCCGGCTTTATTATTGCCATCTTCATGCACATGTTTTACGAGCGATTGGCTTTGGCTTGTGCCATATTGATACCGACAAGCTTTTTGGCGGTACTGATTGGCCTGATGTGGTTAGAAGCAAACAACACTAATATGACACGGGATACATACCTCGATGAAGGGTCCGGAGTCATGGTGACGGAGCATGGGTCATCACATTAGCGTCGTTGTAATCGTTTGGAGTAGACCAACTAATTAATAGAGTGGCGCACTATGGGTTAGCTGCGCTATTATTGCGGTCTTTGCTAACCCTGCTATATCACTTTTAGCAAAAAAATACAGTTAAATCAGGAATTTATCGTGAAAGATCAATCAATAACAGACGCGTCCGCCATTGCCTGGCAGGACTATTTAACTCTTTGTAAGCCAAAAGTGGTGTCTCTTATTGTCTTTACAGCTATTGTTGGGATGTTTCTAGCAACCCCTGCAATGGTGCCCTGGGATGTGTTGATTTATGCCACTGTTGGCATCGGTATGGCTGCATCATCTGCAGCAACAATCAATCATGTGGTTGATCAGCGTATTGATAGCATCATGGCGAGAACTAAAAACCGACCGTTACCGGAAGGCAAGATCAGTCCGCTCAATGCCATTATATTTGCCTGGTTCCTTGGGACAATCTCCATGGGGATATTGGCCTTTTTGGTCAATCCGTTGACCGCGGGCTTAACCGCACTGTCATTAATTGGCTATGCTTTTATCTATACGATGTATCTTAAACGAGCTACGCCACAGAATATCGTCATTGGCGGCGCTGCTGGTGCTGCACCTCCCGTTTTAGGCTGGACAGCCGTAACCGGCACATTAGATCCTAATTCTTTATTATTATTTCTTATTATCTTTGCCTGGACGCCACCACACTTTTGGGCGTTGGCCATCTATCGTCGTGAAGATTATGCCAAAGTCGATATCCCAATGCTGCCGGTTACGCATGGCGTAGAATTTACCCGGCTACAAATCTTGCTATATACCATCATATTGTTCATTGTGTCTTTGCTACCCTATTTAGTTGGCATGTCAGGTTTATTTTATCTGGTGGGCGCTGTCATTCTTGGGTTAGGTTTTCTCTATTACGCTATTCGTATGCAATATGACCATGCTGATCGTTTAGCAATGCAAACTTTTTCTTATTCATTAATCTATTTAATGTTTATGTTCGCATTCCTGCTAATTGATCATTACATACCATTAATCGCGAGCGTTATCTAAGATTGTCTATACTTGCTTTACGGAACTGATTTATAAATCGGTGGTCTCTAGTGGTAACTCAGGAGATATGCAATGCAACGAAGGCAGTTTATTTTACAGGCAGGTGGTTTGTTCGGTGCACTTATAGTATCTAGCCAAAAAGTATTTGCCCACACTATCAATAAAGCCCTGGATCTCACACCTTTAGACACTTCCGAAAATGAGTGGGGAGAGTTGGTGTCTAAGCAAGAATTCCATATTTTGTTCGACGATGGCACCGAGCGTCCTAATTCCAGCCCACTAAATAAAATAAAAGAAAAAGGCACATTTGTTTGTGCTGCATGTTATTTGCCATTATTTGAGTCCGAGACAAAATATGAAAGCGGTACAGGTTGGCCAAGTTTCTATCAACCCATTAAAGGACGTGTTGATACCAAGCTAGATTTAAGTTTGGTTTGGCCACGTACTGAATATCACTGTGTTCGCTGTGAAGGTCATCAGGGTCATATTTTTGAAGATGGTCCCGCACCTACCGGATTGCGTTATTGCAATAACGGTCTTGCTCTAAAGTTTATTCCAGACAATAAACCACTACCCGAATTACGAGGTTAATAATGAATCGTTTAATGATCGCTGTATTGTTATACAGCATGCAGATTAATGTGTTCGCAGAAAATGAATTTTCCGTTTTTGCTGGCGGTTGTTTCTGGTGTATGGAAAAACCATTCGATAAGTTAGATGGCGTAATTGCTACTATTTCTGGATATACCGGAGGTCACACAGAGAACCCAACATATAATCAAACCTCTACAGGAACAACAGGACATTACGAAGCATTACAAATCGAATACGACCCTGAAAAAGTTAGCTATGAAAAATTACTAGAAGTATTCTGGAAAAATATAGATCCATTTGATGCGATAGGGCAGTTCTGTGACAAAGGTCCTCAATACCGCGCTGCAATTTTTACTAAAAATGATAAAGAAAAAGAACTGGCAACAAAAAGCAAAGAAGCACTACAAGCAAAGTTAAACGGAAAAGCAAACATTGTTACCGAAATACTTCTGGCAAAACGTTTCTATGATGCTGAAGAATATCATCAGGATTATTATAAGAAGAACCCCGTGCGTTATCGATATTATCGTTATGGTTGTGGCAGAGATAAGCGTCTGGAAAAAGTTGAAGCATTAGTTAATGGTAAATAGTTAAAAACTAAAGAGCTAGTTTTTAAATAATTATTGTCGACATATAGCTCTTAGCTCCATATCATTTATAATCATAAAAATGATAACGAAAGGATGCCCATGCCAGCCATTATATCTATTAACAAGCTGAATAAGACTTATAGCTCAGGCTCTCAAGTACTAAAAAATATCGATCTACAAATTGTTAAGGGAGAAATTTTTGCACTATTAGGGCCAAATGGCGCAGGGAAAACAACCTTAATAAGTATTATCTGCGGCATAGTTAATCCGAGTAGTGGTGAAGTAATCGCCGATAGTCATAATATCATTTCAGATTTTCGGTCTTCACGATCAAAGATCGGTTTGGTCCCTCAAGAATTATCTACAGACATGTTTGACAGTGTCTGGAACACAGTAAATTTTAGTAGAGGACTTTTTGGTAAACCACCAAACCCAGAATATATTGAAAAAATACTACGAGATCTTTCATTATGGGATAAAAAAGACTCAAAAATAATGACCTTGTCCGGTGGTATGAAACGACGAGTAATGATCGCTAAAGCCTTATCGCATGAACCTAAAATTCTTTTTCTTGATGAGCCTACCGCGGGTGTTGATGTAGAGCTACGTCGTGATATGTGGGAGATGGTTCGTAAAATGAGAGAGGATGGCGTTACTATTATATTGACGACCCACTACATAGAGGAAGCAGAGGAAATTGCTGATCGTATTGGAGTGATTAATAAAGGTGAAATCATAATTGTTGAAGATAAAGCGGAGTTAATGAAAAAACTTGGTAAAAAACAGTTAATCATTCATCTTCAAAATTCATTAGAAAGAATTCCACCAGAATTATCTGATTATGAACTTGAAATTATAGCTGATGGTAATGAACTACTTTATACATTTGATGCGCAACAAGAACAAACCGGAATTGCCAGACTTATGCAGTGCTTATCAGAGTCTAGTATTGAGTTCAAAGATCTTAATACTAAAGAAAGTTCGCTTGAAGATATATTCGTAAATCTAGTGAAGGGTAAATAATGAATTTTTACGCAATTAAAGCAATCTATCTTAAGGAGATGGCGCGCACAGGACGAACCATAATGCAAAGTATTGCCTCGCCCGTTATATCGACCTCATTATATTTTGTCGTATTCGGTGCAGCAATAGGATCTCGCATGGGCAATATAGATGGAATAAGTTATGGCGCATTTATTATTCCAGGTTTAATCATGTTGTCATTACTAAACGAAAGTATTTCCAATGCAGCATTTGGAATATATATGCCAAAATTTACCGGTACAATCTATGAAGTACTTTCAGCACCTGTTTCTTATATTGAAATATTAATTGGTTATGTCGGTGCTGCAGCATCAAAATCAGTGGCATTAGGTATATTAATAATATTAACGGCAAGTATATTTGTAGATTATGAGATAGAACATCCAGTCTATATGTTTGGGTTTTTAGTCTTAACTGCGCTCACGTTTAGTTTATTTGGTTTCATCCTTGGAATCTGGGCAGATAGTTTTGAAAAACTACAAATAGTACCTATGATGATTGTTACGCCACTCACTTTTCTCGGCGGAAGTTTTTACTCCATCAATATGTTGCCACCAGTTTGGCAAAAGCTTACTTTGTTTAATCCTGTTGTTTATTTGATCAGCGGCTTTCGGTGGAGCTTCTATGGCGTTGCCGATGTAGCAATTGGGGTTAGTTTGGGAATGGTATTTCTCTTTATGTTGATTTGTTTATCTACGATATGGTGGATATTTAAAACAGGTTACAGATTAAAATCATAACTCGCGTTTAAAAAGGAACTAATCATATTTATATCTTGTCCTAAACTGATAAATCAAAAGGGTCAAGCATGAAAATATCACGAAGAAAATTTATTCAGAGCAGCGCAGCCATAGGCTGCGGTCTGATGTTGCCTGGCATGGCGACAGCAGCAAACATACAAGAATTGCATGGTACAGTTTATATCAATAATGAAGTAGCAACACAGGGCTCAATGATACGTGCCGGAGATTTGGTAACAACAAGTCATAATGGGCGAATAAGTTTTAGTATTGACGGCGATGCCTTTTTATTAAAAGAACGAACTTCACTGAGAGTTGGAGAAAAACAAAGTGCTGTTATAAACGTATTACGGTTATTTACAGGAAAACTTTTAAGTGTTTTTGAAAAAGGCAGAAAAAGAGAGATTGTCACCAGTACAGCAACAATAGGCATACGTGGTACCGCTTGCTTTCTAAATGTAATGCCGGAAGAAACCTATTACTGTAATTGTTATGGAAAAACAGTATTAAGGGCTGAGAGTATAAAAGAAGAGTTTGAAGCTACGCACCACAATGCACATCAACTACATTTTGATGGGAGCCATGTTATGGGCATGGAAGTAATGAAAGTTATATATCATACCGATGATGAACTTAGACAATTAGAAAATTATGTCGGTCGAGTGCCAGTATTTGATCAAGCAAGCTTTTCTTAATCTAAAGCCTTTAATAAATTTTATAATCCTATTACATAATTTAATGGTGAATGATCAGCATGAAAAGCTGGAAGATCATATTTTAAAGAACTAAAACTTTTGCTAAGGAATTTTGATTTAGCATATTCCTTTAAATTGTATAGTCTATCTTTTTTATAGTTATAAATTTCAACATCATTCATATTGCTTATCAGATCACCCTCATCATTAATTAGATATGGACAGCCAACATGTATATATTTAATAACAGAAAAATCTAAAGGCACAGCAGTAACGATGTCGCAATTATTAATAACTCTATAAATTTGAGCGCAATTAATCGAGTTACTAAATGCCGGGTTTCCTACACGAGGTGAGCCAAAGGTATAGCAAGAGTCAAAGTTATTATTGTTACATATCTCTGAGGATGCCAGAGTTGCTAATGCCGCGCCCAAACTATGCCCGGTGATAAATATAGGGATATTATAATTTTTAAGATAATTAAATAATTCAGACCTGATACTTAAATAAGCTTTTTTAAAACCGGCATGTACTTTTCCCGTATTATTAAACGATGTTTGATAAGCATGAATATTGGTATGCCAATCCTCTATTTCATCTGTACCACGGAACACGATGACTAGAGCAGGTGTATCAGAAATGATTTTCAGTATGGCTACTTGTGTAGAAGTGTCTTTGTTATCAATATAGCCAAGACTCTCATACTTGAAAGAACCAAGATTAATATCGCTATTATCAAATAAATCTGGATGATAAATTAATCGAGATGCTTTGCTAACCACCAGGCATTAATAAGACTAAATTCATTGGTGCCAGTCTGTAATGGTGCAGGGTTTGATAAGTGAAAATAATCATTGGAGTCGCCCGGCGTGAATAAGCTTTTCCACGAGTAATCGGATTTCATATATTGTCAGATTTTAAGTATGTATCGTAGTAGATCACGAATTCTAAAAACACGACGAGTTTTAAAATATTCGTTAAAGTCATTATTGCCTAGCATAGGCTAGTAAGAAGCCTTCTGGATATTTACCTCTATAGTATCAGGCATCTGTCCTGATAATAAATTTTGCCCTATTCGTTTTAATAATCTTGCGCCTATGATAGCAGTTATTGTCAGTACACGTTGTTGGGTCATTCCAGGCTTTATTACAAACGACCGTCTCGCAACCAATGCTCCTGTATCAACGCCCTCGTCTATCCAATGTACACTAACACCGGAAGATTCATCCCCATGCCAAAAAACAGATGAGGCTTAGGCCCTGGGTTTTTATCTTGTTGAAACATGAATAAACAAAAGATAAAAGAACTTAGTAATAAATCTGCTCAAAAGTCACTAGCCGCACCGTTAGCAAATAGTCCTGGTATAAAAACAGGTATATTTAGACCTTCTGATTATTACTTTTCCAGTAACGGTTTAAGATCTTCGAAAGTTGTAACAAATGAAACATGCATGTCGGTATAAAAAGATTCTTTTATAAGTTTAGTTTGCCACGCTTTAACGTTGGGGTAATCATTCATATTAATCTCTATAGCTTCAGAAGGGTCAACGGTAGAGAGCAGGCAGAAATCAGCAATGGTCATAGTATCGCCAGTAACAAAAGTCGAAGTTGCCAATTGCTGGTCAATAATGCCGAGATAGCGTTCAATAAAACTATAGCCATCCTTCAATGATTGTTCATCAACCTCTGCGCCGACAAGCTTAGCAAGAAATTTATTAAATAGAACCTTGCCATAACCATTGCCAAGATGAATGGCGATATAGTCTAGCCATTTATCTACATCCGCCTGTACTTTAATACCATCGGGGTAAAAATCAGATTTATATTTTCGACACAGATACTTCATGATGGCATTACTTTCAAACAGGGTATAACCATTATCATCTATCGTCGGTATCTTGGCGCCAGGATTGATCTTTAGGTAATCATCCGTTTGGTTTTCCCCGGCAAGTGGATTAATTCGAATAAATTCATATTCGACTTCCATCGCATTTAGGCATAAGCGAACTCTATTTACCGGAAATGATAGTTCAAAACCATAAAGTTTAATCATGATTTATCCTCTTATTTGATATGTAATAATATTAAAATCTATTTTTTGCTAGCTAAAAAGTCAGCTAGATGTTCAAAAGTGGCGCCCCATTCCTGACTCAACTCAAAAGTTTCATCAGAAAAACGGGTAATCTGTTCCAGACTGGCATTTTTGGGTTCCCAGATTAGATTAAGAATAGTCTTATCATTCTTTTCATCTAACATCACTGTAGTGAGTATTTCGATAGGAAAGTCTTTAATCATTGGGTGTGGCTCGATGCCTCCTTTCTCATTGGAGTAGCATTGTGTAAAGGAAAGTTTAGCTGGAGGAATAAAGTCTTTGTAGAAAGAAATACCCCATATTTCAAGGCCGATTGAAGAGGTCATGCAGTAATGACTGACGCCACCCGCGACAATGTCGGATTCAGCAAAATAGATAGAATAGCCCTTAGGTGCAATCCATAGTTTAAGTTGCTCAACCTTAGTCCATGCGTCGTATACTTTCTCGACAGATGCATCAAATTCATGAGAAATGGTGAAGCTATTATCAATTTTAGCCATAGTCCGTTTCCTCGATATTTCCTTATTGTTCTCCGCAGGAAAACAAATGAGGAACAAGTTCTCAAATGTGTTCTTGTCTAGTGTGAATTTCTTTGAATCACGTTATTTTTAGTTCAAAATACAATACAAAGATATAGGCAAGTATAGAACCGAATCTCAAGGAGAATCTAATATGAAAATATTCAGTAAACTAATAATCTTGTTATCTGTACTTATCTTATCGATAAATACATCTTACGCAGCTTCTTCATTAGAAATTGATATCAACGTAGAAGCCGCGATGAAAAAATTTAAAATGGAAGTTAATGGCGCAGAGAAATTTTTGGCAAAATCAGAAGCAGTATTAGTCTTCCCTGATGTCATCAAAGCAGGCTTTGGTATCGGTGGTGAATATGGTGAAGGTGCGATGTTAATCAAAGGTAAAACGGTTGGTTACTACAGTACCGCTGCTGCTTCTATTGGTTTTCAACTAGGCGCACAATTTAAAACCGTCGTATTAATATTCTTAAAGAAAAGTGCTTTGGATAAATTTCGTAAAAGCGATGGTTGGGAAGCCGGTGTCGATGGTTCAGTTGCCTTGGTTGAATTAGGCGTAGGTAAAGATATCAACAGCGTTAACTACGATGATCCTATCGTTGGCTTTGTCTTTAGTAATAAAGGTTTGATGTACAACCTGACATTGGAAGGTTCGAAGATGACGAAGCTGGATAAATAATACAGCGAGCACCAACAGTAGGCGCTTTAGGCGACACCCAGTCACTCACATGGAAGCGAGTGCTAAAATTTTGACAGAGACGCGGATCGATCCGTTTTCCAGGTTCTTACCCAGACTATAGATTAAAACAGCCAAACACCTCTTTAAACAATGACGATTTCTTTTCTACTAGGGAAACGTGTGCTTAAAGAAATAAGGTACTCTATTTTCCAGCGCGATCAACCAGTTGGGCGTTGCCGCTCCTGTTCCAGCTAGCTCCACTTGCGAATGTTTCTGTATCACCTGAGTCAGGATCTCTTCTTGATTCGGTTCCAGATCAATAAAGAATATGTGCTTATCCGCTTTCAGTGCATCTGCAAAACGCGCAAAGTGAAAGTTGGGCCTTTCCATACCAATCAGACCTCCTTCCCAAGTACAAAAACCCAACAAAATGATGGCTAGAAAGATAAATGGAATCCAGCCCGCCGGTGAATCAGTCCAGCCAAAAAGATTGGCAACTATAAGAGAAAGTATAGCTAGGCAAACGCCAACCACGGCACCAACTTCGGTGGAGTGAACAACATCCTTTTTCATAAATGACTGAACATAGTTCAAATGATCATGATGTGCTATTTCCGTATCATGCTTACTTAGCACGTGGATTTGAGGGGTAGTTACGCCGCATGCTTCCAGCTGTTCCTCAAAGACTTCCAAATCGTCCAAATTATCACTTATAAAATAATGTCTGAGTAGTTTCATAATAACTCCTCTTGCTTTTTATTGAGTAGTCCATTGACGGACGCGTACATAAGCAATTATAGGCATAAAATGTCTATTTTTCTGATACTTTTAATCCAGATCATTGAAATTATATGATAATTTTGAAGCGGTTTTGGGAGTAAAAATAAGTTCAAAGACAGGAGTATTGATAGCTTCATTTTCATGGCGCTGATTACAAGGCGCCTTGTTTCTGGAAAAGTAGTCAGAAAATTGAAAAACCGTTATAAATTAGGGATGTATAGATAAGTTCTCGAATGATTGCTAAGCTTAGTCAGCAGACGTTCAGATAAGACTCGAGGAAGTGACTATGACGAATGGCAGTGTGAACTCTGGCAACATGGTGTGCTCGAAGTTTGAAATGTCTCAGTCAGCGCAGCAAACCTATTGCTCCTACGGCGTGAGCATCTATATCCTCGGATTTTTCTTCTGCTATGTTCTTAACTTTGCAATTCTTGGTCGCCCATGAGGGTCATAATAGGGTTCTTTTTCCATATTGACCGTGATCAATTGGCTGACTAAGGAGACGAACATGCCTTCAAATATTAGACGATGCGGATATCATTCAGACGGGTCAGCAACAAGATCTAGCCAATGTCAGTAATAGAGCAACCCTTTGTTCCCAAGCGCGCGTGAACGTCAAGGAGGTAAATAAAGCTTTGTCCTCTGGTACCAAATTAATCATCTTTGAGCGAAGGGGAACACGAAATTTTAATGATCCGGCGGATATGCAAAACGCACTCTATTATGCCGAACAGTACATATCGAAGAACGGCAATTAAGCGCATTGTCTTGTAGCAGATGAAGTTGAGCCGAAAGTAGCACAACTTGATATAACATTTACTAAAAGTGGACATTATTCATTACAAAAAAATGGCCCCGAAGGGCCATTTGTATATTTTATTAATCATCCTTGATTCGTCCTGTATCAAGTTTGTAATGTTTACGTGATTGCTTCCCGCAATTTCTTCATTGCGTTACTTTCTATTTGTCTTATACGTTCTGCTGAGACGCTGTGTACTGCCGCGAGTTCATGCAGTGTTGATTTTTCTTCGGCTAACCAACGTTTAGCGATAATGTCTTTGCTTCGGTCATCTAACAATGCAATTGCTTTGTGTAATGAGTCTTGGTTTTGTTCATTAAGCTGCGCTGTTTCGATTAACTCTTCTGGGCCTGCGTTTTTATTTTCTACATAAAAAGCCGGTGCATGAATTGACTCTTCATCGTCATCACTTGCTGCGCCATCAAAAGCGGCATCGTAGTTGCTCATGCGTTTTTCCATTTCAACAACTTCGCTGGCTTTGACGCCTAGCGTTTCAGCAACGTCTTTGATCTCTTGTTGGTTTAACCAACCTAAACGTTTTTTTGATGAACGAATGTTAAAGAACAATTTACGTTGTGCTTTGGTTGTCGCAATTTTAACGATGCGCCAATTTTTCAGAATGAATTCGTGCATTTCAGCGCGTACCCAATGTACGGCGAAAGATACCAGTCGTACGCCTACGCCTGGATCGAAGCGTTTTACCGCTTTCATCAGTCCGACATTGCCTTCTTGAATCAAGTCCGCTTGTTGTAAACCATAGCCGCTATAGCCACGAGCAATCTTTACGACAAAACGTAGATGCGACATGACTAATTGACGCGCTGCTTCGATATCTTCTTCTGCGCGGAAACGTCGAGCGAGAACCTGCTCTTCTTCCAAAGACAGGATAGGCACTTGATTGACCGACGAGATATAGCTCTCAATTGAGCCTGTCGGTAATGCGAATTGTAGATTTGTAAGTTGATTCATAAACTTTTCCTTCCCTTAAACCAGCTTTATTAGGGTTAATTTTAGCACTCCAAGAGTATGAGTGCTAATAGTTTGGAAAGTTCAATTTAGCTTATTGTCTAAGTTATTGATAAATATAAGGCTTTATACAGGGTCTATATCACGCAAATGGCGTTTTACAGAGATCCAAGAGCCGAATAGGCCTAAAGCAATGCCTGTTCCAACTAGAAGTAGAGAATTGAAGAAACCGAGACCTATGAGCTGAAAATCACTCGCGTACAGGTTAGCGAGCTGTTTTACCGGTCCTCGGAGTAGTTGCATGGAAATGCCAATTAATAGCCAGGCAATGATGCCTCCAAACGCACCGTACCAAAGGCCGCTGTATAAGAAGGGTCTTTGGATGAAACTATCTGTACCGCCAAAGAGTTTGGTTATTTCTATTTCAGCGCGACGGTTATAGATAGATAAACGGATGGTATTGCCAATAATCAGTAATACGCCAACAGCCAACAGTGTCGATAGAATGATGATGACTCGATTAACAATATCGAGTAAATACAGTAAACGTTTGAACCACTGGCTGTCGTATTGTGCCGCATCGACTTCGGGCATGGCCTCGAGTTCTTTGATTAACGCTTCCGTATCAGACTCGTTAATATTGTTGAGCTCAGGCTTAACTAAAATAACATTCGGCAATGGGTTTTCGTCTAATGCATTAAGCGCATCTGCGAAGCCGGAAAGTTTTTGATATTCGGCCAATGCATCGGCACGTTTAATAAAAGTGGTTTCGTTAATATTTTTATTGTCTTTTAGTTTGTTTGCGAATGTTGCCGCTTGTTCATCATTTATCTCTGTTTGTAAAAACAAAGTGACTTGTACGGAACCATCCCAACTTGAAGATACGAAACGAACATTATCAAACAACATATAAAAACTGGCGGGTAGTGCGAGTGAAATACCTATGACAGCGCTTGTTAAAAGGCTGCTTAAAGGATATTTAGCGAATTGGCCTAGGCTAAAGATAAACGCCTGTAAGTGTTGTAACAGCCACATATCAAAGCGACGTTTTAATTCGCTTTTAAAACTTGTATTTGGACGCGTATTTTTTCTTTTATTAACCGGTTTCATTAGTCTGCGCTTGTTTTTCCATTGGCGTTCCGGCATGCGTTAATATGCGACCTGATTTTAAAGTGATGATGCGTTTTTGTAAGCGCTTGATCATATCCAGATCGTGACTAGCTATTAGTACCGTCACACCAACCTGGTTAAACTGTTCAAATAGTTTCATCGTGTCCCAGGACAAGGCTGGATCTAGGTTTCCGGTTGGTTCATCGGCAAGCAATATAGCGGGCCGATGTACTACCGCGCGTGCAACACCAACGCGTTGTTGTTCGCCACCAGAGAGAGACATAGGGTAACTATTTATCTTTGGTAACAGACTAACCTTGTCTAATGCGGCTTGTACACGCTTGCGAATTTCCTGATGACGGTAACCGGCAATTACTAAAGGTAAGCCGACATTATCAAACACAGTACGATCTTGTAGCAGACGATGATCTTGAAACATAAAACCAATATGACGTCTGAATAATGGAATACGGTTGTTGCGTACACGATCAAGGTTTTGACCGTTAATAATAATTTGTCCACGAGTGTGGCGATCAATTAATGCAATCAAACGTAATAAGGTACTTTTGCCCGCGCCGGAACGACCGGTGATATAGACCATTGCGCCTTGAGCAATGTGTAGATTGAGATTGCGTAAGGCTTCGTTGCCATCCGCATAAGTCATATTAACGTTAGTAAATCTGATCATTATTCTTTATCGTTTACTAGTAAGGCATCAATAAATTCAGAAGCATTAAACGGGCGTAAATCATCAATTTGTTCACCAATACCAATAAAGCGTATCGGTATATTTAATTCATTAGCAAGTGAAAAAACAATGCCGCCTTTTGCCGTTCCATCAAGCTTGGTTAATACAATACCATCAACACCGACGCTATCGTTAAATTGTTTTGCTTGTACCAGCGCATTTTGACCTGTTCCGGCATCTAATACTAATAACACTTCTCTTTGTAAGTCGGGATCAAACTTGTTGCCGAGTCGATGGATTTTTTTCATTTCTTCCATCAAGTTATCTTTGTTGTGCAGTCTTCCCGCTGTATCAGCAATTAAGACATCGATATTCTTGGCTCTGGCTGATTCGAGAGCATCATAAATCACCGCACCTGAATCTGAGCCGTGGCTCTGTGCGACGACAGTTATATCATTACGTTCGCCCCAGATTTGTAATTGCTCTATTGCTGCCGCTCTAAATGTATCTGCGGCAGCGAGCATGACGCTTTTGCCTTGATTCTGAAATCTTTTAGCTAATTTACCTATGGTCGTGGTTTTTCCGACACCATTAACGCCGATGACTAGAACTAAGAAAGGTTTATTTGCGCTATCAGGAATGCTTAGCGCCTGTTCTACAGGTTCAAGTGCCGGTAATAAGACCTGTTTTAGTTGTTCGAGGGGGTTTGTGTCGGTATTATTTTTAACCTCGGCTTTTAAAAGCTGGATAACTTGATCGGTCGTTTTTATGCCGATATCTGCCATTATTAAGCGATCTTCTAGCTCTTCTAGCGTCGCATTGTCGATAATTGACTTGTTTCGGCTAAAAAGGTCGCCAAATAGACCAGTACGAGTACGTTGAAGACGATCGGAAAGACTAGCTCTATTGCTTGTTTGCTCTGAAGCTTTTTCTGATTTTTTTTTCTTGAAACCGAACACGAAGTGAAATATTTAATATGCTGTGAAACTTGCGGTATCCTACCATCATCTGACAGCGAACTCATGAAGAGAAATTCGCTCTACATATACTCTAAGTTACCTAAATAGTGATAAATATAATAATGAAATACAACAGGATGTCTCTAAAAACCACTTTATTAGCTTTGGCCTTAATCACGCCAGGGCTTGCCGCTGCCAATGTTCACGAATACATGCTCGAAAATGGACTTAAACTTCTGGTAAAAGAAGATCATCGTGCGCCAGTCGTTGTATCGCAGGTTTGGTACAAGGTCGGCAGTAGTTATGAACACGACGGTATCACCGGTGTTTCTCATGCCTTGGAACATATGATGTTTAAAGGTACGCAGCTGTATGCTCCGGGTGAATTTTCTCGCATCATTTCAGAAAATGGTGGTCGTGATAATGCTTTTACCGGTGCGGACTACACAACCTATTTCCAAACAATGGAAAAATCTCGTTTGAAAATAAGTTTTGAATTAGAAGCCGATCGTATGCGTAATTTAATTTTGCCAGAAGAAGAGTTTCTAAAAGAAATAGAAGTCGTTAAAGAGGAACGCCGTTGGCGTACCGATGACAAACCGCAGTCATATTTATATGAAGTTGCAATGGCAACGGCTTACCAAACTAGTCCTTATCGTTTTCCTGTTATCGGTTGGATGCAGGACTTGGATAATATGAATATAGATGATTTAAGCGCCTGGTATCAAAAATGGTATGCGCCTAATAATGCCACGCTTGTTGTCGTTGGTGATGTTATTGCCGATGATGTATTTACTTTGGCCAAGGAATATTTTGGCGCAATACCTTCAAGCGATCCCATTGAAATGAAAGTATTAAATGAAGTTGAGCAAATGGGAGCAAAGCGTATCAAAGTAAAACGCCCTGCTGAATTACCTTATCTCATGATGGCTTATAAAACTCCGGTGATAGAGTCCGGTAGTGAAGATGATAGCAACTGGAGTTGGGAGCCGTATGCATTGGAAATGTTAGCGGGAATAATTGACGGTGGTAATAGCGCACGTTTAGAGAGTCGTATGGTTCGCGGTAGTGAAGTCGCGGCATCTGCTAGTGCCGGTTATCGAATGGTATCGCGATTAGATAATTTATTTATATTTTCTGGAACGCCTGCTCAAGGTAAAAGTATTCCTGAATTGGAAGTCGCTTTTAGAAAAGAGATTATTGATTTGCAAACCAAACCTGTTTCCGAAGCCGAACTTCAACGCGTTAAGGCGCAAGTTATTTCTAGTGATGTTTATGAAAAAGATTCAGTTTTTTATCAAGCAATGATCATAGGGACATTAGAAACAGTTGGTCTGTCATATCATCTTGCAGATAAATATGTTGAACGAGTTAGTGCAGTAACGGCAGAACAAGTTATGCACGTTGCTAGAAAATATTTAGTTGATAATAGATTGACTGTGTCTGAACTTGATCCGCAACCAATGGATAAGGCTGCGCCACGACGCGCAGCAGCAGGAGGTCGTCATGGTCGTTAATAAAAATGCACTTTTTTCGCGATTCAATGCGCCGTTCTCTATTAATAATTTAAGGTGGCTTCGTCAGTCTCGTGCTCGAAGATCCAAAGCAGCTACGTCGGGGCCAGCTTTCCTCATGTATGATTTATACACTGCGGTTCTCGGCTTTGGCTTCCTGCGTCGCTCTACCTCCTGCATCCATGCAGTCGTCCGCGCGAGTCTTCCTCGCACTCACAAAAAAATCACTATTTTTAAAGATATGTTAAAAGTTATTGTTACATTATTGTTATTTACTAGCTGGTCAGTGCAAGCTTCACCAAAGATCGAAACATGGAAAACCAGTAAAGGCACAGAAGTCTATTATGTGCATGCACCTGAATTACCCATGGTGGATATTGAAATTATTTTTGATGCAGGTGGTAGTCGTAATGGCAAACTGCCCGGCTTAGCTGCGATGACAGCGGGTTTGTTGAGTCAAGGTGCAGCAGGTCTTGACGCTGATGCCATTAGTAATGCTTTTGAATCATTGGGAGCAAACTATGGAGCTAGTGCGGGTTATGATTCTGCCTCTGTATCGTTAAGGACATTAACGGACGAGACCCTTTTAACTAAAGCTATTGAAAATCTAAAGTGGCTTATTTCAAAACCAGACTTTCCTAAAGATGCATTGGAAAGAAATCGTTCGCGGACTTTAATTGGTTTAAAAGCAAAACAACAATCTCCGGGTGCAATAGCTAAAGATAAATTTATGAGTGCGATTTATCAATCGCATCCTTATGCCAGCCCTAATGATGGTACTGAAAAATCTATCGCTGCAATTAAACGTAAAGATATTTTAGCGTTTTATAAAAAATACTATGTTGCGAAAAATGCGATGGTTGCGATTGTCGGCGCGGTTGATCGTAAGCAGGCTGAACAGTTGGCGGAAGAAGTCACTTCTGAACTTAAAGAAGGTAATAAGGCGGAGCCTTTAGAAAATGTAAAAGCGTTGACTAAAGCAGAGACTATTTTTATTGAACATCCTTCTACACAAACACATATCCTTGTTGGTCAACCGGGTTTGAAGCGAGGCGATCCTGATTACTTCCCTCTTTATGTTGGCAATCATGTGCTAGGTGGTGGCGGCATGGTGTCGCGTTTGTTTGAAGAAATTCGTGAAAAACGTGGCTTGTCTTATAGTGCTTATAGTTACTTTTCACCTATGCGTTTCAATGGCCCTTTTCTTGCGGGCTTACAAACAAAATCAGATCAGGTTGATGAAGCTCTGTCTGTATTAATGGAAAATATTAATAGCTATATTGAGACAGGTCCTACTGAAGAAGAATTAATCGCTTCCAAGAAAAATATTACCGGCGGTTATCCTCTTAGAATCGACAGCAACAGTAAGATACTTAGTTATCTTGTCGTAATTGCTTACTATAAATTACCATTGGATTATCTTGATACCTTTAATGCTAATGTTGAGGCAGTAACTATTGAGCAGATTAAAGATGCGTTTAACCGTCGTGTTACGCCGGATAAATTAGTTACCGTAATGGTCGGCTCATCAAAAGACGCTAAAAAAACAGCGCCTTAAACTATGCGGGTGAAGCCGAGCAGGATTCGCATAATTGCCGGTAAATGGCGCGGTAGAAAACTGGAAGTAATTGATGCTCCCGGTTTGCGACCAACGCAAGATCGTGTGCGCGAAACATTATTTAACTGGATACAACAAGAAATTGTTGGCGCACGTTGTCTGGATTTATTTGCTGGTACCGGTGCGTTAGGTTTTGAAGCCTTGTCACGAGATGCCTCAGAAGTAATCATGGTTGAGTCTGATGCAAAAGCGGTAGAATATTTAAAGCAACACGCAGAGCTTTTGAAAAGCGAAAATCAGATGATACAACTTGCCGATGCCATGAGCTGGCTAAAACAAGGTGTAAAAGGTTTTGATATTATTTTTCTCGATCCACCTTTTAAACAGGGCTATATCGAAAAATGTTGTGCGATAATAAAGCAAGAATCATTGTTGAATACTAATGGTTTAGTTTATATTGAGTCTGAGAAAAATCTAGAAATACCTGATGGCTGGCATATTAAGAAACAAAAAAATGCAGGTCAGGTACAATCATTACTAATTGAGTTAAGCCAAGAGTAAATATGGTAACAGCAATCTATCCCGGTACCTTTGATCCGATTACAAACGGCCATGCTGATATTGCAACGCGAGCAGCGAGTATGTTTGAAAAAGTCATCTTTGCCGTAGCTGATAGTTCGAGTAAGAAAACCTTGTTTACAGTGGATGAACGTGTAGAACTTGCCAGAAAAGTTTTGTCGGGCATAAAAAATGTCGAAGTGGCTTCATTCAATTCTCTAATAACTGACCTTGCCAAAGATAAAGATGCGAAAGTAATTGTTCGCGGTATCCGTGCTGTATCAGACTTTGATTATGAATTTCAAATGGCTGGTATGAATCGTCAGCTAATTTCCAATGTCGAAACTGTTTTTTTAACGCCGGCAGAAAATTTAAGTTTTATTACTTCTAGTCTGGTGCGTGAAATCTCATCGTTTAATGGTGATGTTAGTAAGTTTGTCGATGCATCAGTTCTAACTGCATTAAAAGAAAAACACCAACAATAAAAATCTACATAAATTAATGAAATATATCTTTCCGTTTGTCTTCGTTTTAATTTTATCTTCTTCTCCCGTTTTAGCTGAATCAAATAATCAAGCTGCTGTTGCAACGGCCCATCCTTTGGCGACAAAAGCTGGGATCGATATTCTAAAAATAGGTGGCAACGCCTTTGATGCCGCAGCAGCGATAACCGCTTCATTAGGTGTCGTTGAACCTTATAGTTCAGGCTTAGGCGGTGGTGGTTTCTGGTTGATCCATCGTGCCTCCGATAATAAACAAACAATGATCGACGGTCGTGAAAAAGCACCAATGCTTAGCCATAAAGATATGTATCTGGATAGGTCCGGCAATGTCATTAAAGGTTTGTCATTAAATGGACCGATGGCCGCAGGAATTCCCGGTGTTCCCGCAGGTATAGAACATCTTGTAAAAAACTACGGTCGCTTATCTTTGAAAGAAGTATTAGCGCCAGCTATAAAACAAGCAAAAGATGGCTTTGCAGTAACCAGTCGTTATCAAAAACTAGTGGGTTATAGAAGTAATGTAGTAAAAAAATATCCATACGCCGCATCATTGTTTCTAAAGGATAATGATGTGCCACCTAAAGGCTATTTAATTGTTCAAAAAGATTTAGCCAAAACTTTAAGCAAGATAGCTAAAGAAGGGAGCAAAGGTTTTTATACTGGAACGCTAGCAAGACAGATGGTCGACAGCATTAGAAAGAATGGTGGCATTTGGGAAATGAGCGATCTCGAGAATTATAATATTGTAGAACGTGATCCTATCGTAATAAATTATAACGGTATAAAAGTAACCTCTGCGACTTTACCTTCTTCTGGCGGTATTGTTATGGGGCAAGCGTTAAATATTCTTGAACAATTGGACCTAAATAAACATGACTCTATAACGCGTAAGCATATTATTATCGAAGCAATGCGCCGTGCATATAGAGATCGAGCGGCTTATCTTGGTGATACAGATTTTATTGATGTGCCTATAAAGCGTTTATTAGATAAAAATTATGCCGAAGGTATGGCATTAACGATTAACACCGAACGTGCAACACTAAGTTCTGAGTTAAGCGATATTATTGCTGATAACAACACGGGCAATGACACGACACATTTTTCTGTGGTTGATGCTGAAGGCAATCGTGTATCAGCAACATTAAGTATTAATCTGCCTTTTGGGTCAGGTTTTGTCGCAAAGGGAACGGGTGTCATATTAAATAATGAAATGGATGATTTTTCTGTTAAGTCATTAACAGCAAATGCTTATGGTCTAGTCGGCGATCATGCTAATGCTATTGCTCCAGGTAAGCGTCCTTTATCAAGTATGTCGCCGACCTTTGTCGAAACAGACGAACGCATCGGCATACTCGGCACACCCGGTGGTAGTCGCATCATTAGTATGGTCTTACTTGGCGTATTAGATTTTGCTGAAGGTAACTTACCTGCATCATGGGTAAGCTTACCTCGTTACCATCATCAATACCTTCCCGACCAAGTTCTCTACGAACAAGATGGCTTAACACTACGCGAACAAGATGAACTAAAAAGTAAAGGCCATATGCTAAATGAAAAGAATCGCAAGTACGGCAACATGCAAGCGATCATGATCTGGAAAAGTAAAAACATAACTTTTGCAGCCAGTGATCCACGTGGAGAAGGAACAGCAGAAGTTATTAATGTTTCAAAATAACTTGGCTATAGACGGATAACATACTGTTTAAATTATCAGGAACATTTATGCAGAATGAAACTAAAGGGATGGTTTTTGGTTTGTTGGCTATCTGTGCGTTCGGTCTAACATTACCTGTAACTAGAGTTATTGTTCCTTATATTGATCCTATATTATTGGGTATGGGACGTGCTGTTTTGGCAGCAATATTTGCAATAGCGTTGCTATTTTATCAGCGTCAAAAACTTCCGAGTTTAAAACAAGTGAAACAACTTTTTTGGGTCTCACTTGGTGTCGTTGTCGGTTTTCCTATTCTCATGTTATGGGCAATGCAATATGTGCCTGCATCTCATGGGGGTGTAGTCTTGGGAATATTACCGCTTGCAACGGCTGTCATGGGGGTTTTATCGGAAATGAAAAACCAAGCATCTCTTTTTGGTTAGTCAGTATTTTAGGTAGTGCTCTTGTTATTTTACATGCCTTACTTCAGAGTTCGGGAAGTGTTCAAGTGGCGGATATCGCGTTATTAGGCGCAGTTATTTCAGCAGCTATTGGTTATACTGTGGGCGCAAAACTTTCAAAAAAAATCGGTAGTTGGCAAGTAATTTGTTGGGCGCTCGTTTTGGTTTTTCCTTTTGCATTGGTGTATACCATTAACAAAATGCCTGAATCGATCTCAAGTATTCCTGCAAAAGGCTATATTTCTTTTTTATATTTGTCATTAATTAGTCAATGGTTGGCATTTTTTGTATGGTACAAGGGGCTTGCTTTAGGAGGTATTGCCAGAGTAAGTCAGGTACAACTACTGCAGCCCTTTATTACTTTATTGGCCTCTGTACTATTTCTCGGAGAAGTCATTGACGTTGAAACTATTGTCTTTATATCTTTAGTTGTTTGCACGGTTTGGCTTAGTAAAAAAACGCCCATTGTTAAAAAGCCAATGCAGTCTACTATTGCATCCATTGAATGAGTAAAAGCAATTAGTAGTAGAACTTGGCTTAAGCAGCGTACAGCTGTTAAGGCAGGAATCTATAAATTTATTTTAATGAGGAACAAATGATGAAGCATCTAATAGTAGCGATAGCGATGTTTATTTTGCTTGTCGGATGTGCTGAAGAAGAAACTAATCAGGTTCAAGCAGATCTTCCTATCGATAAAGGAACTGTTGTAGCAGGCATGGGCAGTAACGTTACTATGAAAGGAGATGCACTTGCTCTTACCGGGATAGGCGTTATTGAAGTTGGTAAACCTTTGCCTGCAGCAACACTGTCTTCTAATGAACTTAAGACAATTAATATTGCCGCTAATAGGGGTAAGGTTCGTATAATTAGTGTAGTGCCCTCACTAGATACACCTACTTGTGATGTGCAAACCCACGAATTATCAGAAGAAAATGATGGGCTAGATAAGAAAGTCGAACTTATTACTGTCAGCATGGACCTTCCTTTCGCGCAATCGCGCTTTGCCAAAGAAGCCAAGATCAATAATGTTACTTTCTTATCAGATTATAAAGGCCGAGAGTTTGGTTATAACAATGGTTTATTGATTGAACCACTTGCGCTATTAGCACGTGCGGTCATTGTTACGGATAAGGACAACATTGTACGTTATCTTCAAATCGTCCCTGAATTGACGGCGTTACCTGATATGCAGGCAGCTATGAATGCTGCACGAGAATTGCTTTAACAAATGATGTACCCATGACACAGTCTTACTGTGTCGTGGGTTTTGCTTTTTGCATAAGATCACAATGAAGCAGTTCACTCCAGCGGCGACTCATTCCGAATTTTTCTACTAAAGTTTTAACTAGTTTTCTGATGTCGATTTCAGATAGTTCATGTTTTTCATCTGTCAGATTAAGGCTTATGCAATCGGCGATAAACTCATCATCAAGTTTAAACTTTAAATGTGCGCATTCATGGTAATAAATGAATTGTCTGGTATTTATAGGTAGTTTTAAAAACGCACGGTAATCGATCGCAATAGTTGGATAACCTAAAGGCCACTGCGCTGTTGCAATCTTTTTACTCGTTATAGCAGAAATAGTTTTTACGGGAACTTCTTTATTCGTGTCCAGATGTTTAGCAAAACAAGTTAAGCGGTCATTCTTATGGGTTTCTACTGCAAACGTATTGAATGAAAATAATAAAATGAAACTAAGGATAAATATATTTTTAAGTGGGCAATACATTTAGCTTTGACAATGTGAGCAGTAAAATGTTGAACGTTGGCCTAGCCGAATCATTTTTATTTTGCGCATACATTTATTACAAGCTTCGCCTTCGCGATTATAGACCTGTAGTTCCTGAGTAAAGTAACCGGGTTTACCATCACTATTAAAAAAGTCTCTTAAAGTTGTTCCGCCTTTTTCTATTGCCTCAGCAAGAACATTTTTAATTTCAATGACTAGTTTTTCATAACGTGTTTTTGAGACTTTTCCTGTTTGTAGCGTTGGTTTTATGCCTGCGCGAAACAGCGCTTCACTTGCATAGATATTGCCGACGCCGACAACGATATGACTATCCATGATGAATGTTTTTATAGCCTTTGTGCGTTTTCGTGATAGAGAAAATAGGTACTCAATATTGAATTCATCGCTTAATGGTTCGGGGCCGAGATGGGATATTAACTTATGCTCTAGCGGATCATCTTTAGTCCAGAGTATGGAGCCAAACTTTCTCGGATCATGAAAACGTAATAAATTGCCGGACTCAAAAATTATATCAACATGATCATGCTTTTCATGAGCTTGTTTATTATCAAGGATTCTTAAATTACCCGACATACCTAAATGTAAAATCATGCAGCCTTTATCGGTATAAAAGAGCAAATATTTTGCGCGTCGACGTAGTTTGCGTATAAGTTGATTTTTAAGTGATCGTTTAAGTGTTGTTGGTATTGGCCAGCGTAGTTGTCGTTCACGGATAATGACATCTTTTACTACTTCACCAACAACATAAGGAGCGATGCCTTTGCGTGTGGTCTCTACCTCAGGCAGCTCAGGCATTTAGCGTAACTCAAAATCTAATGATTCAGATTTTTCATTAATCTCTGCGTTTTCAATTAATAATAAATTTGTAATTTCGTTACTCGCCATATTATATTGAATATCTAAATCTTTACGGCCAAGGATTAAATGTGGTTTAGTTGAAACGATAACGAATGAGAACGTATCACCTCTAGACGTTGATATGCTTATAAACGATTCTGTTTCAGGTGCTTCATATATACTAACAGTGAGTGCTGACGCATTTTCCCAGTTGTAGGAAATACGCTCTAGCTTATCAGGGCTAATGTCTACTAATGTTTGCATTTGCCAATTGTCGTTAATCAATTCAATTTTATTATCTGGATATTTAATTGAGTTAATTTCGGTTGCTTCAGGCAAAAGTTTTTGATCGGCAAAGAAAGCTATATTCGTCATAAGTTGATGATAGAGAAAATCGTTAACTAAATGAACTCTTCCTTCAAACAAAACATAGCGGCGTTGATCTATCGCATCAGTAATGCCAAATTTAAATTCATGATCATTTAGTTTTAAAATAACAATGGGCCCACTAAGGCCAATGGTTTCTAATTTAACTTCAGCGGGTTTTAGTTGGCTGTGCGATTCGACTTTGAGCATCCGTAGCATGGCATTGATACGTGCATTATTGGCACGAAATTGTCGTGGAGAATCTAGGTGCCATATGTCTCCCTCTTTTGTGAACGTAAAGTCATCAAGATTTTTTCTTAATACTTTAATTTGATTTATATCGTTTTGATTTATTGTTGAGAGACGGGGTAATTCTTTTTTTATTTCTTCCTCATTATTTAAAATAATAAGGCATAGAGTAATTATTAAGCCAAGCAGGCCGATATTTACCCAGAGACGTTTGTTCACTTTATTGTTTCTTTCGACGAATTCCGATCGTGATACCAATAACGATCAATGCTGCGGGCAATATGAATAAAAAGAAGACGCCTATCAACCCTAAAACGGTCTGCGAAATATTAAGCGTGGTATCGTTAGCAATTTTTGGCGGTATAGAAATGAATTCATCATCACTGCTTAACCAGTTAATGATACGAGTGCCGAGTTCATTGTTGCCGCTATTAGCGAGATAGGTATTTGATAAAAAATCGCCGTCGCCTATTACAACGATACGTTGTTGCTTGCTAATGAGCTCATCACTCTTTTCTATATCTAACTCACGTTCGAGACTTAAACCTATCGTTAATGGCCCTTGAGTATCGCTATCTTCATTAAATTCAACAGTGCCTTCAAGTTTGGCGGTTTCGTTCCAGGTGTGATCACCTGTTGTCAGTATAGGTTTGGCATTCCACTTATCAGATTGCAGTATTTCAATGGCTCCGGCCATTGGATACAATGTGGTGAACTCGAAACCTTCGGTTATTGCATGTGGCAAATACAGACTATTGGTGACTAATGTAATAGTTGGATCATCAATGCCAATCAATTGTCCGGCATAATCAATGATTGCGCCGTGATAAAACTGTATGGATAATTGTTCCGCTAATACTTCCAGCTTATAAAGAGGCCCAGGTTCCTGTAGCCACAATAAATTGCCGCCGGCATTAATATAATTAAGGATAAGCTCAATCTCACCTGCGAGATAATCGATGCGGGGTCCGGCAATAACGAGAATACTGGTGTTATCAGGGATAGCTTGTATTTCACTCAGGTTAATCGGTTGTGCTCGAAAGCCTTTATTAAAAAGTTGTTTAACCCAGTTACTTAAATCATGATTTGCATCACTAAGTGCATTGCGTTCGCCATGACCTTCTACAAAAGCTATCCACCTTTCTTGATTACGAGCTAGACGTTGTAAGGCATTAGTAAAAACTTGTTCTTTATCTGATCTTACATGTTCGCTGCGATCCTGATAACGAACGATAATTTCACCATCAATACTAATGCCAAGATTACGAACTTCATCAGGAACTGCATCTGGGTTTACAAAGCGTAATACAATATCAGCTTTATGGGTTTGATACTTTCCAATGAACTTTCTAATAGTATCACGTAATAAAGAGTTTTCACGTGCGTAGGATGTGACCTCGATCGGATCAGGCATTTGAGCCAATAGTTCGCGACTGGCTTCTGACAAAGTATGTCTGCCATTAGCTGTCCAATCGTATTCTGTTGAATATTTTTGGCTAAGCCAGGCTAATAAACCTAAAACGATACTAAGTAACAGAAACATAACAATACTGTTTAAGCGAGATTGCAGCCGTGTTTTTGCAGTTACGAACATATTGAATTATCCATGGGTTCGCTCCGCATCAAGCCGCCATATTGTGAGTAATATAAAAAACAAACTAACAAAAATATAAAACAGCACATCGGCAGAATTAAAAATACCATTTAGCAAATTGGTATAGTGTTTAAGCAAAGATAAATAGGAAAGTATTGCTGCTGTGTTTTCCGAAGAATTAGAGCCGGCAACATTAATAATCCAGAGTAAAAATAAAACACCAAAAGTACTTATCGCTGCTGTAGAAGGCTGCTTGGTCAGCGAAGAAATAAATAAACCAATTGCTGCAAATGAGGACGTAAGTAATAACAAGCCTATAAGGCCAGAAGCGATTTGCCCGAGATCGAGTTGCGTGCCAAATAGTAATGATGCCGGCATTAAGCTAATCATGACTAATATCAAACAATAAAAGGCAATCATGCCAAAATATTTTCCTAGTACTAATTCAGTAATGCTAATAGGAGATGAGAATAATAATTTTATTGTACCAAGGCGGCGTTCTTCAGTTATCAAGCGCATAGTTAGTAAAGGCGATACTAACAACATAATTACACCAGAGATTTGATACATGCCTGACACAACTATTTCTGTTAAACCGCTGCTTGCGTTAACAGGCTGCATGTATTGTGATAATAATAAATAAAAGAATATCGCTAACAGAAATTGTACCGTAGCAAGAATGATCCAGGCCAAAGGTGATTTGAACATCCGACGTAATTCATTGGCAGCAATAAAAATAATATTATTCATTATTTTCGCTGCCCTCTTCAGCTTGAATATTATCGCTTGGGGCAAAGTCACTATGGGTCAATCGCATAAATATAGTTTCGAGCGATGTGTCGCTAGTATTTAATTTATATAGTCCCCATTTTTCAGCGGCAGCTTTTTCAACAATGCTATCAGTTGCATCTAAGTCAGCATTAAAATTAAGTCGCAAAGTATCTTTGTTGATACTTTCAGCCGAAGCAACACCTTCTATATTAAGTAATGCTTCCAATGCGGGAGGATAGCGTAAACTTATTTCGACATGATCCGTTTTATCAGGTTCATTTTGTAGTTGATCCATCGCTTGATCGAGCACTATCGTACCGTTATTTATAATTAACACGCGGTCACATAAGCTTTGTACTTCTGAGAGTATGTGAGTTGATAATATGACGCTATGATCTTCTGCCAGCTCTAGCATTAACTCTCTAATTTCTCGAATCTGTAGTGGGTCAAGTCCGGAAGTTGGCTCATCAAGGATGATAACTGAAGGCGAATGGATAATTGCCTGAGCAATACCAACCCGTTGTTTATAACCCTTGGAAAGATTTGCGATTAGTCGAGAACCGTTGTTTTCCAGGCCGCAGCGCTTTTTGCATAATTCAATGGCTTCGGTAAGTGTTTCTTTTTTTATGCCGCGTAATTTTCCGGCATAACTTAAATATTCATCGACAGTGAGATCGTCATATAGCGGTGGTTGTTCTGGTAAAAAGCCAATATGTTCTTTTGCTTTTTGCGGTTGCTCATATATATCATAGCCAGCGATGCTGACAGAGCCATGACTCGCAGCCAGAACACCACAAATGATCTGCATGGTGGTTGATTTGCCCGCGCCGTTTGGTCCAAGAAAGCCGAGGATTTCTCCACGATGAACATTAAAGCTGACGTTCTCTATGGCACGTTGTTGTCCATAAAAACGAGATAGCTCTTTAACTGATATAAGAATTTCGTTCTCCATTGCGGAGCTATTATTCTTATTACTTCATAAGTTGCAAGTTTCTTTGTATATAAAGTAAAAGCTTATTTAACAATTGGCTTGCAGAAAGCCCTAAACTAGAAGTTATTGAACGGTGGTACAGATTGTTTGCGGAAATTTTTAGGCAAAAAAATAGCACCCTTAGGTGCTATTTTTATTATTTGATTTTGGCTTCTTTATAAATCACATGCTTACGAGCGACAGGATCGTATTTTTTGATTTCGATCTTATCTGGATTGGTGCGTTTATTTTTGGTCGTTGTATAGAAATGACCGTTACCTTCAGAAGAAACAAGTTTGATTTTCTCACGCATAGTATTTTACCTTAGTCCGCCCCTAGTTTGCTTTATTACGAGCTTTAATGTCAGCCAAGACACTTTCGATGCCGTCTTTATCGATAATACGTAAACCTTTTGTGCTGACGCGTAATCTAACCCAACGACTCTCACTTTCAATCCAGAAGCGTCTAGATTGGAGGTTTGGCATAAAACGACGTTTTGTTTTGTTGTTTGCGTGGGAAACGTTGTTCCCAGCCATAGGGCGTTTACCCGTTACTTCACATACTCGTGACATGATTCTTCTCGTTTGTTCACAATAAAAAAGAGCGCGGATTGTACATGTAATAAACGCTGGATCCAAGCATTCGGGCAATTCTAATGCAATTTGTTCTATAACAAGCCACGTTCAGCCAGTGATATGGCTTCACCGCTGCCAATAATCAGGTGATCCAGCACGCGGACATCGACTAATTGTAAGGCTTTTTTCAATTCCTGAGTTAAATTAACATCGGATTGGCTAGGTTCAGCAACGCCTGAGGGGTGATTATGCGACAAAATCACCGCAGCAGCATTATGTTTAATGGCGGATCGAACTACTTCTCTGGCATGAACCTGGGCGCTATCAATGGTTCCCCTGAATAATTCGTCAAAACTGATTAATCGATGACGATTATCCAGATATAGGCAGGCAAATACTTCATAAGGGTAAGCCCGAAGCTTCAAAGTAAGGAATTCACGGGTTTGTTCCGGACTAGTGAAGATATCGCCTGCTTCCAATTCGGCTTGTAAATAACGTCTACCGAGCTCTATTGCAGCCTGGATTTGGGCGTATTTGACCATGCCCAGACCTTTTATTTGGCAAAACTGGTTTTCATCGGCATCGATAAGCTGGCGTAAGCCACCAAATTTGTCTAATAATTCTCGTGCTAGACCTAGAGCAGATAAGCCTTTACGACCGATTCTTAGGAAAATAGCGAGTATTTCGGCATCTGACAGGGCAGCAGGCCCTTTTTCTAATAATTTTTCTCTAGGCCGCTCTTGAGCTGGCCAGCTGGATATGGGCATCGGTAACACTCCTTGTTACAGTTACTTTTAAATGTATGTGAGTACATGCTAAATCCATAATTATGTACATCACTGATAGTAATAATAAGGTAAAATCAAAAACATATGTATCGATTAACCGGTAAACGAATTCTATTAGGGGTGACAGGAGGCATAGCAGCTTATAAAACTGCCGTTTTGCTGCGTTTATTGCAAAAGAATGGTGCTGATGTGCAAGTCGTTATGACGCGCGGAGCCACAGAATTTGTTACGCCATTAACCTTTCAGGCCTTATCAGGAAAAGTCGTGCACACAGAATTGCTGGATTTGGAAACAGAGTCAGCAATGGGGCATATTGAATTAGCTCGGTGGGCGGACGTAATCCTGATTGCACCTGCCAGTGCAAATTTTATCGCCAGAGTCGCAAATGGCTATGCTGACGATTTATTAAGCACTTTGTGTCTGGCTGCAGATGTCCCAATATTAGTTGCCCCAGCGATGAATCAGCAAATGTGGTTAAACGCAGCGACACAAGAGAATCTGGAAAAATTGAAAACCAGAGGTGTCGTTATTCTTGGTCCAGCAGAGGGTGATCAGGCTTGTGGTGAAAATGGTCCTGGCCGTATGCTCGAAGCAGATGAACTTGCCTTATTAACAGCAAAAACATTTGAGACAAACATTCTTACAGGCTCTCGAATTCTGGTTACTGCAGGTCCCACTCGTGAAGCGATTGATCCGGTACGATATATTAGTAATCGTAGTTCTGGAAAAATGGGTTATGCCGTAGCTATGGCAGCACTTGAGGCGGGAGCAGATGTTTCACTTATTTCTGGGCCAGTTAATTTGCCGGAACCGGAAAGAGTAAAAGTAACAAATGTAAGTTCTGCAGCGGAGATGCATAGTGCAGTAATGCAAAAAATTAGTGATACTGATATTTTTATTTCAGCCGCAGCGGTAGCGGATTACAGTCTGGAAACAATATCACAACAAAAAATAAAAAAATCCAGTGACTCATTTGAGTTAAAGTTAAAGAAAAATCCTGATATTCTGTTAGAAGTTGCTGCACTACAAAGCGCACCTTTTTCGGTTGGCTTTGCTGCAGAGACGGAAAATCTTGAGTCAAATGCACAATTAAAATTACGTTCTAAAAAACTGGATATGATTGCAGCTAATCTGGTGGGAGATAATGCGGGATTTGATGTTGATACAAATGCAATGACGGTATTCTGGAAAACAGGACAAAAACAATTACAACAAGCGCCAAAAAACAGATTGGCGAGAAACCTGATAAGTCTTATTGCTGATCAATATAATGGAAAAAATACGAATAAAACTCATTGATGAGCGTTTGGGAAATGAATTTCCTTTGCCAAATTATGCAACAGAAGGCTCTGCTGGTCTGGATCTCTGTGCATGCATTAATGATGTTCTTAATATAACCCCCGGGGAAACTATATTAATACCCGCGGGCTTTGCTATTCATATTGCTGATAATGCATACGCAGCTATGTTGTTACCGCGTTCAGGCCTAGGACATAAACATGGCATTGTTTTAGGAAATTTAACCGGATTAATTGACTCGGATTATCAAGGCGAAATTTTTGTTTCTTGTTGGAATAGAAGTGAGTCGTCATTTACGATTAATCCGGGAGACAGAATTGCACAAATGGTGATAGTTCCTGTTGTACAAGCGAGCTTCGAATTTGTCGATTCATTTACTGAGACAATGAGAGGCGCAGGTGGCTTTGGTCATACAGGTGTGTCTCATGACCCAAGCACAAAGACAGTGGAGAAAGTTAATGGTTGATGGGCCAGTTACTAACAGGCGATTTAGCCGACGAGTTATCAGACAGGCAGCTATTATATCGGTAAGTGTTATTGTCTTTTTTGTCGTTGTCGGTGGTGGCTGGGCGTTGTATTCAAAAATTTCTGCTGATGCAGAAAAAGCAAAGCGTGAAGCGATAGAGGCAAAGGCGCGCGATACAGCAACTCAAGTACAAAAAGACCTGGGTTTAATAAAAGACAGACTTTCAGTCCTTGCTAGAGAGCAACAGACCATTTCTTTATTTGCAAGTGGCGCTGAAGACACAGCGCTGATTGCGGCTGCAGAAGAAAAGCAGTCAAGATTCGAGCAAGCTTTAAAATTACGTTATATAAAACCGAAATCATATGAGCTTGATAATGCTTCGGTGCCTCCATTTAGTTACGCTTCCATAGATATGCTCAAGAAAGCAGAAACCAGAAGTCAGATAAATACAGAAGTACATCTGTTTGGATCTCCAAATGAACATATCGTTATGGTCGAACGAGTTACTAACAACGCCTTTGAACTAATTGGTCTTTTGCATTTGAGTATAAGCATTAATTATTTTGATGAGCTTGCGAAAGATTTAACTATTGAAGGCGGTTACGCGGAATTGACGCAACGTGCCTCAGGCAGGACATTAGTATTAACAAAAATAGGTGATGCTACGTTAAGGCATGGTAAAGCGACGACGGTTAGTGTTAATGATACGCATTGGACGATTGCTTATTGGTCTGCGGGTGAAAAAATGGTTGCTGCAAATGAAGAAACTTCTTCTGGTCTCCCAATCATACCGATCATTGTTTTATTGTTACTTATTGGCGGAGCTGTTTATTTTGTTATGCAAAAAAGAGGTTTCGCTTCTGCCAGCTCATCTTCTGCAAGTAATTCAGGTGATGATTTAGTAACTTATGAAGGCGCTGTACGTGCTATTGCCGAAGGCGCACACCCTGGTGTTGAACATATGATCCCGCAATTACCAAAAGGCGATCGTATTACAGCTAACCTAAAGCCAGTTTCGCAAGGACTAGCTAGCGATGATGCGACTATGATGGCAGCACCTCTTTTTGATTCAGAAGCAGATACTGTAGAACCTCTTGCAGATGAAGTAAATCAGGGCGAAACAGATAAAGAAGACAAGCGATTACAAATTGCTCCGGTTATTTTTCGTGCTTACGATATCCGCGGTATTGCAGGTGAAACTTTAACGGAAGAAGTCGTCTATGAAATTGGTCGCGCCATTGGTTCTATGGCTCATGAGCAAGGCCAGCAAGCTCTTGTGGTTGCTCGCGATGGTCGAATTTCCAGCCCGATGCTAGGTGATTCGTTAATAAAAGGTTTACGTAGTACTGGTCGCGATGTGATTGATATAGGTGTTGTGCCAACGCCTGTATTGTATTTTGCAACATACCATCTGGAAACTGGTAGCGGTGTTATGCTTACGGGGAGTCATAATGCGGCTGAATATAATGGCCTTAAAATTATGTTGGCGGGCAAAACACTAAGTGGCGATGAGATCAAGGAAATTCAAAGTCGTGCAGTAGCGGGCGAACACAACAGTGGACAAGGCGATCTTCGTCATACTGATATTTCAGCAGATTACGTTCGACGAATTTCAGAAGACATTCCTGTTGCTCTGGGTTCATCATTAAAGATCGTTGTTGATTGTGGCAATGGTGTAGCTGGCACATTAGCGCCGCAACTACTCAATGCTGTCGGTCATGATGTCATTGAAATGTATTGTGATATTGATGGTACTTTTCCTAATCATCATCCTGATCCGAGTCAACCTGAAAACCTGCAAGAACTAATTGAAAGAGTCAAAGCAGAAGGTGCAGATATTGGTTTTGCTTTTGATGGTGATGGTGATCGTCTAGGCGTGGTAGATGCAGAAGGTAATATCATCTGGCCAGATCGCCAATTAATGTTATTGGCTAAAGATGTACTCTCTCGTAATCAAGGCGGAAAAATTATTTTTGATGTTAAATGTAGTCGTTATTTAAAATCAATAATTGAAACTAATGGTGGCGAACCATTAATGTGGAAAACAGGCCATTCATTTATTAAAAATAAAATGAGAGAAGTTGATTCGCCACTAGCGGGCGAGATGAGTGGTCATATCTTTTTTAAAGAACGTTGGTATGGTTTTGATGATGCTTTATATACCTCGGCACGTTTTGTTGAAATATTTGGCAATAGTGAGGGAACTCCAACAGAGTTGTTTGCTGAACTCCCGGATGGGTTTTCAACTCCTGAATTGCGTTTGCCTGTAGATGAAGAAATGCATGCCAGTTTTATGGAAGAATTAACAAAAAAAATAGCGGTGTCAAATGCAGAAATTATTGATATTGATGGTTTACGAATTGAATATAGTGATGGTTGGGGATTAGCTAGGCCTTCAAATACTTCGCCTTATATTATTTTGAGGTTTGAAGGAGAAAGCGAAGCAGTGCTTGAACGTATCAAGTCTGAATTTCGTGGGGCAATTCAACTCGTTCTACCGGATGTTAAAATACCATTTTAAAAATAGGTTATTATTTTTGTAAATATATTTAAGTAACTTTAACAGAGCCAAGTTCATTATTTTAACGAAACAACGATGTCAGATTCAGATAAAAACCCAGCTTATATTGCCGAAGTTTTAACAGAAGCTTTACCTTACATACGGAAGTTTAGAGGCAAGACTATTGTTATCAAATATGGTGGCAATGCTATGTCTGATGACAAACTTAAATCCGGTTTTGCGCGAGATGTTGTGTTGATGAAACTGGTAGGTATGAATCCTGTGCTGGTGCATGGTGGTGGTCCGCAGATTGGCGCTCAATTGGAAAAGTTGGGTAAAAAGTCTGAATTTATTGAAGGCATGCGTGTAACCGATAGCGAAACCATGGATATAGTGGAAATGGTTTTAGGTGGTTTGGTAAATAAAGAGATTGTAAATCTTATTAATCAACATGGTGGTAACGCCGTAGGTTTAAGTGGCAAGGATGGTGGTTTAATTCGAGCCAGAAAACTGGAGGTAAAACGAAGTGGTCCTGAACTTGAGGTGCCAGAAATAATTGATATAGGACATGTTGGTGAAGTTGATAGCATTGATACTGCCGTTGTTGATATGTTGATGCAGGGTGATTTTATTCCTGTTATTGCGCCGGTGGGTGTTGATGAAGCAGGCCAATCCTATAATATTAATGCCGATCTGGTAGCCGGGAAAATTGCAGAAGTATTAGGCGCAGAGAAATTGGTCATGTTAACAAATACGGCAGGATTGCTTGATGCTGATGGTAATGTTTTAACTGGCTTGTCTGCAGATGAAGTCGACAAGCTAATAGAAGAAGGCGTTATTCATGGCGGTATGTTGCCGAAGATACGTTCCGCATTAGATGCCGTTCATGCGGGCGTAAAAACAACTCATATTATTGATGGCCGTGTTGAACACGCTGTTTTACTGGAGATACTGACAGATGTAGGAGTTGGTACTTTAATTCATGGGCGAAATAGTAAATCATAAAAATTAAGAATATTTAATAATGACGACAAATAACAAACTAAATAGACGACAACAAATTCTTGAAGTGCTGGCTAGCGAACTGGAAACAAATCCAGGGGCTCGTATTACAACAGCAAGCCTTGCCAAAGCAGTTGGTGTTTCGGAAGCTGCTTTATATAGACACTTTGCAAGTAAGGCAAAAATGTTTGAAGCGTTGATAGATTTTGCTGAGGAATCAGTTTTTGGTTTAATTAATAAAATTGTTAATAATGAAACTGATGCAACAGTGCGTTGTGAAAAAATTATCCAATTGATGTTGGGGTTTTCTGAAAAGAATCCGGGAATAACACGTATCTTAATTGGCGATGCCTTGCTGGGAGAGAATGAACGTTTACGAACACGAGTGATGCAGTTTTTTGAACGACTTGATACGCAGTTTAGACAAATATTACGAGAAGCTAATTTAAGTGGCGGTCCTAGGGCGATTAGTAATATGGAAGCAGCATCGAATCAAATGTTGACTCACATAGAAGGAAAACTATCTCAGTTTGTGCGTAGTTCTTTCACAAAAAAACCCACTGAACATTGGGCTGATCAGTGGGTTGCTATGCGTACAGGTTTATTCAGATAGTACGAATACTTACATTTAATCACTTATTCCCTTAAGCTTTTTAAAGTGGGCTATGTCTTTAGCATGCTCGGTTTTAATTACTTCTTGTTCAGCATGTTTTCCTTCTATAAATACCTCATTGTTCTTTAGCTGTCGATTTAAAGATTCAATATCTTTCAGTAATGCTTCGGAAGGTGTTTTGCCTGCTCTTTCTGCTGCTGCTGCTTTTTGGATACGTTTATCAAGTTCGCTATGTATCTTTTCATTTCGACCTTTAGTCAAGCTAATAGCTGCTTCTAATGCAGTGACGCGTTCATCTCTGGCTCTTTCGATATCTTCAACATTACTAAAAGTATTAAGTAGTATTTCATCCTTTTTCTGTTGTTTTGCGAGCTCTTTTTCTTCAGCAGCTTTAATTTTATCCAAGCGCTGTTGTTCAACTAATTCTTCGTCCGTTAAAGCGCGTTTAGTTTTTTCCCTTACAAGACCGCCTTTTCCTAGTTCCTCATGACTTTTCTGTGCAAATTCGGGTGGAATTTTATCTCCACATTCTCTAACGCCTTCATCATTTTTCCAGCATTTCATCCTTGCTTGAACAGAGCCTGAAAAAATTAGTCCACTTAGTGATAACAGAATAACTAAAGTACTAAATAATTGCTTTCTCACAGCGTTTCTCCTGACTGTGTATTTAATTGTATCCAAGTGCGTGAGTATAGTATGCCTCGCGTCTCAAATCATGCTTTAGCAGCGCCATACTGACTTTCGTAAGCATTAATAGCATCAAGATGCGCTTGCATTTCACTATGTTCAGCCAAATAAGTAATGATGTGCTCAAGGCTGACAATACTTATGACCTTAATATTGTGTAGTTGTTCCACTTCCTGAATTGCAGATTGCTCGCCTAAGCCGCGTTCTTGTCTATCAACAGCAATAACAGCACCAACTGTTGAGCCACCTTTTGATGTAATAATTTCAATTGATTCTCTAATAGATGTGCCGGCTGAAATGACATCATCAATAATCAAGACTCGGCCATTAATATCTGCGCCGAAGGTAATACCGCCTTCGCCATGATCCTTTACCTCTTTTCGATTAAAGCAAAATGGGTAATTAGTTTGATGATCTTGTTGAAAAGCAATTGCCATTGTTGAAGCTAGAGGAATTCCTTTGTAAGCAGGGCCATAAATCATGTCGAATTCCATGCCAGAATGCATAACTGCCCGGGCATAGTACTGCCCCAATTTTGTCAGGCTTTTACCGTCATTAAATAAACCGCTATTGAAAAAATAAGGACTTACTCGGCCTGACTTTAGTGTGAATTCGCCAAAACGTAACACCTGCTTTTCGATAGCGAACTCAATAAATTCTTTTTGATACTGTTCCATCTGCTTTCCTATAATATTTACAATTGTTTATCATGCGGCTTTAGCAGTCGCTCCTTCGCTTCCTGCGAACGCGACACTCGAACTTCCGTGTTCATCGTCCTTCTTAGCCCTACCGGCTACATCTATGTAGTCGTATAATAACAAAATAAACGGGAGACAGAAGTGAAAGTAATCAGTGCAAATGTTAATGGTATTCGTGCCGCACATCGAAAAGGTTTTTTTGACTGGATACAAAAAGAAAAAGCCGATGTAATCTGTATACAGGAAACCAAAGCACACACGGAACAACTTATAGAAGAAATACTGCAACCCAAGGGATATCACGCCTGTTTTAATGATGCCGTTAAAAAAGGTTATAGCGGCACAGCAATTTATAGTAAGAAAAAACCCGATAAAATTACTGACAGGCTTGGTTGGGAAGTTGCGGATACAGAAGGCCGATATCTACAAGCAGATTTTGGCAAACTAAGCGTCGTGTCGTTATACCTTCCCTCAGGTTCATCAAAAGAAGAACGACAGTTGCTTAAATATGAATTTCTAGATCAATTCAATCCCATACTAAAAAAAATGCGTCGCCAAAGACGTGAGTATATTATTTGCGGCGATTGGAATATAGCGCATAAAGAAATTGATCTTAAGAACTGGAAAGCAAATCAAAAGAATTCAGGTTTCTTACCTGAAGAACGCGCATGGATGGATCAGTTGTTTGATGAAGTCGGTATGGTGGATTCATTTCGTGTGGTTAATCAGGAACCGGATCAATACACATGGTGGTCAAATCGCGGACAGGCATGGGCAAATAATACAGGGTGGCGGATTGATTATCAGATTGTTACTCCAGGGTTGAAGGATAAGATTAAATCGGTATCGATTTATAAGGATGAACGGTTTTCTGATCATGCGCCTTTAATTACTAATTATGATTTGAAGCTTTAGCTTCAAATAAGCAGTTTTTGTATTGGTTTCGCCTAATTAAGCCTGCTCTGATAACTCTTTAAACCACTTCGGAAAAACCTTTGCTTCCTTAATTAAAAACCTCTTGTCCCTACTAATCTGTCCACTAATTAATTCAACACTCGATTTAGTAACATTAAATTCCTTAGCAAGATAAGAAACAATTTCTTTATTCGCTTTATTATCAACCGGCGGTGATTTAATTTTTAGTTTTAACATCTCACCATGTATGCCGGTGATACTATTTTCTTTTGCTCGGGGTTGTACGTGTAGTTTTAATAGTAAGTCTTTATTTTGCCATTGATAAAAAGACATCGGTATAAAACTATCTTGCTAGTTGTGCACCTAATTTCATCAAAGGTGAAGTTAGTAAAATCATTAACAATTGCAAACAGATGATAACGACCATCGGTGAGAAGTCGAAACCTCCAGCTGAGGGAATTAATTTACGTGCGGGTTTTAATATGGGTTCACTTAGTTGATACATGATTACAGTGATAGGGTTATATGCTCCAGGGTTTATCCAACTGATTACAATTTGGATAAAAATAATAAACAGGTACACATATATTACTTCTTTTATCAAATAAGCCAGGGTGAGTACAAATAATCCCAGGGGTGATGGCACGTGGCCGCTGGCTACGAGTGAGATTAAAATTATTTCCAGTCCTTGTACTAAGAATAATAAAACGATTGATGGCCAATCGATTCCAAAATAACCGGGGATTAAACGACGTAAGGGTTTTATCGGTGGGTTGGTAATTTTGACGATAAATTGAGATAGAGGATTGTAAAAATCTGCGCGTACTCTTGCTAGTAAGAAGCGTAATAAAACAGCGAGAATATAAAGTCCGAAAATAATCTCAATTAAAAAAACAGCTGCTTGTATAAAACTTCCGCCCATATCTATTTACCAAATGATTGTGATAATTCAATGGAGCGTTGCTTTGCTGCTTCCATTGCCTTTTGTACTAGTTCATCCATTTTACCTTGTATAAAGGTATTCAAAGCTTGTTCTGTTGTGCCACCAGGTGAAGTGACTTGTTTACGTAGTGTCGCTGGGTCCGATGAAGATAATAGCGCCATTTTCGATGCGCCAACTGCTGTTTCAATAGTGAGTAATCTTGCATTTTCTTTGCTTAGTCCCATTTCTATAGCGGCTTTTTCCATGGCTTCCATGAAGTAGAAAAAATAAGCTGGACCACTACCGGATAATGCGGTGACCGCATCCATTTGATCTTCTGAGTCTAGCCAGATTGCTGTGCCAACTGAACGTAGCATGGCTTCTGCAGTATTTTTTTGTGCTTCGGTAGCGTGTTCATTGGCGTATAAAGCCGCCGCGCCTGCCTGGATTAATGCTGGGGTATTAGGCATCACTCGTATTGCAGCAGCAGACTCTCCTAACCACTCTGTAATTGAAGCTAGCCTTACACCGGCAGCAATAGAGATCACTAGTTTAGACGTTCCTTTAACGGCATCTGCAATGTTACTAACAACTTCATGCATAACTTGTGGTTTTACAGCGAGAAGGATGACATCAGCTTTGGCTACAGCTTCGTTATTATTTTCTAATGTAGAGATGCCGAATTGCTTAGCAATGGCATCACGCTGTTCACTATCGGGATCGGTGGCGATCAATTGTTCTGGTTTAACGTCATTGGTAATTAGGCCGCCAATCAAGCTACGCGACATATTGCCGCTGCCAATGAATGCTATTGTGCAGTTTTGCATATTTAATAACTTTATAAATGTTAAGGGTGAAAAGTATAACGGTGTATAAACAAAATATCAGGGCTACTATTGTTAATTCAAGGGGCAATTTAAAGAGTATTTCTAACTATTTACGCATTGCGTGCTCCAAAAATAGCCGTGCCTATACGAACGATCGTGGCGCCTTCGGCAATTGCAGCTTCCATATCCTGACTCGTGCCTATAGATAGGGTATCTAGTTCAGGTTTATTTCGATTTAAGCCATGCAGCTTCTTATTTAATAGTGAAAAAGCAGCTCTTTGTTCGTCGAAATCATTAGTCGGTGCAGGTAATGCCATCAATCCGCGTACTCTTAGCCGTTTAAATTGCTCAAGTTGATTAATAAAATCCTCAGCATTATCAAGAGTAATACCTGATTTGCTATCTTCCCCGCTAATATTAATTTGAATACATATATTTAAAGCTGCTTTATCTTCAGATCGGGCTTCATCAAGGCGACGGGCTATTTTGATACGATCGATTGTGTGAACCCAATCGAAACAGGAGGCAATTTGTTTGGTTTTATTTGATTGAATTGGACCGATGAAATGCCAAATTGCTTCAGGATTGTTAATTTCCTCTATTTTTTCAACAGCTTCCTGACAATAATTCTCACCAAAATGACGTTGGCCTGCACTTATCGCCGTTATTATTTCATCGGTAGTTCGAGTTTTGCTTACAGCTAATAAGCATACCGAACCTTGGTCACGATGGAATTGTTTTTCAGCTACACTTATATCTTTGCGTATTTGATCGAGTTTGGCTGTGATTTTCATAAAAAGACGTATTATTCAGTAGTCTACAACTTAAAATATAGTAATATTAACAACAGTATGCGTGGTGAAATTATAACGATTATTATGATCTATTAGTTTCACCCCCTTTGCATGTAAAACAGAGAATAATATTGCAACATGCATGCTCATCTATGTCATTAGTTAAATGGGAGAGATAAATGGATATTGGTGAACTTTTAGCCTTTGGTGTTAAAAATGGTAGTTCGGATCTGCATTTATCTGCAGGTGAGCCCCCAATGATTCGTGTTGATGGTGATATGCGCCGCATCAACATTCCGACAATGGACCATAAGGAAGTTCATGATTTGATGTATGACATCATGAATGATAAACAGCGTAAGGATTATGAAGAATTTCTGGAGTGCGATTTCTCTTTCGAAATTCCTGGCTTGGCACGTTTTCGAGTTAATGCCTTCAACCAAAATCGTGGTGCAGCAGGTGTGTTTCGAACCATTCCTTCGGAAATTCTTTCTCTTGAACAACTTGGTGCGCCGAAGATTTTTGAAGAAATTTCTAACACCCCTCGCGGCGTAGTATTGGTTACAGGGCCTACCGGTTCTGGTAAATCAACGACATTAGCAGCAATGGTTGATTATAAAAATGACAACGAATATGGCCATATTCTGACGGTAGAGGATCCCATCGAATTTGTTCATAAAAGTAAAAAATGTCTAATTAACCAACGTGAAGTACATCGCGACACACTCGGTTTTAACGAAGCATTGCGTTCAGCATTACGTGAAGATCCAGACGTTATTCTTGTTGGTGAAATGCGAGATTTGGAAACTATTCGATTGGCACTGTCAGCGGCGGAAACAGGTCACTTGGTTTTTGGTACATTGCATACCAGTTCCGCAGCTAAAACTATTGACCGTGTTGTCGATGTATTTCCGGCTGCAGAAAAAGATATGATACGTGCGATGTTATCGGAATCATTAAAATGTGTTATTTCTCAGACCTTATTGAAAAAGCAAGGTGGTGGCCGAGTAGCGGCACATGAAATCATGATTGGTACACCGGCTATTCGTAACTTGATTCGGGAAAATAAAATTGCACAAATGTATTCAGCAATCCAAACCGGTCAACAGTTTGGTATGAAGACACTGGATCAAGATCTTATGGAGCTAGTTAAAAAGAATGTGGTGACACGTCAAGAGGCGATGTCCAAAGCAGCCAATAAAGATAACTTCTAGCGGATACCAAAAAATGCACATTTTTCGCAATTTAATATGTCGTTCATTAAAAATGATTAATGGTAGCTTTGTCAGTTCCATGCTCGAATTCTCATGTATTAGTTCATACACTGCGGTTCTGCGTGTGGTACTTCTCCGTACTCACGAAAAAATTACTATGTTTAAGATATCCTAATTATTAGAGTTGTACTAATTCCTGAATCAGGAGAGGGTTAGATGGAAAGAGAACAGGCGATAAAATTCATGCGGGATCTTCTCAAGTTATTAATTGAGAAGGGTGGTTCTGATTTGTTCATCACAGTTGGCTTTCCACCAGCCATGAAAATAGATGGTAAGATGACGCCAGTTTCCAAGACTGAACTGACGCCAGAAAACACCAAAGCGCTTGTTTATGCGGTCATGAACGACAAGCAATTAAAGGAATATGAAGCAACAAAGGAATGTAACTTTGCCGTAGCGCCTGTTGGTATAGGACGTTTTCGTGCAAATGCATTTATACAACAAACCTGGTGCGGTTTGGTCATGCGTGTCATTGAAACCGATGTGCCGACGATTGATAAACTAGGTTTGCCCGAAGTTCTAAAAGATGTGGTGATGACCAAGAATGGTCTGGTGATCATGGTGGGTGGAACCGGTTCTGGTAAATCAACTTCATTAGCAGCAATGCTCGATTATCGTAATCAGAATACCTACGGCCATATTATTACCATTGAAGATCCGATTGAATATGTGCACCCACATAAAAATTGCATCGTTATGCAACGCGAAGTTGGTGTGGACTGTGATGACTGGGAAATTGCATTAAAGAATACGCTGCGTCAGGCGCCCGATGTCATCCTGCTTGGTGAAATTCGTGATAAGGAAACCATGGAGTTTGGTATTGCCTTTGCAGAAACGGGTCACTTAGCTATGGCTACTCTGCATGCAAATAGTGCTAACCAGGCTTTGGATCGGATTATTAACTTCTTCTCTGAAGAACGTAAAATGCAGTTGTTGATGGATTTGTCGCTTAATCTAAAAGCGGTTATTGCTCAGCGTTTGTTAAAAACAGTGGATGGTAAGGGCAGAGCTGCCGCAATTGAAATACTTTTAAATTCACCGTTGATTTCAGATTTGATTTTAAAAGGTGAAGTACATGAGATTAAAAGTATCATGTCCAAGTCGAATGAACTAGGTATGAAAACATTTGATCAGGCGTTATATGATTTATACGAAGCAGATAAAATTAAACTTGAAGATGCCTTGCGTAATGCTGATTCGATGAATGAATTGCGCTTGAGAATTAAACTCGAGGGTAAAGAATCTAAAGGAAGAGATGCCTTAGAAGGTCTTGACCACTTGGCTCTTGAAGAGACAGATGAAGAATCAGGAATGGTGCGTTAATATTTTTGCAGATGGATATATTAAAGAAAGACATAACATACGGTAATTAATTCATATGGATATCACTCCTTATCTAAAATTAATGGTTGAAAAAGATGCCTCCGATCTTTTTCTGACAACAAACTCTCCGATCAAGGTTAAGATAGAAGGTAAAGCGACTCCCGTAGGCAAGACGATATTAACTGCTGATCTGACCAAGGCCGCAGCCTACGGAATAATGAATGATCATCAAAAAAAGCATTTTGAAGAAACAATGGAATGTGACTTTGCTATACCGCTAGCAGATAAAGCACGCTTTCGGGTAAATGTCTTTCGCCAACGAGGTGCAGTTGGTATGGTTTTGCGCCGCATTCCGAATGAAATTCCGACCACAGACCAGCTTGGTGTTCCTGATATATTAAATGAACTCATTCTGAACAAGCGAGGGCTTATCCTGATGGTCGGTGGAACGGGCTCTGGTAAATCAACCACCCTGGCGGCGATGATCAATCATCGTAATACCAATATGACAGGTCATATATTAACCATCGAGGATCCGGTCGAATTCAGTCATCCAAATATCAAGTCTATAATTAATCAACGCGAGGTCGGTGTAGATACGCAATCTTATGCGAATGCACTAAAGGCCTCTCTACGTGAAGCACCTGATGTGATTCTGATCGGTGAAATTCGAGACAGGTTAACCATGGAGGCTGCACTTGAGTTATCTAATACCGGCCATCTGGCCATTTCCACCTTGCATGCGAATAATTCGAACCAGGCCATGGAACGCGTGATTAATATGTTTCCACAAGATTACCATAAACAATTATTTATGGACTTGTCATTGAATGTTCGAGCAATAATTTCGCAACGACTGGTATTGGCAGTTGATGGAAAACGTTGTGCAGCGATTGAGATCCTGATTAATACGCCACATATCGCAGAACTTATCCTCAAGGGTGAGATAGATGAAATTAAGGAGGCCATGGATTCAAGTGGACAGAAAGGCATGCAAACTTTTGATCAGGCGCTACTTAATTTATATAAAGATGGTCGTATTGAACTTGAAGAAGCATTGAGAAATGCCGATTCAAGAACTAACCTTGAGAACAAGATTAGTTTTGGTTAGTAGCATTATAAGATTTTTGTTTTAACTTATTAAAAGGCGTAACAGGTCTTTTTTTATTTAATAAAGTTAACTCTTTGTCGATAACAGGGTATAAGTTTAGGTTTGCAAACTAATCGGAGTGATTTATTGAGAGAGTTTATTCGTCACCCCTCCAGCATTCCTGTCCAATTAACAAAACAAGACGGGGATGTGACATCAGAGATAAATACATTAAGTAATGTTAGTTTTGGTGGCGTTAGTTGTCTTTGTGAAAAGCCTGTCGATAAAGGCAGTTCAGTAAAAATGAAGGTTGAATGTATTGACCCCGGTTTTGAAATTAATGGCAGGGCTGTTTGGTGCAAACCAAGTAACGATATTTATGAGGTCGCCATCGAATTTATTGTAAGCAAGAACAAAATGTTTTTACTGCGCATGGTTGAACAGATATGTCATATCGAACATTATCGTAATGAGCTTATACACAATGAAGGTCGAGAAATAACGAGTGAAGAAGCAGCAATAGAATGGATAGAAAAACATGCAGGTAACTTTCCGGAAATGTAATTAAGGGTTAGTGAATCATGGATAAGAAAACAACACTAACAGGATTTTCAGCGCTTAATAGTGCCTCGGTTAATAAAGGCACGGCCTTCTCATTAGAAGAACGACAATATCATAAATTGCGCGGCCTTCTCCCCCCAAAAGTTGTTTCTCCCGAAATACAATTAGAAAGAACTTTAAAAAACATGCGTCGTAAACAAGACGACATTGAAAAATATGTTTTTTTAACTGCGCTTCAGGCCAGAAATGAAAAATTGTTTTATACACTGGTCATTAAACATATAGAAGAAGTCATGCCATTAATCTATACGCCAACAGTAGGACAGGCGTGTAAAGAATATGCGCATATGTTTCGTCGACCCAGAGGTATGTATATTACAGTTGAAGATAAAGGTGAGATTAAAGAAGTATTGGAAAACTGGCCGTATAGAGATATAAAAATTATTGTTGTAACTGATGGTGAGCGCATATTAGGGCTTGGTGATTTAGGTTCTAATGGCATTGGTATTCCTATCGGCAAGTTAGCTTTATATGTTGCCTGTGCTGGAATCAAACCACATCAATGTCTACCTATCATGCTTGATGTTGGAACCAATAATGTTGAGTTTCATCACGATGCATATTATCTAGGCTTGAACCAAAATAGAATTGTCGGTGATGAATACAATGATTTTATCGATGAATTTATACAGGGCGTAAAAGAGACCTTCCCTGAAGCATTGATTCAATTTGAAGATTTTTTAACGCCGAATGCTTACGCCTTACTAAATAAATATAGAAATGAGGTGCTATGTTTTAATGACGATATACAAGGTACGGCCAGCGTAGCATTAGCTGGCATATATGCCAGCATACGAATTTCAGGATCAAAATTCAAGGATATGACGATCATGTTCCTGGGAGCAGGATCCGCTGCAACAGGGATTGCAGATTTATTATGTTATGCCTTGCAACAGGAAGGACTTACCGGGGATGAAGCCAGGCAAAGGCTATGGTTTGTTGATCCCGGAGGCTTACTTGTAAAGGGACGTAGCAAAGGCATATTGCCACATAATGAGCCTTATATGCATGACTATGAACAGCTTGGCTTTATAGATGCGATTAATGATATCAAACCTAATGTCTTAATTGGCGCAACAGGCTCGCCGAACACATTCACGCATGACGTTGTTGAAGCTATGTCGAAAGTAAATGAACGTCCAACTATTTTCGCGCTTTCTAATCCTACATCACGTGCGGAATGTACCGCAATGGAAGCTTATGATTGGAGTGAGGGTAGAGTTATATTTGCCAGTGGCAGTCCATTTCCACCAGTAGATTATGGTAATAAAGAACTCACGCCAGGTCAGGGTAATAATGTATATATCTTCCCAGGTATAGGTCTAGGTGCCATTATTAGTGAAACGACGGTTATTACAGAAGATATGTTTTTAACTGCGGCGCAAGTATTGGCAGATCAAGTGACACAGGAAGATTTTGATAAAGGCATGATCTACCCGCCACTAAAAAATATTCGAGAAGTCTCATACAATATTGCTCTGGCAGTTGCCGAACATGCTTATGCAGGCAAGACAACAAAATCGAAACGACCTGACGATCTGGAAAATAAAATAAAAGATTATATGTATGATCCTAATTACTAAGTATTTACATAGGAACCTTTGATTAAACTAGAACAATGAAGTCCATTACTTCCCGCCGAAGATTCATACAGTACGCTATGCTCGGTTTAAGCCATTTGCTTATGCCGCGAGTTGGATTTACTCAAGCGACTACTATAATTAAAAATCTCGTTCTCGATAAAACACATAATATTGCTATCCCAGAAGGTAGCTCGATTCGAATCGTTGCTCAATCAAGTAGAGCAGTAATTAGTAATAAACCATTTATTTGGCATAACGCACCAGATGGTGGCGCCTGTTTTTCTACGGATGACGATGGTTGGATCTATGTTTCTAATAGTGAAGTAACTAAACAACAAGGTGGCGTTGGTGCAATTCGTTTTAATAATAAAAGCGATATAGTTGATGCCTACCCTATTCTTAAAAATACATCACGTAATTGCGCCGGTGGAATAACGCCTTGGAACACATGGTTGTCATGCGAAGAATATGGTGATCAGGGACAGGTTTATGAATGTGATCCCGAAGGAAAACAAAAGGCAAAGCTATTACCTTTACTTGGATCATTTAATCATGAAGCTGCAGCGATAGATCCAAATAGCGGTTATGTTTATTTAACAGAAGACAGTAGCGATGGTTGTTTATATCGTTTTAAACCAGAAGTAAAAAATGATCTTACCGTAGGTATACTTCAAGTTGCTGTACCAAACAAAGGTGTATTAAATTGGGAAGTGATCGAAGATCCTTTAGCTACAGATAAACCCGCTCGATATCAGGTAATGCAAGCGGCGCGATTTAGAGGCGGTGAAGGTATTATATATCATGATGGAAAGATTTCATTTACAACAAAAATAGATAATGTTGTTTGGCAATATCATATTAATACTGGTGTAATATCTAAAATTTATGACGCTGCAAATTATAAGCAACCCCTGCTTGCAGGCGTTGATAATATTGAAGTCTCGCAATCCGGCGAATTATTAATCGCAGAAGACGGTGGCAATATGCAAATCATTGCACTGGATTATAACTACCAGCCACATGTACTTGTACAAATATTGGGTCAAGATAGATCAGAAATTACCGGCCCAGCATTCACGCCTGATGGAAAGCGACTCTATTTTTCTTCGCAAAGAGGAAAAACAGGAAAGAGTGAAGATGGAATAAGCTATGAGCTTACTCTGGGCTAAATAAATAGCCTTAAATAAGGTACAAATAAAAAAGCCCGGATAAACCGGGCTTTTATAATTACTTCGAAAGCTACTTATAGTTTGTCAGCATTCTCAGAAAGATAAGCGGCAACACCTTCAGGATCAGCTTTCATGCCGGCATCACCTTTGTTCCAACCAGCAGGACAAACTTCACCATGCTCTTCGTGGAATAGTAATGCATCAACCATACGAAGCATTTCATCAACATTACGGCCTAAAGGAAGATCGTTAACCACTTGATGTCGAACAACGCCATTGGTATCAATCAAGAATGAACCGCGGAAAGCAACAGCACCATCAGGGGTTTCAACATCATAGTCTTTACAGATGCTATGAGTTAAATCCGCAATCAAAGGATACTTAACAGCACCAATACCGCCGCTATTAACATCGGTATTACGCCATGCGTTATGAGTGAAATGTGAATCAATTGAAACACCAATCACTTGCGTATTACGTTTTTCAAATTCTTCTACGCGCTTACTAAAAGCGATTAATTCAGATGGGCAAACGAAAGTGAAATCCAGAGGATAAAAGAAAATAACTGCATTCTTACCTTTGATTTCTTTTTTCAGATTATATTCGTCAACGATGGTACCGCAGGCTAATACAGCTGGTGCAGTAAAATCAGGTGCCTCGCGGCCTACTAATACGGACATGATGTGTCTCCTTAATGGAATTATTATAAGTATAGATTGTAAATAGGTAGAGAGAATATCGTGGAAATCAGCATTTCCACAGCTCTACGATTCTTAGCGTCAGTGGCGCTATTATCGCAGAAATGCTTTTTATGTATAGTGTAAAACGATATAAAACAGGAAAGTTATCAAAAGCTTTTTATTGCAAATTTATTAAATAAATCAAAGGCTTATCTAAGCTGACTGTCTTTGCTGCCCCGACGGTTATATCCAGCGAAAGTCTCTTTATTCTTATCGACTTCAGATTGGCAATTAACACACAAACGAACGCCAGCAATGGCTTTACGACGAGCCTCAGGGATTTCGCCTTCGCATTCTTCGCAATGCGTTAAGCCTTTGCCTACAGGCATCTCGCTTTGAGCCTGTTTGATCGCATCTTTGATGCTTGCATCGATTTGTTCTTGAACGGCTCCTTCGGGAGCCCAACCACTAGCCATTGTTTTTTCCTAATTGAGATTGTTTTGTTATTGAACTTTTAAATATAGGTTGTCGGGCTATATATGTAAACATTGGGTTCATGTTTCGCCTGAAGGCGAGTCACTTCTTTTTGCGTGGCCAAAGAAAACTAACGAAAAGAAAGGCCGGGTACGATACACCCACATCGGTAACACATTAATACAAGTACATAGGTAACAGTTTACTAACCTATGGCTATCAACGAGAAGGAGATAGCCATGCCTT